>JAVBRO010000005.1:0-182977 GCA_031547885.1 Rikenellaceae bacterium
ATGACGCTTAACCCCGTAATGAATTGTGGCACGCGATCCGCAATAAAAGCAGTTTTTTGTTCATATATTTTCAAATGCGATAAATATATGAAATATAATTATTTACACACCATCTCACCATCCCTTTTGCGTATTAAGCCGGTTTTCTATATATTGGCAGTGAGTACGGCCTTCGGGATAGGTTTCATCCGCGAACGCAAAGCGTAGGCGGCTATTCTGTTCCCAGATAGTAATCTATTATCTCGTCGGTGATGCTGAGGGTGTATTTCTCCATGTAGTCCGTCGAGAAATAATACCAGTTCTCGCGCAGGCGGATGTCATCCGAAAGTTTGCGCCCGCCGACCCGTATTTCGAGCACCTTGGTGTCGTTCGCCGGAGGAAGCGGCGTGTAGTCGCTGTAACTGTCCATCGGCACATAATTCTCAGGGCATTTTTCACTGTCTGTGAAGATGTTGCGCTGGCGTCCCGGCTCCAGCGTGAACTCGATGGTCCCGTTGTTGTCCGCTCCCTGCTCCGATACCCTGACGCTTATGGTCTGCGACGAGGCATTCTTGACGGTGAACGTGGTCGTGTATTTATATGCGCATCCCGAAAGGACGAACAGCGCAGCCGCTATAGGCAATCTTTTTATTATCGACAGTACCATATCAAATATATCCGGAGACTGTAGTCAGTCCCGGAACAGTAACGAAAACGCCGGCGTGATTATTTTTTCGGTTCCGCGGGTTTTTCCTCTTTGCCCTTGCGGCAGTAGAGAGGGCTCGCCAACATCACGAGGCCGGCCACTATCAGGGTCCCGCCAAGTCCCCAGCTGAATCCGTATGCGAAATCGGAGACGGTGAATCCGGGGATGAATTTGACAAGAAGAGCGAAGACCACTACGGCCGCTCCGACTATCAGTACGATGTTGCGGAATTTTTTCATGATTGTCAATGTTTTCACAAAAATAGTAAAAAAACATTAAAAAACGGAAACCGGCGAAAGATACTACAAAGGGCCTGCGTTTCGTTTCCCTATAAAGTATGGCTGGAAAAAACTGTGGTTCCCATGTCGGAATTCAGATATTAATGCCTAGATTTGTTAAATTTTTAATGTAATGGGATTCTTCAGGAAATACGTTCTGCTGCTGGCGCTGCCGCTTGCGTTCCTCGCAGGCTGCAGTGACGATACAGATCCGGCAGGGCCGTATACATTTACATGGACCGAGGTTCGGACGAACGGCACCACGGCGGTGGTCAGGGCTTTCTACACGATCGACGTTACGCCCGACCCGACCGAGGAAGCAGGGATACTTTATACGCAGAAGGGAGGCCCGGAAGTTGTCGAGGTCAAGGCTTTGGAACGGTCGGGAGTCAGTTTCACGACGGTTGTCTCCGGCCTTAAACCGAATACCGAATATACCCTCTCCGCCTATGTCAAAACTGCCGGCGGCACGAAATACATCAGTTCTTCCCAGCGGACGGTCAAAACGAGCGAAGATTCCGGCGAACTGGATGCCGACGTCGAGATGTCGGCTCCGAGCGCTGTTTCCCAGAACGGCGCCGGCCTCAATGCATATTATATCATAAGGGGGAGCGGCAATCAACCCTCTTCGGCCGGATTCAAATACCGCAAGGATGGGGATGCGTCCTGGAACGAGGTAACATGCCAGTCGGCGGCAAATCCATTGCATTACACCCTCGAGGGACTCGAGATCGGAACTAAATATTACGCCACGGCGTGGATAGTAGTAGACGGGACCAGGTTCGACAGCAGCCAGGGCAGCGCCGTCTCTTTTACTACATGGGGCGATTTCCATGTCGGGGTGCAGATGTCGGGCGTTACTGGCGTTACGGAGACGGGCGCCACGTTCAATGCAGACTACACCGTGATCGGCAGCGCAGTTCCGGTATCTTCCGCAGGTTTCAGATACCGCAAAGAGGGCAGTTCGTCGTGGACGTCCGTCACATCTTCATCCAACGGCACGTCGTTCAAATATACGGTGTCGGGTCTTACATCCGATACGAAATATTACGTGACCTCATGGGTGGATCACGACGGCACGCGCTATGAAAGTTCAGCGGACGAAGCCTCGGAATTCACAACCGGGTCCGGCGGATCGGTGGTGCCTGCCGGGGGATGGGCCGAACTGCCCGTAATGAAAGATATAGACTACGTGATTTATAACACGAGCTATTTTACCCATAATGGTAAGAAGATACGGAACTACACCATTTGCTACGACACAAAAGAGTATGTCGCATACTGGGCGGCCTATCCGATGCATGCTTTCTACACGACTAAGGGTACGTCGAGGACCGATAAATGGCAATATAATCCTACCATTTCAGAAAATCTGCAGCCGAATCTGAGCGGAGGCTACAGCGTAGGCAGTTATTCACGAGGACATCAGGTGGGCTCCTCGGACAGACTCGTTTCCAAAGCCGCGAACTATCAGACCTTCTACTATACCAATATGCTGCCTCAAAAGCAGGTTTTCAACGGAGGTATATGGAACCACCTTGAGAGGTTGATACAGACCGCGGAGAACGGAAACAAGGGGGGATGGCTCTGTACCGACACCCTTTATGTTGTTACCGGAGGTGCCTTTATCGGCAATTACAACTATACAAAGGACAATCCGAGTGTGAAAAGCGTGGCGATCCCGACGCATTTTTACAAAGTGCTTGTCCGCTCCAAAACCGGCACAACGGGAAAGGCCATAACAGAACTGGACGAGAGCCAGATACAATGTATGGGTTTCTGGTTTTCGCACGATGCGTCCTATGCGACCGACTCAAAGATAACGTCGTCTTACATGTGCAGTATTAAAGATATCGAGGAGAAGACGGGATTTACGTTTTTCCCTTTCCTCTCGGACGCTAAGAAAAGTACCAAGACCGTTTCGGATTGGCCTGTAAATATCAAGTAGTGTGAAACTTTCGCTTGTCATATCGACTTACAACCGGGGACCGCAGCTGATGCGGACGCTCGAATCCGTCGCACGGCAGACCCTTCCCGCCGCAGACTGGGAACTGGTCGTGGTCGATAACAACAGCAGGGACGATACTCAGGGCTTGTTTGCGGGTTTTGCCGCGGCGCATCCCGCGCTCGATGCCCGCATAGTGAAGGAGACGCAGCAGGGACTTTCGCACGCCCGCAACCGGGGCATCGCCGAGTCGGCGGCTCCGGTGATCGTGATGATCGACGACGACGAGGAGATAAACGAGGGCTTCCTGGGGGCCTACGATGCGTTTTTCGGGAGCCGCCCCAACGTCGAGGCCGCAGGCGGAAAAATGGTGGCGTGTTATGAGGATAAGCGTCCTGAATGGATGTCCCGCTATACCGAGGCCCTGGCCGCCAGCACGATAGACATGGGGCGCAGGATCATCCCGTTCCGCGGGGGTCGTTATCCGATAGGCGGCAACATGGCTTTCCGGCGAGGGGTTTTCGAAAAATACGGCACGTTTGACACAGAACTCGGCCGCAAGGGCGACCTGCTTATAGGCGGCGAGGAGAAGGATATGTTCAGCCGCATCGCGCAGGACGGCGGCCGGATATATTATGTTCCGGGAGCCGTGGCCGACCACATCATACCGCCTGAGAGGGTCACCAAGGCCCGTTTCTGCAAACAGGCGCGTATGTGTGGCGTCAGCGAACGCATCCGCACGAAACAGATCTCCGGATGGGCTTATTTCAAGGCTCTCGTCGCCGAGGGTGCGAAATGGGGTGCGACACTCTGCATATACCTGTGGTTTGTGCTATGTCAGCAGCCGCTGAAAGCCCACTACCTGATGATCATGCGGCGCAGCATCACCGCCGGACTCATTAATGGTAAATGAAGAATCGTAATTCGTAATTTGAAATTTGTAATTGAAAAGGACTCTGTCAGAGTCCTTTTTTCGATATCGTCCACGCGAGGCGGCCGTAGGCGTTGTTCACGGCCGGACGCCACGCGGCGGGCAGGCGGTTCAGAAGCCGCAGCCTGCGCCACAAACGCCTGCTCCTGCGGTTCCACGCAAAATCCGACTCGGCTCTGCGGCCCTCTTCGGTTCCTCCCCTCACTGTCGCGGTTATGGCCTTGCCGAGCTCCACACGCGCAACGTATTCGTCCAGCACAGAGCTGCCCGCGCCTAAAAAATCGCGGAAAGAGTATACCGTCTGTTCGGGGGTGTAGATTGCCGACGAACGGTTCGAAGACGCGGTGTGTACGCGCACAAGCCTCTCCGGCGTGAAACAAACGGGGTGGGAGAGGGCGATCTTCGTCCACATGTACTGGTCTTCGCCCAGCTTCATCCCTTCGGGGAATCCGCCGGCCTCTTTTATGACACTCGCCGGGATCACCGACGACGACCCCGAGGCGATATAGAGCGACATCGCCTGTTCGAAATAATTTTCGACTATCCCCTCTTCAGGGGGCTGGGCCGCCGGATATGACTTACCGCCGCGTACTATGTCGAATCCGGAGCAGTAGAGGCCGCATCCGGGAAATTTTACGATTAGTTCGTCGATCTTTTCAAGGAACCGCGGCTCCCACTCGTCGTCGGCGTCCAGGAAAGCGTAATAATCGCCTGTCGCTTCGGCCATTCCGCGGTTGCGGGCGGCTGAAACCCCGGCGTTTGACTGCCTTACGAGTTTGACAATCGGCGAGGCGGTCATCTCGACCACGGCGGCGCTTCCGTCTGTCGAGCCGTCGTCGACAACGATGATCTCGACAGGGGTGCAGGTCTGACCGAGGACCGACCGCAGGGCCCGCCCGATCTCCGCCTCTTTGTTATAGAGGGGTATTATGACAGATAGCTTAACGTTCATAACTGCTTTTGTCGGGCAGGATGCTTTCCAGCGCCGCCGCAAGCCGGCCGCGCACACCCTCGAAATCTTTCAGATGCGGGGAGTCGTTGAGGCATATCATGGCATACCGCTGTGCGCGGATATATTCTTCTATCTCGCCGATGCGGCTTTCGCACAGGCTGTCGAGCCGCGCGTCTTTGAAAGACACCGGCGAAAACTCTCCCGTTGCCAACTGCTCGTAGCGCATAAGCCAGTGGTTCACCCCGAAAGGCGACCGGAAACGCATCCGGCACGCGGCGTCCAGAACGGCCGATTCTTCCTCCCACAGCTTCACGAAACTCTCTTTGAGATACGGTTGCGGCATATGCGTGTCGGCCAGTCCGGCGAACTCTTTCCATACGGAGAGGTCGATCGTTTTCAGGATATTGGCGAGGCCGTATTTGGGCGAGTACCATTTCCAGCGGTTTTCGCTCATCGCGGTGCGGCGGTCGTGGCGGCGGTTAAGGATCTCGACCATGTTCAGCACGGCGTGGCTGATGCTCGAACCGGCGATCAGCGACAGGCGCGCCATGTCGCACGGCAGCCCGTCCCTGAAAAAACGCTCCTCGGGCACCGGGCGGCACAGGAACATATCGTCGTTCCACATGATAAAGCGGTCGGCGAGGCCATCTATGCGGTGGGCGTTGAGTTCAATGGGGCGCGACGCGAAGGTCGGCAGGTATTCGGCGGGGATGTAATCGGTGTGGCGGACGATGTGGAGTTTTGGGTTCGAGGTGTCGAGCCACTGCGGCAGGTGCCCCCATGTCACGAAATGGATTTTCCGCACCCACGGGGCGAATTGCTCGACTCCACGAAAAAAATACGGCAGGGTACCCCAATCCCGGTAACGGATCACTGAGGCGTTCTCATCTCCACCGGTAGCTACAATGGCATCGATTCCATCTTGGAAAGCCTGTTTCGCCGCCTGCCACCCGAGGTCGCTGCCGTCCACCCACGGGATTACTATGTCTATATCAGAGTTATGAGTCATAAATCATGAATTTTTATGAAAGATAAAAAATGAAAAATGAAAGATTGCGGTGTGCTTCGCACGTTTTTTACACGGCCTCAGGGCCGTGATTCTTCTTTCATCTTTCATCTTTCATTCCAAAGCTTTAGAGCATTTTAAAATGCTCTAAAGCTTTGGTGATTCCGTCGTCGTCGACCGAAGCCGTAATGTAATCGGCCTCGGCCTGCACCTCAGGGCCCGCGTTTCCCATCGCTATGCCGATGCCTGCGCCCCGGATCATGCTTATGTCGTTGCCTCCGTCGCCGAAAGCCATCGTCTCTTCGCGCGAAATGCCGAAACGCTCCAGTATTTTTTCAATGCCGTGCCACTTGTCAGTTCCGCGTGGGATTATATCCGTGAAACTGCTCGTCCAGCGCGTGGCGTGGCAGTTCGGCAGGTATTTCATCGCTTCCGCCTCGTCCTTCTCCCTGAAAAATCCCATCATCTGGAATATCTCCATGCCGCTCAGTTTATCCAGCGACGCCTTTTCGGGCAGGTCCAGGTCGACCAGCCGCAGCATCCTGTGGACCCTCTCGTCAGCGTCGTTCACCCACATCCCGTTCGCGGCGACGAATATAAAAGGGTAGAACGTCCCCTCTTTCAGCCTCTCCACGAGCGACGATACGTCCCCCGGGTCGATAGCTTTTTTGTAGACCACTTCGCCGTTGAGGGTGCAGTACGAACCGTTCAGCGTCACGAATCCGTCTGGCTTCCAGCCGCCGAGGCTTTTGAGCTGAGAAACGTGGCGGCCCGTCGCGATGAAGAGCAGGATGCCTTTCTCCCGCAGCCTGTCCAGCGCACGCCTTGTTTTTTCGGGCATGCGGTGGGTCTCGAAACTCACCAGCGTGCCGTCTATATCGAAAAATATCGCTTTTATCATTATTGACCGCTAATATACAAAATTTATTGGTCGGAGTGCTGGTGGCGATTGAATTGTCATTCCGAGCGAGTGCGATGTCAGAGGTTCTTAAGGGATTAAAGTTGCTATCGCACGACGAGGAAACTACGAGATAGTCCTTAGTGCTAAAGCGAGTTTATATAAGGTAGATCCCTCGTCAGCGGATGTCAAATTGTATTTCCCGGTAATCTTACTTGATCCGCCTCGCTCGGGATGACCATGACGTACCACATCATTGGACAAGAAGGTTGCACCCGCGGATATCGCTGCCGGAACGCCGGCGGCGATTAGCTGCAACCGTGTTAGCCCGCTGTCCGTTTTTACTGCACCAAAAGGTTGCACCCGCGGATGTCGCTCTTGGCGGCGCGGCCGTCGACCGTGAAACTGCCGTCCGCAGAGACCGTTCCGATATCCTGCGTCTGGATGAACGCGCAGGAGTTGATATTTGCAAGGTCGGTGATGTTGATCCCGCCGCGTCCCGTCGCCCGTACGTCGAAAGGATCGCCCAGGTCGCGCACCGAAACCTTCATCCACGGCGGTGTGCGGAAAACGCCCTGTCCCGCCGAGTAGGCCTGCGACATCAGTTCCGCCATGCCGTACTCCGAATGTATCTCCTGCATGCCGAAAGCCCTGCACAACACTTCGTGCATTTTCCCTTTCGGCATCTCCTCGCGCCGTCCTTTCATTCCGCCTGTTTCCATAACGACCGTTCCCTGCGGAAGTTTTTCGCCCCTTTCTGCAAGGTCCAGCAGGGCATAGCTCACGCCTAAAAGTATCTTTTTCCCGCAGTCCACTGCTATATCGAACATCAGTTTGTCGTGGTCGTAGAGGTAGAAACCGCCGCCACAGCCCTGATGCATCAGGCCATCCGCCATCCGCACGAGCGACGAACCCTCGCGCTCGAGGTATGACGGCAACAGGGCGTAGATGCTCCACTCCGCGGCCGGCCCGTAGAACAGTTCGAACGCGCGGGTGTAGGTCTTTTCGTAATCCGCGACCCGTGCGACGTAATGTTTCGATTCACCACTGCCATCCGTGCTGCTGCTCGTGAAGAGTGTTTCGGGTTCCTCCGCGCCGCAGTAGACGCGATGCGTTTTGAACAGCTCGATAGGCAGGAAAGGAATTTCGGCCGCATTCTTCACGGCTCCGGGTTCGATTCCGACAGCTTGTAAATAGTCGCGGTAGGGCGGGCAATGCCGTGCCTGAAAACGAAAAATCTCCATCGCCGCGTTCTCGAATTCGTCGGATCCGTAGATTCTCAATATGTCGTCGATGTTAGCCAAGAGTTTTGGATTAGAGTTGAGTTCACTCTATAAACCGCCGTCGGCGTTCCGACCGGTGTGGAGATTTTCAGTATGTCATCTATCGTTAACAAATGAATCAATGCTAAAATGTCATTCCGAGCGAGGGCGATTTAAAGAGCTTGACGCGGGAGTGAATGCGCTATCGCACGACGAGGAAACTACAAAATAAATCTTACGATCGAGCGGATATATTGTAAGGTAGATTCCTCGTCGCCGGACTTTTCCTTGATCTGTTTCCGAGCCACTCTGTTCCGGCTCGCTCGGAATGACGCTATCGCTCTATTCTATCAGGAATCGATCGCAATCGAAGGCCGCCATGCAGCCGCTTGCGGCGGCGGTGACGGCCTGCTGGTAGGTGCGGTCCTGGACGTCGCCCGCGGCGAAAACCCCCGGGACGCTTGTGTGGGTCGATCCGGCGCGCGTGACGATATAACCGTCGGCGTCGAGCTGCAACTGCCCTTCGAAAACCTTAGTGTTAGGGGTATGGCCGATGCCGAGGAAGAATCCAGTGATATCGAGCGTGCGTTCTGTGCCGTCGGAATGCCTTACGCGGGCTCCGGTGACGCCGTTGTCATCGCCAAGAACCTCTTCCGTAACATGCTCGAACAGCGTTTCGATCTTTTCGCACTCTGCGACCTTATTCTGCATGTGCTTCGATGCGCGCAGGTAGGGTTTGCGGACTATCAGGTAGACCTTGCGGCACAGCGTCGCCAGATAGAGCGCCTCTTCGCAGGCCGAGTCGCCGCCGCCTACCACCACGACGTCCTGTCCGCGATAGAAGAACCCGTCGCACACGGCGCATGCGCTGACACCCATGCTCCGGTATTTCATTTCAGAGGGCAGTCCGAGGTAGCGCGCAGTCGCACCCGTGGCGATAATGATGCTCTCGGCCTCTATCTTATGCGCCCCGTCCACGGTGACGAAAAACGGCCGCGACGTTAAATCTACTTCCGTGATCTCGCCCTGCCGCACCTGGGCACCGAATTTTTCGGCCTGACGGCGCAGTTCGTCCATCATGACCGTTCCCGAAACCCCCTCGGGATATCCGGGGAAGTTCTCGACTTCGCTGGTTGTGGTGAGCTGTCCGCCCGGGGTGAGTCCGGCATAAAGTACCGGATCGAGTGATGCGCGCGCGGTGTAGATGGCGGCGGTGTAGCCCGCAGGCCCGCTGCCTATAATGAGGCATTTGACTTTCTCCATATGATAGTTCTGTTTTGTCTGGTTTGAATACCTGCAAATATAGTGAAAGCCGAGAGGCAAGCAAAACTTGTTTGTGCTTGCCCGAGGCGCATCCTAATATTGTACTGCTGAATATCAAAAATATTCAGCAGTACAAAAATAGTAAAACAGATCAAATTATACACATGGTGTATAAAATAAGGACAGTTCTTCAAAAACTGTCCTTAATTCTTTTGCCGGTTCGGCTATTAAACGAATTCGCTGACGTAGGTCTGGACGTCCTCAACAGATATCTGGTTGCCGCCCAGGATGATGAGTCTCTCCATTACGTTGCGCAGTTCGCGGATGTTGCCCCTCCAGGGCATCTGCATCAACTCCTCGACGCCCTCCTTGCTGATAGCCTTGCGGGCGATGCCGTATTCGGCGCATATATGGTCGGTGAAGTGTTCTACGAGTTCCGGAATGTCGTCGGCGCGCTCGCTGAGGGGCGGAACGCGGATTATGATGACGCTCAGGCGGTGGTAAAGGTCTTCGCGGAAACGCCCCTGCTCGATCTCTTCGCGCAGGTTCTTGTTGGTGGCGGCAACCACCCTCACGTCGACGGTGACGTCTTTGTCGCTGCCGACGCGGCTGATGCGGCTCTCCTGAAGTGCCCGCAGGACTTTTGCCTGCGCCGAGAGGCTCATGTCGCCGATCTCGTCCATAAAGAGCGTTCCGCCGGTGGCCTGCTCGAATTTACCCTTGCGCTGGCGTATAGCCGATGTGAACGCACCCTTTTCATGGCCGAAAAGTTCGCTCTCGATAAGTTCCGACGGGATGGCCGCGCAGTTTATCTCGACGAACGGGCCTTTCGAACGGCGGCTCTTTTCGTGCAGCCAGTGCGCCACGAGTTCTTTTCCCGTGCCGTTCTCTCCTGTTATCAGCACCCTGGCTTCCGAAGGCCCCACCTTGTCGATCAGGTTCTTGACCTTCATTATCGTTTCGGACTTGCCGATAATCTCCTGTATGTGTGAACTTTTTCTGCCGGTCTGCCGGGGCTGGATCAGCATCTCCGGCTCATCTTCCTCAGCCAGGCTGCCTATGGCCTGCCTGATCGAGGCGAGCAGGTGGTTCATGTCGATCGGCTTGGGAATAAAATCCCATGCTCCTCCCCTTACGCTTTCTACTGCATTCTCTACAGAAGTGTCTTCCGACATCACGATGAACGGAACCGTGAGTTGCTGGGTACACTCGTAGCAAAAGTCGCTCAGCACAACGTCCGGCTTAAAGGCGTCCCTTATCGCGCGGGCTTCTTCACTGGTAGCTACGGCTTCAACCGTGTATTTCTCATATTCGAGCCTCTCGCGCAATGTGTTGCGAATTCCGCGCGAACCCTCGATAATCAAAATCCTGGGCATTCGGGTTTTGCTAATTTAAAGAAAAACTGTTATATTTGCCACAAAGTTAATGCTTCTTGCTTAAAAACGCGATTAAAAGCGGTAAATTTTTTCGTTGGGCTTTTCATCTTAAATTCGATCTCTGTTTTTTGATACGCGGCAATTACCGCCGGCGATTTATTGCAATGAGGGTTGTATATATTACAGCATATATTGTGCCTTAAAGCATTATTAGCTTGTCTTTTTAACACGATGTCATATTCCCGTAAAAATGGAAAAGAACTATAATTACACCCGTAGAAAAATGTTCCTGCCCGAGTACGGCAGGCATATACACGAAATGGTCGACTATCTCCAGACCATAGAGGATCGCACCGAGCGTACCCGCCAGGCACATATCGTCATAGATGTAATGGGGAACCTGAACCCCCTGCTGAGGGATACGTCGGACATAGCGCACAAACTGTGGGACCACCTCTGGATAATGGCCGATTTCGACCTCGATGTCGATTCCCCCTATCCTATACCCACACGCCAGGATCTTCGTCCGAAACCCGAAATGCTGGAGTACCCGAAAAAGAACATAATGTTCAAACACTACGGCAAGAATGTCGAGAGGATGATCCGCTCGCTGAAGGATAATCCCGACAGGGATGCTGTCGAGGGGACGCTGGAGAATATAGCCCGCTACATGCGCACCAAGAGCTACGAGTACAACCAGGAGCATCCCAACAACGAGATAATCATCAACGACATCAAACGCATGTCGAAAGGGGGCCTGGAGATCGACGAGGCGGCTCTGGGAAGCCTAAAAAGCGAGTACAAGCAGAATTTCCAGCCGTACCAGAAAAAAGGGACGGGAAAAGGACAGCACAGCGGCGGCAAGAACCAGAAAACCGGCCGTACCGGCCAGCAGCGCCGCGGATATCAGAAATAGAAGAGGAACGAACAGACCTCCGGGATAATTTTTCCCGGAGGTTTTTCGTTTTAAATCAAAAATAAAAAGCGGACGGCTGTTGAGGTAATTCTGAATAGTTTTCTAACTTTGTATTTTACACGTAATAAAAATAGATGAGAAGAAACCTTTCTATCATAGCCCTTTCAATCATCGGACTGGCCGGCGTTTCATGCCAAAAAGAGAGCGCCAGACTGCAGGGATACTTCATCGGCGCGGCCGACAACCCGATATACCTCGAGCGTGTGACTCCGGGCTATACGGTGGTGGTGGATTCTGCCCGGACCAACGAAAAAGGAGAGTTTGGTTTCAAAATAAACCTCAAGGACCGTCAGCCGACCATTTTCAACCTGCGTTACAACGGAAACATGGTGCCGCTGCTGATCGCTCCCGGAGAGAAAGTCAGGGTCACTTCGATGGGCGATGTTTCACGCAGCTACAAGGTCGCCGGTTCGCCCGAAAGCGAACTGGTCGGACGGCTGCACGGCATCCTGACCGACGGGATGGGGAGGCTGGATTCCATATCCAACCTTTTTGCCCTGAGCAGTCCCGACGGACCCGAACGCCGCGAACTCACCAGGGCATACTACAGCGAATATTACCGCATCAAGCAAAAGCAGATACGTTTCATCGTCGAGAATTCATCGTCTCTGGCGGCGGTCTATGCTCTCTACCAGCGGCTTCCGGGCGATGACGTGCTGTTCAACGGCGAGAGCGATTTCGTCTATTACCGCATGGTCGCCGACTCGGTGCACATGCGCTATCCCGAGTCGCGCTACGTGATAGCTCTCGAAAAAGAGATCGAAACGCGGAATGCCCAGATCGAACTGCAGAACAAACTCCTCGACAATGCCGTCGAGATCGCCGACTATCCCGAGATCGAACTGCCGAACATGTATGGCCAGAAGATCAAACTGTCATCGCTTGCGGGCAGCGTCATCGTCCTCGATTTCTGGAGCGCCTCGATAACCGAATCGCGCATAAACAACGCCGAGCTGAAGGAGCTTTATTCCGCATATTCGGACAAGGGACTGGCAATTTATCAGGTCTCGCTCGATACTTCCAAGCCGCTGTGGGTGAATACAGTGCAGGAACAGAAACTGCCGTGGATCACAGTGTGCGATTTCCGCGGCGAGCAGTCTCTGGCGGTCCGGATGTATAATATCAGGTCTATCCCGGCCAACTTCATAATCGACCGTGAGGGCAACATCGTTGCCAAGAACCTCTACGGCGACGCCCTCGAAAAGAAAGTCAAAGAACTTTTATAATGGTTAATGATGATTATCGGCTTGCCTTTCTCTTTTATTAACCATTAACCATTGGCCATTAATCATTAAAAAATGTACTACTTCGCCTCGGATACTCATTTGGGACTGAAATCGGAAAGCGATCCGGGGGCGAGGGAGCGTATTTTCATATCGTGGCTCGACATGGCTGCGGCCGATGCGAAGGGTATCTTCCTTGTCGGCGATATTTTCGATTTCTGGTTCGAGTATAAGCGCGTCGTTCCGAAAGGGCACGTGCGCCTGCTGGGAAAACTTGCCGAACTGACCGATCGCGGGATCGAAGTGCATTTTTTTCCGGGCAACCACGATATGTGGACCGGCGGTTATTTTGCGGATGAGGTCGGAATGACCGTCCACCGCGGGCCGGAACAGATGGAACTTTACGGTAAAAATGTCTTTATCGCCCACGGCGACGCGATGAACATAAAAGGCAATCCGATGCTGCGCCTGATGAACTGGTTTTTCCGCAGCCGCACGGCACGCCTGATATTTTCGTGGATCATCCATCCCGACCATTTTCTGAAATTCGGACAGCGATGGTCGTCCGGCAGCCGCAAGTCGAAAGAGATAAAGATCGATTTCCGCGGAGAGGAAGAAGGTCTCGTGCAATATGCGCGCGGATATATGCAGGATCACGCGGTCGATTATTTCGTTTTCGGGCATATCCATTGCGCCGTGGAGTACGACCTTGGCGGTGCGAAAGCATTTTTCCTTGGCGAATGGTTCGAAAATCCGCATTACGCCTCGCTCACGCCCGGCGGAACAATGAAACTGCACAGATATGAAGTACGTTAAACCTATAGCCCTCGGGCTGGCTTCGATAGCTTCCGGTGTTGCCGGACACGCGCAGGATGCCGCCCGCCCGAATATAGTGATAATCATGGCCGACCAGCTGCGCGCCGACATTTTCGGCCGCGAGGGCTATCCGCTCGAGACGACGCCGTCGATGGACAGGCTGGCGAGGCAGGGGACGTGGTTCGACCGCGCCTATACCGCCGCTCCGGCAAGCGCTCCGGCCAGGGTGTCGATGCTGACGGGACGTTTCCCCAGCGCGACGCATGTTAAAAGCAACCACAATATCCCCGACGCATATTATACGCAGGACCTGTTCGATGTCGCCCGCGAAAGCGGCTACAGGACAGCGCTTATAGGCAAAAACCATTCACATCTCACGCCGGACCGCACGGATTACTGGAATATTTACGACCACGACGGCCAGCGGCCGCCGCTCGAGGAGGACTCTCCCGAAGCCGGTTTCGACCGGTTCCTGCGGTCGCTCTCGATGTACACCAGCCTCGAGCCGAGTCCCGGAGGCGTGGAGACGCAGCAGCCCTACCGCATGGTGGGCGACGCCACGCAGTGGATAGGCTCGCTGGACGGCGATCCGTTCCTGCTGTGGATGTCGATTCCCGAACCGCATAACCCCTATCAGGTCTGCGAACCCTATTATTCGATGTTCCCGCCGGAATCGCTGCCGCCGATGACGATTGCGGCCGACCGTAAGGTAAAAGGTGCGGAATACGAACAGCTTGCCGAAATGATGGCGCTGGGCCACGTCGGTTATGAGGAGAATCTGCAGAGGCTGAGGTCGATCTACCTGGGGATGACACGCATGATCGACGACCAGATAGGACGCCTGATGGACAACCTGATGGAACTCGGCGTTTACGACAACACGATAATCGTTTTTATTTCCGACCACGGCGATTTTGCCGGCGAATACGGTCTGATGAAAAAAGGTGTAGGGCTGGACGACTGCCTCGTGCGTATCCCTATGCAATGGACGGGTCCGGGCATCGCGGCATCTTCCGCCCCGCACAAGGCCCATGTTTCGATCGTCGATATTTTTCCGACCGCCTGCGAGATAATGGGTGCGGAGATACCCGCCGGCGTCCAGGGACGCAGTCTGTGGCCGCTTCTGACCGGGCAGCCGTATCCCGGTGAAGAGTTTTCGGCCGTGATGGCGCAGGACGGCTACGGTGGAATGTACTATACGAAAGAGGACAGCGAGGACTATATCGGCGAAGGGGCTGTGCGGAAAGAGAAAGGCTTTTTCGACGAACTGAATACATGGAGCCAGAGCGGAACGATGCGCATGCTGCGTAGCGGCGACTGGAAACTGGTGTACGACATGGACGGCAACGGGCTGCTTTACAACCTTGCGAAAGATCCGTCGGAAATGAACAATTTATTCGGCTCGCCTGAATACGCGGGGATACGCAACCAACTGATCGAGACGTTGCTGCGCTGGGAGATATCGACGGCGGATCCCCTGCCTTTGCCCCGTGCCCGTTACTGGTTCAAGAGCAACCCGCACAATTACCTCTTTAAAGAGTAACTTTACGCCTGATATGAAACAGTATTTAGACCTGCTGCAGAAGATAAAGGACGAGGGCGTCGTGAAAAGCGACCGCACCGGCACCGGGACGAAAAGCATTTTCGGCCACCAGATGCGTTTCGATCTGTCGGAAGGATTCCCCCTGCTGACCACCAAAAAACTGCACCTGCGCTCGATAATCTACGAACTGCTGTGGTTCCTGCGCGGCGATACAAACGTCAAATACCTGAACGCCAACGGCGTGACGATATGGGACGAATGGGCGTCACCGGACGGAGAACTCGGCCACATCTACGGCTACCAATGGCGCAGTTGGCCCACACCCGACGGACGCCATATCGACCAGATAACGCAGGTCGTCGATTCCATAAAGAACAATCCCGATTCGCGCCGGCACATTGTTAGTGCGTGGAACGTCGCCGAGATAGACAAAATGGCCCTGCCGCCCTGCCACGCGCTGTTCCAGTTCTACGTTGCGGACGGACGCCTGTCGTGCCAGTTGTACCAGCGCAGCGCCGACGTTTTCCTGGGCGTGCCGTTCAATGTCGCTTCCTACGCACTGCTGACCATGATGGCCGCGCAGGTGGCGGGGCTCGAACCCGGCGATTTCGTCCACACCACGGGCGACACACACCTCTACCTGAACCATATGGAGCAGGTGGAGCTGCAGCTCACGCGGACTCCGAGGAGTCTTCCGCGTATGACAATAAACCCAGCCGTGGAATCTATTTTCGATTTCCAATACGAGGATTTCACGCTCGAAGATTACGACCCGTATCCCGGGATTAAAGCGCCGATAGCTGTATAATGGAATCTGTCAAGAAAGATAATATTGCTATCAAATTTATATTCTGGGCGGGTTTAGTCATAAGCCTTTCATATTTGGCTTATAATGTATACCTATTTATTACCATACTTGATGAAACGCAGATTTCACTTCTCGACAGGCCTTATTTGTTTGTCTGGGCAACATGCGTCGTTCTCTGGCTTACCTCTTGGATGATATCCTTTTATCTATGGCATAAATACGATAAAAAGGCAGGCTCTTTCATAATGCTGTTTTTCCTGAATGTGTTTTATATGCCTTTTTATTCCCGGAGACTGCAAAAAATATTAGCTCTAAAAAAATAAAATGATAAGTGTAATTGCAGCGGTTGCGGACGATAATGTGATAGGCGCGGACAACGCCCTGCTGTGGCATATCACCGAGGATATGAAGATGTTCAGGCGCGTCACTTCGGGGCATCCCGTCGTGATGGGGCGCAAGACTTTCGAATCGCTCGGCAGGCCGCTTCCCAACCGCACCAACGTCGTCATTACGCGCAATCCGGATTTCAGGGCCGATGGTGTCTGCACGGCCGGTTCGCTCGAAGAGGCTGTCGGGATGTTTCCGCCCGAAGAGGAAATTTTTGTGATAGGCGGCGGCGAGATCTACCGCCAGGCGATGCCGCTGGCCGACCGGTTCTACCTTACGCGCGTGCACGCGGAATATAAAGGAGACACCTGTTTCCCGGACCGGGATCCCGCTGACTGGACCCTCGTCTCGTCCGAACACCACGACCGCGGCGAAAATTTTCCCCATCCTTTCGAATTCTTAGTCTACGAAAGAATATAGTACCAACCGTCATCCCGAGTGAGCAGAAACCATAGTGGATCTGCAGGGTTGTCCGCAAACTTTCGGCGACGAGGGATTTTCTTTATAAATAAGCCCGCTTAAGCCACTCGATTATTCTGTAGCTCCCTCGTCGTGCGATAGACGCTTATCTCTCGCGGCAACTTGTCGGATCGCCCTCGCTCGGGATGACAGTCAAGCCATTGCCGTTATTCTTATAAATTAGGTATTTGTACCACCTCTGATCGGGTAGAACAGCCGCTGTATTTCTCATGGCGGCCGCATAACTTTGCACGAGCAAAGTTTTATAATTCCGCAGAAACTTGTTTCTGCAACCGACGCTCGAAGCAGTAGCAGAGATTGCTTGCAAGCTATGCACTGCGAGGAGGAGGAAAGCGAAGCTAACGCCCCCTTGTTAAAGGGGGATAAAGGGGGATAGAGGGGGATTATTAAAAACCTTGAGGCATCACAGATGCCGCCATAATCTTTTACATAGCTTTGCTTTGACGAGAGTATTGTAATTGATTGTGGGTATATAAAGCAAAGCTATGTAAAAGATTATGGGAAAATACTTTGATATGTTAATGGAAGATGTGCGCCTCAAAGAAGGTTTAAAGGCGTGCATGAACTGCGGCGTCTGCACGGGTGTCTGTCCGTCGGCCGAATTCTATAATTACGATCCGCGCCAGATAGTCAACACGATACAGGGGCGCGACGACGCCGAGATCGAGGCGCTGCTCAAAAGCGACACCCTGTGGTACTGCGGCGAGTGCATGTCGTGCCGTCCGAGGTGCCCGCGCGGGAATACTCCCGGCTACATCATCCAGGCCATGAGAACGCTGTCGCAGAAGCTCGGCTTTTTCACCGAATCCGAGAAAGGCCGACAGCAGCTGGCCATCAAACGTATCATAGGGCAGCATATCCTCGACAAGGGTTACTGCATCACCCCGCGCCTCGTCGCTCCCAAGCTCCATCCCGAGCAGGGGCCGGTGTGGGAGTGGGCCACAAGGAACGATACCGACTTTTACACCCGTTTTTCGCCCAACTACATGGGTGCGGGCGCAGGTGCGCTGCGCAAGATCGACGAAGACGCCATCGCCGAGATCAACCGCATTTTCGAGGTGAGCGGCGGCAGGGCGTTCTTCGACAATATTGAGGAGGCCAGCGACCGCAAGGCCCGCGAAATGGGTTACGACGGCGCCACCGACGAATATATGATGCAGACCTATACCTATAATTCCAATACACATCAATAATAAATCATGAATCATGAATCATGAATTAAGGTGATGCTTCGCATCGTTTTTAATTCGTAATTAAACCCTGCTGCGCAGGTTTTTCCTCCTCGCAGTTCGGCATATTTCAAATAAATTTGAATCTGCGCTCACTCGCAGCGTCGGTTCGTAATTCGTAATTTATGAAGAGGAGCAGTTGGAGGGAATACGAGAAAGAGATAGCGGACGACCACTATTATTACGCGCGGAGCTGCATCAGGCAGAACTTTTTTCCGGGCAGCGAGACAACTTTCCTGCGCATAATGCGCGACCTGGGCAAGGACATCTACGACGACCCGCGCCACACTTCCTGCACGGGCATCGGCTACCACACCGACATCGTACCGCTCGACACCACGATGGCGGTCGTCGCGCGCCAGTTCTCGCTGATGACCGAGGCCGGCTACGAGAATATGGCCATTTCGTGCATCACCTCGTTCGGTCTCTACACCGAGATCCTCGAAACGTGGCACGAATTCCCCGAGACCGAGGCACGCGCACGCGAAAACCTCTTCAAGGCCACCGGACGTGAGTTCAAAAAGCCGAAAAACCTGGCCCATACCTCGGACCTGGTTTTCCACAACCGTGAAGAGATCGCCGCCAGAGCCAAATATAAACTGGTGAACGCCGCCACGGGCGAACCGCTGAAGGTGGTCGAACACATCGGCTGTCATTACGCCAAGATATTTCCGAAATCGGGCATCGGCGGGTCGGAATTTCCTTACGTTCTGGCCGGGATGATCGAGGCGTGGGACGGTAAAGTGGTGGACTATCCCGAGCGCAGGCATTGCTGCGGATTCGGTTTCCGCAACTACGTCGTGCAGGCCAACCGCGGCTTTTCGATCGCCAATTCGCGCAAAAAATTCGAGTCGATGGCACCCTATAAGCCTGACTTTATGGTGGGCAACTGCCCTGGGTGCGCCATGTTCCTCGACAAGTGGCAATACACGATCGCCGAGATGGAGGACGTCACCTACGGTACGGACGGCCGCGGAATCCCCGTGCTGACTTACGAGGAGATGGCGGGGCTGGTGCTGGGCTACGACCCGTGGGATATGGGGATGCAGATGCACCAGGTCGACGTCGAGCAGTTGCTCACGAAGATGGGCGTCAGGTACGATTCAGAGGCGAAGTTCCTTGGCCGAGCAGGAAAATACATAGGCGCGCCGCGCGAAGCCACCGTCAACAGTTTTTCAGGAGACAGAATTTACAGGATTAAGACATAAAGCAAACCGGCTGCCGTCATTGCGAGGAATGTAATGACGAAGCAATCCAGACTAGATTGCTTCACATTCGTTCGCAATGACGAGACCGGTAAACGGAATATATTATGAATTCAAAGGTTATCGTAATAGGCGGAGGCCCTGCCGGGATGCAGGCGGCCCTGTCGCTCAAAACGGCCGGAATCGACCCGGTCATCATCGAACGGTCGGGCGCGCTGGGCGGAAAGCTCCGCGAGTGGCACCATCTTTTCCCTACATCTACGCCCGCCCGGGAGGTGCTCGAAAAATTCGAAAAGGATCTCCAGGCCGCCGGGATAGAGCCGGTGTTCCACACCGAGGTCGAAGGCATTTCGGACACAGGTGTGCTCCTCCAGGAAGGCAAGACTATGGACGCAGATGCGGTGATAGTGGCTTCGGGCTTCGATGTTTTCGACGCGCGCCTCAAGGAAGAGTACGGCTACAAAATATACGACAATGTCTTCACGACTGTCGACATCGAACGGATGCTCAACGAAGGGCAGGTGGCTCTTCAAGACGGAACCAAGCCGCGCCGCATAGCTTTCCTGCATTGCGTGGGTTCGCGCGACGAGAAGGTCAACCAGAAACACTGCTCGAAGGTGTGCTGCATCACGGGCGTCAAACAGGCTATGGAGCTGAAAACTATCTTCCCTGACGCCGACATATACAATTTCTATATGGATATCCGCATGTTCGGCCCCGGTTACGAGGAACTTTACCAGCAGGCCCAGCAGGATTACAATATCAACTTCATCCGCGGGCGCGTTTCAGAGGCCAGCGCGACCATCGACGGGAAGATACAGATCAAGGCCGAGGATACTCTCGTGGGCCGTCCGATGAAGATGACGGTCGATATGCTGGTGCTGATCGTGGGTATGAAATCCGGAGCCAGCAACGAGAATTTCGCAAGGACCAAAGGCGTGAACCTGGCGCAGAGCGGTTTCATATCCCCGGCAGACCCATTCATCGGCAACGTTTCGTCGGGCCGTCCGAACCTCTTCTACGCAGGCACCGTGACAGCCCCGAAAACCGTCGGCGAAAGCATCAACGAGGGTGCGCTCGCCGCCGAAAGAGCTGTCGAATATCTTAAAAACAGGGCATGAGTGCGATAAACTGGGGGTACGGAATAAACCAGCCGCGTGCGATCGATCTCGACCGCAACGACCTGCTTCCCGCCAAAGAGATACAGAACGAGATGCCCGAACTGGGGGCCTGCATCGCCTGCGGGGGGTGTACCGCTACCTGTACGGCCGGAAACCTCACCTCGTTCAACTTCCGCAAGGTGCATACGCTCGTCCGCCGCGGCGAATACGCGACCGCCTATGCCGAAATGAACAAGTGCATGCTGTGCGGGAAGTGCCGCCTGGTCTGCCCGCGGGGGATAAACACGCGCGGGGTGGTGCGGCTCATCAAACGCAAACTGGGGGATTACTAAATGGCAGGACTAACATTTTACCACGGTTTTGTAATCCCGTTCATTGTGGGGACGTCGGTGCTTTTCGCCGTCATCCTCTATAAATACGTCCGCTGGTTCTTCCGCCTGCCGGATTATGACAGGCGGAAAGTGTGGTGCAATTTCTTTTCCGTCGAAACTGTCAAGGGGGTCTGGGAAGTCTTTACCGAGTGCCTTCTGCACCGCCGCGTATGGAAAGTGAACCGCCTGCTGGGCTACATGCACATGAGTTTCGCGCTCGGGTGGTTCCTGCTGATAGTTGTCGGGTGGATCGAGACCGTCGCATACCTCGGCTTTCGGTATGTGCCGCTGCAGGGCCATATCTTCTTTAAATATTTCACCACCTCGCTCGACCACGGTCCTGTGTGGGGCATCAACTTCGAGGCGGTGATGGACCTGCTGCTGCTGTATGTGCTTTCGGGACTCGCCCTTGCGATGTACAAGAGGGTGCGTGCCCGGGCGCTGGGGATGAAGAAAACCACGAAACTGCAGCCGGGCGACAAGGTGGCCCTTACGTCGCTGTGGTTCATATTCCCGATGCGCCTGCTGGCCGAAAGTTTTACAAGCGGGATACACCACACGGGAAGTTTCCTTACGGGTTCGATCGGGAGCGCGCTCGCCTCGATAATTCCGGCGGGTGCTATGCCCCATCTGGAACTCGCCGCGTGGTGGATGTACTCCGCCGCGCTCGGGGTATTCTTCGTTTCGATGCCCTTCTCGCGCTACATGCACATCTTTACCGAAGTTCCGCTGATCTTTATGCGTCGCTGGGGCATCCATAGTGAAGAGCGGGAAAAGAGTTTCGACCACTTCCAGTTGGAGGCGTGTTCGCGGTGCGGCATCTGCATCGACCCGTGCCAGCTGCAGCGCGACGCCGGATTCAATAAGGTCCAGTCCGTCTATTTCATCCGCGACCGCCGATACAACCGTCTTGGGCGCGATGTGGCTGACAACTGCCTGATGTGCGGGCGCTGCGAGGTGAAGTGTCCGGTGGGTCTTGAGCTCAACACTCTGAGGCTCAATAGTCGCCACACGATACACAACACACCGTCGGACGGACGCTACAGCTATGTGAAAGGGCTGGACCTGTCGGAAGGAGAGGGCCGGGTAGGGTATTTCGCCGGTTGTATGACGCTGCTCTCTCCGCGGATCCTGAAAGCCATGGAGAGCATCTTCACGGCGGCGGGCGAGGATGTATGGTGGGCCGACCGCAACGGGGGAGTCTGCTGCGGGCGTCCGCTCAAACTTTCGGGCGACATCGACGCCGCGCGCGACATGATAGCCTACAACCTCAATCTGTTCCGCAACCACCGCATCACCACGCTCGTCACTTCGTGTCCCATATGTCTGAAAGTTTTTAAAGAGGATTACAAACTCGACGATATCGAAGTTCTGCACCACTCCGAATATATCAAGCGGCTGATCGATGAGGGGCGGATTTCGCTCACGAAAGGCGCGGAAACCGTCACTTACCACGACCCGTGCGAACTGGGGCGCGGCGGCGGTATCTACGACGAACCGCGCGAAGTGCTGGCCGTGGTTGGTGTTCTGGTCGAGCCCGAAGAGACGCGCGAAAATTCGCTATGTTGCGGGAGCAGCCTTGCCGACACGGTCATCAACAACATGGGGCAGACCCATATAGCACGTGCCGTCGGGGAGCAACTGAACGCCACGGGGGCGTCGCTGGTCGTGACGGCCTGCCCGCTCTGCAAAAAGGCCATAACGCGCGGAACTTCTAAGCCGGTGCTCGATCTCGCCGAAGTCGTCGAACGCAGTTTGGTCCGTCCTGCAAACTGAACAGAAACTGATCTGTCATCCCGAGCGCAGCCGAGGGATGACACAGCGTGATAATAACGAATGAAGCAACTCCCGAAGACAAATGCCGCCCGCCTGTTGGACAAGGCTGGTATAAAATACGAACTCAATCCTTACGAGGTTGATGAGGACGACCTTTCGGCCGTCCATGTCGCCGAACAGTTGGGCGTCGATCCGGGCCTGCTTTTCAAGACGCTGGTCCTGCGCGGCGACCGTACGGGGATATTCGTCTGCGTGATTCCCGGCGACGCCGAAGTCGATCTGAAAAAGGCGGCGAAAATTTCCGGCAACAAGAACGCCGATCTGATCCCCATGAAGGAACTTCTGCCGACCGCCGGTTATATCCGCGGGGCGTGTTCGCCGATCGGGATGAAGAAACACTTTCCAACCTATCTGGACTCCTCTGCATCAGACAGGCCCGTCGTTTACATAAGTGCTGGGGTGCGCGGCCTGCAGATCCGGCTCGACCCGGCAGACCTCGCGCTATACACCGACGCAAAGGATGCCGACCTCGTCAGCGAAGGTTGAAATTGCTGGATCAGCCTGAAAAACAGGCTGGTATTTTTTTTACTCGATTTTGAAATGTTTCGTAGCGCAAAAAAATCCGACTGGGGAAAAAGTCGTTAAGCGGTGGGCGGCTAAAAGCGCGAAAAAGGGGCCGGTTTGTTTACAAACCCGCGATTAGGCGCCCTTTTTCAGCGTTAGACGTCCGACCGTAGGCTTTTTAGCCCGTCGGCCGGTTTTGCTCCACTTTTGCCGGCCAAAAGTGGAAAAGAATTATTCCTTTTTTTAAGCCGTCTGACTCGTCCTAAGAATACACCAACCTAATATTTGGACTGAACCAAAGTGCACCCCTATTCGTATCTCAGCGCCGTTATCGGGTCGAGGTTCGCGGCTTTGCGGGCCGGATACCATCCGAAGAAGATCCCGATGAACGCGCACACCAGGAACGAAATGCCGACAGCCCCGACGCTTACTATGAACGGCCAGTGGAGCAGGTGGGAAGCCAGCCAGGCTATGCCGACCCCGAAAATGATCCCTATAACCCCGCCCGCCAGGCTCAGTATGGTGCTTTCGGCGAGGAACTGCATCAGGATATCGCGGTTGCGGCCGCCCACGGCCATACGAAGGCCTATTTCGCGTGTGCGTTCAGTCACCGTGACGTACATGATATTCATGATGCCGATTCCCCCGACCAGCAGAGAGATCGCCGCCACGGCCGTCAGAAGCAAGGTCAGGATGTCCGAGATAGAGTTCATCATCTGAAGCATCTCCTGCTGGGTGTGTACTTCGAAGTCGTCATCCTTGCCGGCGCCGATCTTATGGTCTCTGCGCAGTATCCGTTCGATGTCTGCAACGGCCAGATCGCTCGCCTCTTCGGTCACCGCCGATGCCTCTATCATGTGGACGTAGTTTATAGCCAGCATACGTTTCTGGACGGTGGTGTATGGCGCGAGCACCAGGTCGTCCTGATCCTGCCCCATTTGGTTCTGGCCCTTGCTTTCGAGTACCCCTATGATCTTCAGTGGAATGCTCCCGAAACGTATCACCTTTCCCAGCGGGTCTTCGCCGTTTTTGAATATGTTGTCGCGCACGGTCGTCCCGATGAGGCACACTTTAGCCGATGTGCGCACGTCGTGTTCCGAGAAGTTGGTGCCCGACGTCACAGGCTGCTTGGATATCTCCAGAAAGTCGGAATTGACGCCGCGTATGCTTCCGGGCCAGTTGTTCGAGCCGTAGACTATCTGTCCCGCCGAATTTACTATGGGCGAGGCCATGCTGATGTACTGCGATCCCGACACGATCGCGTCGGCGTCGGTGGCTTTCATGCTCTGGACGTTGTCGCGGCCGATATTCACACCCCCGCTGCGCTGCGCCTTACGCAAAACTATTATCACGTTGGTGCCCATTTCGGATATCTGGCCGCTGATGCTGGCCGACGAACTCTGCCCGATGCTAACCATGCCGATCACCGAACCTATGCCGATGATGATGCCGAGCATTGTCAGCAGCGCGCGCGTCTTGTTGCGCAGCAGCGCTGTCCAGGCTATCTTTAAAAGATTGAGTATTTTCATTGCAATATGTTTTTAAGTCCTAAAATGTCATCCCGAGCGAGCCGGAAAGATGACATTCGGATAAATTATTTGCTGATATCCGGCGACGAGGGAACTACCTTAAAACTTTACCGGGTTTAATTGTAATGTAGATTCCTCGTCGCCGAAAGTTGGCGGACAACCCTGCAGACCCATTATGGTTTCGACTCGCTCGGAATGACCGTTTCTATTCATTCCTTTCCGTAATCTTCCGTCGGCGGCAGTGCTGTGAGGGCGTCGGCGGCCGACTGCGTATTTACCTTTTCATCCTTGACTATAAGCCCGTCGCGCAGCATGATGGTGCGCTTGGTAAATACCGCTATGTCAGGCTCATGCGTCACGAAAGCGATGGTCTTGCCCTCGGCGTTGAGCTTTTGGAAAAGGCTCATGATCTCGTACGAAGTGCGAGTATCGAGGTTTCCGGTCGCTTCGTCGGCAAGGATGATGACCGGATCGTTCACTATGGCGCGGGCGATTGCCACCCTCTGCTGTTGTCCGCCCGAGAGCTGCCCGGGGGTGTGGCCCATACGGTCGGACAGTCCGACCTGCGCTAGCGCCGCGCGGGCCTTTTCACGGCGCTGGGCGGCAGGTATGGAACTATTGTAGAGCAGCGGCAGTTCGACGTTCTCGAGGGCCGAAGTGCGCGGCAGAAGGTTGTAGGACTGGAACACGAAGCCGATCTTGCGGTTGCGCACTTCGGCCAGTTCGTCTTTCGTGCGCCTGCTCACGGGGATGCCGTCGATGTGGTATTCACCCTCGGTGGGGCGGTCGAGGCAGCCCAGGATGTTCAGCAGGGTCGATTTGCCGCTTCCGCTCGTTCCCATGATGCTGACGAACTCGCCCTCTTCGATAGTGAACGAAACCCCTTTCAGGGCCTGGACCTTTTCGCTGCCCACGTCGAACGTTCTCCTGAGGTTCCCGACTTTAATTATCTCGCTCATTGTTAATGGTTAATGATCAATGGTTAATGATTTTCACTCTTCACTATCTGCGCGGCGGTTTAGGCATAAAGGAGGCGGCGTTCTGGGTGCTGCTGTTGCTTTTTTTGCCCACGGTCGCCGACAGGATCACTTCATCCCCCTCGCTGAGTCCCGATTTCACTATGGCGTTCACACCGTTGTTAATGCCGGTCTCGATAGCGCGCTGTTCGGCGCTTTCGCCATTCTTCACCCACACCATGTGCGTTCCCGCATGCCAGCTGTTGCCGTTCGACGGCATTCCAGTCGTGGTCCCCTGTGGAAAACTTGCGTGGCCGGGATCCGAAATATGCAGGTATTTGGCGATCTCAGGCGTCATTTTGAAGTTGAGGGCTTCGAGCGGAACGGTAAGCGCGGTCTCGGACTCCACCATGATCGAGATGCTGGCCGTCATGCCCGGAAAGAGTTTCTCCCCGGGATTCGGAGCTTCGACTATCACGGTGTAGGTTACTACGTTGCTGGTCACCGTGGGCTGCAGCCTCACCTGGCTCACAGTGCCTTCGAACACATCGTCGGTGTAGGCGTCGACCGTGAAAGTCGCTTTCTGGCCAACGCGGACCTGGCCTATGTCGGCTTCGTCCACGTCGACCTCGACCTGCATCTTGGTAAGGTCTTCGGCGATGGTGAACAGGGTGGGGGTGCTGAACGAAGCGGCCACCGTCTGGCCCACGTTGACGGCCCTTTCCAGTACGACCCCGTTTATCGGCGAGTAGATATACGCATATTTCAGGTTGACCTCGGCCTGGCTGGTGCTTGCCTTTGCATTGGCCAGGGCCGTCTCGGCCTGTGTGAGAAGTTTGACGGCCTCCTCGAAGCTGACGTCCGTGGCGGCCTTGTTGTCGTGGAGATGCTTGACGCGGTTGAAATTCTGCCGGGCATACACCAGGTCGGCCTGCGCGCTTGTCTGCGAAGCCCGGGCCTGTGTGAGTTTCTCCTGCAGCGTCGATTTGTCGAGCTCGGCCAGAAGCTGTCCTGCGGTCACATGCGAGTTGTAATCGACGTATATCTTCTCGATGACGCCCGAGACCTGCGTACCCACTTCGACCTCCTCGACCGGCTGGATATAACCGGTCGCCATGACCGTTATCCCGACGGTTCCGGTGCGTGTCGTGCTCGTGCTGAACACGACCTCTTTTTTATCGAGAGTGGACAGCATCACGGCGGCGGCCACAACTATCGCTGCAGCGCTGCCCCAGATGATCCCTCTTTTCGTTCCTTTTTTCATGATCGTTTTATTTGTTTTTTACATTTTAACCGGTATCCCCATATAGACGTCGAGCACCTTGCGCTGCAGTATGAACGTGTATTTGTACTGTATGTAATCCTTCACGGCGCTTATGTAATTATCCTGCTGCTGCAACAGTTCGACGGTTGTTATCGAACCCGATTTGAACATGAACGTGTAGGCGTCGAAAGAACTTTTGTACGCCTTTTGCTTCATGTCCGAGGCGCGGAACGACCCGGCCGAAGAGACCACATTACCGTATTCGTTCATAAGGGTCTGCTCGATGTCCTTGACCGACTGCCTGCGGTCGAGTTCTGCCTGCTGGAGCGCTATCCGGCTCTGCGCGACGTCCGTTTTGGTACGGTTGCGGTTGAAGATGGGTATGCTCAGCGAGACCCCCGCCGAGGGGCCGAAACGGTCGCCGAGCTGTTTGCCGTAGCTGCTGAAATTCTGCGTGCCGGTGCCTACGCCCGCATTCGCCGAAAGGGTGGGGTAGTATGCCGACTTCGACAGCCGCAGCCCTGTTTCGGCGATGACGACGTTATATTCGCTGATCTTTACATCCGGCATCGTTTCCATGCCGCGCTCGACCACCTCGTTCTGGGTGGGCATGTCGAGCATCGAGGCGAGCGCCTCATCGTTGGGGTAGATAAGTTTCAGCGGCTGCGACAGCTCCATCGACATCAGGTTTTTCAGCACCACGAGGCTGTTGTTGAGCGTGATCTGCGTCGCAGCCGCGTTGTTGGTATCTGTCATATACTGCGATTCGAGCAGGAACAGGTCGCTCGGAAGTATCTGCCCCGTCTCGAGTTTTATCTTGCCTTCTGCCGCCTGTTCGCGGCTCGTCTCGAGGACCGACTGCTGGTACTTCAGCAATTCTTCGTTGCCGATGGCGGTCAGGAACGCCTGCAGGACATTGATCGTAAGATCGTTGTCGTACTGCTGCGTCTGGAGCCTGGTCTGCTCGAGCTGCTGCTCGTTCATCTTGACGGTGTTGCTGATCTGTCCGCCCTGCCAGACGGTTATGTTTGTCGACAGGTCGTAGCTGCCGCTCCAGTTGTTGCCGCTCTCTTTGCTGTATGAGTAGTTTTCTCCTGCGCTGGCCGTGAGGTTGGGCAGGCGTTCGCCTTTTGCCGCCTTCACCGCCTGCTCCTGCGAACTTTCGTTGAGCGCCGTGGCCTGCCTCGAAAAGTTGTCGCGCAGGGCATAGCCGAGGCATTGTTCGAGCGTCAGCCTCAGGGTGTCCTGCTGTGCGCTGGCTGCTGCCGCAGTGAACAGTAGCATCAGGATCGTTAATATCCTTTTTTTCATCTTATTGTCGGTTTTGAATTTTCCCGGAAGCAAATATCGGACCTTGCGCAATAAATCGCACAGTAAAAAGAGCGAACGGCCCGAATCTGCATCTGGAACGGCGAAACCGGCGGGGCGGGACAAAAAAGGAAGCACCGGGATTTTGTCTCCGGCGCTTCTGGTTTGCGAGTCGATATCCCTTACGAACTTTTCCTGTAACTCATCACGGCCCACACGTTCGCGCCCACGGCAAAACAGGCCAGCGCGGCGTAATTGATCCATATGTCGGCGACGGTGCTGGCCTTGAAGAAGACGCTCCGCATTATCGCTATGAAATACCTCAGCGGATTGATCATCGTGATCTTCTGCGCCCACGCCGGCATACTGCTGACGGGGGTGAACAGGCCGCTCATCAGGATGAAGATTATCATGAAGAAGAACGCCACGAACATCGCCTGCTGCATGGTGGCCGAGTAGTTCGAGATGACGATCCCCAAGCCCGAAAACGCGATCACGTATATCAGGAACCCTAGGAACACAGCACCGAGGCTCCCCGCAGGCACTATGCCGTAGACGAGCCACGCTATCAGCAGCCCCAGCCCCAGCACCACGATGCCCATGAGCCAGTAGGGGATGAGTTTGGCGAGGATGAAAAGGATCTTCGGGACGGGTGTGACGTTGATCTGCTCTATTGTGCCCGCCTCTTTCTCCATGACGATGTTCAGCGCGGGCAGGAAGCCGCATATCAGCGTTATAAGCATCACCATGAAGGCCGGGACCATGAACTTCTTGTAATCCATGTCGGGGTTGTAGAGGATCTTCGGAACCACGTCGAGTTTGACGGTGCTTGCCGTTACAGTCACCCCGCGGCCCGCTTCGGCGGTCAATTCCGCAGCGTATTCGGCCGTTATGCGCGCCATGTAGCCGCTTCCGAGCGCCCCTTTCATGCCGTTCACCGTGTTGGCAGAGATGAGCACATTGGCAAAATTGCTCCTTATGAGGTCGCGCTCGAAGTGCTGCGGTATCTCGAGTATGATGTCTGCGTCGCCGTACTCGATGCTCTTCATAGCCTCGTCGTATGAACCCGCGTACCCCACCAGGTTGAAATAATCCGACGCCGTAGCTTTCCCGGCAAGCCTCTCCGAGAGCGGCGAGCGGTCGCCGTCCACCACTACCAGGTTGACGTTCTTTGTGTTGAGGTTGGCCGCCCACGGCATTATCAGCAGCATCAGTACCGGCATGAACACCACCAGCTTCGGCAGGAACGAATTTCGGAAGAATTGCTTGAACTCTTTTTCCAATAAATATTTTAACATGGCTATTCCAGTCTGTTTTTAAAGAGTTTGAGGCTGGCGGTTATCAGCACGGTGCCCATCAGGGCGAGTATGCCCAATTCTTTGAGTGCAAAGACGATAGGCAATCCCTCGATCATCAGTTTCTTGATGGCCGAAATATACCACCGCGCCGGGATGATGCAGGATATCGTCTGCAGTATCCAGGGCATGTTCTCGATGGGGAATATCATCCCCGAAAAGACCATCACGGGCATCATCAGCACCATTGCCGAGGCGAGCATCGCGGCGGCCTGTGTCTTCACTATCGACGAGATCATGATGCCGAGGGCCAGCGCGACGAAAATGTAGATCAGCGACAGCACGGCTATCCACGCGATGCTCCCGGCCACCGGAACGCCAAGTACGAAGACCGCCAGCAGCATGATGGTGATCACGTTGACCGCCGAGATGCAGAGGTACGGAACAACTTTGGCGAGGATGATGCTCAGCGGCGCCATGGGCGAGACGAGAAGTATCTCCATCGTGCCGCGCTCCTTCTCGCGCACAATCGAGATCGAGGTCATCATGGCGCATATCAGCATCAGGATCAGTCCCATGACCCCCGGGACGAAGTTGTAGGCGCTCTTCATCTGCGGGTTGTAGAGCAGCTTCACGTCGGGCTTGATGACGTAGCCGCCTTGCCTTCCCGCCGAAAGCCCCAGTTCGGTCTGGTATTGCGACAGTACATTGGTCGCATATGAGTAGATGGTGGATGCGGTGTTGGGCTCGCTGCCGTCTATGATAAGCTGCACCTGCGCCTCGCCCGTGTGCATCAGATTGTTCTGGAAATCATCCCCGAAGATCAGCACGATGTCGGCCCGGTTCTCTCTGAAAAGTTGGTCGATCTCGCGCGGATCGGTGACCATGCCGACCATGTCGAAATAACGGTTGGCGGCGAAACGGTCGGTCGCCTGCCGCGTCAGCAGGTCGTTAGACGGGGCGTAAACGGCCATCCGCACGTTGTTGACCTCGGTCGTTATGGCGAACCCGAACAGTATGATCAGCACGATGGGCATGGCCAGCAGGATCATCATCGTCCTGCGGTCGCGGAATATGTGGTAGAATTCCTTTTTTACAAATGACAAGAACTGTTTCATGCCTTTATTCCCCCGTTCTTTGAGCCTTGCGGGCGATCATTGTGAACACCTCGTCCATGCTTGCGGCCGAGTACTGTTTTTTCAATTCGCGCGGCGAATCGAGCGCATCGATGCGCCCGTCGACCATTATCGAAACGCGGTCGCAGTACTCCGCCTCGTCCATGTAGTGAGTGGTGACGAAAACAGTTATCCCATCGCCGGCTGCCGCGTAGATAAGCTCCCAGAACTTGCGCCGGGTCGCGGGGTCGACGCCTCCGGTCGGCTCGTCGAGGAAGACGATCTTCGGACGGTGAAAAACAGCTATCGAGAACGACAGTTTCTGCTTCCAGCCGAGCGGCAGCGATTTTACGAGCGTGTTGCGTTCGGCCTCGAAATCGAGCGTCGCCAGCATCTGGTCGGTCCCTTCGGCGATCTGGCGGTCGGTCATGCCGTAGATCCCGCCGAACAGACGGATGTTCTCCCACACTTTCAGGTCTTCATAGAGCGAGAATTTCTGGCTCATGTAGCCTATGCGGCGCTTGATATCCTCCTGCTGCCGCGCGATATCGAAACCGGCCACCGTGCCGATGCCGCCGGTGGGTTTGCTCAATCCGCACAGCATGCGCATGGCGGTGGTTTTGCCCGCGCCGTTGGCCCCCAGGAATCCGAAAATCTCGCCCTGGTGCACGTCGAACGATATGTGATCGACGGCGGTGAAATTCCCGAACTTTTTGGTCAGGCTTTCGGTATGTATGACGATGTTATTTTCCATGATCATTTGCCTGCTAATAACATATAGGCATCTTCGATGTTCGGTTTTATCGGTTCGACCCGCGCGTCCGGATAACCGGCCTTTGCCAGCTCCGACCTGAGCGCAGAAGTCGTGAAGTCCGGCTGTACGGTAACGTGGTGCAGGTCGCCGAAAGCGAAAGCCGTTTTGACCTGAGGAATCTTGCGCAGTTGTTCGAGCAGTTGCGGCATCCGTTCGCCTTCGACCGACCAGATGGTCTCGGGGTACGAGTCGATGATACCCTGCGGCGTGTCGATATTCAGGAACGAACCCTCGTAAATAAGAGCGATACGATCGCAGAGGCTCGCTTCGTCCATATAGGGTGTCGAAACCAATATGGCGATCCCCTGCTCTTTCAGGCGGCCCAGCATTTCCCAGAACTCCTTGCGCGAAACCGGGTCGACGCCTGTCGTCGGCTCGTCGAGGAACAGCACCTCGGGTTTGTGGATCAAGGCGCAGCAAAGGGCGAGTTTCTGTTTCATACCGCCCGACAGCGCTCCTGCGCGGCGCTTCCGGAAAGGTTCCAACTGCACGTAGATATCCTTCACCAGGCCGTAGTTCTCCTCGACCGTAGTGTTGAAGACCGTGGCGAAGAAGTTGAGGTTCTCCTCGACGCTCAGGTCCTGGTAGAGCGAAAAGCGTCCGGGCATGTAGCCGACCCTGCTGCGGATATCCTTAAAGTCTTTCACCACGTCCAGCCCGACCACTTCCGCGGTGCCCTTGTCGGCGAGGATAAGCGTCGTCAGGATGCGGAACAGCGTGGTCTTGCCGGCTCCGTCCGGTCCGATTATGCCGAAAAGCTCGCCGGGGGGAACGTCGAAACCGACCCCTTTCAGCGCCTTCACGCTGCCGTAGCTCTTTTCGAGGCCTTTTGCGCGAACCGCAGTTTGCGTTCCTACAGCCGTCATTGGAAGTTGAAATTTACGTCGCCGTACATTCCTATCTTCAGGTAGCCGTCGTTGCGGACCGATATCTTCACGGCGTAGACCAGATTTGCGCGTTCGTCTTTTGTCTGGATGGTCTTCGGGGTGAATTCGGCCTGGTCGGATATCCACGTCACCGTGCCGTCGTACTGCCGCGAATCTTTCTGGCCGAAGTCGGTGTAAACGGTTACCTGCTGTCCGAGGCGTAGTCGGGTGAGCTGGTCGGCGGTCACATAGGCGCGCAGTATCATATGCTGCACGTCGGCTATCTTGAACAGAGGCATGCCGGTCGCGGCGTATTCGCCCTGTTCGACGTAGTTAACCAATACCGTTCCGTCAATGGGACTGGAGATGCGGCTCCGGGCGATGCGGTCTTCCACCGAAGCGACCTGTGCGGCAAGTCCTGCGGCCTCTCCCGATATGCTCTGGTTGCTGCTCTGGAGCGATTCACGCTGTGCGGCAAGTTGTTTCTGGAGCACCGCGATGGCGGCGTCGATATCGTCCAGCTGCTTGGTGTTGGCGGCGTTGACGGCGATAAGCCTTTCGGTGCGCTCGCGTTCATGCTGCTGGGTGGCGATCTGCTGCTGCGTTGCGGCGATCTGCTGCGTGATGTTGAGTTCGCGGCTACCCACGGCCCGGCGGTTAGCCATGAGCTGGATCTTGCTGAAATGCAGTTGCAGAGTATCGACGAGTCCGACCTGCTGTCCGGCCTTGAGGATGTCCCCCTCTTCGGCCGAGAACCACACCAGGCGTCCGGTGGCTTCCGACGAAACTATTATTTCGGTGGCTTCGAACGTTCCCGAAGCGTCGTAGTCGTATTTGCTGCGGTTGCATCCGGCGGTGGCGAGCGCTGCCAGTGCGATGATAAATATTTTTTTCATAATCAGTTGTTTGTAAGTGTTTTGATTCCGTATATCGTTTGCATGAGTTCTATTTCATGGAGCGCTTTCCCGACTTTGGCGTTCTGCTGGGCGATCAGGTCGCGCATCAGGTCCGACGAGGTGATGGTGCCGTTTTCGAACTTTGCTTCCGAAGCCTTCACGATGTTGCCGCGCATGCGGATTATCTCGTCGTCGTCCTCCATTATTTGCGTGAATTTGCGATATTCGGCATCGAGCTGTGTCTGCTGCAGGTCGTTGTTGAAGAGGAATGTTTCGCGCTGTACGTCGACCTGGGCGACGCCGGTCTCTATCTTCTGCAGGTTGTTGCGGCGGGTATAGAAGCTCCCTATGTTCCACGACAGCCTGACGCCGCCGATCGCATAGGTCTTGAACTGATCCTGCAGCATGTTCAGCCCCGGCCTGCCGTAGCCGCCCTGGATGAAGAGACCTAACTGTGGCGTGTTGGATGCGTTGATCTTACTGCGCTGTGTCTCGATCCGTCGCTGCATGGCGTCGAAGAGTCCCATCTCGGGCCTGTTCTCTGCGGTTCCGGTTATGGGCTGCAGGATACCGGGCATCACCAGCGAAACGTCGTCCGGCTGCTTGCCTGTGAAGGCCGCCAGCATCCTAATATAGGCGCTGAGGCTGGCCTGCATTTTTGTCGTGTTCTGTTTGGCAGTGAGTTGTTCGGCCCTCACGGCGTCGAGATCGGCCTGGTTGGCAACCCCGTTGGCCATGTAGCCTGCGATGCGGTCGTAGTTGACCTGCAGATTCTGCAAATAGAGGTCGTTGAGGCTTATCTGCCTTTCCAGCAGCAGTATGCCGAAGAAAAGGTTATTGATCCGTTCGCGGATGGCGTACATATCCACCTCGAACTGCGCACGGTCGACATCGCCCTGTGCCCTGATCCCGTCTTTGGAGGCTTTAGTCGCCCCGCCGTCCCAGATCACCTGCGAAACCTCGGCCTGTATCTGGTACTGGTCCTTGGCCAGCGTCGGGACTTCGATGCCCGGCAATTCGATAGGCAGGCTGGTTACGTCTGTCTGGTATGTGGCCTTGGCCGTGAGCGACAACTGGGGCACCCACGCCTTCGAGGCGTTTTTCAGGTCGTAGCCCTCGGAGAGTCCGATAAGGCCGTACTGGCGGACGAGGGGATAGTTGTCCCGCGCAAGGAGATAGCACTCTTCGATGGTAAGCTGCCCGAAAACGACCGCGCTTTGGCAGGCCAGCAGCAACAGTAAAATAATCTTTTTCATAGTCTTTACGGGCGCAGGCCCAGCAATACGGTTTTTACTATCTCTTTCTTTCTTTGGTCGAACAGTAGTTCCATATCGGCCTCGCTGATACTCAGTACTTTTGAGAAAACCGGTTTGATCGCGAAAGGAAGAGCGTTCATCGCAACTATATTCAGCAGCAGATCCGGCAGCGATACGGGGCGTATCCGCCCGGCGGCGATCTCGGCGTTCAGGTCGTCGCTGAAGTTCTTCAGAGTCTGCATTGGTATATCACCCAGTTCGGCGGCGACGCTTCCGATCATTTCGGGGTTCCGTACCAGAGAGTTGATCAGGAACAGCACCATATCCGAGTTTTTCCTTACAAAGTCGTAGTGGAATTCTATCATCCGCGTCAGTTTCTCCTCGAAACTTCCTTCGCCGGTGTTCAGCACGAAAAAACCTTTCAGAGCCTCCCTGATGCGGCCGCCCAGCACGGCGTCGAAAAGTTTCTCCTTGGTGCGGAAATAATAGTGCACGAGCGCCTGGTTGCACCCGGCCTCTCGGGCGATCTGCGTGGTCGAAGTCATCTCGAAACCGTTCTTCAGGAACAGCTTTTGGGCCGCCGCAACTATCTTCTCTTCCATGCTCCGACCGGCTTCCTGCATCTTTTCTTCTTTCGATTCGCTCATTATTAATGTTGTTTAATAGGCTTATTAATGATACAAATTAAATACGATTATTTAATACATCCAAATGTTTTTCAATATTTTTTTTGACAAATCAAGCTGGAGCGCCATTTCTGCACGCTCTGTGATGATTACTTTTTTGTAAAAGTGATATTTACAGCCCGGCAACCAAAAAAACAGTATATTTGTCCCGTCGGTATTTGAAAAAACACCGGCAAAACATATACCACGGCGGCACGCAAAATCTGGCGATTTGGAACTCAAAGACGTAAGTGGTAACTGTCAATATCATTCTGTACATCGGTATAGCGTGGTGCGACGTTACTTCGTCTTTGGGGACCGCCAGTTCCCGCGTGCGGGGTTTCGGATGTGCCACGCTCTTTTTTTTTGTCTTCCTGAATCATAGTTGTTCTCTGAAAAGAATTAATAAAAAGATTAGGTAAAAAGAAAAAAAATATACTAAGTTTGCCATTTACGTTAAAAATGCATAGGCGTTAGCCGAAAGTATTTGAAATAATAATTTCCGGCACGACGTTCAGCCCGAAAGCGGGCAAAGAAAGACAACCGTTCGTATCAACGAGAAATAAGAACATGGAACAAAATCTGAGCCTGACAGATGGACTACATGTAGGCAGCGCAGCAACTGATCCCGCACACGCGGAGAAGTACGGTGGCAGAAGCCGCATCGATCCCGACCTGATAGACGCGCTGCGCTGCGGCGATGCGTCGGCTTTCGAAAAACTCTATACTCATATGGGCGGGCCGCTGGAAGATTTCCTGGCGGTGATCCTGCATTCGCGCGAGGATGCGCGGGAACTGACGCAGGAGGTCTTCGCCTATGTGTGGGAACACCGCGAAAGATTCAGTTCGGGCCGGAATTTCAAAGGTTATTTATATGTCAAGGCCAAGAACCTCGCGCTGGACCAGCTCCGCCGCCGCAAGGTCGAACTGAAATATGTCGAAATGACCACGCCCAACGCCGATACGCTCGACCATCCTGTGGACGAACTCATTGCAGCGAGGGAGACGGAACTGCTTATCCGCCTGACGCTTGCGACCATGTCCGAAAAAAAGAGGCGCGTCTTCGAAATGAGGCGTTTCGAGGGCAAATCCGACGATGAGATCGCCCGGGAGCTGGATATAACCAGACAGACGGTACAGGTCTACGTAAGCACCGTCCAGAAAGAGTTGGCAGAGCTGCTTTTTCTCTTGGCCCTGTTCCTCTCGCTTTGAACATTGGGCCCACGGCCTGATCCCTTATTTTTAATAAAATTCCACTAACTGCCGGCGATCGCCGACAGGCTGTCCGTATGCCTGATGGGCGAAATATGTAAAAAAATGAAATTTTTAATCCACTGATAAACAGATGTATATGAAAACAATGTGAAAAAAGTGCGGTTTTTCGATTAAGAATCAGCAGGTCAGGGGGTAATATTAATGAAGGGCAGTCTGAAAACAACCCCGCACGACGAAACTGGCAAATACCGCGGCAAAAAAATTAAAAGAAAGCAGACAACTGATATGCGGAAGAAAAAAGACGAACAGCAACTTACTGCAGCCGGACAGATCATACGGAAGTTGTTCGGCGGCCGTCTCGACTCTGAAAACACGGAGATCGTACAGGGATGGCTGGCCAGCGGCGACAGCGAAGAAGATGCCGGCGAGGCGTTGGGGGAGACCTTCGAAGAGATGGTCTGTTTCGAGAGAAAACCCCGCGCGGAGCTGGTCGAGGCACTGCCGCGGCTGCGCATGAAGGCGGGTTACACGGCGCCGGGCATGAGAGCGACGACTCCACTCCGCCAAAGACTGGTATTCAAGGTAGCTGCAGCGGTGATCCCGCTGTTTGTCGTATGTATGACAGGCCTCGTGGTCTGGCTGACGCAGGACCGTGCAGAGGGCCTGACCGCATATCAGACCGTGTCGGTGACCGCGCCCGACAGCAGCAGGGGCATCGTCTTACCCGACGGCACGACTGTCACCTTGTCGGCCGGCAGCAAACTGGAATATGCCGAAAACTTCAACGAGAACCGTATCGTGGAACTTAATGGAGAAGGGTATTTCCGGGTCGTGAAGGCCGGCGGAAAAACCTTTACCGTGAAAGGCGGCACCCTGACGGTAATGGTCCGGGGTACCGAATTCCTTGTGCGGGCAATAGATACCGAAGATACGGAACATGTGACGCTTACCACGGGTAAGGTAGATGTGACGGCCGGCGAACACAGGCAGGCGCTTGAACCCGGGGACGTTTTCACATACAATAAACGGGACAACACGGTCGAACTCGGCGAGGCGGGCAGGGGAGAAGTGCTGCGGCTGAAGGGAGAACCCATGAATTTCCATGGCGAACCGCTCGGCGAGATATTCAGGACGGCGGCCGACTACTACGGAGTGAGGATAGAGGTGCGGCCCGGGGTGGATACAGGGCGTGAGATCGTCGTCGGATTCAGCGGCGCAGAGTCGCCTGAAGAGGTGATGGCCGTCCTGCGGAAGATAACACAAAACGGATTCAACTATACGATGGAAGGAAATATAGTTACAGTAACCAGGTAGTAACCCAGTAAGGCAACCCAATTTCAATGACATTCAAAAATAAGATTATCCGGACGTTTTCCAGCGTTCTCTGCACACTGTTGCTGGCGACAGCGGCCTACGCGCAGAACGAGATCATTAATTTTACGGCGGGCAGGATGCCGGCGGCCAGGATGATGGCCGAGATCGAGAGCCAGACCAAATATAAATTCGGATTCGAAAGGGCGCTGTTCGACACATCCAGGATGGTTTCGCTCAACAGCACGACGGCATCGCTGACCGAAGCCCTCGAATGGCTGACGGCACCCGCCGGCGCTTCGTACATGGTGCGCGGCAGCGTGATAATCCTTTCGCCCGTATCCGCCGCAAGCCAGCCGCAGACCTACTCCTCGCGCACGGACGACCGCTACAGGCCCACCGACCAAAGCACGCTTGCCGACGCATGGAGGATACGCCACGCCGCGGGAAACGCACCGGAACCCCAATACCAACCCGAGCCTGAACCCGAACCTGAAATAACGGTCGAACCGGCCGGACCGGAATATCCCGAGCCTTATTCGGCCTACACCAATCCCGACCTCTATTCGCAGATGAAGCGCGACCTGCCTCTGCTGGCCGTCAAGACCAATCTGCTGTACGGCGCTGCGGCCCTTACCCCCAATCTTTCCGGTGAAATAGGCATAGCGCCTAAGAGCACGATCGAAGTTGGCGGCGGCTGGAACCGCTGGCACCACATGGGGACCGACGATAACAACAAGAAACTCAACCACTGGCTCCTGCACGCCGAATACCGATGGTGGCTGTGCGAACGCTTCAACGGACATTTCCTCGGGGCACACGCACTCTATACCCAATACAATATCAGCCAGCACACTATTCCGCTGCTTTTCGACAAGAAATACCGCTACGAAGGCAACGCCTGGGGTGGAGGTATCACCTACGGCTACCACTGGGCGTTCGCCAAAAAATGGGGCGCCGAATTCCATGTAGGGGTAGGGGTGCTGCACATGGAGTACAAAAAGTACGACTGTACGCTCTGCGCCGACCAGATAGACAAGGTCTCGACCACCTACTTCGGCCCGACGCGCGCCGGGATCAGCCTCGTGTTTATGATTAAGTAACAGGAAAACAGCGAACGATGAAAAAGATATCCACACTTCTCATAGCCCTTTGCGCGGTCGTAAGCCTTCAGGCCCAGGGTACCAAAACGAATTTCACGAACATGGCCGTGGAGTCCGACGGGGCGGCGGTAACGGTGCGCTTCACCGCCGACATAGGCCGCAAGGCCGCGGCGGGCGGCAAGACCGTCATATACGCCCCCGTCATCAGCAACGGACGATACAGCGCGTCGCTTCCGGCAATTATCGTCCAGGGCAAACGCGCGGAAACGAACTGGCAGCGCCACGAATGGGCGGCCGACCACACCGCATCCTATGAAAACGGCACCTACACAAAAAACGGAGCTGCCGTCAATTACACTGCGTCCGTGCCTTTCCAGCCGTGGATGAACGATTCGCGCCTCGAGATCGAAACGGTCACGGCCGGGTGCTGCAATTCGGATGTATGCCTCTCCATCCTCGCTGTGGGCATCCTGCCCGCTCCCGAGGCTCCGGCTCCTGTCAGGGTCGTGAAAACGGAACCTGTGAGGACGTATGCCGAGCAGCCCCGCCAGTCTGTGGTCGACTTCCTGCACGGCGCATTCTCATTCGTCCACCCGGTATCCGATTTCGACCGCACGGAACCGATGAGGTTCTTCGACGACGAGCGCGACGACGCCCTGACGATATATTACAGGCTCAACCAATATGAGATAGAGAAAGATTACGCGGATAACCGCCAAACCCTCATCAACCTGATCTCGGCCATCAGCCTGATTCAGGAGAGTGGCGAGGCCGACATCAAATATGTCGTGGTCGCCGGATTCGCCTCGCCCGAGGGGCCGATCGAAGTGAACGACCGCCTTGCGTGGGAGCGCGCCGTGTCGGTCAAGGAGTATATCATGATGCACTCGGGCATGCCCGGCGAAAGCATCGCGCTGTTCAACGGATCCGCCGACTGGTATGGCCTGCGCCGCCTGATCGCCGCCGACCCGAACGTGCCCTGGCAGCGCGAGGCGCTGGATATCATAGACCATAACGTGGTGTGGAACGTCCGCACGCAGACAGGCCGCCAGACACTCCTGCGGAACCTGCGCGGCGGTACGACGTGGGCATATATTTCCGAGAACTTTTTCCCGAAACTGCGGAACGGCACATTTATCCGCGTCTATTTTGAAAAGAAGTAGCGATGCTCCCGATAGGCATAATGTGGATGCTGGAACGTGCGGGCGGATCGTCGGAAGAGGAACTTTACTGCTATGGACAGGCCGGAGAGACGAAACGATCGCTCGACAGGCTTATGGAAGAGGGATTGGCCGCTTACGATGCGGAAAGTAAGAAATACCGGCCGGCGGCGGAGTATTCGGAGATGTCGCTGCTGGACGCTTTCAGGCTGGACGGGCGTTTTGAACCGGGCGGCGCTTTCATAGAGAGCGTACTGGATTCGATAGAACTTGCCGGTATGTTCGACAAACTGGATGAGTTTGATGCTCCGGCGGAAGAGGATGAAGCCTGGATGAAACAGATGCTGGCCGAAACATGGGAAAAGATCAGGGAGCGTGAACGCGCAAAAGAGTTGGAACGGGTCCTGATATGATGAAGAACAGAGGAACTTGATACATAAACAATACACAATCAATTTAATCACTTTTTTAACATCCAAACTAATTTTTAAAGCAATGAAAATGAACAAAATCCTGGTCATAGCAATGGCCGCAATTGTGGCGGGATTCGCTTCCTGCGCAAAAGACAATGATCCCGGTGCCAACGGTAAAGGCGGCCAGACGCTCTCTATCCAGCTCTCGGGCAACGAAACCCGCTCTATCGACTCTCCGCTTGCCGGAACGACCGCTCCCGTTACCTTCTCGGGCGGCGAACTGTTCCTGGTCGACGGCTCGGGCAAGATCGAGTACATCTACAAATTTACCACCGCTACCAATCTTACCAACAAGGAACTCGGCATCACCGATGCTACTTCGGCTGACGGCGTTACCATCACCGGCATCAAGGCATCCGTAAAGAAAGCCTACATCGTCGGCAACAGCAGCGCGATCACCGGTACCGCTTATGCTATTGCCGCAGTCGAGGGGAACAACATCAGCGGTGTGAAAGCCGTCGTCCTTACCCAGGCGATGGAGTACAGCGCTCTCAACAAGAACCTCGCCGGCGTGACTCTCTACGGCGAAGGCGAGATCGAGAACGACACCGTCAAATTCCCGGGCGACGACACCAAGAAGTTCGTACAGATAGACCTGCGTCCGCACGTCGCACGCCTTGAAGTCGGCGGTGTTAAGGCTGTTCCCACTTCCGATACTCCCGCTGTCGCCATTACCGAATTCAATGTCGACGGAATCTTTGTCAACAACTTCTATCCGACGATCAGCATAGACTGGATCACCCGCGGAACCATCGTTAACCCCGGTCAGGGCGACGGTGACACTTACGGCGACAACAAAACCGTTTACACCACCCCGGGCGTTCTGCACGACTACAGCGCAACACATTTCGGCAACACGGCGACTGTCCTGACGAAATATCCGAACGGAACCGATGCTACCAAGGTTTGGGCTTACAACCTGCTGGCAACCCCGGTATTCGGAACCGGCACTTTCCAGAATGCGATTACCTATGCTCCGCACATTATCGTAGCCATCAACGGCGTCGTTGCTGACAACGGCCAGGATTACAGCGGCGACAAGTTCCTGACCGTTAACAAACTTATGAAGTCCGACGGCATAACCGAGATCACCCATTTCGAAGCAGGCAAGATCTACACCATCGACGCCGCCGACTTCACGTTCACCGTTAAGAACATTCACGACGACGCTGAAATCGAACCCATCGACCTGCGCGTGAAGGTTACCCAGATCGGCTGGACGACAGAACCCATGAAACCCGTACTTCAGTAAATCTGAAACCTGAGAATCAATCAACACCGAAAGGGAAGGCCGCAGGGCCGGCCTTCCCTTTTCTCCTAAAAAACAGGAAATAAAAACCAGCCCACCGAAAAAGTTATGAAATATCTACGCACTGCACTTTTTACTGTCACGGCAGCGATGCTGTTCCCCGGTTGCGATATGACCGAGGATAACCGGAATTGCCCGGATAAAGAGAACGTGACGCTCAATTTCTCGCTGCATGACAAGAATGGCGCAGAGGTGTTCAAAAACAGGATAACCGCAACCGAACTGATGCTGTTCGACGGCACAGGCGCGTTGCACTCGTCCCGGACGGTCGCTACGGCCTCTCTGGGCAGTAATCAGGAGATCAGGTTCGCGCTCGCCCCCGGCACCTATTCGGTCGTGGCGTGGAGCAACGCGGCAGGCAACACGAATATTACCGCTGCAGGGAACATCTTCACTCCCGCGGACGGCCAGGTGGTATTCAACACCACCGAAAGCGGAGACCCGCTTTACACCGCGCCCGCTCCGGCGCTCGGACTCACCAGGAGCTTCAATCCAACAGAGATACTTAAGACGTTCACCGTTCCCGATAAAGGCGCCGTGGACGAAACCATACATTTTACCCACGCACACAATAAACTCGACGTATATGTGAAAGGTTATTCGATGAACGGCAAACAGGCTGTTATACGGATCGAGAAAGTCCAGAGGGGCTTCACCTTTTATATGAATTACCTGAGCGGCGGCGCCGTTACATACAGCCAGCAGTCGGTAGTCAAAACGACGCCCGACGGCCCGATGGGCAATGCCGCGTTCAACATACCGAGAGTAAAAAAAGACAACGACGTGCTGATACATGTAGTCAACCCCGAAACGAATGCGGTGGACTGCACCGAGGCGCTGAGCGACATACTGGACTCGATCACCGGCTTCGACCTGGACGTCGAAATAACGATACCGATCCTGTTCGAATATTTCGAGGGCAGCTTCACCGTAAAGATGCCGTCATGGGCAACCGAGGGTACGAAACCCGGACTGGACTAAACTTGAGAAATAAAAGAGGCTACGATATAATGAGAAGAAAAGCATACGCGGCATATGTTTGCATGGCATTGCTCCTTTTGTCAGGGGCGGCGGTCATGCAGGGGTGTCTCAGGGACAGGGAGATGGATATAGATGCACCGGGCGACGGGGCGGTAAGCCTGCGGCTCGAGGTCGACGTCGAGGGCGGTCTGCACGAAGCCGCCACGCGCGGGATGAGCGACACGCAGGAAGCCGCGGTGGCGACCATCGACGTCTATCACTTCGTGAAGCTGAACGGCACCACATACCAGGCCGTGACGATGGTCCCGGTGCAGGGAACATTCACCGAAGGCCCCCCGAGCTGGGTCAACACGACGCTCAACGCCTATCCGGGCCGCGATTCCAAGCTGGTGATAGTGATGAACGCCCGCCGCGCCGATAATTACGGATACACCAAAATGCAGAGCCTCACGAGTTTCCTTAACGGCCTCGTGATGACCGAAACGGGCGAGTGGTACAACGGGACATCGCGCCCGCTGCCGATGTATGCCGTCACCGGAGCGGTCGAGGTCAAAAAGGATCTGCCCAACAACGAGATCACCGACAACGGCGGCGCTTTCCCGCTGATCCGCATGCACGCCAAGTTCAACGTCAGGCTCAAGTCGCCGCTCGATTTCGGCACTTTCGAACTGGTCTCGGCGTGCGTTTTCAACCGCAAGACGCAGGGCTATATCCCATATATCGACGGCGATCTTAACTACGCCGACCCGGCGAAACCCAAAGCCATGACCCCCAACGTTCCGTCGACCACCGCAACGGCGTACCTTCCCGGTATCGCCGCGCCTTATTATACGGCCGGAACGAACAGCATGAATCCCGACTACGGGATGATCGTCAACAAACAGTACGTTTTCGAGGTTAACCAGTCCGGCGAGAGCGACCGCCTGAAAAAGACGGCGCTGGTCGTGGGCGGACGGTTTGGCTCGGACACCAACGTCAGCTACTACCGCGTGGACGTACCCCCGACCGTCACCAATGGCAATATCCTGCGCAACCGCCTCTACGATGTGGAGATACAGGGCGTCCTGGGAACGGGTTACGACACTGCCGAGGAGGCTTTTGTAGGAGCGAAGCAGATCGAATACACGGTCAACGTAAAGCCCTGGGGGCTGAATTACGAGCATTCCCTGCCGTGGATCGAGCCCGAAGCGTCGTCCAACTGCTATATCCTGCCGACTGGCGGCGAAACCATCGCCATTCCGGTCTACGGACAGATCAAACAGGCCGTCGCCGCCGGGGACCTGCCGGCCGACTGGATCAACAACGACATGAAATTCAGCGCCGAACTGGTCTGGGCCGAGAATGCGAACAACATAAAGTGGTTCAAGGCCTACGACGGCAGCACGCTGGACCACGCCACGCTCCACGTCACCCCCGGCAGCGTCGAGGGTAACGCCGTCATAGCCGTTTTCAACGACAAGAACAGCAACCACATCCGCGAAGCCGGCGAGGATATTCTCTGGAGCTGGCATATCTGGGTGCTCGATCCGAATAATCAACCGGGGGATATAAACGGGAGTGGCACCATAGTGTGGATGGACCGCGATATGGGCGCCCTGCTCTCAGCCTCGGAGTGGCCCAATGCAGGCTTGATCGACGCTTCGACCACACCGGCCGGAAGCGGACTGATCGGAATGGGGTACCAATGGGGACGCAAAGATCCGATATCTACATCTCTTTATAAGAGAGCGACATATACGGCTTCCGGCAGTACGTTCTCGTTCCCTGCGATAAGCACTAACACACGGGCCGCCGGCATAAACAATCCCGGGAACCCGATCACGAACTACACAGTCAGGCAATCTAATTGGGATCAAAACAAAACCGTTTACGATCCCTGTCCGAAAGGGTGGCGCGTACCTACGAAGGCGGAACTGGAAACCACCATTGCAGGGGCGGTACGAAATCCATGGTACAATACGACTTCCATCGGATATATGTCGGCAGCCCATTACGGCGGTAGCCCCTACTGTTGGCATATGTTCTATCATGGTTGTTCGCCGGGTTCCCGATTGGCCAGCAGGCTCAATTGGTCGGTTTTTTACAATGTGACAGAAGAAGCCTTTGTAACCCCGCTGCACGCAAACGGTTATGCGGATGTCCGCTGTGTCCGCGACGGCAGTTCTTCCGGAGCGTTCACCCCGACGCTCACGACCGACTCCGACGGCCGCAAGATATTGATGAACGGCTCGACATACACCATCGCGGTAACTTCGAACACCGAGTGGGAAGCCTCCATCCGTCGCGGGACCAACGAAGTGACCGTCGGCGATGCATCGCTGATCGGCCTGCCGCTGCTCAACGATCTGTCCGGCTTCGACGGCGGCTCCGTAAGCGCCTACGTCTACGGAAACGGCAACGGAACCATGACCGTAAAAACGATAGACCACGAAACGTCCGGCAAGGAGGGCAAGGGGAGCTTCACGACCGTCTTCCGCGACAAGGCCACCGGCGAGATACTTAACGAAACGACTATAACCGGCCTCTCATACGAACTTCACTACGTCGATCCGGAGATCCGTACCGAAGGCAACGTGCCGAGCCTGACCACCACTTATATAGGTGCGTTCTGGAGGGCTGATCAGCGCGCCGAGCGCATTATCACCGTCCCGACCGGCGGCACGGCTTCATACTGGGGCAAATGGGCGGTGCAGGTGCTCGACTACGGCCCCGACTTCGAGGAGGGCGACATCCTGTTCGCCGCGGGAAGTCCCAATGCGGCCAACCTGGGCGACCCCGACACCGAGGGGTTATACGTACCCGGCACGTCCGTCTTCCAGATGGGGTCGGTGACGGGACAGGATATAGTGTTCCGCATTGGACTGAAGCAGAACTGGACCCCCACGGCCGCCAAGCCCGCCCGCTACGCGAGGATCGTGGTCTCGTTCGGCACCAACGGTTCGACCGAATACTACTACAAGCGCGTGATATGGCTGCGCCAGGGCGAAGGAGCGGATTACCTGATCCATCCCGACGATGTAGCTGCCGGATACGGCCAATACGCACGTAAGATAACTCCGAGCAACCTGACGGCTGCGGGCATGACCGACGGACACAATTACATCCAGGTCTACAGGCGCGGCACCACGACAGGCGGAAGCGCGGCAAGCACATTCACCGCATACCCGACACAGGCCGGGGCGCACTGGCAGTGGGCAGGCGACGCGACCCATGAGCGTTTCGCATTTCATCCCGGCAAAACGACCGTGACGGGGTGGTCCCAGTCGTATAACACCACTCTGAGTTGGGAATCCATCTTCAGCGACCACGAAGCATGCCCGCCCGGATACCGCCGCTTTAAAGACGATGCTGATTATTGGAATGGGGAAACAGGAACGTCGGAGTTTATGCGCTCGCTCGGTTGCGGCGAATATCACGGATTATATCAAAGGCCGACTAATTACAACGTCGCGTGGGGTTACTATGCCGACGGATTCTTCGACCGCAGGGCGATAGTCTCCGATGGGGTGGCTCGCGGAACCTGGCAGGCGGCTTATGTGGGCTATATGTGGCACAACAATATTCCCGGCAGTTCCCATAAGAACGCATCGGTATTTTTTCCTGCCGCCGGGTACCGCAATGACAACAACGGCACCGGCAACAAGCTGTACAGCGTGGGCGCATCTTGCCTGCAATGGACATCTACTTTCCCTAATTCCGGTTACAACACGTTGGGAACCCAAGTGTACTTTATGAGTAGTGGCATGATCACCCAGAATAGTAATGACCGTTGGAACGGCAATACGATCCGCTGCGTGGCGGAGTAACAGACATCGATCCGGCGGCGGCTGATACCTGCCGCCGGGTGCAAAAAAGATAAAAAAGAGACAAAAGATATGATACAAAGATTCAGAGTATATAAGGACATTCCCGCATCCGTCATTGCGAGAAGCAACGGAGTTGCGACGAAGCAATCCAGAAAGTCAATAAACTGGATTGCCGCGCCGCTGACGCGGCTCGCAATGACGCTTACCGTAATGCTGTTGTTTGTTGCTGTGCTGACGCTCGGGGGATGCCTTCGCGACAGCACTCTGACAGACTACGTCCCCGTCGACAACACGAAAGCCATAGTCTTCACCCCGGCGGTCGACGGTTCGACGCGCGCGGCGGCGGGACACCCCATCGAGAGCGGGAACAACATCCCGGCTGCCGGTTCGTTCGGCGCATACGCATACTGCAAGATCAATGCGTCGGCCCCGGTCGAGCCTTACTCCACGCTCCAGAACCAGCGGGTGACCTACGACGGCACGAAGTTCGTCTACGCTCCCGTCGCCAACTGGCCCGCGCCCAGCGCCGCGCAGCTCGCTTTCTTCGGCTACTTTCCGTGGCAGGACCAGAGCGCGGCTCCGCCTGCGGGCGATCCCGTGATCCGCGTTACGATGGGTGCGGCCAACTCGCCCTCGATGACCATAGCCTACACCACCCCCGCCGACCCGTCGAAGCAGGTAGACCTGATGTACGCCTCCACGGGCCTCACTTCGGGTTACGCGCCGGTGAACCTCGCGTTCGGCCACGCGCTCACCCGCATCAACTTCACGGCCCGCGTCAAGGACTACACCGATCCTGTCGTCATCACGAAGATCACGATCAAGGACGTCAAGACAAAAGGCACGCTTCCGGTGGTGAACGGGTCGGCTCCGGTGTGGAGCGGCCTCGGCACCCCCGCCGATATGACTCTGACCTCAGCGAACGGCCTGCGCGGTGGTTATGTGCTCACTCCGACGCTTACCACGGTACTCAACTCGGGCGCCGATATGCTCGTCATACCTCAGGATATATCGGCTTACGAAGTGGTGGTCGAGGCTACCCGCGGCGGCACGGCGTTCCCCGAACCGTTCGTTTTCCCGCTGGTCTATTCGACCCCGTGGGTGATGAACAGGGTCGTGACCTACGATATAACCATCTCGGGCGGCGGTATGGAGCTCGAAGAAAAAGTCACCCCCTGGAACGAGCACGCCGTGGGCATTATCCACGACGGCCAGTGGTGGATGTCGGTAAGCGAGGACGATATAGAGTTCGGGGTGGACAGCGAATATACCCTGACCGCCGAGACGAACTACAGCATAAGCGACAAGGGCTATCCTGCCGGATTACAGGTAAACGCATCAGAGATAGTCTACAGCGACGCGGGCGGCTGGCTTACGCTGACCGATACGGACGCGGGCGGCAACGGATCCCTGTCGCGTTCGATAAAGATAACGGCTACAAGCAGTTCGGCGACGGAACGCACGGCGAAGATATACGTCAAAGCCGGAAATATGAAGAAAGTCGTCAACGTTACCCAGGCAGCCGTGATTCGTTCGTTCAATGTGACGGGCACGACTAACAACACCTACACCTACGCGGGCGGCACTCAGACATTCAACGTGGAGAGCAAGGTCATCCTCGTGAAGAGCGATGGGAACGAAACAACCGACATACCGTGGATAGCCGAATTCTGGGACGAGACCGGACAGCAATGGACGGCGACGGCCCCCGCGTGGTTCACCATGGATACTCAGGGGCCGGGCGGCGCGTCTACAGCTTACGGGGCGAAGGCGACGGCTTTCCCCGGCACATCGACCGATACGGAAATCGTCGCCCTGAGAAATGCAGCCGTGGTCGGCAGCCACGCGGCCCCATTCGATCTTTCGAGGAACGGCGAAACGGCCAATTGCTACATCGTCAACGCTCCGGGGTACTACAAACTGCCGCTCGTCTATGGCAATGCACGCAAGGCCGACGGCACTGACAATACCCCCTCTTATATTTCGACCACATCGGGAACGTATGTCCTGACAAATTTCAGGCGGCACGACGACCAACCTATCACAGGGCCATATATCTATGACCAGGCGGCGGTAGACAACGCCACGCTTGTGTGGATGGACGCGGTGGACCTGATCGCGGACGTGAAACTCACTGCCGATGGCGAAAATCTTGCTTTCGAGGTTCCCGCGGCCTCCATCATCCAGGGCAACGCCATTGTTGCGGTTCGCGACGCCGGCGACAACATACTCTGGAGCTGGCATATCTGGGTAACGCCGCTTGTGGACGCGGTCAACCCGACGACAGACCCGACCGAGAGTGCCACAGGAGTCACTTACAACATGATGCAATACAATCTGGGGTGGTGTTCCGGTGGAACTGTAACCTACGGAACAGTCCCGCGCAGCGTGCAGGTGCGCATCCGCCAGACGGGAACAGACGCCCCGGCTGCAGCAACCTTTACCATTACGCAGAACAACGGCACGGTAACGACCGGCACCAACAACCCCTACTGGCAGTGGGGCCGCAAAGACCCGATACCGCCATCGGCAGGAATATCTGAATCCGCACAAAAGATTATCTATGGCCCTTACTCAAGCACAGGCGTATTTACAACGGCAGCGACAACAACATTTGGCAACAGCATCGCGAATCCTAATATAATATTTTGGAATAACTACCTCAACTGGTGCCCATCAAGGTACGTAAATCTATGGAGTGCAGCCAATAACGCAACTGATTTTTTAGACAACGTGAACACAAAAAGCGTGTACGATCCCAGCCCTGCCGGGTTTGCCGTCCCTCCGTTCGGTGCGTATTCGGGGTTTAATCCGACGGGAAACCCGTATGACCCCGCGTACTGGAATATCCTCGGCGGGTTCGACAACGGCTACTACTTCTATTCCCGGCTGAACAAAGGAGGCACTCCCATCTTCTATCCGGCGACGGGGTTTATCTATCTACAAGTGATAGGATCGATGGATAGATACGGGACGGGTAGAGGTTTATATTGGACACGCGGGCCCATGAACTATATGCAGACGATACCCGGATACATGTCGCCAATGTCAATGAAGTTTGAACCTGGAGGAGTGTTTAATGCCGGGGGGGAGCGTGCTGCCACAGGAGCAAGCATCCGATGCGTCAAAGAATGACCCGGCAACTGGCCCTGCCGCCGGATGCAAAAAAGACAATAAAAAAGAAACAAAAGATATGATACAAAGATTCAGAAAAAGCGAGGGCGTTAAGGCTTCCGTCATTGCGAGGAGCAACGAAGTTGCGACGAAGCAATCTAGAGAAACAAACTGGATTGCCGCGCCGCTGACGCGGCTCGCAATGATGTTCGTCCTTACCGCGGGATTAGCCGGATGCCTGGCGGATAAAACCGACGTACCCGTTGTGCCTCCGGCGGGCGGACAGGAGGCCGTGTTCGGCCTCGCCGTCCCGGGGATGAAAGTCCCCTCGGAGACGCGCGCCCTCGACGCAGCGAAGGAAAAAGAGGTTACGGAGATCGATGTCGTGATATTCAAAAATTCGGACAACACGCTGGCGGAGTACCACCACATAGGCTCGGCAGACATATCCGCCGCTCAGGGCGCGAACGACTACAAGTTCAAGGTCAAAAGCGTCGAGAATGCCGAAAACATCACCGTCGCCGTCATAGCCAACGCATCGGTCGAGACGGCCGACGCCCTCAATGCTGTAAAAAGCAGCGGCACATACGTCGGCGCGGCCAAAAAAGACTTCCTGCTGGCCCTGCAGGTCGCCGCAGGCTCGAAATGGAACACATCGGCGTCAGGCTACTGGAAGATCCCGATGTACGGCGAAGCGGTGATCACAGGGAATATATACAACGCCGCGCTGCCGACGGTGAACCTAGTCCGTATGCTCGCAAAGGTGGACGTTGTGAACAGCGTGGCGCCCGCCAACCCGGCCTCGCCCGCCGACGGCACGTTTGCGCTGACCGCCGTGCACGTGGTGAACTACAATACAAAAGGAGTCGTGGCCCCGGCGTGGAACGCATCGACGGGCATCCTTGCGGGTACTCCGGCGACCACGGCCAACATCCCGGCCGGCTTCACTCCCGGTACCCGCGCGTGGGCCGACGGCAACGAACTGACATACACCCTTGCGACCGGCCAGACCTCGCTTCTGAACGAAATATACCTCTTTGAATCCGACGCGCTTTCGGGCAATCCGCCTACGCCGTCGGGCCTGCGCCTTGTGTTCGAGGGCAACTACACCACGGGCGGGGTGACGAAACACTACTACTATCCAGCCGATTTCACGGGCGCGCAGCAGGGCGGAGTAACACCGTATCTGCCCGTTCTACGCAACCACCACTACACATTCACCATCTCAGCCGCCCAGGGCAGGGGATACGACCGGCTGTCCGAGGCTGTGGCTGAATTCGGCGTGATGTCGAATCTCAAAACGAGCATTATCGTTGTCGACGAAAGCGGCATCAAACACTTGGCCTGGAACGGTGAACACTTCATCGGCCTGGCCGAAAAATCCGTTACGCTCGAGAGCGCGGCGAACAGCACGGCCGATGTGAAGTGCGTGACCAACTACTCGGGCGGCTGGCAGATCGACGCCAGCAAAGGGGTGAACGGAATTGAGTATGTCAACGGTACAGGCTGGCTCTCGGCCGTGAAAAACGGCGCGGCGGGCGACCTGAGGGCCGATATAACCGTCACGACGCTCTCTATGAACAATGGGGTCTACCGCATGGCCTATGTCCACCTGAAAGCCGGAAGGGTCACGCATAAACTGACAGTGATCCAGGATGGCTTGCCCTATGTAGATCCGGAAACCACTAAGGACAATCTGCCGGAAACTTTCATATCTTATATAGGCGCTTTCTGGAAGGCGGATCAGCGGGGCGAGCGTCTTATCAACCTGCCGATAACCAGCGCTAAACATGCAGGTAAATGGGCAGTGCAGGTTCTCGAATACGGCGCCGGGTTCAGTGAGGGCGACATCTTGTTCGAGCACGGCCTGGGAAGCAACTCCGGCAGTACGACCGATCCGGATGACATTTCCGCACAATACTATGTGAACGGTAATGCGACGTATCTCGTCGGGTATGCAGCTGAGGGCGGCTCTATCTCTTTCCGTATCGGCCTTTCGAAGAAGTGGAGCGAGCAGCCGGGCTATGCCACGCGGCCGGTGCGCTACGCCAAAGTGGTGCTGTCTTTCGGCATTGATGAAGATAATCCATCCCAGCCATACTATTACAGCCGTGTGATGTACATCCGGCAGGGCCATGTAGCGGACTATCTGATGTCGCCGGGCGACGCGATATCGAATGCTACGGGCGCTGCTGTTCCCACAAATCGCACCACGGCCTACATACGGAAGTTTAGCCCGTACAACCTGACCGCGCCGGGCATGAGCGATGCGGAGTACACGGATATTCCGGCGGCACGCGGCGGTACGTTTACCAAATATCCGACCCAGGCCGGGGCGTTCTTCCAGTGGGCGAACAACATCGGCGGCTACGAGCGCCGGGCATGGCACCCGACTAAAGATGCGACGACTTGGAATGGTGGTGGTTATTTCTCCTGGACCTGGAATGCTGCGACTTACGAGACATGCCCGAACGCTGCCAATTCCGGTGATGGCCTTAACTACCGCCGCCCAACTATTGTCTTCCCCCCTAACGGCATTAACACTGTCTCCGAGACGGGCGTGTCGCTGGTGGCTGAACTAACCCAGCTGACGGGCAATAGGGGCAACTCCGTTTGGGGTTACTATGCCGACGGGTTCTTCGACCGCCGCCTGAACACCGCCGTCAGCACCACTAACGTAGCAGACGGATCATTCGAAGTGGCTTACGTCGGCCAGTTGTTATACAACCCGATCACTGCCAGTCCGAGCTATGGCGCAAGCGTGTTTTTTCCTGCTGCCGGGACCCGTGGTGCTACGGTTCCTCAGACGGGTGTCATGAGCCATTATTGGTCGTCTGTTGGCGCTTCGGGTCTCGCCAACACCATGCTCTTAAGCAACGCGAGTATTACCCACTCATTACCCTTCCAAATGTTCAACGGCCTCTCCGTGCGTTGCGTGGCGGAATAGGGGGACATGACAGGCGGCGGGAGATATTTGTATCGGATCTACTGATTGGGAAAGAACACTCGAACTCCCGCCGCCTTATATCGAACGTGAGCCAGGATAAGCGAAACGCTATGCCCGGCTCACGTTTTTTTTGCAGGGCGTCTACCTGCACCCGTAAATGTTTTTCAGAAGACCCGTTCCTCTATTTTTGCGGGGCTTTCCAGTGCATGCCTTTCACCGAGGACTTCCGACAGCGATACTTTCCTGACCTTCGCTTCTATCCAGGCCGTGAAATCGAAATATTTCAGCAATTGCTTTTCGAACACGCCGGCGCGTATCTCCGCGAGTTCAGGCTCCATCTTATGCCACAATTTCAGCCTTTTCTCGCTCCCCAGCAGCTGCAGCTTGTCGTTGTTGAGGAAATCGAGCATCAGCGACTCCACGCGGTAGACTTTTCCCGCCTTTTGTATCTCCCTTTTCATCGAGCGGCTCTCCATACGCACATACTCCATATCCTTCAGCTCGTAGTAGATGATCAGGTTCACCATGCGTATGATGCGGTGGATCGGGAAAGTGTATACTTTATTGGTAAGGATTATTTCGTTGATCAGGGTCTTACGGGCTTTTTTATATTCGCCGGTCCCGATGTACGTCAGTGCCGTGTAGAGCGATATTTCGGCCCTTCCGAAGATGTCCATCTGCTCTTTCCTTGACATAAGTGAGTCCTGGTGCATGTCGAGGTGCAGTTTCGCCGCGGCAAAATCGCCCGAATCGAGCAGCGGGAAGAGCTCGTAAAGGAACACCAGTGTCGCCACATGTGTCTGGAACCTTGCCGAAGGGTTGTCGATGCTTTTCAGCCGTTCGATGAAATAGGGCATCTTGTCGTAATACCTCATGCTCCTCAGGTTGTCGAGGATACCCTCGAGCACGGAAACGTAATAGAAAGGCGGGTCGGCCCAGAACTGCCGGTTGTCTTCGAAAAGCTTGTTAAGCTCGTGGAACGACTGGAACGCCGACTTTTGGTCGCCGATGCTCAGCAGGTAGTTCGACTGGAACAACTGGTGCAGTTTCCGGGCCTCGAAACTGTTCTTGCTCGACGAGCTGAGACTCATCTCGGCGAAGACAAGGTCGTTCATCCTCTCTTTCTCTTCCTGCGACCGCACGTTACCTTTATATATAAGGCGGTGCATCAGCAGCTCGTGCAGCGACGAGTGCTCGTATACTATGCGGTTCTTTTTCAGCGTCTCGCTGATCTGGAAATGCTTTTTCACCAGTTCGGATTCCGTTATGCCTGGCATTTTCAGGAAGAGCAGGAATTCGAGTTCGATGCGCGACGCATACAGCAGGGCTATCTGGTTTTCGTAGACGACGGCCTCTTTTTTTATCTTGTCGAGCAGTTCCAGCGCATCGTCGTAGAGTGATTTTTCGAACAGTATCCGCGCTTTCATTATTTTGTTGAAGAGCATATAGTAGCTGTCCTGCTCTTTCCGCAGCCCCAGCAGGACGTCCAGTAAAGCGTCGTAAAGGTATGATACGGCCACGTTGAAACTCATTTTATTGAGTTTTTCTTCATAATGCTGTTTGAGATCCTGCGGAGATATGATCCCCTCTTTGCAGATCAGGTCGAACAGCATGACGTAATCCGTCTCCTTCCGTCCCGTCTTGAATATCCGCTTTTCGCTTTTGGACATGGAATGGATGAGGAATATAAGCGAACTGGTCTTTGTCATAAGCGTCGGTTGTGTTTATACCTGTGATTGACAAGATAATAAAAAAACGGATGTTTATGTGCACCCTTGTTTGAAAAAATGAAAGCATTCAGGCCGAAAAAATCTTCACGCTGCGGTAACGGTATGGTAATCCCGGCTCCCGACTTTCGCGGTGGAAAAATTGCGGACCGGACAAAATGCAATTATACAAAATAGTTTATATAATTATTGCATTTTGCAAGTATTTTTATTTCTAAGTATTTTGATATCAATATTAAATGTATATTAATGCCGTGTTTACAATTATTTTTTTAAGTAAAATTTTGTTAAAATAATTCTTACAAAAGATGTTCCTTTACAACAACCAAGAAAAAACTACTGGCCAAAAAATGGGCAGAATCGTAGTCATAGGCAGTTCGAACACCGATATGGTGATCAGCAGCGACCGTCTTCCCGTGCCCGGGCAGATCGTCGCCGGCGGGAGGTTCGCGATGAACTCCGGAGGCAAAGGCGCAAATCAGGCTATCGCCGTTGCCCGCATGGGCGGCAACGTCTCTTTCATCACCAAAACGGGGAACGATCTTTTCGGAAGGCAGTCGCTGGAAGTTTACAAATCCGAAGGCATAATGTCCGATTACGTTTTCTCCGATTCCGACCATCCTTCCGGGGTCGGACTGATCATGGTGGACTCTTCGGGCGAGAAATATATCTCGATAGCCCAGGGTGCCATCAAAACTCTCTCCATCGAGGAGATCGAAAAGGCACGGACCGAGATAGAGAATGCGGACATCCTGCTGATGGAACTCGAGATCCCGATGGAAACGGCGGAATACATCGCCGAAATCGCGTCGAAAAGCGGAGTGACGGTGATACTCAATCCTTCGCCCATCCAGCTCATCTCTCCGAAACTGCTCCGGCAGGTACGTATCATTATCCCGAACAAGACCGAGGCGGGACTGCTTACGGGTATTCTCATCAACGACTGGGCGTCGGCGCGGAAAGCAGCCGACAGCCTGCATGAAAAAGGCATCGAAACCGTAATCATCACTCTCGGTGCGAGAGGGGCGCTCATACTAGATAAGGGGGAGTATTACGAGATCCCCGCCGAGGATGTGGAAGCGATAGACACCACCGCCGCCGGCGACACATTCTGCGGCGCCCTGTGCGTCGGACTGACAGAGGGTATGAGCATCGTCGAAGCGGCTGAAATGGCTAACAAAGCGGCTTCCATCACCGTGACCCGCAAAGGTATGCAGGAAGCGATACCATACCGGGATGAACTGAAGAACCTAAAGTAAACAACACACTAATATTAACTAACTGACCTTAAAACCATTTTTATGAGAAAAAAACTAACTCTGGTATTATTGTGCCTGATGTGTTCCTTCTCGGTTTTTGCTCAGCAAAAGCTCACAGGAACTGTGTCTGACGAGGATGCCAACCCGATTGCGGGCGCAAGCGTGATTGAAAAAGGCACGACCAACGGAACGGTCACGGAAGGTAACGGCAGCTTTTCTCTTTCCGTTTCACCTTCCGGCGTCCTGCAGATCTCCCATCCGGGTTATGAAACTATCGAAGTTCCGGTCGGCAACAGGGCCGCTGTGGAAATCACTATGGCGTATGTTATGCTGCCTATGGACGAAGTCGTCGTTATCGGATACGGCACCATCCGAAAAGCCGACCTGAGCGGTTCTGTAACGAATGTCAGCGGCGACAAACTGGCGGCCGTTCAGGCTACCAGCGTAGCGCAGGCGCTGCAGGGCACCATGCCCGGCGTTACTGTAACACGTACGAACTCGATGCCCGGAGCCGGTGCAACCATCAGGATCCGCGGTATCACGACCATCGGCGACTCGAATCCGCTCATCATCGTCGACGGTGTGCCGGGAAGCCTCTCGATGGACGTTGACGACATTGAAAGCATATCTGTGCTGAAAGACGCGGCTTCGGCCTCCATCTACGGATCGAGGGCTGCTGCCGGTGTTATATTGGTAACCACCAAAAGGGCCAAAGACGGTAACCTGAACATCGAATATACGGGAAACTTCGGATGGGTTGTCCCCGCCGCTTTCCCTTCGACGGTGAACTACAAGCGTTATATGGAGATCATGAACGAGATCACCTGGAACGACGCCGACAACGTTGCCGGATCAGAACAGCTCATCTACTCCCAGGAGGAGATCGACAGTTATTATGCAAACCACCTGGTCGATCCCGACCACTATCCGATCGCCGACTGGACAAAGTTCCTTATCAAAAGTTCGGCGCCGACCATGAGGCACAATGTTACGATGGCTTACGGCGGCAAGGTGGCCAATACAAAGGCCTCGATAGGGTACGAATCCACGGATGCGCTCTATAACAACCGCAGTTTCACCGCTATCACGGCGCGTCTCAACAACGACGTAAGGGTTGCAAAATGGCTGTCGGCCTCGGTCGATGCGTCCTATCGGCGCGGCATTACCGAGAACACAACCGTCAATCCCATAAATGCCGGTTTTCTGTATGCGCCCCTGTGGACCCCGGTATGGTCCGACGGACGTATCAGCGACGGCCGCAACGGCACGAACACATATGCCAGGCTCAATTACGGCGGGTTCAACAACTCATGGAGCGACAATCTGACTGGAAAATTCGCGATCAATTTCACTCCGGTAAAGAACTTCACCATTACCGGCGTCTATGCTCCGAACATTACACTGAGCAAAGGCAAGAATATGGTTAAGCAGCTTTCCGCTTACGACGCCGACGACCCGACCCGCTCGCTGGGGTATATCGGAGGATGCAATGAGACCTCGCTGACTGAGAGCAGAGGCGAAACGCGCCAGATCACCAAACAGATATTGGCAAACTATTCGTTCTCGATACAGGGGGAGCACGACTTCCACATCATGGCGGGTTACGAGGATTTTTATTCCTACTCAGAAAGCCTTTCGGCAGGTTCCAACGCCATGGAAGTGTCCACCTATCCTTATCTCGCCCTGGCTAATAAGAACGATGTCAGCGTCAACGGTACGGCCACTTCATACGCCTATCTCTCATACTTCGGCCGCGTGACCTACGATTATAAGAACAAATACCTGTTCCAGGCCAACGTGCGTTTCGACGAGTCTTCCAGATTCGACAAGAAATTCCGTCTGGGGATTTTCCCGTCGTTTTCGGCCGGATGGGTGATCACCGAAGAAAACTTCATGAAAGGCGTAAGCCCGAATATCCTTTCGTTCCTCAAACTCCGCGGATCGTGGGGAAGCCTTGGCAACGAACGCATCGGGAATTATCCGTATCAGGCGAACATGATATATAGCAACGCCCTTTTCACAGCTCCCGACGGAACCCTGACCGCCTATAAGACAGCCGCGCAGGAGACGTACAATATAAGGGACATCACGTGGGAGACCACCGACACATGGAATGTCGGCGTAGACCTGACGCTTTTTAACAACAGGTTCACCCTGACAGCCGACTACTACAAAAAGGAGACGCGCGATATGCTTATGACGCAGGCGATCCCCAAACTTATGGGTTACGGCAATCCCCAGAACAACGTCGGTTCGATGCACACGAACGGATGGGAACTGCAGGTGGGATGGAGAGACCGGAAAGGGGATTTCCACTACGGGATAAATTTCAACATATCCGATTACAAGTCTATAATGGATAAGCTTACGGCTCCCATTGTCACCACCGAAGTGATATCACAGGTTGGCGGACAATATCAGGAATGGTACGGCTACAAGACCGACGGCCTGTTCCTGACGCAGGAAGACCGCGACGGTTCGGCGCGCATACCCGGCAATATACAGGTGGGCGACGTGAAATACCTGGACATAAGCGGTCCGGACGGAGTGCCCGACGGGGTCATATCTTCCGAATACGACCGCGTACCTCTGGGCGGTTCGCTGCCGAGATTCCTGTATGGCGGTTCGATCGATATGCAATACAAAGGGATCGACCTCACAATGGTATTCCAGGGCGTCGGCCAGCGGTTGGTAAGGGTCACATCCGATATGGCCTGGAGGCAGTCGGCATGGCACACGTTCCCAGCTTTCCTCGACGGCAACTATTTCAGCCACTACAATACGGACGAGCAGAATGCCAATGCGAAGTATCCGCGCGTTTCCGAGAAGGGCTACACCGGCAATAACTACGACATGTCTGATTTCTGGCTTATCAACGGCGCATATTTCCGAATGAAGAACATCGTTCTGGGCTACACGCTGCCCGATAAGGCGGCCAAGTGGCTGCATGTCGCCAAGGTGAGGGTGTTCGTTTCCGGCACCGACCTCTTCTCGATAGACAAATTCCCGCAAGGCTGGGACCCTGAAATGAGCACTTCGGGTTCTGCATACATCACCCGGTCGTATAATCTCGGATTATCTGTTAAATTTTAAAAACATTGAACGACAATGAAAAAGCGTATTTTATTGATAATATCGTCGGGCATTTTTCTTTTTTCCGGATGCGTGGACCTGAACCAGAATCCGCTATACTATGCTTCGACCGAAAACTGGTTCTCGGACGAGGACGAGTTTACGATGTCTGTTAATAACTTCTACCGTCACACATATTGGTACTTTGAAGTCAGCCGGTTCAGCCATACCGACCGTTGGACCGACGACTGGAACCAGCGCGACTATCTGTATGACTGGCTGCAGGGGAGCTATACCTCGGATTTTCCTCAGGTACACAGTGCCTGGTTCGGTTTTTACGGAGGAGTGACAAGGGCCAACACGGTGTTGTCCAAGGTCCATGATATGCGCGGCAAAGGGACCATTGCAGAAGATATACTGGATGTTTACGAAGGAGAAGCCTGTTTCTTCAGAGCATGTTTCTATGCTTATCTGGTTTTCCTGTGGGGCGATGTCCCGTTCTATACGGAATATCTGTTCCTCGAAGATGCCTACCAGATGGGCAGGACCGATAAGGCGGTCGTTATGGAACAGGTATACAAAGACTTCGACAGGGCGGCAGTGCTTTTGCCCCCGAGCTATCCCACTTTATTCTCTAAAGAGAACCGCATAACAAAGGGTGCGGCCTACGGTTTCAAGGCAAGGGCCGCTATCTGGATGTCCGATTGGGCGACAGCGGCAAAGGCAGCCAAGGATTGTATGGACCTGGGCGTCTACTCGCTGCATCCCAGTTTCAGGACTCTCTTCCTGTCGTCGACCAGAGTATCTCCGGAGTATATATTCGTCCTGCCGCGTTCCAAGGAGATAATGAACGATGCTGAAGCCACGAGCAGCCGTATGCCGCGCAATTCGGGAGGCACTGCGACCGCCCAGCCTTCATGGGAACTTATGTGCTCTTATCTCTGTACCGACGGGAAACCGATAGACAAATCGAATCTGTACGACCCCAAAAACCCGTTCAATAACAGGGATCCGCGCATGGCGGAGACCATGGTGGAGTTCGGTACCGAGTTCCTCGGGTATATCTGGAGTCCCGGGACCAAGAGCGTCAAAAATGTCACTACCGGTGCGACGTCGTCAGACAACAGGGACTCGCGGCTGCTCTATAAAGATGCATCTTACAATGGCATGACCCTGAAAAAAGGTGTCGATGAAACATGGCAGGACGGTAAGGACTCCGACTACTCCTACAAAATTCTTCGCTATGCCGACGTTCTGCTGATGTATGCCGAAGCCAAAATGGAACTCAATCAGATAGACAATACCGTCCTGGCGGCCATCAACGATGTGCGCTCCCGTGCCTATAACGATACGGGGCTGGCTTATCCCAAGGTAACCACGACGAATCAGGACGAACTGCGCACTATCATCCGTATGGAACGCCGCATGGAATTTGCGTGGGAGAACCGCCGCTGGTTCGACCTTATCCGCTGGCGCCTGGCTGAAGTGGCATGCGACCGTCCGATATATTGCCATCCCCAGACGACCGAGTTGGAAACGATTATAAACAGCGGCAACTATTTCTTCCCGCCGGTGCTTCCAAAGATCGACAAAGACGGTCTTGTGGACCTTTCTCCGCTGTATAACTATAAATTTACAGTAATGGAGGGCGGTAAGGAAGTTGAGAAAAGCCCTATCATTATTATCAACCAAAGGAGTTTCAATCCACGGCAATATCTCATGCCGATCCCGGACACTGAACTAATGATCTGCCCCAACCTGGTTCAGAACGACGATTATTAAAAAATAAGTTATGAAACGGTATTATTTGATATTTTGCTCGCTCTTCTGCATACTTCTGATAAGTTGCGGAGGCAGTGGCGGCGGCGATACCAACGAAAACGGCCAGCCTTCGTCGGGCAAGCCCGAACTTGGTAAGGTTTTGCCCGACTGGTCGGAAGGATATCTGGATATCCACGCTGTAAATACGGGGAGGGGTGAATGCATGCTCCTCATATTTCCCGACGGCACGACCATGATGGTGGACGCAGCCAGTTCGGCGACCGACAATGAGGCGGAGGAGGACAGCGGCGGCGCCACTCCTGTCAAACCCGCAGGGAAGGAGCCTGTCGAGACTATAATCAACTATATTTCGCATTTTATCAAAGCGGCGAGCGGCAAGCTGGACTATGTAATGCTCAGCCACTGGCATGCCGACCATATCGGGGGGCCTCCCGATGCGGCGACCATGCCCATGCACTCTTCGAACCAGTTCATATTGTGCGGAGTGACCAGGATCGGGACTGAAATCCCGGTAGGTAAACTTATCGACCGGGGCAGCACGTTCCCGAAGGCTTTGGGCTTTTCCGGCATGAAAAATTACCTGAAATATGCAGATTGGAGCAAGACGGAATACGGTACCGTGCGTGAAGAGGCCGAAGTCGGCAAAACCAGCCAGATCGTCCTGAAAAGAAATCCCGCGACGTATCCCGACTTCTCTGTGCGGACTGTCGTTAAGAACGGTTTTATCTGGACGGGCGAGGGCGACGGGGTGAAGAACACCTTCAGCGAAGATCCCACTGAACTGGCTAAAGCCGACGAGAATAAGTTCTCGGCCGGATTCCTTCTGAAGTATGGCAAATTCGACTACTTCTCAGGGGGCGACCTGTCGTATTCGGGACGTTCAAATATCGGGACATGGGTTGACATCGAGTATTCCCTCTCCTTGGTAATACCGCAGGTAGAGGTAATGAAGGCCCACCACCACGGGACTTCCAACTGCAACAGCGCCGAATTCCTGAAAGCAGTGAAACCCGATGCGGTGCTGGTCAACGTGTGGCAGGACGTACAGCCCAATCCCGCCACTGTCGACAGAATATTCGCAGCCAACAAAAACTGCAATATTTTCACCACCAACATGACCGACAGAAACAAGGGTGTCATAGGGGCGAGCACGGTTGCTAAGATCAAAAGCACGAGCGGACATATCGTCGTGCGCGTCAGCCCCGGAGGCGATCAATACTACATCTACATATTGAACGACAACAACGAGAAATACGTTGTACAGCGGATATTCGGTCCGTATGAATGTAAGTGACAAAGGTTTTAAGGGGTTTTTAAGGGTTTTGGGGTAACAAGTTTTTCTCCGTCTTCTTTCCCCTGCCTGCATTCCGGGCAGGGGGATGAAGAAGGGCCGGCCGCAATCGGGAGTAAACGTATAATAGGATATTATGAAAGGGTATTATTTAGCTATTTATTCGCTTCTCTGCATACTTATTATAAGTTGCGGAGGCAGCTCAGGGACGCCCGAAGGCCCGCCCGACGATCCTGCAAAACCCCAATTGGGCAAAGTGCTGCCCGACTGGTCGGAAGGGTATCTGGATATCCACGCCATAAACACCGGCAGGGGTGAATGTGCCCTCTACATATTTCCCGACGGCACGACCATGATGGTCGACGCAGCCAGCGCTTCTACCGACAATGAGGCCGAAGAGGACAGTGGCGGCGCCACTCCTATCAAACCCACCGGAAAGGAGCCCGTCGAAACCGTAGTCAACTACATCTCGCATTTCATCGAGGCGGCGAGCGGCAAACTGGATTATATCATGCTGAGCCACTGGCACGGAGATCACATCGGGGGACCTCCAAATGCAGCCATGGAGACACACTCATCAGGCAAGTTCATACTCTGCGGGGTGACCCGGATCGGGACGGCGTTCGAGGTCGGCAAACTGATCGACCGCGGCAGAACGTATCCGAAGGCGGTGAACTCTACCGGCGTACAGAATTACTTCAGGTATGTGGACTGGATCACGGAACAGGGAAACACGGTGCGTGAAGAGGCCGTTGTGGGGCCGACCACCCAGGTCGTCATGAAGGTGAACCCTTCCGCGTATTCCAATTTCATGGTACGGAATGTCTGTAAGAACGGTTATATCTGGACGGGCGAAGGCACCGACGGGTCTAAGAATACCTTCACTACGGATCCCACCGAGCTGGATAAAGCCGATGAAAACAAATTCTCGATAGGATTCCTCATGAAGTACGGCAAATTCGACTACTTCGCAGGAGGCGACATCTCATATTCGGGCCGTTCTTTGGTAGGGGCATGGATAGACATTGAGTCTTCACTGGCGACGGTTATGCCTCAGGTCGAGGTGATGAAAGCCCACCACCACGGGACTCAGAACTGCAACAGCGACGATTTTCTGAAAGCGGCGAAGCCCGATGCCGTCGTGGCCCACGTATGGCAGGACGTGCAGCCCAATCCCGCCACTGTCGCAAGAATGTTCTCGGCCAACAAGGAGTGCAACATTTTCACTACTAATATGACCGACCGGAATAAGGGTGTGTTGGGTGCGGCCACGGTTGCGAAGATCAAAAGCACGAGCGGACATATCGTCGTGCGCGTCAGCCCCGGGGGTGACCAATACTACATCTACATATTGAACGACAACAACGAAAAATACGTTGTACAGCGGATATTCGGTCCGTACGAATGTAAATAGCAAGGGGTTTTTGGGGATGTTTTTAGGAGGCTGCTTTTCCCCCGGGCCCGCATGCCGGGCAGGGGGAAAGGCGGTCGGGAGTGAAAAGGTAAAAAAAGTTTATGAAACGATATTATTCGATATTTTGCCCGCTTTTATGCGTGCTTCTGATTAGTTGCGGCGGTAACGACGGCCCCGGCGGCGGCAAAACCAACGGGGACGATGACGGCGACGGTATATTGGTGCCCGAAGCGGGTAAAATATTACCCGACTGGTCGGAAGGATATCTGGACATACATGCCATAAACACCGGCCGGGGCGAAAGCTCCCTCCTTATATTTCCCGACGGCACTACCATGCTGATAGACGCCGCCAGTTCGGACATAGATGAAAACGATGACATCCCGCCGCCAGCCCTCAAACCCGCAGGATCTGATCCGGCCACGACGATAACCAACTACGTTTCGCATTTCATTGAGGCGGCAAGCGGCAAGTTGAATTATATGATGATCAGCCATTGGCATGGCGACCACATCGGAGGCCCGCCCGAACCGGCAACCATGGAGATACACTCTTCGTATAAATACATACTATGCGGTGCGACCAGGGTCGGAGCCACCATCCGCGTCGACAAATTCATCGATCGCGGCACCACATATCCGAGAAATATGTCTACAGCCTATCCCGCCGTCTCCAATTACCTCCGGTTCGTGGATTGGGCTAAAACCGAATACGGCAGCGAACGCGAAGAGGCCGTTGTGGGGGTGACCGACCAGCTGGTCCTTAAAGAGAACCCCGGAAAATATTCCAATTTCATGATCAGGACCCTTATGTCGAGCGGTGTGGCATGGACGGGGTACGGCACCACCGTTAAGAGTACCTTTCCCGCTGATATCAACGAAGTGCTGGCTGCGAGTTTCGACGAGAACAAATATTCGATCGCATTCCATCTCAGATACGGCATGTTCGATTTTTATACCGGCGGGGACCTGTCGTATTCCAACCGCTCCAAATGGTCGTGGTACGACGTTGAGGCTCCTGTCGCCGCGGTGATACCGAAAATCGAAGTAATGAAAGCCCACCATCACGGAACCGGCGATTGCAACAGTGACGTATTCCTTGGCAAATCGAAGCCCGATGCGATCATAATCCATGTATGGCGCGACGTGCAGCCCAATCCGGCGACGGTAACCCGGATGTTCGCTGCCAACAGCAACTGTAACATCTTCACGACCAACATGACCGAGAACAACAAGAATGTGTTGGGCACTACCTTGACCTCAAAGATCAAAAGCATGAACGGGCATATCGTCGTGCGGGTGGATCCCGGAGGTGATAAATACAACATCTATGTCCTGAACGACAATGACGAAAATTATGTGGTGCAGAAGATATTCGGCCCTTATCAATGTAACTAACCCATAAACTATGAAACGATATTATTTAATAATCAGCCTGTTCTTCTGCATATTTGCAGTAAGCTGCGGCGGACCCGGCGCAGGCACGGCGGAAGTTGGAAAAACGCTTCCCGACTGGTCTGAGGGCTGCCTGGACATCCACGCCATCAATACCGGCCGGGGCGAAAGCTCGCTCCTTATATTCCCCGACGGCACTACCATGCTGATCGACGCCGCCAGCGCGAACATATCCTACGGAAATTCCATACCGCCGCCTCCCATGAAACCCAACGAGGAGGCTGATCCGGCACAAACCATAAGCAACTATGTCTCACATTTCACCGCCCCGGCGAGCGGCAAACTGAATTACATGATGCTGACACACTGGCACGGCGACCATATAGGGGGATCGCTCGATACGGTGAAGATGGAGAAGCACCCCGGCGGATTCATACTGTGCGGAGTTACCAGAATAGGGACAAACCTCCACGTCGACAAATATATCGACCGCGGCTGGAGCTATCCGGTGGATGCGGCCGAAGTCTATCCCGGCGTTGCCAACTACGTCAAATTCCTTGATTGGACAGGGGGTGAATACCCTGTGCAGCACGAAGAGTTCCGCGTCGGTGCGGCCGACCAGATCGTCATGACGGAGAACGCCGCTAAGTACGGTAACTTCCATATCCGGAACATCGTCGGCAACGGCTATGTCTGGACGGGCGAGGGCGATGGAAACAGGAACGCATTCCCTGAAAATATCGACGAAGTGGCGGCTGCAGCGGCAAGTCCGGGCGATAATATTTTCTCGCTCGGGTTCCATCTGAAATACGGCGATTTCGACTTTTTCACTGCGGGAGACCTGCAATATAACGGCAGCGACAGAGCTTCCTGGCTCGATATCGAGGCCCCGGTCGCCGAAGTGGCGCCGAAAGTCGAGGTGATGAAGGCCAACCACCACGGGACTAAAAACTGCAACAGCAGCGCGTATCTCAACGCATTGGAGCCCGACGCCATCATGGTCCATGTGTGGCGCGACGTGCAGCCCAATCCCGAAACCGTAGACAGGATGTTCGCGGCTAACCCCGACTGTAATATCTTCACTACCAACCTCTCCGAAGAGAATAAGGAGCGGTTGGGCGGCGACGTGGTCTCTAAGATCAAAAGCACAAACGGCCACATCGTGGTCCGTGTGGCCCCGGGAGGCGCGAAGTACTATATCTATGTTCTGGACGACACGAACGAGGATTACGTGGTGCAGAAAATATTCGGCCCTTACAAGTGCAGTTAAACGACAAACACATTGCAATATGAAACAGATCTGGACAGCGATTTTTGCAATTCCGTTCCTTTTCTTCGCCTGCCATACGGCCGTGCCGGAGCAAAAGGCGTATTACCTGGATTTCGCAGACAGCGAAGCGCTGTATGATTTCTACAGCTACAGGGAAGGTTCGCCGGCGATCATACAGGGACACAGGGGGACCAGGGAGAACGGTTTGCCCGAGAACTCCATCGCGGCGTTCGAATGGGTGCTGTCGCAGATGCCGGCCGTGTTCGAGATAGACCCGCGTCTGACGAAAGACGGCGTTGTGGTCGTTTTCCACGACGCCACCCTGGACCGCACCACCAACGGCACCGGCAAGGTGTCGGACTACACGTGGGCGGAACTGCAGCAGTTGAACCTGAAAAACGCCGCGGGTGAAGTGACGGAATACAAAATACCCTCATTTGCCGAAGTGCTGGAGTGGGGCAGGGGGAAGACAGCGTTCCTGCTCGATAAAAAAGATGTGCCGCTGCAGATGATGGCCGACATCATACGCCTGCACGATGCCAATAATTTTGTGGTAAACCTGGTGCGCTCCACTGAAGACGCCCTGTTTTATTACAACGACGATCCGCACCGGATGTTCGGTGCGGCGATACGCAAGCCGGAAACATTCCATGAGTATATGGAAACAGGAATACCGCCCAGGCAGATATTCGCCTGCACGGGTACCGAGATAACTGAATACACGGAAGAGCTGTGCACCCTGGCGCGCGAAAAAGGTATGCGCTGCCTGATCTCCGTGGGCCCGACTTACGATAAACTCCCGACTCAGGAAGAGCGCGATGCGGCCTACCGCAGGGTCGTCGAAAGCGGCGCCACGATGATGGAATCCGACTTTCCGGTCTCTGCCGGAAAAGCATTGTCCATAGTGCAGGAAGATTGAGGTCAATATTAACGATTAAGAAATAAGACAATGACTGTAAGCGATTATTTGATAATACTGGTCTATTTTATCGGACTTCTGACGCTGGGCGGTGTGCTCGGCAAAAAGATCAAGAGTTCGAAGGAGATGTTCATCGCCGGAAAAAATTCGTCGTGGTGGCTCTCCGGACTATCGACATATATGACCATTTTCTCGGCGGGGACCTTCGTCGTATGGGGAGGAGTTGCGTACCGGTCGGGCGTTGTGGCCATCGTTGTCGGCCTGATGCTTGGCATCGCATCTGTTTTGGTGGGGCTGTTCCTTGCCGGGAAGTGGTCGAGAATGAAGATAAATTCCCCGGCCGAATACCTCGGGGTCCGCTTCGGGCAGAAGACAGTCCGGTTCTACACGGTGGTCCTGATCATAGGCCGCGGCGTCTCGACGGCCGTAGCGCTCTACGCTATCGCGATCATGGTGGTGGCGCTGATGCCGCTGCCGGATGGGCACCTGCTGGCCGACCCTGCGACAGGCCATCTGTCGGTCACCTGGGCGGTGTTGATAATGGGCGCCATCACTTTCGTTTACACCGCCGCAGGAGGTTTCATAGCGGTGCTGATGACCGACGTGGTGCAGTTCGCGGTGCTGATGGCCATGATAATCATTATGGTCCCCCTTTCGTTCGGTGCGGTCGGCGGAGTGGGAGAATTCGTTGCGAGGGCGCCGGAGGGCTTTTTTTCGCTGGTCAGCGAACGATATTCGTGGGGCTGGCTGGTAATGTGGTGCCTGCTGAATTTCTTTATGATCGGGGGCGACTGGCCGTTCGTGCAGCGCTATATCAGCGTTCCGACACCGAAAGACGCCAAGAAGAGTATCTATCTGGTAGGCGCGCTATATTTCGTCACCCCGCTTATATGGTACGTTCCCGCTCTGGTTTACAGGGTGCTGGACCCGTCGGCCAATCCCGAGCAGGCCTATATGCTGATGAGCCAGCACGTGCTGGGGGCCGGAATGGTTGGGCTGATGCTGGCGGCGATGATATCGGCTACCCTGAGCATGGTCTCCGGAACGCTCAACGTCTTCGCCAACGTATTCACCTACGATATTTTCAAGGCGGTGCGCCCCAAGGCGTCAGACAAGAGCATGATGCGCGCGGGAAGGTCGTTCACTTACCTCTACGGCCTTGTGATCACCCTGATAGCCGTCCTGATTCCCTATGTCGGCGGGGCCGAACGTGTTGTGGTGTCGATTCTCACGCTTGTCGTTTCGCCGCTCTTCATACCGTCGATATGGGGACTGTTCTCGAAACGGATAGGACAGAAATCCGTGCTGTGGTCGATGGGGATAACGTTCCTGGTCGCGGTTATCATGAAGACAGGATTGGTCTTCGACGATTTCATAACACAGCACGCCGCATTCCTGGATGCCTTTGTCGGGCTGGTCTTCCCCATAGTCATACTGCTGGGTATAGAATTGGTCCTGAGGAAGAAAGAGAAAGATGCGGGCTGGGACAGGTATCAGGGGATCATGACCCATGAGAAAGAGATGGTGGAAGAGAGCCTGCAGGAGAAGAACAAACTGGCCGGCCGTATGTACTCCAACCTGGCGGTCAACCTCATGATGGGGACCTTCGCCGCGATAGGCGTGATAATGACGGTCCTGGCGTTCACGGGACAGGGAAAGAAAGAGCAGCTGCTGATGTACGGATGCATTTTCCTCGGGGTATCGATCGTCTCTTTCCTGTGGCTGTGGCTGCATAACAGAAGAAACAAAACAGTGAAACATTAACTTAAATATAATCAGATATGTATGATCCTATGATGTCGCGTTTTCAGCCTTTGAAACGCATCCTGGTCCACGATGTTTTCAACACCGGATTCAACGGGTGGATGGAAATCATGCCTAACTTCTGCGACCTTCCAAACTTCGAGGAAAGTCCCAGTATCCTGACCAAGCACCAGTGGCCGGCCGTCATGCTGAGCACGGCTACTTTTCGCTATCCCGGCTCCCACGGCTCGATGTCGGGCCAGTACAGCCTAAAAGTCTCCACGCGCCCCGTGGCGAATCCCTACTCCGAGATGCCCGCTCCGGGTTCTATGGGGCACGCCATCAAGCGCATCTCTTTCCACCACCTGAAACGCAGGTATCTGCAGTTCGAAATGTGGTTCGCCTTTACGGCCGAGCAGGACCGCATCGACGGCGAGGGCAAACTGCCCGGACTCCACGAAGCGTCGATCCGTGCGTTCGGCGCAGGATGGGATCTTCAGGAGCGCGGACAAAGGTACTTCGCCGCAGTCCGCTACCTCAATTCGGTGGACGGGAATCTCCAGAAGAAATGGCAGATGGTCTATCCTTCGGCCAAGGACGACAGAGAGTGGGCTTACGATACCGACGGCGACTGGTGCATCAAGGGAGTCGATCCGTTCTGGTTCGGGAAGCGCTATCCCGACGGACGGCACGACGGCTTCAAGGATATTCCCGGTGCGCACCAGCCTTTGTGCTATAACGAGACCGACTGCAAGATCAACTGGCAGTACCTGCGCCTGCTGATAGATACCGAAAAACGGGAATATGTCGAAATGCAGTGCCAGGACAAGACTTTCGACATGGGGCGCCAGCCGATATTCACCATCCCGGGCTACGACCGCATCGACGGATTGATGAACCCGCTGGTGTGGGTCGAAACCGATACCGACCGCCGCGTATTCCTCTTCGTCGACTCCGTGGTGATATCGCAAGAATAAGTGAAATTTTAAAACAGAGAAATAATGAGACTGTTCAATGCATCCCATTTGGAAGTCAAGAAAATTTTCGACGCGGACTTCCAGACCAATCCATACGAGGCAGGATGGGCAAACGAATGTATCTTTTTCGTAATGGTCGAGGCCCTGTCGGGCAAGTCGCCGAAAATGATAGCTGAAGTCGAGATATCCCACGACGGAATCAACTGGGTGAAAGAGGGCACGGTATCCGACCCGATAACAAAGGAAGGACTCCATTTCATCCGTGTCAAACATTTCGGCAACTGGCTGAGGCTGAACTGCAAAATAAGCGGCGAGGACCCCGGCTTCAAGCTCAATATACAGATAGCCCTGAAAGGATAAGCGAAAGCGGGCTTTTTGTGAGGTATATACCCGCTGACAGATAAAAAAGCGGGAGGTATTTACGGTTAAACCTATGTTAATGAAGCTTACACAGACTAACCTGGATGTATTGCCGTCAGGCATACCCAGACCCTCATACGACCGCAACGGAAACAAGCGGTTCATCGTTCATATCGGCGTGGGCGGTTTCCACCGTGCGCACCAGGCTTTTTATCTGGACGAATTGCTGAACAAAGGACTCACAGACTGGGCTGTCTGCGGGATGGGCGTGATGAGCGAAGACGAGAAGATCTACAACGCCCTTCGCGGACAGGATTATCTATACACGCTCATAGTCAGGCATCCCGACGGTTCGGTAGTTCCGCAGGTCATCGGCTCCATAGTAGACTATATTTTCGTGCCGGGCAACCAGACGGCGGCGATCGAGAAGCTTGCCGATCCTCGGACGGCCATAGTTTCGCTGACCATCACGGAAGGCGGTTACAATTTCGACCAGAACGGCGATTTTATCTTCGACAACCCCGGCATACAGTGGGATATCGAGCATCCCGAGGCGCCTAAGACCGTTTTCGGGCTGCTTGCCTCGGCGCTCAGGCTGCGCATGGATCGCGGCATTCCGGCTTTCACCGTCCTTTCGTGCGATAACATCCAGCACAACGGCGACGTGACCCGGCGGATGCTGCTCAGTTTCACCGACGCAGTCGACAAGGGGCTGTCGGAATGGATCAGGACGAATGTCACTTTCCCGAACAGCATGGTCGACCGCATCACTCCCGTCACCACCGCGGGCGACATCGAACTGCTGACAGGTGAGTACGGCATCGAGGATGCGTGGCCGGTGACGTGCGAACCTTTCGTCCAATGGGTTCTCGAGGATGATTTCCCCGGCAGCCGTCCCGAGTGGGAGAAGGCGGGCGCACAGTTCGTGCGGGATATCGAACCCTACGAGAAGGTGAAGTTGCGCCTGCTCAACGCAGGACACTCCCTGCTGGGATTCTTCGGCTCGCTGCTCGGGTACGGAACGATAGACGAAGCCGTCGGCGATCCGCTGCTGCAGAAAGCCCTTCGCGCCTTTATGGACGAAGAGGCTACGCCGACGCTCGGGGATGCCGACGGGATCGACCTGGAGTGGTATAAGGATAACCTCGTCCGGCGTTTCGGGAATCCTAACATCAAGGACAGACTCGAACGCATCTGCTCCGAAAGTTCCGACAAGCTGCCGAAGTTCCTTATCCCCACCATCCGCGAACAGCTTGCGTCCGGCGGACAGATCAAATACGGCGCGGCGGTCATTGCCGCATGGTGCCGTGCACTGGAGCTGTATGCCCGGGGAGAGTACGACTATCCGATCCGCGATGCGATGCTCGACCGTATGGCACAGAGTGCGGTTGCAACTGCTGAGAACGGCACTCCGGAATTTCTGGAAACGGCCGTTGTTTTCGGCGACCTTGCCGGAGAGACCCGTTTCGTGAATGAATTCATGGAACGGCTCCATGACATCCGCACATGCGGAATGAAAGAAACATTGTTAAAACTGACTAATTCGTAAGGACGTGATAACCCGGACGAGAAATATACCCGTCGTTGCACAATACGATATTGTGGTTTGCGGAGGCGGCCCGGCCGGATTCATGGCGGCCGTCGCGGCAGCACGCGGGGGCGCCCGCACCGCGCTCATCGAGCGTTACGGATTTGTGGGCGGAATGGCTACGGCCGGGCTTGTGGCCCCGATCAGCGTGTTCAACTACAACGGTCGCCGCGTGGTGGACGGCATTCCCTGGGAATTCATAGAACGTCTTATAGAGATCGGGGGCGCAGAGGAAGAAAAGCCGTTGGGCAACATCACCTTCTCGCCCGAGAAATATAAGCTTATCGCGCAGCGCATGCTTCTGGAAGCGGGTGTGACGCTCTATTACCACTCATACCTGACGGGCTGTGAGAAAAGCGGCGACGAGATCACCCGCGTCATTATCGAGAACAAGAGCGGCGCGGAAGCCGTCGGCGCGAAGTACTTTATCGATGCAACCGGCGATGCAGACCTTGCTTTCATGGCGGGCGTCCCGATGCAGCCCGCAGGAGAGACGCTCCAGCCCGCGTCGCTGATCTTTATGATGGGCGGGGTCGACACCGACGCCTTGCCGATGATCCGCCACAGCCGGCAAGGGGTGAATTATCACGACCTCGACATCCGCCGCATCCTCGAAGAGGTGGGAAAAGAACAGGAGATTCCCGTTTTCGGCGGACCGTGGTACTGCGGCGTGCTGGCGAAAGGGGTGGTCTTGCTTAATATGACGCGCACGCAGGCCGATATGGCCGATAACCGCGAGGCGACTGATGCAGAGTGCCTTCTGCGCGAACACGTTTACCTCTTTTCGGAGCTGCTTCGCGAACATGTTCCGGCATTCCGCGACGCCACTCTTCTGGCCACTGCGGCGCAGACGGGCGTCCGCGAGACCCGCCGCATCAGGGGATTCCACACGCTTACAGGCGAGGAATACCTCAATGCCGTGGAGTTTCCCGACGCCATCGCGCGGGGGTGCCATCCGGTGGATATACACGCATCCGAATCGACGCAGCAGAGGTGCGAATTCCTCAAAAATGCGGCGTTTATTCCCTATCGGAGCCTGATCGCACCCGGATTTCCGAATCTCCTGGTGGCCGGCAGGGCATTCTCGGCAGACGGGGTCGCATCGGCCTCTGTACGGGTGCAGGCATCGGCCATGGGGCTCGGACAGGCGGCCGGAGCGGCGGCGGCATTGTGCGTCAGATCGGGCGCAGACGTGTCTGAAGTGGACATTGCGGCGCTCAGGAAAACATTGATAGAATACGGAACAAATCTCGAGGCATAACGATGAAACAGGCGCAAATCATAAAACCGGGTGAGCTCCGGTTCGCAGAGGTTCCGGACATTGACGCCGGACAGTTGGCGGACAACGGGATACTGCTGCAGATCCGCACGATCGGCATCTGCGGTGGGGATATCCACGTGATGCACGGCGAGCACCCTTTCGTCACCTACCCGGTGATACAGGGGCACGAATACGGTGCGGAAGTAGTGTCCGTGGGGAAAGCCGTCACGAAGGTAAAGCCGGGCGACAGGGCGGCAGCGCGTCCGCAGTTGGTCTGCGGGGAGTGCGGCCCATGCCGTAAAGGGCGCTATAACGTCTGCGAAAAACTCCGCGTGCAGGGTTTCCAGGCTCCGGGTGCGGCGCAGAAGTACTTCACAGTGCCCGAAGAGAGGATCGTCAAAGCCGACGGCACGATGTCGTTCGACGACATAGCGATGATCGAACCTTGTGCCGTGGCAGCCCGCGCAACCTCGAAAACCGACCTGAAAGGTATGAACGTTGTGGTGACCGGCGCCGGAACGATAGGCAATCTGGTCGCACAGTTCGCCCGGGCGAGGGGAGCGAAAAAGGTTCTGATCACAGATATTTCCGACCTGCGGCTGAAAAAAGCGCGGGAGTGCGGAATAAAACATACCGCCAATACGGCGGAAGAAAAATTCGGAGATGCCGTCCGAAGAGTCTTCGGCGGCGACGGGTTCCAGGTGGGTTTCGAAGTTTCGGGCGCACAGCCCTGCATCACCGACCTGGTTGTAAATATCGAAAAAGGCTGCGAGATAGTTCTCGTAGGTGTTTTCTCGAAACCGCCCGCAGTCGATCTGGCGGTGGTCGATGAACACGAGATCACCATACGCGGCTCGATGATGTATAAACACGAAGATTTCGAAACGGCTGCAGGACTGATATGCGAAGGAAGGATAAACGTGAAACCGCTGGTGACGCAGCGTTTCGGCTTCGACGACTACGCCCGGGCGTATGAATTCATAGACAATAACCGCGAGGCATGCATGAAAGTGATGATCGACATGCCCGAATAGAATAGGAAAATATGGAAAAGAGAAAAATAGTAGGTATAGGCGAACTGTTGTGGGATGTGTTCCCCGACGGTAAGGTTCTGGGCGGCGCGCCTGCCAATTTCGCCTACCACGCTTCGCAGCTCGGATTCGAGGGCTGGGCCGTGAGCGCAGTCGGAAAAGACGCGCTTGGACAGGAGATACTCGATACCATGGAGGAAAAACAACTCCGCCACATCATCGAGAAGGTGGACTGTCCTACCGGGACGGTGCAGGTAACGCTCGACGGGAACGGCGTGCCCCGATATGAGATATGCGAGGGGGTGGCATGGGACAATATACCGTTTACCGGAGATATGAAGAGGTTGGCGGGTGAATGCGCGGCTGTATGTTTCGGCTCCCTGGCCCAGCGCAGCGAGTTTTCACGCGCAACTATCCGGCGATTCCTGAGTCTTGTCCCGGCCGATGCGTACAGGATATTCGACATCAACCTGCGCCAGCATTACTACGGCCGCGAAGTCGTAGACGACTCCCTGTCGAGGTGCAATATTCTGAAAATAAACGACGACGAGGTTGCGGCGGTCGCAAAACTCTTCGATATGAAGGAGACCTCGGAACGGGATATATGTTTCCGCCTGCTCGAGGAATACGGTCTGGATATGGTGATCGAGACGAAAGGGGCCGTGGGCAGTTATGTTTTCACCGCCGGCGGGACCTCTTATATCGACACGCCGCAGGTGAAAGTCGTGGATACGGTAGGTGCGGGAGATTCGTTCACCGGTGCTTTTATCGCGGCGCTGCTGAACGGGAAATCCATCGGCGAGGCCCATCGCCTGGCGGTCGACGTTTCCGCTTACGTGTGCACGCAAAAAGGCGCCATGCCTGCGATACCGGCAGTGTTCAATTGAGATCGAAAAAACTAAAAAATAAAAAACATTGTTAAACCTTAAACTTTACCGACGTAATGAAACGATCTTTATTTATCCTGCTTATTCCCTTGATCTTTACGGGATGTAAGGATACCGGAGGTGATGATACAGGTCACTCTAATACCATATTCAGCATTACCCCTGCGTCGGTGCCGCTGGATAACACCGAACAGACCGCATCCGTAACACTGGATGCTAAATATCCAAGCGGTAATACCGCATTTTCGGCGGTATGGACACTCTCCTCGGATCAGACCTGGCTGAGGTTCTCTCTCAATTCCGAAGACGGTGGAGCAACTGCAACCATCAACGGAACCGGTAGAAAGACCGTTTACCTCGTAGTCGAGGAAAACACCGGCGAATCTTCGCGTACGGCAGAGATATTTGTAAACGGAGAAAGCACCGCTATAGCTGCCGTTATCCAATCGGGAGCCGGCGGTAATAATGACGACGGGCCTATCACTGTCGCCGTTACTCCGGCAGTTATTCCCGCGATGAGCGGCGATACGCAGGCCCCATCCCTTAAATACCTGACCGTAGCGTGTACCAATGACAAAGGTAAGATCAACTCGCAGGAGAAGTGGACGCTCACTTCGGGCGGGGCATGGCTTACTCTTACGCTCAATGAAGACGGAACCGGTGCCGCGGCCAGCGTCAATGGCACGGGGCCCCAGACCGTTTACCTTGTGGCCGCGGAAAACAGCGGCAGCGGACCACGCACTGCTGATATTACCCTTGCGGGCGTCACAACTCCCGTGTCCAGTGTTACCCAGGCAGTTAAAACTTCATTGTCCGCCCTGCCGTCACCCGCCGCCAATGCTCTGGACGATATTACCGGTCTCTTCGGGGAACTTCCGACCGCCGGTACTTCTTACGTCGGGGCTTTTTGGCGTGCCGGCCAGATCGGCGAACGTGTCATCGTGACCCAGGCCGGTGAAAATGCCGGTGGATGGAGTGCTGTGGTGGCATGGTACGATTCGAAATGGAATCCGGCAGGCGGCGACGGCGTAGTGCTTGCCGCAGGCGACAGCGCAGATACCAATATCCGGACATCCTCTCCGGGCGATGCCGAAAGTTATAAGGTCGGAGGTACGGCGGCCACTGTCACGGGCACTGTGGCGGCGGATGGCGACATCGTTTTCCGCATAGGCCTTACCAAAGAATTTACGGCCTATAACAAGGAGAGCAATCCGGCCCGTTACGCGGTGGTGAAACTTTCATACGCAGGCAATACCAAACATCAGTTGATATTCCTGCGCCAGGGCGAAGGTGCCGATTATGTGATGCGCGCAGGCGATAAGGATGACAGCGGCGGCAGTGTCGGAGATTCCGATAATCGTTCTTTCGCACGCAAGTTCACGGTCTACAATCTCACAGCTTCGGACGCAGAATGGGCAGCCAAACCGGGTGGCGTATCTATCGATATCTTCCCGCAACTGGAAGTGAGGGGCGGAACATTCGTGCAGTACCCCACGCAGGGAGGAGGTATTTTCCAGGGAATGGGCAAAACCGCCAAGTCGAAACGCAGGGTTTACGACCGAGCCAACCTCATCGGCGGTAAGCCGATAGACTGGGAAGGGTACTCCTCGGCTACCGACGAGAACTTCTGGAATGCATCTACGGACGAGACCTGCCCTGCCGGTTACCGCCGCGGACGTGACGGCGACATCACTGTATTCAATGTGGACCAGGCAGTTGTCAAAGGCTCCGAAGCGCGGCAATCGTTGTGGCTGAGCCCTACCGAGGGAGTAAATGTAATAAGTGATCTTCAGAATTCCGCTTGGGGTTATTATGCCGACGGCTACTTCGACCGCCGCCAGAACGTGGACGGCGTGGTCGGCGGTACAGGTCTGAAGGTCGCCCAAAGAGGCAGGGTATTCTTCAATCCGGCGACCTACGCATCCCTGTTCTTTCCCGCTTCGGGTTATGTCACCAACGAAGGTTTCCTCTATAGCGGTGAACGCGCATACTACTGGTGGTCGACAGCCTTCTCCGGAGTGTATATGGGTTGTATGTTCGTCACGCACGGACACGCCAGCCCCTACCGCCAAAACCGCGGCACTTATGCCTGGTCCATACGCTGCATCCAGGAACCGTAATATTGATCTGATACTAACTTTCATATAAATTTAAGATTACTGACTATGAAACGACTTTTATTATTTACCCTGCTCCTTCCTGCAATGATCATGACAGGATGTAAGGATACCGGAGATGACGGTACGGGCGCCTCTATTTTCACATTCAGCATGACCCCGACGTCGATCCCGCTGGATAATGTTGCTCAGACTACTGCTGCTTCCGTGGTTTCCGCGTATCAAAGCGACGGCCGCGACGCCCCTGCGGCGGCATGGAAACTTACTTCGAGCGAGACATGGCTGATGTTCTCGAACAGTCCCACCGGCGGCGGTGCAGTTGCGTTCATCAGGGGTGCTGGTTCCACGACCGTTTACCTTGTGGTCAAAGAGAACACCGGCGCATCTTTGCGTACTGCTGAAGTGTTCGCAAACGACGGGACCACTTCAATAGCCACCGTCAAGCAGGCGGGAACCGCCGGCGATGGTGGAAAGATCACCGTGACAGTTGCTCCGGCGACGATTCCGTCAATGGCCGGCGATGCGCAGGTCCCTGCCAAGGAGACCCTGGCTGTAACCTGCACCAGCGAGAGCGGCGCGACCGTCTCTTACGGCGAATGGACGCTCACTTCGAGTGCGCCGTGGCTTACCCTTACGCTCAATTCGAACGGCAGCGGCGCCGAGACCACTCTCAGCGGCATAGGCACCAAAACCGTTTATCTTGTAGCCGGTGAAAACGGCGGTCCCGGTACCCGCACGGCCAACATTACCCTCGAAGGCGTCACCCAGCCGGTGAGTGTTGTTACACAGGCGGTTGTAGTTATCCTGCCGGCGCTCGACGTGCCTGACAACGGTGCGCTGAAGACTGACGTTACCGGCTACTATGGGGAGCTTCCGAGCGCACAAACATCTTTCGTGGGAGCCTTCTGGCGCGCAACGCAGACCGGCGAACGAGTGATTATGACTAATGCCGGCGCTAACATCGGCGACTGGACGGCTACGGTTGCATGGTACGACTCTAAATGGGATCCTGCAAATGGAGACGGCGTAGTGCTTGCCGCAGGCGACAGTACGGACGCGAATATCCGGACCGCAACACCGGGCGATGCCGAAAGCTATAAGGTAGGCGGTACGTCGTCCAGCGTCACCGGAACCGTGGCGGAGGCGGACGGCAACATCATATTCCGCATAGGTTTGACAAAGGAATTTACGGCCTATAATGCAAATACCAGTCCCGCCCGTTATGCAGTGGTAAAACTCTCTTATGCGGGCAATACCAAGAATCAATTGATATTCCTGCGCCAGGGCGAAGGAGCCGACTATGTTATGCGTCCGGGGGACAAGGACGATAGCGGTGCCAATGTCGGGGATACGGATAACCGATCTTCTGCAGGCAAGTTCTCGCCCTATAATATGACCGCGTCCGCTGCCCAGTGGGCTGCCGCCAATCCGGGCGGTGCAGCCATGACCGATTACCCGCAGTTGGCTGTCCGCGGCGGAACCTTTACGGAATACCCCTCGCAAGGAGGAGCGATATTCCAGGGAGAAGCTTTGAGCGCCGGTGGTGATGAAAGCGATAAGCGCCGTGCCTACAACCACCTTTCTGCAACCATGCCGACAGGAATAAGCGCCACTGCCGCTGATTACAATGCTTTCTTCAATCTGGACGAGAATAAGCTGTGGAAAGCCGCCACCAATGAAATTTGCCCGACCGGCTGGCGTCGTCCGCACGACGGAAATCCCTCGGTGTTGAATCCGGGCACAGACGGTGCGAGTGGCTCGAACGAAATCAAGGGTTCCGAACTGCGTCAGTCGCTGCACCTTACTCCGCTCATAACCAACGACGTCAACGGAGCGGTCCTAAACTCGGTATTCGGCTATTTTGCCGACGGCTTCTTCGACCGCCGCACAGCCGCAAGCGGTGCAGTTGACGCTACAAGTGTGAATGCCGGTTTCAGGGGCAGGGTGTTCTTCAATCCCTACAGCTACAACTCGATCTTCCTGCCTTGCGGCGGATATCGCAATGTCGGGGCCATTTCGCAGGTCGGCTCTAGGGCTTATTATTGGTGCAGTACGACATTCAGCAGCACCAATACGCCGATGTCCTGTATCTTTGTAGGTGATGCGATCTATGGAGCTCCTTATAGCCAGGGCCGCCAGATGAGCTTCTCTGTACGGTGCGTGAAAGAATAGTTATTCGATCTTTTTTCCGGCGGACTTTTATAGTTCGCCGGAAAACCTTAACTTGGGGCGCATGGACAGGGATGTTCTGCCGCCCGCAATAAATTTGAAAAACCGAAGACCATGAAGATCTTAAAAACAGCACTACTCATACTGTTTCTAGCCGCTGCCGCAGCCTGCACGCAGCCCGGAACCGGAGATTTCGAAAGAGGCGAAGGCTCCATCGAATACACGAAGTACGAACCGCTTGCCGACAAGCCGGTGGGCCTCTATTACTATATCCCGACGAAAGGCGACGTGCGGAAAATGCCGGTGCTGTTCTCGATACACGGCGCCGGACGCAATGCGGGCCCGCAGGTGGATTCGTGGAAATATTTTGCCGAAGAACGCGGTTTCGTAGTGCTCGCGCCCGAATTCACCGTGGAGAACGGCTATCCGCTTTACCACTTCGGGGATATGTACGAGGGGGAACCGCCAGTGCTCAAAAGCAGCGAAGAGTGGAATTTCCGGATTATCGAGGATATTTTCGACTATTTCAAGGAACAGACCGGCAACAGGTCGGCAGTCTACGACATCTTCGGACATTCGGGCGGGGGGCAGTTCGTGCACCGCTTCCTGATGGCGATTCCCGAAGCCCGCGTGAACACGGCCGTGGCGGCCAATCCTGGATCGTGGGCGTTCCCGTATCCGGACGGGATCGTCGGCACTGACGGCGAGACCTACGGCTGGCCCTGGTCGCTCCTCGGTACTCCGTTTGCTTCGAAAGAACATCTCGCACGATTTTTGTCGCTGAACATGTGGGTGCAGATAGGCACCGCTGACAACAGTACCGGCAGTTCGTCGCTGCCCAAGGAACCGCCCGCAGCGGCCGAGGGTGCGAACCGGTATGAAAGGGCCCGCAATTTTTATGCGGCATGCGTGGCTGCTGCCGACGAAATGGGTGTCCCGCTGAATATACGCTATGCGGAAGTTGACAGCGTCGCCCATTCCGGTATCGGGATGATATACGGGAAACCGAAGGTCGACGATCCGTCTGACACCGCAGACAGGGGTGTCAACAGCGCATTCGACCTGATCTTTAACGACAAATAAACAATGAAAGGGTATATACTTAAATACGCGGCGGTTGTCCTGCTCCTGTCGCTTCTTTTTCAGGGATGTAAGAGCGATTCCGGGACAGAGCCCGAAGTAAAGAACATCATCCTGATGATCGGCGACGGCATGGGACTGGCGCAGGTCTCGGCGCTTATGATCGAAAATGAGTACCGTCCCATAAATATGGAGCGTCTTCCTGTCGGCGGATTCGTGAAGACCTATTCGCTGAACAACCGGGTGACCGACTCGTCCGCCTCGGGAACGGCTTATTCCACGGGACAAAAGACATACAATTCTTACCTGGGTGTCGATACCCTGGGCCGGCCGTTGAAAACTATCCTCGAAAAAGCCAAGGAACGCGGAATGGCGGCGGGACTCGTGGCGACGGTGCATATACAGCATGCGACCCCTGCCGTGTTTTACGGGCACTCGACATACCGTTACAACGAGCAGCAGATCTCGCTGGATCTTCTGGGCAGCGGCGTGGACGTTGCGATAGGCGGAGGGATGCGCTTCCTGCTGCCGGAGAACCGTGAGGACGGCCGCGACCTGAGGAGCGAATTCGAGCATAAAGGCTATATAATGGCGGACAGCCTTTCGGTGCTGGACGGCATATCGGACGGCATGGCAATGTCGCTTATCGAGATGAATTATCCGTTGATAACCGATGGCCGCGATCCGCGATACTTCTCGCTGGCGACCGCCAAAGCGCTGGAAATACTGACCAACAACAGTAAAGGGAATGGGTTCTTTCTGATGGTCGAAGGGTCGCGGATAGATTCCGCCTGCCATCTCAACGATGCGGAGAGCGTGATAAAAGAGGTGCGCGATTTCGACGATGCGGTGGGAGTGGCCGTAGACTATGCCGAAACCCATCCCGGTACGCTGGTGATAGTCCTTGCCGACCATGAAACGGGAGGTCTTTCCATCCCTTCGGGCAACGTGGATTTCCTGCGTGCCGAAAGCGGGATAGAATTCGACTGGGGCACGAAAGGACACAGCGGGACAATGGTTCCAATGTTCGCTTACGGTCCCCGTGCGGAATGTTTCGGGGGTGTGCTCGACAACGACGAGATCGGACGCCGCATGCAGCAGGTATTGGGAATGCAGTGATGCCGCCCTGCCGAATCAATAGAAACAACCGCCTGCAGGCTTATTTGCAAGCGGTTGTTTCCTTTTGTACGGGCTTTAGTCTATGTTGTAATTCCTGACCGCAGTCCGGCCGAACACCGTCGGGAAATACATCAGCTCCGCACGGGCGGGATTCTGATGCACACTGCCCGAATAGCGGGGATTGAGTTCGATCGTGAATTCATGTCCGCCTTTTGCCAGACGAGTGCAGAAAATGACCACCCTCTCCTTGTAATACTCACGGTGGGTCTCCGTGCGGAAACCGCCCGTGTCTTTGGAAACGAAGGAGCACCCCGCCGGAACCGGCACCTCGATCATCACATACTCGGCATCTGAATCGGCGTCGACCGACACTTTCAGGTTGACTGCCTCTCCCGCTTTCAGTTCCGAAAGCGTTGCGCCGTCTTTCTCGACCCTCGTCTTCACTGTAAAACCATCGCTTCGTGTTTCCGGTTTTTCGTTCCAGCCGCGCTGGTAAACGGTCATGAAAACGGGCGCTATCCCGGATTTGCCCACGGTGATTTCTGTCCCGGCTTCGAACGTCTCGGTGACGGGGAATTCGCCGAAAGTCCGTCCGTTGACAGTCACCGCACCGTCGCCTGCCGTTTCCCCGCCCGCAAGCATGTCGGGCAGGATCGTTTCGAGTATGCGCGACGATTCGTAGGTGTTCTGCCACGAGCCGGTTTTACGCAACTCGAAGAAATAGTTACGTATCGCCGCGAGTTCGGACTCCCCGGCGCCGCTCATCCTCAGTATGCGGTAGGCGGTCAGGGTATTCTCGACACTCCCGGAGTTCGGCAGCCACAGCCTCAGGGGCTCCGCGCCTTTTTTGCGCGGCTCTTCCCAATAGGTCGAACCAAGCAGCGTTCTCGAAGCGGCGGCCATGATCTGAGCCGTATCCGTTTTCGGCTCCAGCCCGAGAGCCAGCGCTGTTTCGGCGGTCCGGAGTTTCCCGTTGAGCGAAGCGTCGGGCAGCGGAGATATCTGGCTGTAATATCGGGCGTAATCTATATCCGATCCGAGCCTGTGCAGCAGCACGAGGATATCCAGCAGATCCGATTTTACTTTTTGTTCTGCAGGTTCGGGACGGTCGAGCTCACGGATCAGCGCGTCGATGGTCGCCTGCCGGTCGAAATCTGTTTTGAAGCCCTCTTTTTCGGCTTCCAGTATCGCCTCGATGATCTGGCGCGATATCCACAGCTCGGTCTTGTCGCGGTTCCACCAGCCCCACAGCTTCTCCCCGTTGCGGTTCCTGTTCAGTTTGCCGATCAGGTTATTGATCTTGCGGTCGCCGTTGAAATCCACTCCGGTCAGCCTGCATATGCGTTTTTGGGATATCAGCGCCTTTATCTTCGACGCCATCTGCTCGTTGCACATGTAAGGGTAACTGTCGACCTTGGCGATCTCCTCTAAAAAGACGTTCATCGCCGAGGATTCGGCATGGAAAGTCACCATGCCAAGCGCCGGATCGGTGGCGAACATATGCGGAAGGGTGTCGTTCAGCACGGCGAACTGACCATGCGTTTCGGGCACGCCCTGCCGGATGACCGGAATATAGCGCCGTTCGCCGTCGAGGTAGCCGCTTGCCGTTTCAAGGGTGTATTCGACGCGGATGCTGTCAAGAGTGGCGGCAGCCTCGACGGGTATGCGGTCGATGTGTGAATTTCCGAAGCCGATCTCTTTCCGCGAGAGGGTTCCGTCGACGTCTATCGTGCGGCTGACCGTCAGCGAATCTCCCAGATGGTTGGTCAGGCGGCCTATCACATCGAGGCTGTCGCCCGCGGTCATGAACGACGGGACTGACAACTGGGCGTTCAGCGGTTTGAACGACTTGACCTTCACCTGCGCCCTGTCGGTTTTCTTGCGGCCGCCGACGGCGATGAAGTTGGCCGTCCAGTTGGTGATGTCGTCGGGATACTTCACTTCGAAACTGAGCCTGCCTTCGCTGTCGGTCGTGAGCACGGGTTTCCAGAATGCGTCGTCGCTGAAATCGGCGCGGATGGAGCCGGCGCCCGATCCCGTTGCGAACAGCAGGTCCTCTTCCGACATCTGTACCGTGCCGGGTATCCCTTTTGTCGTTGTGATCATTATCACTCCGTTTGCCCCCCGCGAGCCGTAAATGCCCGAGGTGGATGCGTCTTTCAAGACACTCATCGACTCTACGCCGTAAATATCGAGCAATTCCTGCAAATCGCCGTCATAGGGTACGCCGTCGACGAGGATAAGCGGCGGGGCTTCTGCAGCGGCCGGAATAGAAGCCGCTCCTCTTACCATCACTCCCGGAATTAAGCCCGCCAGCGCCGACGAGATAGTCGGAGGCGTGGGTAGGAGATCAAACATCACTACCTTTTCGGTTTCGGATGCGTCTATCATCCGCGTGGTTCTCTGCTCTATCCCGTAAGCGACGACGACAATATCATCAATGCTTGTGACCGATTCCTTCAGGACGATGTCGTAATCATATCCGGATATGAGGCCCATTGTGGCGGACTCATACCCCAGATACATGGCGGTGAATCTGCCAGGACCTGAGTAAGGCAGGGCGAACCTTCCGTCAGCATCTGTTATCGTCCCCGTGTTGCTCCCTTCGATCAGCACCGACGCTCCCAAAAGCGGGTTCCCGTCGGCGTCGCGTATCGTACCGGTGACTCTCTCCCCTTCGTAGTTCGACATGTCGAAAACGCCCGTGACCGGCACCGTGCGGTTTACCGCGGCGCTGTCGGTTTTGGCAGGGATGTCGAACGCTGCAAGCGGATCGTCGGGCCGGATCGGGATCATGTGCCTGCCGAATTCAGCGAACACCGCCCGCGCGAGGCTGTCGGCCGGAAGCCTGCGCACGGAGTCTATCCTCAGATAATTTTCGCCGTCTTTACGCAGGTTCGCCATCGCCGTGCAGCGGGTGCTGTCGCTGAAAATAAGGCTGACTTCGGCCGGGCCCTCGGGCAGATCGTAGAAACTGCGGCTTGAGCCTGAAAATGTGTTGAATGAGCGCTCTTTCCCGCTGCCGCTCTCGATATGGATCATCGCGGGCTCATCGGCAGGCGCGGCATTTTTGAGCGAAGGCAGTTCGATGTAAAGTTTACAGTTATCGTCTTTGCTTCGATTCATTCCCATAAGGAATTCGGAACCGCCTGTGAGCGCGGCAAGCACCTTTTCGTTGTACAGTCTGTTTATCGAGGCGGGAGTCGGCGCCGCGCTTTTGAAAGAGGGAACCGGAGTATACCAGTCTATACGGTTTTTTATTGGATTCACACCCCAGCCGCTCTGTTTTATGTAGTTTTTCCAGACGCTGTAATTATAGCCGCCCTCGATCTGGAAATTGCGCACGAGATCATCCCCCGCATAGAGGGTGGCCATCCCGTTGTAGGGGAAAGGTCCGGCGAGTATGGGTATTTCCCGGTAGCGGCGCGCATTGTAATCATATGCCCCCTGCTTCGTGCTGTGGTTGAGGTAATAATATCCCGCCGACGTGCTGAGCACTGCCGGAGGAGAAAGCGTATAGCCGCTGCCCAGGGTGATGCTTCCGAAATTATTGTCGACGGTGATCATATGCTCTTTCAGGAGCGTCATTTCGCGGTCGGTCAGTTTGCCCCTCTGGTCCTTGCCGTATTCCGTTACGGCTATATCCACCGGCTTGCGTCCATCCCCTGCGTCGTTCGACGACGGAGCGGAGCAATCCACCGAAAGAATATGCCGGGTGCCCGCCTCGACGAAGACATTTTTAACGGTCACCTCGCGGTTCCAGGTCCGCATTTTGATCGTATGGTAGCCCGGGCTGACCGGGAACGAATAGACCCGGTACTGTTCGGCCTGGTGGAAATACCAGGGCTTTTCGTCGATCCACAGTATATTTACACCCAGCACTTCGCCGTTCAGAACCACGTAAGGTGAAATCTGAGTCGCAAGTCCGGGTGCAGGTTCGGAATATGTGTAGATGCCGCCGGGATAAAGGAACCTGTAATATTCGATGGAGTCGAGGCCCATCCGCTCTCTCCAGATATTCCAGTCCATACGTGCTTTGGCGTTGTGCAGGCCGTCCTCGTCCACCCGGTAGTTCGTGTTTTGGAAACCTTTCGCCGACTTCATCTTGCCGTATATTTTGACGTCGGGGGTTTTGTCGCCGAATTTCGAAGTCCAGGCATAGGCGGTCACGTCGGCGTTCTTCACCGGACGCCCTTTTTTGTTCTTTACCGCAACCTCGACGTTGGCGTTCTGTCCCGGCCAGACGGTGGTCGGCGTGCTGACATCCATCGAGATGTTTTTGCGGTAATAGGGCAGGCCGCCCGAAAGCAGCTTCACGTCATTTCCCAGAATATAGGCTATCTGCATCGAATAAGCGCTCTTTTCGGCCGCCTTGCGGGTGTAATCGAGTTCCGGCGCATAGCCTTTATCTATGACGCGGTCTCCCTTTTTGACACTGTACCAGAACGGAATGCCCGCAGGATTGTCAACCGTGAGCCGGATATTGCCGCCGTCGCGGAAGAAGCGGTGCCCCATTATGTCGCTGTCCGTGTCGCCGATGCTGTAATCGCCCGATGCGGTCGCGGTCTCCACTTTATATTTAGAAGCGTGCCACACCAACGGGAAAGTACACGGCAGAGAGATCTCTTCCCGGCGGGCGACCTCATCTCCGGAAGTGTACGCCGTCAACAGGGCCGCCGTCTCCACGCTTTCGCCCCCGGCGAGCTCACGGACGGTCATCATCCCCTTTTCTATCGAGAAGTCGACCACCCTCTCCCGCGCGTCGTAATATATGGAGACGTTATTGCTGTGGCGCTCATTGCCGGCATCGGTGAAGATGCATTCGATACGGTAGGGCATCGAGACATCTTTCAGGAAGAGCGAGTCGGGCAGTGTCAGCTTTTTTTCCGGCATCTGCTCCATGTCGAACGTGTGTTCCCAGATAAGGTAGGGAATGAAAGCCGAGTCCGTCAGGTATTTTTTCGGATATGCGGTAGAAGAGTATATATTTACCTCGACACGGCCGTCGAACACCGGCATCCCGTTCTCGTCTTCGGCCTTGACGGCTATCCTGACGGTGTCCCCCCTGGCGTATCTCTCTTTTTCGGCCTCGGGCGTAAAGGTGATCCGGGCCAGTTCGTAATCCTCGTAGCTGAACCCGCCGGATATGCCGTTCGTCCGGCCTTTTGGCCTTAACTTTACGTTGTATCCGCAGTCGATCATTAGTTTCAGGCTGTCCGACAGGCGGAATTGCCATTCGAACATCCCTGGACGGTAGGGGGAGAGCTTTGTCAGCACGGTGTCGATCGGGTGCGGGTAATACGCGGTAAGCGCCACGTCGACATCTTCGTTGTAAGGCTTGCCGTCGTGATGCATGTAGGCCTTGAACTTCACCGTTTCACCCGGCTTGTACTTCGGCTTGCTGAAGACGACGAACCCCTCGTATGTTTTATTCGGGCGTACACGGCCAAGGCTCCTGAAAGAGTCCTTGAAACGCCACCACATACTGCGGGGCGAGTTGAAATAAGTGTGATTATAGTAGCCGATTTTGTCGAACTCGATGTAATGCATCACGCCCCGGTTGTCCACCTCGACCAACTTTTCGTCGCCGACCCTGCGGATATTGTATGTATCGGTCCTTTTATCAAACCGCATCTTCATCAACCCGCGCTTCACCGCCGCATCCCCGATCACATTGCCGAGCGTGTCGGTCAGCATCAGTATGACCTTTTTGTCTTTAACGATGTTATAGCAGAAATTATCGACCGTGTGGCCGCTGTACTGCAATTGGCTTCCGACCACCCTGACCGTTATGTAGTTGCCGCGCGGCAGCGGCGGGATATCCTTCACGTCGGTGCAGCTCATGACGAAGGTGTGCAGCATCTCTTCGCCGAGGCTTTTCTCTTTAAGAAAAAGGGCGCGCATGTCGTCCCTGCCGAGTTTGTAGACGAAAATTTCGGCGGAAGACCTGCGGCTTTCTGGCAGCGGTGTCTGGCCGTTCGAGGCAATGCATACAATGATCGCGGAGAGGATAAGGCAGAGATGTTTCATAGCCGGGTCAGTTTAAGGTAGTGCAAACAAATATAATAATATTTACATAATAACAGAGATATGGCCGACATGTAAAATAATGATTTTGATTTTTGGAATTTATTTTCTAGGTTTGCATAAACGTTTGCGCAAATTCTGTTTCCGCATACAGAGGCATGAAATATTAACCTGAAAACCTATAAATCCCATGAAAACCGGAAAATCAGCACTGTTGAAATTGTTTTTTATCCTGGCTGCGGCATCTGTAAGCTGCAATCCGTCGGGCAGCAACGGGCAGGATGATATCCTGCCCCGGATCGAAGTGAGCAAAGTCGTGACCGAGAACGGAAAAACGTTCCTTGAGGTGGATGGCGTGCCGTATACCGTTTTCGGCGCCCAGATAAGGCTCGACGCATTTCTGAACTGCGACAAAATGAAGGTCGCGGACGTTGAAAAATATATTGCCAAAGCCAAAGGTCTGAATGTGAACGCCGTGCAGATAGGTATCACTTGGAGCATGGTCGAAACGGCGAAAGACGTGTATGACTACTCGATCGTCGACAGCATACTTAAATATATAAAGAAACACGAGCTGAAAATGGAACTCCTGTGGTTCGGCAGTAATTTCTGCGGCGATTCATATTCGTACCACATTCCATCCTATGCGCTGAGCGACTACGACAAAAAACTCTGGCGCAACGACGAGGGTGCGTTCTGGGATTATTACGGTTACCAGTACAGCCTGATACTGGACGATGCGTGGGTCATGGAGCGCGAAGGGGCGGCATTGGCGAACCTGATGAATCATATCCGCTCGTGGGATTCACAGAACGGCGATTACCATCCGATTATCTCGGTGCAGGTGGAGAACGAGCCCGACTGCCTGGTGCGATGGAGGATAGACCAGAAAGGTCTGAAATACAGGGACGGCACGCCCCTGACAAAAGAGAAGGGGTGGCAGATGGCGCTCAATTCGCTCGACCGGATGGGCAAGGTCGTCCAGAACAGCAGTTACAAAGTCGTTACGCGCTCGAATATCGTTTATAACGCCGGGTTGGGCGGCTTTGGCGACGCCCCGAACGCATCGCCCCGCGACGTTTTTAACCTTGCAGGCATCGATATCATCGGCACCGACTCGTACCGCAACAGGGTCGCCGACATTGCCAAAGACGTGTCGGATTACGCTTCGTTGGCAGGCAATTACGCGCATGTGGCCGAGAACAAGGGCTCGTATGAAAATACACCCGGCCTTATCCTTGCGGCAGCGGCGGCAGGGGGCGGATACTGCATCTACGACCTGGCGACGAGCTATTTCTTCATCACCCACACCGGACTGACGTTCGAAGAGATAGACCACGGCGTGTTCACATACGACCTGCAGGAGAAACCGCACACGGAGCTGACCCGGCTGATTCTGAAAGGCCTTACGGCGGCTTATGTCGATGTCGCCAGGTGCGGTAAGGGCGATTTTGCGGCCTTCAATGTGAGCGAAAACCTGCCTATGGCGAACAAAAGCCAGGCTATTCAGACCACGGGAACGACGATCTCTTTCGAGACCTCGGCCGGGGCACTCGGCTTCGTCGTCGACATGAAGGACCACCTTCTCGTCTACGCTACTGCGGACGCATCTTTCACCTTCGGCAACGGTACGTTCGGCGCAGTTGCGACCGGCAGCTACGACAGCCGGGGAGAATTCGTAAGCAGCGGAACTGCAAGCCTCGTCTCGGGCAAGCTCAACGCGCAGGGAGGAACGCTGTATAAAGTGAGCTGCCAGTCGTCGGGCGCGTTGGCCAGCAATACCATGCAGTTTGTCGGTAATAATTCGTAATGGATTATGTCGCTGCGTGTTTATATAACGGTCGCCGCACTGGTGTTTTTATCCTGCTGTTCTCCAGGTAATTCTTCCGGCGACACCTCATGGCGCCTGTCGAATGAAAAGCTGCCTGTCGTCGTGATAACCGACCTGTACCACCCGCACCAGGATGCTGGCGACAATATGGATCTCATCAACGCCTTCGCGCTGGATAATGTCGACCTTCGGGCCGTCCTGCTCGACGTGACCGCTTCGTTCAGGGAGCCGCTCTCTTCCCATCCGTCGCTGTGGCAGGACCCTTACGGTCCGCGCGAACCCGGGGTGATCCCCGTCATGCAACTCAACTATATTTTCGACCGCACGGTGCCGTTCGGTATCGGCCCGTCGACCATGATGCGCAGTGCCGGCGACAGGATGGAACAGGCCCCGAAGTTCGAACGGCAGGCGGTAGAGCTGCTGCTCAAAGTATTGCGCGAAAGTCAGGAACCGGTGCAGATTCTGTCATTCGGCTCGGCGAGGATACCGGCGGTCGCATATAATACCGATCCGGCGCTGTTGAGGGAAAAAGTGTCGCGCATACACCTTTCGGCCGGATGTGCCCGGAAAGCTGGCGCGGAATACGACAAACCGGATGGTGGTCCCACAGGCGGCGAATGGAACGTTGCGCTCGATCCGCATGCTTTCGTGCGCATCGTTACGTCGGATCTTCCCGTAGCGCTCTATCCATGTGCCGGGGCAAACGGCGTTTTCGAGACGGATGAAAACAGTTCGTACTGGAAACTCGATGATATGGGGTTCTTGCGCGACATGGACCCGAAACTGCAATGCTACCTGCGTTTCGTGTTCGAAAGGACGCTCGATAACAGCAGTTACCTGGCGGCAATGGACCGCGGAGCGCCATACAGTGAAGGATTGGTCGTCCCGCCGGAATCGTTCCATGTATGGGAAAGCGCGGCATGGCTGATGGCCACGGACCGCAGGATCGTCGATTGCGGTGACGGCCGGTTTGTCATAAAACGAGCCGCAGAAATCACACCCGGGGAGACGGTCGTCGAAGACGAACTGGTCCCGTGCAAACTGGATGTGGATAGAGAGGGTAATTTCACGTTCCGCCACACCGACGGCAACTCGAATATATCGATCTACCGCAGGCCGGACCCGTCGCTGAACCAACGCGCCCTGAATTCCGCCGTCCCCCTGCTCTACGGCTCCTACCGTCCGTAACCGTTCATGGGACTGCGGTTCACGGGTTTTATCGAATTTCTTACCTTGAGGGATGCCGGGAGCACTATCTTCGCATCCGATCTGTTGCCGTCCCCGATGCTTTGCAGCAGGATCTTGATGGCGATGGTACCGATCTCGTCGAGAGGCTGCACGATGCGCGTGATGGGGGGGCTGAGGAAATCGAGATAGGTGTTGTCGTCGAACGATATGATCGAAATGTCTTCCGGTATTTTCAGTCCCGATTCGCTGACCGCCTTGATCGCGCCCAGCAGGATCGTGTTGCTCATGGCGAAGATCGCAGTCGGAGGAGAGTGCCTGGTCAGCAGCAGCCGCGTCTCGACATATCCGTTCTGTATCGAAAAATCATTTCCTACGGCGTCTATCTCTGATGTGAAACCCGCCCTGGTCATGGCATCACGGTAGCCGCGGCATCTCTCCTTAGCGGGCGTCGAGTGGGGTACACCCTGGATACATGCGATCTTGCTGTGACCGTTGTCGATAAGGCATTGGACGGCGTCGACCGCACCGCGGTAATTGTCGGTCACCACATATGGTAGCGTCGTATTGTAGAAGAAGCGGTCGATCAGCACGACAGGTAGTTTGAGGTCATTGATCTGTTCCAGATAAGACGGATCGTTACCCGAAGGCGAAATGATTATGCCGTCGACATTCCGCGCCAGCAGCGAATTTACCCCGTCCTGTTCGTTGGCCTCGTTCTCCATGGCGTCGGTAAGCACCACCGTGTATCCCGCCTGTTTGGCCTTCTGTATTATGATGCTCGCTATGTTGGCGAAGAAGGGGTTCTCGATAGAAGGCACGACGAGACCGATCGTCTGGGTCCGTTTTGTGCGCAAACTTTGCGCAGCGATATTCGGCTTGTAGTTGCATTTTTCGGCTTCGCGCCTCACCAGTTCGACCGTTTTACGGCTGATCCGGTATTTTTCCGCTTTCCCGTTCAAAACGCGGGATACGGTAGTGATCGACACTCCGGCGCGTTCTGAGATGGATAGTAACGTTTCCTGCTTCATGGCTGAATCTTCATGAAGACAAATTTAGGATTAAATTTTTAAAAAACAGGCATCATGCTATTGGAATTGTAAATTATTGTTTATATTTGCACAAACGATTGCGCAAAAACAGTCATTCATAAACCTAAAACTTAATCTGATATGGAGGGGAAGAGCATTGTTGTTATAGGTAGCAGCAATACCGATATGACAATAAAGGCCGAGTCGCTGCCGAAACCCGGTGAAACGGTGATCGGAGGGGTCTTTTATATGTCGCAGGGCGGAAAGGGAGCCAATCAGGCCGTGGCCGCCGCGCGTCTCGGGGGGAAAGTCACTTTTATATGCAAGGTCGGCAGCGACCAGTTCGGCGACCAGTCTCTCGATTGCTACGATCAAGAGGGAATCGATACCTCGCTTGTCAGCAGGTGCGACGGCGTTGCATCGGGCGTGGCTCTTATCACAGTCGACAGCAACGCCGAGAACTGCATAGTCGTCGCTTCGGGGGCGAACGCCTGCCTCTCTGAAGATGATATTATCAAAGCCCGCGCGGAGATAGGACGTGCCGGACTTGTGCTTATGCAGATGGAAACTCCGGTGGAAACTATCGGCTTCGTGACCGAAATTGCCGCGGCAGCCGGAGTCAGGGTAATACTGAACCCTGCCCCTGCCATGGATATTCCCGACCGTCTGCTGAAGATGCTCTATATAATAACCCCCAACAAGACCGAAGCCGGGATGCTTTCGGGCGTGGAAGTGGTCGATTGGGAAAGCGCCTGCCGGGCGGCGGATGTCATTGCGGGCCGGGGTGTTCCGGTGGTCATCATAACCCTTGGGGCGCAGGGCGCGCTGGTCAGGGATGGCGGATCGTACCACAGGGTCGAGGCCGAAAAGGTCGAGGCTGTGGATACGACCGGGGCCGGCGACACGTTCAGCGGGGCGCTGTGCGTCGCGCTGTCGGAAGGCGCATCGATCCTCGACGCCGTCAGGTTTGCCTGTAAAGCGTCGGCGATAAGCGTTACGCGCATGGGGGCCCAGACCTCGATACCCACGAGGGACGAAGTAGACGCCGCCTATAATTTGAATACGGAAAAAATACTTAAATACTAACCTTAAATCCAGCCTGAAAAATGTTTATTGTCAACAGCTATCCATTGGCCGTTATCTTCTGTGTGGTAACGATGCTGTGCTGGGGGTCCTGGGGCAACACCCAGAAACTTGCCGGCAAAACCTGGCGTTACGAACTGTTCTATTGGGATTATGTCATCGGAATCCTCATCTTCTCGCTGATATCGGCATTCACCCTCGGGAGTATCGGCTCCGAGGGCCGCAGCTTTATACCCGACCTCATGCAGGCCGAATGGAAAAACATCGGCAGCGCATTCCTCGGCGGCGTGATCTTCAACGCCGCGAACATCCTTCTGTCGGCGGCCATCTCGATCGCCGGGATGTCGGTCGCTTTTCCCGTCGGGATAGGCCTGGCGCTGGTGCTGGGTGTTATAATCAACTATATAGGCCAGCAGAGCGGCAATCCCGTTCTGCTTTTCGCCGGTGTCTGCCTTGTGACCGTCGCCATAGTCCTCAATGCGCTGGCTTACAGGAAAAAAACGAAGGGCTCGCAGAAGGTTTCGTCGCGAGGCATAGTCATATCTCTGATCGCGGGGGTGCTGATGTCGTTCTTCTACCGCTTTGTCGCGGGTTCGATGGACCTGGGGAACTTCGCGCAGCCTGCCGCCGGTAAAATGACCCCCTATACCGCCATGTTCATCTTTGCATGCGGGATCTTCCTCAGCAACTTCATCTTCAACACCATCGTGATGCGTAAGCCTTTCGAGGGCGAACCCGTGAAGTATAAAGAGTATTTCAAGGGTAAATTCAAGATACATATGGTGGGGGTGCTGGGCGGCCTGATCTGGGGCCTGGGCAACGCCTTCAACCTGATAGCCGCCGGGAAAGCCGGTGCTGCGATATCCTACGGCCTCGGGCAGGGGGCGACCCTCGTTTCCGCTTTCTGGGGCGTTTTCATCTGGAAAGAGTTCGCCGGCTCGCCGAAAGGCACGAACCGCTACCTGGCAGCCATGTTCGTATTCTTCATTATCGGGCTGGGACTGATAATCACAGCCGGGGTTTAAAATGAATTTTGGAACTTACTAATCAGCTATAAAATGGAAAATAATTTTCACCAAACCAAAGCCTTATCGCGCTGCCGCAGGCGGTTGACGCTGGCGCTCGTGTTCCTTTTGGCGGGAACCCTCGGCGCGGCGGCGCAGAACCGGGTATCCGGCGTTGTAAGGGACGGCGCCACGGGCGATGCTTTGCCCGGAGCGGTCATAATGAACACTTCCAACCGCACCCAGTTCGCAACGACGGACGACAAAGGGGCGTTCTCGATAGACGTTCCGGAAAACACGCTTCTCGAATTCGGCCTGCTCGGATACGAGAGCAAAACGGTTAATGTCGGTTCACGGACCGTGCTCGACGTGACGCTCGAAAGCGGCAGCCAGGTTCTGGACGACGTGGTAATAGTCGGGTTCGCCCAGCAGAAAAGGGCCAACCTGACCGGTGCGGTGAGCACGGTCAGCTCCAAGGAACTGGAATCCAGACCTGTCAGCAACGCTATCATTGCACTACAGGGGCAGGTGCCGGGCCTCAACATCACCCGCAACAACGGCCAGCTCTACGGCAGCACTACCAATGTGGATGTCCGCGGCCTTGCGACCATCGGCCAGGGTTCTTCCGGCGGCGCGCTGATTCTGATCGACGGCATTGAGGGCGATATGCGCACGCTCAACCCTCAGGACATCGACAACATATCGGTCCTCAAAGATGCGGCGGCTTCGTCGATCTACGGGTCGAGGGCTCCGTTCGGCGTTATCCTCATCACGACGAAGAAAGGGGTCCAGGGCAAGCCTAAGGTCAATTACAACTTCAACTACCGCCTCAGCCAGCCGATCAACATGCCGCAGATGGCCGACTCCTATTCGTGGGCGCTCTATTTCAACGACGCGGCGCACAACGACGGATACGGCGACGACATCGGTCCCGAACGTCTGCAGCGCATCAAGGACTACATGGAAGGGAAGATATCCTACAACACCATTCCCGTCGGCAACCAGTGGGGCACGGCCTACACCGAGGGTAACGACAATGTCGACTACTATGACGTTTTCTATAAGGACATCACCTCGTCGCAGGAGCACAACATCAGCCTGAGCGGCGCGACCGACCGCATAAACTATTTCGTGTCGGGCAACTACATGAACGAAAAAGGGGTGCTGAACTGGGACCTCGACGGAATGAAGCGCTACAACATGTTCGGCAAACTCGAAGCGAAAGTGTACGACTTTGTGACAATCCGCTACAGCAGCCGCTACATCCGCGAGGATTACCACCAGCCGCGCGTAATGGACAATGACCGCTTCCAGCTCTTCGGCCAGTACCTGTGGCCGGTGGGCCCGCTCTACGATCCCAACGGCATACTGTTCAACGACAACGTGCTGCAGTTCCGCTACGGCGGCCAGATGAAACTGTCGAACACCACGTTCACCCAGCAGTTTGGTACAACCATTGAACCCGTCAAAGGCTGGCGCATCGTCGGTGATTTCAACTACCGCTACCTCTCCTATTTCAACAACATAACCACCAAGACGGTCCACCAGACCTGCATCGACGGCGTGACGCCTGGCAGCCAGTGGGACGACCAGTCGGGGGTTGCCGAGAATGCCGGGCGTACAGACTTCATCAATGCCAACGCCTACACCGATTACGAGTTTACTGTTGCCAACAATCATAATTTCAAGGTCATGGGCGGTTTTCAGACCGAAATTTATAGATACCGCGACATATACGCCCAGAAAGTGGGATTGATCGTGCCCGATATCGCAACAATTAACACGGCGTCAGGACTGTTCAAGGGCGAACAGGTTCCGCCGGTGGTCGGCGGAGGATACCAGAACTGGCAGACCGCCGGTTTCTTCGGCCGCCTCAACTACGACTACAAGGGCACCTACCTGCTCGAAGCCAACTTCCGCTACGACGGTTCATCGCGTTTCAGGCGCGACAAACGCTGGGGATTCTTCCCATCGGTGTCGCTGGGTTACAACATCGCCAACGAAGCCTATTTCGAACCGGCAAGGAAGTATGTGGATATGCTCAAACTGCGCGGATCGTACGGCTCGCTGGGCAACCAGAACACCACGTCTTATTATCCGACTTATTCCGCCATGGGATTTGCAAACTCGCAGGGAACATGGCTGATCGACGGGCAGAAACAGAATATCGCATGGCCGCCGTCGCTCATCAGCGCCGACCTCACGTGGGAAGAGATACGCTCGTGGAACGTCGGGCTCGACTTTGCAATGCTGAAGGGCAGGCTCACCGGTTCTTTCGACTATTTCGTGCGCCAGACGCTGAATATGGTGGGCCCGGCCGATGAAATGCCGGTAATACTCGGAACAGCCGTTCCGTACACCAACAACACAGACCTCAAGACACGCGGTTTCGAGGTCGAAGTGGCGTGGCGCGACAGGGTTTTCAACAACAAGTTCACCTATGGCGTGAGATTCGTCTTCTCTGACTCTCAGGGCGAAATCACGCGCTATTCGAACCCGTCCAGGACCCTTTCCAAGTATTATAACGGGAAGAAATGGGGCGAGATCTGGGGCTACACCTCACTTGGCATTGCCCGCACCGACGAAGAGATGGAACGCCACCTCGCTTCGATGCCCAACGGCGGCCAGAGCCAGCTCGGTTCCGACTGGATAGCCGGCGATATCATGTTCAAGGACAGGGACGGCGACGGCAAGATCAGTTCGGGGGCATACACCATCGACGACCACGGCGACCTGAGCGTGATCGGCAACACCACCCCGCGCTACAACTACGGTATCGACCTGACCGGCGAATGGAAGGGCATCGACTTCAGGGTCTTCTTCCAGGGTGTCGGCAAGCGCGATTACTACCAGGGCAGCAAGTATTTCTTCGGCGCCAGGGGTTGGAGCAAATGGGGTACGATGGTGCTGACAGACCACCTCGACTATTTCCGCGACGACCCGAGCCACCCGAAAGGTGTCAATACCAACAGCTACTATCCGCGTCCCTATTTCGACACGGGCAAGAACTACCAGACACAGACCCTCTACCTGCAGAACGCATCTTACCTGCGCGTCAAGAACATCCAGATCGGCTACACCCTGCCGGTAAGCATCACCCAGAAATTCGGGGTGTCCAACCTGAGGGTGTACCTGTCGGGCGAGAACCTCTTTACCATCACCGGCATGACGCCGCTGTTCGATCCCGAAACCATCGGCTCGAACGACCAGGGCAACGTCTATCCGTTGACCAAGGTATACTCGGTAGGTTTAAGTGTAACTTTCTAACAACTGCGACTATGAACACTGTAAAAAAATATCTGGGAATAAGCGCCTTATGCGCCATGGTTTTGTCCGCGGCGGGGTGCAACAACTTTCTCGACCAGGAGCCGCCTTCGCAGCTCTCTCCCGACCAGTACCTGACCACCGAAGAGAACCTCGCGTCGTATGCGACGGACCTTTACAACACTTTTGCCGTGCACCAGGAGACGAGCTGGGGACGCTGGCTCGATGACGTGCATACCGACAATATGGCATCCATCAACCCGAGCGACGCTTACGCTCCCGGTTACTGGAGGGTCGGACAGACCGGCGGATCGTATGATTTCACCATTATATTCAGGTGCAACTACTTCCTCGATTTCGTGATCCCGCTTCAGGAGGCAGGCACGATCACAGGCCAGTCGGCCAACATCGACCACTACATCGGCGAGGCCTATTTTTTCCGCGCCAAGGAGTATTTCAACAAACTGAAAGCCCTGGGCGACTTCCCCATAGTGGAACATGTGCTGCCCGACGACCTCGAGATCCTGACCGCCAACAGCAAAAGGGCCCCGTGCAACGAGGTGGCGAGATTCATACTGGCCGATCTCGACAAAGCGATCGCCCTGATGAAGACCACGCCCCCGGCAGGCGGCACCAACAGGCTCAACAAGGATTGCGCACACCTGCTCAAATCTCGCGTAGCGCTCTATGCCGGAACATGGCTCAAATACTTCAAGGGTACGGCATACGTTCCCAACGGCCCGGGATGGCCCGGCAAGGATAAGGATTACACCAAAGATTACCAGTATCCGCTGGGCGACATCGACTCCGAGATAGCCTATTTCCTGGGTATCTGCATGGAAGAGTCCAAAGTGATCGCCGACAAATACGCTCTGACCACCAACACCGGTATTTTCCAGGAGAGCGCGGTCGCTGCGGCGAATCCCTATTTCGATATGTTCGGCGCGGTCGATATGAGCACCTATCCCGAGGTGCTGCTGTGGAAACAGTACAATCAGTCTATGGGTGTCCTGAATTCGGTAGTCGAATTCGCCTCGGCCGCGAACCAGGGTTACGGAACGACAAAGAGCATGATCGACGCATTCGTAATGAGCGGCGGCCTGCCCATCTACGACGCCGGTTCGGGCTATGCCGGCGACGCCGACATAACCAAGATCACTCAGGGCAGGGATTCGCGCGCCGAGATATTCTTCAAGAAGCCCGGCAACAGGAACCTGCACTCCGAGGCAGGTCCCGAATCTTACGAGGTCGAACCCTATCCGAACGTGATAAACTCCACGGCGTCGATGAAATACACGACCGGGCTGACGATCCGCAAGGGTCTGAATTTCAAGGGCAGCTACTCCGTCCGCAACCGCAGCGAAGTGGGCTGCATTATCTTCCGCGCCGTAGAAGCATATCTGAACTACATGGAAGCCTGTTACGAAAAGAACGGATCGCTGGACACCGACGCGCAAAAATACTGGAACGCTGTACGCAACCGTGCAAAAGTCGGCGATTACAATACTACGATCGCCGCGACCGACGTTTCTAAAGAGGCCGTGACCGACTGGGGTGCATACTCCGCCGGATCGCTGGTCGACGCTACGCTGTTCAACATTCGTCGCGAAAGAAGGTGCGAACTGATGGCCGAAGGTTTCCGCTGGTCCGACCTGCACCGCTGGCGCTCGCTCGACCAGATGATCACCACGCCGTACCATGTGCTGGGCGTCAACCTGTGGGGCGGGCTGTCGACAAATCCCGACTTCATCGCCCGCAACCCGGGAGGACTCATCGAAAACGAGAACGTCTCTCCCAGCGCATTCAGCACATACCTTGCGCCCTACCACATCATCACCAACAACAGGGCGTACAACGGCTACAGCTGGAATATGGCACACTACCTCGATCCGATCGCCGTGCAGCACTTCCTGATCACGGGCGGCGGCAACGCCGCGGACTCGCCGCTGTACCAGAATCCGGGATGGCCGCTGACGGCCGGTGAAGGGCCCAGATAATGTTCAAAGGATGAAAACGTTATGAAAAAACTCTTTTATTTACTCTGCTCCGGCCTCGTCATGATGACCTCGTGCACTTCGTGCGAGGGAGGGAACGAAGATCCGCCTGCGCCGGTAACGCCGCTGCGGCACCTGCTGGTACAGGACAAACCGTTCCTGATGCTGGGCGCCCAGCTGCGCACCGACTTCTTCCTGGCGCTGGACGGCAGGACGCCGGAGGAACTGGACCCCTATTTCGAACTTGCGGCCGGCATGAACCTGATGGTCGTGCAGGTGCCCGTAAGCTGGCGCGACGTCGAGCCGAAGAAGGACCAGTACACCGGCTCGCTCGTCGAAAAGCTGATCGAACTGAGCGAACGGCACGGACTGAAGCTGGAGCTGTTGTGGTTCGGCAGCTACATGTGCGGGTATTCGGTCGAGGGCTACATTCCCGATTATGTGGTGAATGCCACAGCGACCTATCCGGAACTGAAACCCAGTGCGGATTTCAACGGATGGCTCGGCAAGCACTACTACCTGAAGCCTAACACCCCGGCGCTTGTCGACAGGGAGAAAAAGGCTATCGCCCACATGATGACCGTGATCGACAACTACGACAAGGCGGGCGGCGGCAAACACACCGTCATAGGCATACAGGTCGAGAACGAACCCGACATGCTTGCAACCCGCCACAACGCCGCCCACGGCTATTCGCCCGAGCAGTTGTGGCCCGACCTGATCGACATGCTCGACCAGTTGGGGCAGGTGGTGAAAAACTCGTCGTATGACTGCTACACGCGCGTAAACCTCACCACCACGTATGACAATTACCTGAGAAAAAGTTCGTCGATAGTGGCTACGAAAGGTATCGACTACGTCGGTCTGGATCCGTATGAGAACACCATTTCGGGGATCGAGGCCAAACTGAACGGTCTCCGCTGGATCGACGGCAACTATGCCCACATCGCCGAGAACGGCGGAGAGTATGCCAACAACGACATACTTATGCTGAAAGCTGTGACGATGGGGTGCGGATACGAGATCTTCGAAGTGGTCACCACGCCGCACGAATACCTGGTCGACTGGACGCTACGCGGGGTGTATAACCCGGATTTCACGCCCAAGCCGCACACGCAGCAGATAGTGGACGCCTTTAAGATATTCAAAGGCGCATGGGTGGATATCGCCGAAGCCCCGGTCAAGGATATCGTAGGTTTCAATATTTCGCAGAACGACGGTGCCCAGACCCTGGGTGAGAAGAAAAGCGCCTCAAACGCATCGATCTCATGGAATACCGTATCCCGCGGCGTCGCCTTTGCCGTGGAGTGCAGCGGTTATATAACAGCGGCATCGACGAAAGCCGACAATATGACATTCGGGAACGTGACTGTCACAGGGGCCGAAAAAGGGCATTACGGCATGGACCGGAAATGGGTGGCGGAAGGCGCCGTAACCCTCACGGACAACAGGCTCACGATGGAACCCGGTGCCGTTTACCGTATAAAAATACAAAACTAAAACCGTTATGAAAAAAATATTAGGATACATTTTGGCATCGTCCGCTGTCATGGCAATGTGGGGGTGCGAGAACGAAGCGGCGTATCTCACTCCGGAGAAGGAGACTCTGGAATTCCCCTGCGAGGGAGGTACGTTCACCATGACCGTGAAGAGCAACGAGCCCTCGAAGTCGGTCATCACCTACAACGGCACCGAATCGGGGTGGATATTTATGCTCCCTTCGGCGCTCTACGGCGACGGCATCCTCGAATTCCGCGTCAAATCCTATACCAACATATGGGATGACCGCACCGCGACCCTTACTATCACGGCCGGAGACGTAGTCCGCGAAGTGAGCCTCGTGCAGCTTTCCAAACCTGCGCTCAAGCTTTCGACCGATGATATATGGACTACCGGCGAAGAGCACAGCATCTCGGTTACGGTCGAGAGCAAGGAGGAATGGAACGCCACGATCAACCCGGAAGTGGCCTCATGGTGTACCCTTAGCGACGCGTCGGGCGAAGGCATAGGCGCTTTCAAGATCAACGTCAAGGCCATCGGTTCGGCTTTCGTCCGGACCGGAGCAACCGTGACGGTCAAGACGGCCACCCTGACGGATTACGTTACCGTGCAGCAGGTAGCGGGCGTGACGCTCAACGGCATCATCTGGTCGCCTGTCAACGTTGGCGATCCAAATAAATTCGTCACGTCGCTCGACGCCACGGGACTGCTCTACCAGTTCAACTCCAAGGTAGGCTGGCCCAACAGTTCGCCCAATCCGAGCGATGCTCCCGCAGGCTATCCGATAGGATGGACGGACCAGGGAGTGGATCACTGGCTGGATGAAAACAACCCTTGTCCCGACGGCTGGCGTATCCCGACCAATGAAGAGATAAAAGCCGTCCTCAACCTCGGACTGGGATGGGTCGAACCGACTCAGACAGGATTCGTAAGACCGGGCACCATAGTCGGGATATCCAAAGCCGAAACGGAACTGGCTACGGGAACAAACATGCGCGGCGGAGTATTCTGGCCGCAGGCAGGCTACCGCGGGAACGAGGACGGCAAACAGGTGCACTGGTGGGAAGCATGCATCACGAGCTGCACACGTCCGGGACAGAACTGGGACAGGTACTCATACTGGACTGATTTCAGCAGCAGTTGGGGAGAGATGATGTACACACCGAACCTCACGGCGATGCCGGTCAGGTGTGTGATCGATCCCGAATAAAATATCGAAAATCGTAATGGTTGCACTGTCTTCAGGGCGCCGGGTCGTGGTCTGTTAGAGGGATAGACCACGGCCGCTCCGGGCACTGCAACCATTTACCTAATTATCGCAGAGTTATGAAAATCAGAAATATTATTATCGCATTTGCGGCGCTGGCCGCGGTTTGTTCCTGTTCCGGGCCTTCATCTGCTGACGGCGGAAAGATGGGGGTGATATTCGAAACCGACATGGGCAACGACATAGACGACGCCCTGGCCCTGGATATGCTCTACAAATACATGGACGCCGGGAAGATTGAACTGCTCGGCATTATGTCGAATAAGAATTCTCCCTATTCCGCCGAATTCATCGACGTGATGGGAACATGGTACGGCTATCCGGATGTGCCTGTTGGCATCGTCAGGAACGGTGCCGATTCGAGCGCCGACGGCATCAATCCGGAAGGAGAGACCTATGTTCAGGCTGTGTGCGGCATGGCGGACGGCGGCGTGCCGGTGTTCAAACGCTCCATAGCCGATTACAACGCCCTGCCCGACGCCCACATGCTGTACCGCAAATTGCTGGCCGCACAGCCCGACTCTTCGGTGACTATCGTTTCGGTCGGTTTCTCGACCAACCTCGCCCGCCTGCTCGACACTCCCGCCGACGGATATTCGCCGCTGACGGGACGCGAACTGGTCGAGGCAAAGGTGCGGAAACTGTCTGTCATGGCCTGCAATTTCGAAAACGAGCGCGACCTGCTTTCGGAATATAATGTCAACAGGGACATAGCATCGGCGCAGAAACTTTTCGCCGAGTGTCCAGCACCGATCGTAGTTTCGCCTTTCGAAGTGGGTATCGGGATATGCTACCCCGCGGAGAGCATCGAGAACGACTTTAACTGGGGCGTTCCGCATCCGATGGTCGAGGCGTACAAGGCTTATCTGCCGATGCCGTACGACCGCCCGACATGGGACCTGACATCGGTGCTTTACGCCGTAGACCCGCAGAATTTCTTCGGTATAAGCCCGCTCGGCACCGTTTCGATCGCCGACGACGGCCTGTCGACATTCACGCCCGATGCTGCGGGCAAGCACCGCGTGCTGAACGTAAACGACGAACAGCGCGAAAGGATCAAAGATTACTTCGTGAAACTGGTCTCGCAGAAACCGGCAAAGCTGCAGAAGTAGGGATCCCTATTGATAAAAAGTCCCCGGCGAAATATATTCCTGCCGGGGACTTTTTGTAAATAATAATTTCCATCACAGGATCATGCCGGGCTCTCCGTTGAGCGTCCATTCGGTGATGCTGCCGTCGTTGTAATTGACGGCTGTTATCCGGATGATAATATGGTAATAACCCCGTTTGAATGTATTAAACCCCGCGAGGACCGGTGCAGCTTCTCCCGATAACGTTTGCGTGGCGCCCGACGGGGTTTTTAATACGAGGGTGAGTGTCTGCATTGCACCTGCGGTTCCGATTATGCGGCTTTCGGCGGTGTATCTGTCCCTGCCTTCCATTGCGAACGCGGGCGAGACGGACGAAGAACCGGACAGCGCGCCGGTCCCGATATTCATAGAAGAAGCTATCCCGTCCAGCCTGGTTGAGACTACCTCCGTCACGATGCTGCCGATCTCCTTGATATTCTCACCCTCTGCCGTTATCTCATAGGTGATGCGGCCGACCTGCTGTGCCATGTGTGCCTGCACGGTGCGGTATTCGTTCTCCGTGAGGCCCTGGATATCGCCGTTGTAGGTGAACAGCCACCCCGGCATGTTGTCTATGCCGCTGCCGGATGCGGTCACCGTGGCCGTCGTGCCGTTAACGGTTATCTTGTCGGGGGTATTGTAGACATATACGCGGTAGTCGCCCGGGTCGAACGTGTGGCCGATCTCGTTGTAGTTGCCCGAAAGCACCTCCGACCAGCTGCCGATGACCGCCCTGTAGCTCTCCGGTATATCCACTTCCTCTCCGGTCTCATCCCAAGTCGTTTCCAGAACCAGTTTTCCTCCAGGGCAATCGCTGAAATCTTCCTGCCAGCAGCCTGTCATGGCCAATGCAGCCATCACAAGGAGTTTCGATCCGTATATCCGTGCCGTTCTCATTTTCCGTTATCTTTATTTCGGTAATAAACCTTGATGTAAGCCGTGTTGCGCAGTTCGGGGAAGAAATCGCTTCGCAGGATCTCGTAAGCCTTTCCGCCGCCGACTTTTTTGATAAGGTCCATCCGGCTGGTGCCCGTCGCGGCGTCCCATTCCGGCGAGTGGTTTATTATCCCCAGTATTTCGCTGCGGTAGGGCATCTCCGAGTCGTAGATCATTATGCGCAGTCCGTTCCAGTCGGCGCCGCCGTTGTGCATCACGAAGTCGTCGGCGCGCAGACGGGTGTTGGTCGTGATGTAGTCGCGCAGCGCGAGGCCGCGGCGTTCCCCCAGCAGTTGGTTGCGTTCGATGCTCCCTTCGGGCGAAGCGAACCCTGCGAGCATGACGGCGGCGATCTCGCTATCCTCGGCTTTTGTCAGGACATTTATGGCCGCGATGATCTGGTGGAGAATGTTACGGTTGTTGCGGTACTCCATTTTCAGGTCGTGGCGGTCGAGTTCGAAATAGACCACCAGCGCGTTGTCGCGGATGTCGTCCGTGAAACGGATAGGTCCGTCGGGCATCGGCTCGACAAAGCCGTAATTCCCGGCGATCCGGTCGCCCGTGCTCTTCTTCTGCGGCCGGTCGGGCATTATGGTCTCGATATGCTCTTCCACGAATCCCGCGGCGACCGGGCGGACGCTGCCGCCTGTCGAGCAGCAGACCATCGCATCGGATTCGAACACCAGGCGGGACTCCGGGGTCAGAAGGGATTCCGGCAGTGAAGCGACATAACAGTAGGTGTCGCCCTTTTCGAGCATTATCACACCCCGGTCGGAGAACGGCGTGCCCGAGGCCCGGGCGCGGCGGATCTGCGAGATGCGGGACTCGCGGCCGCGCACGGCTATCGGGGTAAGTTCACGGCGCTCCCCGCCGCCCGTCACAACGGGGGTTACGGTGATCATGCGGGTTCCTCTGGCGGCTTTCTTTCCCACGGCCGTTTCGAACGTCACCAGGGCCTGGTCGCCCTCCGAAGAGATCGCTACGCCGGTTATGTCTATGCGTTTGTTCGCGGGGGTCTCCCTGTCCGACGGCTTCTTCGCAGATGTGGAAGCAATGGTTAGCAGGGTGAACAATATGGCTGTTGTGATTCTCATGGCTCCGGGTTATTTGATTATGAAGGAGAGCGATATCCCCGCCTTCGTGGGACCGAAATGGAATTCATCGAAAGATTCGTAGCTGCGGCTGCACGTCGCGCAGGCGTAGCGGTCGTATTTCAGCCACCACACGCCGACGCCGAGAGTGAATTCGAGGTTCACCACGGAGGAGAGCATCAGTTCGTAGCCGTATGATACGCCTGCGCCCGCCGCGTAACCCTGATAGCGGTAATCTTTTTTGAAATTGGTAAGCGGGAGCGTGTACTGAGAGATGTTGTACACGGCGCCTACGGCATGCACCCCGAAAAAATGCCCGTTGAAACGCTCGCACAGCCACCACCGGAACTCCGGCTGGACATATATGTGGACGAGTTTCTTGTTGCCGCCGCTGCTCACGCTTTCGCCTTCGCCGTTCCCGCTGTCGATTATCTTGCCATGGAGTTTCCACGGATTCCAGCCGCCCGAGACTTCCAGCGTGGTCCTGCGGCCCAGGCCGAACTCCACACCCAGGTTCGGCGTAAGGGTGAAGATCGCGTGCGTAAGATTGGTTTTCAGCGCGAAGAACGGCTGTTTTCCGCCGATATCGGTAAAACTGTCCGGATCGTCGGCAGAGAACGAAAGCCTTTGCGAGGGATTGTTGTAAGACACCGTCTTGTACGTTCTTGTTTCGGGTTCGGGCGCCTCCTCGTCCGGGATCTCGAGTTCCAGCGCCGCGACTGATTCGTCTTTCAGCGAGGGCGGGGGAGTGTTTTTGACAGGCTCCGCTTTTGCAGCGGTCCTGGGTTTGCCGTCCGACACGATTATCACGTGGCGGTCTTTCCTGATATATGTATGGTCGGTCCCGGCTACTATCTGTTCCAGAAGCTCGTCCACCCCGATGCGGGTCGATTTCACGGTAATCTGCCGCCCGACGTCGAAATTGCCGTGGTTCACACCTATTATAAGTCCGGCCTGTGATTCTATGAGGGATATGGCGTCGCCGGCGGTCAGCCGCATCGAAGGCAGCGTGACGGTCTGCTCCTGCGCCCGCAGGGTTCCGGCGAATATCCCCGAAACCGCGATCAGCAGCAATGCCGTGCGCCGCAGTAGCCTGTGTCTGGTTGTCTCTGTTCTTTTCATCCGGGTTATGGTTGGGGTATGGATGTTTTTGGCATATTGTCATTCCGAGCGTAGCCGAGGAATCTGATTGCGGGGGGATTTTTGCTTTGCTCGGTCAGATGTCTCGGTTTCACTCGACATGACAGCGAATTTCATATGCTGAAAGATCCATGCAGTTTTAGTTCATATTGTTTGTTATCTCGGAGTAACTTTTATTGTATCCCCGTCGGATTCATAGTCGAACCCTGCGGAGAGTTGCTGCAGAAGCATCATCATATAATCGATGGTTTCGCGGCCGTCGAAACGTATCGAGAGCGGGTCTGCGGGAAGCGTCCCGGCGATTTCGAGTGCCGCCCCGTGGAAACGGCACACCTTTTCCAGTATCGATGCGATGTCCTCGCCCCTGAAATCGAGCATGGCGTACCGCCAGTTGATGTGGTCGGCAGGAATCGGCCCCACGGAGACCTCGCCGCCGCGGTATGTAAGCATAGTGCCCGGAGTCAGCGGTACGCTTCTGTCTGGAAGGAGCGCCTCGACCGAACCTTCGTAAAGCACGACTTCCGTAGCATCTGCGGATTCCTTTACATTGAATTCCGTCCCGAGCACCCTCACCGTCAGATCCGGCACTTCCACTTCGAACGCCGTTCCGTTGTGAGCCACTTTGAAGCAGGCTTCGCCGCGCAGCTTGGCATGCCGTGACCCGTCGGCCGCCTCGGTGTAGACGAGCGAACTGTTGCTGTTGAGCCACAGTTCCGAATTGTCGGGCAGCAGTTGATATAGCATGGAGTCCGCAGTCTGGAGAGCGAGAGTAACCATTGGCTGGGCAGGCCTGTTCGTCAGCAGGAATACCGTCAGGAATATAGCTATGGGAAGAAGCACGGCCGCCACCGCCGGGATCCAGCGGGGAATCCGCCTTTTGAGCGGCAGGGGATGCCCCAGGCGCATCTTCATCCGGAGCAGGGCGGAATCCGCATCGCGGGTCCTGCCCAGCGGGAAACTGCTCCAGAGCTCTGCAAGAGCCTCATCCTTCTCTTCGCCATGGCGCGGATCGGCGAGCCATCCGGCGAAATCCTCTTCGGTTCCGACCGGATGCTCACCCCTGGCATAAGCCTCGATTATCCGACTGACTTTTTCTCTGCTCCTGCTTTCCATAGCGATCTGTTTTTGGAAAGGTGAAGGCGTTTCCCTGCGCTTTCATAAGTAATAAACCCGAGCCCGGCAAAAGGAAACCTCTACCTTGAATTTTTATTGGAATAATTATATCGGATTACCCGGATGGGGAGATCCCGCGTCAGATATTAAGGATGAGAAGCATGGCGGTGACCACCTTGCGGATGTCGGCAAGGGCGAGCCTCATGTGCTTTTCGACGGCCTTCCGCGAAATACCCAGTTGTGCGGCTATCTCGTCGTTGCCCAGACCGTCTTCCCTGTTCATCATATAGACCTTCTGTCTCTGCACAGGCATATTGTCCACCGTCAACTTGACCAGCAGTTCGGTTTCGCGGGCTATGAACTCCTCGTCGGAAGGGATGGTGTCGTCGGCTTTCACGGCGCTGGCCGCATAATTGGTGCGTACCTTATTATGGCGGAAGTAATTGAGAACAGCGTTACGGGCGGATGTATATATAAAGGAGTTGAAATTCCGGGACGGGTCGAGTTTGTCCCTGCCGGTCCACAGCGAAGCGAAAACATCCGAGACGATATCTTCCGCATCTTCCCTGCGTTTGACGAGCGAAGCCACGAAGCCGTTTATCCGGTTATAATATACGGTGAAAACACGGTCGTACGCGGCGTGGCCGCCCTCTTTCAGGGCCTGTATCACATCGGCTCCGACAGCCGGTCCATCCTTTGATAAGGATTTACCGGAGCCGCGCTCTCCGCTGAGGTTCGTGTCGGTTGATCGGTCTGTTCTCTCCATCGCCATGGCGGCGTCCTAAAAGTTGATTGATTACAAATATAGCGAAAGCCGAGAGACGAGCCAAACTTGTTTGAGCTTGTCCGAGGCGCATCCTATATTATACAAATGTAGCGTTTTTTTGTGAGATGCAAAACCGGCCGTACAAAACGCCGGAAGAGGATATTGCCGCGTATGTTTGAAAAATTTTGATCTCCGGAGGTAACCTTTTCCGTGCCCCGGGTTTATTAATTACAAAAGCAACCAACAAACAATGTCTGAACTAACACTTACTATTATGAAAAAAATGTTTTTACTGGCGGCGGCAGCGGTTATGCTGGCAGGCTGCTGGAACAACGAGAACGGCGGCGACAAAATCAAAAAAACCATCGAACCGGGAACCGCAACCGATTTCCAAAAAATCCGCAAGGATGCTCTCAAGGACCTGCTGATCGAAAAAACATTCGACGCTACCGAAGGCATCACATTCACCTCTCCGAAAGGTGTTGAATTTTTCCTTAACGGCTGGATTTATGACGAGAATTGGGAACGCATCACGGGCGACGTCAAACTCGAATATATCGAGTTGTTCGATCGCGGCAGCATGGTGGTCGCCAACAAACCCCTGAAAGGCAGGGACGCGGACGGCAACCTGATCCCGCTGATAACCGGCGGCGAGTTCTACATTAACGTGACCAAGGACGGCGAACCCGTGCGGCACGCCTACTATAATATGGTGATCCCCGGCGACCTGACCGGCGGCGTTGACAAGCGCGACGGCCTCGACCCGATGTCGTTCTGGCTGGGAGATATCGACGATAACGGCGATCTGTTCTGGAGACAGTTCGGAGAGGGGGACGACAGGGATGGCAACAAGGAGGGCGGAGTCTGGCCCGACGGCGAGAACAATACCTACAACCTGTTCGGAAGTGATTTCGGCTGGATCAACGTCGACGTCCTGGCCGGCGAAGAGGGCGAGAAGACCCCGCTGCTCGTAAGCGTGCCCGATGGCTACGACAATAAGAACGCCTCGGTATATGTGGCGTATGTCGGACAAACGGACCGCCTGGCCTTTCTGGACGTCTATTCTCCCACGGAAAAACTCTTCACCGAGCACTACGGCTGGGCTCCGATAGGATTCGAACTATATGTGATCTTCACGGCCGAGGAGAACGGCAGCTTCGTCTACTGCACAAAGAAAGTGACGATCGCCAAAGAGACCATCATCTACGTTACCCTCGGTGAACTTCTCACGGGAACCAAGGATCAGGTCATAGCGGCGATCAACGCTCTTCCGTAACCCCTGAAAAAAAGCACTCACTACAGCGCTGCCCGGGCACAACCCCCTTGAATATTTGAAGACCCCCGCCACCCCCGAAGTTGGACAATAACTTCGGGGGTGTTTTGTAATATGATAAATAATCGTATTTTTACGAGAAATAAATGCCGGCACACCGACCCCGTTTTATTATTAACTATTAATCCTTCTGAAATGAGGAACAAACTTATTGCATTGCTGTTTGCGATCCTGCCATTTGCGGCATATTCCCAAAGCGCGTATGACAAAGGCTGGGACAGCTTTTTGAACAACAAGGGAAATGAAGCGCGCCAATACTTCAATGAAGCGCTGGATGATAAGCAGACGCGCTCGGACGCTTACCTCAGCCTTGCGCTGCTGGACGATTTCGAAGGAAAAACAGAACAGGCCTTCGAGAACTGGAGCAAATTCTATGACGGTACGCCCAGGGCTAATGTCCTGCTTTACACGAGCATCCATTTCCCCTTTGCATTCTCTTCCCGTCATGCGCTGAAGCAAAATAAGTTTGCTTTTTTACAAAAGCTGGAAAAAAGCCCTGTGATGAACGGCTGGCTGAAAGCAGTGATCGATGACGCCATGGGATATCATTATATGGGCATCAACGATTTCGAGACGGCTAAAAAATATTTCCGCGCATCCGGAGTACTCTACGAATGGCAGGTTCTCGGAAATTTCGACAACACTTCAGGCGGGGGTTTTAATAAAGAGTGGGGCGCGTTGGAAAAGGCTAAGACGAGCGACCGGTTTGTGAATGTAGCCGGGGCGGAGGTCTCGTGGTTCTATCCGGGAGCGAGCCCGCTGGACGGCTGGTTCCGCCATGATTATTATATGACATCCTCAAACGCGATAGTTTACGCGCAGACCTTCGTAGATAGTCCGGAGTCTCAGGAAGTGATATTCAGCGTGGGGGTTTCGGGTTCCCTGAAGGCATGGGTCAACGACGCTTTGGTATTGAGAGTGGAAGATGAACGCAATTGCGGCATGGACCTCTACGAGGCGAAGGTAAGGCTGAATAAAGGCGCGAACCGGATAGTGCTGCAGCTCGGAGCCGGCGATGTCGACTCCAGCAACTTTTACGCGAGATTCGTTAATGACGACGGTTATCCGGTACAGGGTTTGACACACAGCCACCAGTATGCGGAATATACCAAAGACAGTTCTGGCCGGATGCCGCCCATGCTTGAATTTTATGCTGAAAAAGAACTCAGGCAGATGATCGCCGGGGACGAGGGGAATATGCTGTACAAGATGATGATGGCCGATCAGTATCTGATCGCGGACAAAACGGATGAGGCCCTGGAACTGTTGATCTCGCTTCAGGAGCGGCAGCCGAACTCGACCCTTCTACATATGAAGCTGTCGGAGGCATATATCAGGTCCCAGAATCAGACTTATTCCACGCGGGAAACGGAAGCTATCATGACGAAAGATCCCGATTCGTTCTTCGGGTTGAACCTGTCGATATCGGAAGCCCAGGACTCCGGAAAGATAAGCGAAGTGAAGAAAATGCTGGAAAAGCTTGTGAACCTCTACGGCCGGAACGATTATGCGATAATCGTGGAACAGTGGATCGCCGGGCGTGAAAACGATTCCAAGAAACTACAGAGTCTTGTCAGGGAGCGGTACAGCAAATATCCCGAGAGCTATTCGAGGATGAATAATCTTTACCAGATCACGGAAAATACACTCAAGGACAGTAAGGCGGCTAAGAAAATAGCTGAAGATTATTACAAGAAATACCACAGTGAAAGCGTAATCCCGACCCTGGCGTCGATATATGTGAAAGAGGGGAATGTGGATAAGGCTTTGAAACTGTTTGAAGAGAGACTGAAAAAGCATCCCTATGCTTCCGGTTATTATTTGAACTATGCCCAGGTCCTGCTCAACATACAACGTTATGATAAAGCGCTCGCTGTGGCCAACGATCTCCTGAAGCTGGCTCCGTACGAGGCGGGACCCTACTTTGTAATAGCCAATATATATAAAGAGCAGGGCAATAAGGCCCAGGCTGTGGCTAATTATGAAAAGGCGCTGTATTATTATCCCGGGCATTTTAACGCCTTGCAGCAGTTGAGGCTTCTGGATGCGAAAAATGAATTCGAGGATTATTTTCCGGCTGATAACCTCGAAGAATTGATAGCCAGGGCTGGAAACGCTGCGGATTACCCCGAAGACAATTCGATAATCGTATTGTACACGGAAGACATGCTGTTCCATGAAGGCGGTGCGAACGAATCGCGCATCCGGATGGCTGTCAAGATCCTTAATCAGGCCGGGATAGATACATGGAAAGAATATGTGGTATCCGCATTCACGGGCCAGAGCATTGTTCTGGATAAAACCGAAATAATAAAACCGAACGGCCAGAAAGTGAAGGCTGAGTCGAATGAGGGACATATTGTGTTTACCGGGCTCGAAATAGGCGACGTACTCCATCTCGACTATCGCGTCAAAACGTATTATTACGGCAAACTGTCGCGTATGTTTACCAGCGCTTTCGGTTTCCGGTATACGCTGCCTACGATGTATGTCCGGTATACGATGGCTGTGCCTGAAGATATGAAGTTCAACTACAAGTTCGTCAACGGGGATCTCGACCCGGTCATATCGAAGACGAACGACAGAACTTTGTATAAATGGGAACTCGGCGACCAGCCTTCGATCAAGCAGGAGCCTTTGATGCCCAGCCTGCAGGACGTAGCGCCGACGCTTATGTGCAACAATTTCCCCGATTGGAAGTTCGTGAGGGAATGGTATCAGGATGTCACGACAAACAAATTCAAGGCGGACTATGTGCTGAAGAGCACGATAGCCCAGATATTGAAAGGGAAAGAAGACGCCGGAGATCTGGAGAAGGCAAGGCTTTTTTATGAATACATTATAAAAAACACGTCGTATCTGAATGCCGAATTTATGCAGGACAACCAGATACCGCAAAAGGCGTCGAGGACTCTGTCCACCCGCATGGGAGACTGCAAGGATGTTGCGACCCTGTTCACCAGCATGTGCCGCGAGGCCGGCATCGATGCCAACATCGCGCTGGTCCTGACCAGGGGTATGCCTGAAAATACTTTTATTTTCCCTTCCAATGCATTTAACCATGCGATCGCAGAGTTGAACGTCGACGGTAAAAGATATCTGCTCGAACTCACCAGCAACCATCTGCCGTTCGGGGGCGTATTCGAGGAGTCATTGATAGACGCCAAGCTGCTGTCTATAAAAAAACCGGCCGGAGGAGCTGAAGATACCCTGGAAACAGTACGTCAGATTCATCAGGTGCCGAATAACGTCGTCAGAAGTAAAAAAATCGAACTCGACGGCGATGATTACAAGGTTGATTTCTCAAGCGTGAATTCCGGAAGCCGGGCGGCATATGTGAGGTACTATTATGCCGATATAGGTGCGGAAGAACGGAGAAAAGCTTTCAATGAAATAGCCGCGTCGGATTATCGGACAAGGGTCGTATTGTCGGATCTCGAATTCCGGAACCTGGATAATCTGGCCGATTCCGTTGCCTACGGATACAAAGTGGTCGCAGACAATATAGTACAGAATATCACCGAAATGAAGATATTCAAACTGGTATGGACCGATAATTTCGGCACGCTGGAAGAACTCTCCAGAGATTCACGCAAATATCCGTTCCTGAGTTGGGCCTACTCGAGCGGAGATGTTTCGACGGAAACCATAGAGGTGAAAATTCCGGAAGGAATGGAGCTGGCGGAGAAACCCGCCGATATATTCATTGAATGCGTAAACGCATCATACAGTGTCCGTTTCGATGTTTCCAAAAAGGGTATATTCAAGGCTACCAGAGAATTTGTTCCCAAAACCGGGATCGTTTCGGTCGAAGAGTATCCGGCGTTCACCAAATTTATGTATGGCGTGCAGAAGAACGACGATAAGACATATATAATAAAACGGAAGCGCTGACCTTTCCGTGTTTACCCCTCTTAAAGACAGACCGCCGTAAGTTGTACGCTTACGGCGGTCTGTCTTTTATTTTGCTTTTATATTCAGGATCGGTTTCACGGTATCTATTATCGCGGCCGTATCCCTGATCGCTTCGATGATGACGTCCTTGTCCTTATAAGCCATGGGTGATTCGTCAAGGGTTTCCTCGCAGACCGAGGTGGAGTATATGCCTTCCATCTCTTTCGAGAAGTCGTCCATAGCCAGCGTTTTGGCGGCCCGGCTCCTCGACAGGATGCGGCCCGCACCGTGGGGTGCTGAAAAGTTCCAATCCGGGTTGCTCCGCCCTTCGCAGATCAGCAGCCCGTCGCACATATTGAACGGAATGACCATCTTCTCGCCCTCGTAAGCGCGGATAGCCCCCTTGCGGATTATCCAGTCCGTCGTGTCGATGAAATTGTGCATCGAATAGACCGACTCTGCAATTCCGTAATCCGCGCCCAGCGCTTCGAAAATGGATTTTGTCATAGCCTTATGGTTGTACCGGGCGTAAGTTTGCGCGATGACCATGTCCACGAGGTATTCATACATATCATCGCCCTGAAGCAGGTATTCCTTTTCCCCCAGCCGGAACCTCTTCTTCAACTCTTTGATCTTGGCGGGAATATCCGACGTGGGAATTGTGTTTTGTGTAATAGCACGAAACTCGTCGTGATATTCCCGTGGAAGTGTGGTGTGCGCAGTCATCTTCTTTGCATGATACTTGCACACTTTCAGTCCGAAATTGCGCGAACCGGAGTGGATGGTCAGGTAGTGCGAGTTGTCGCCCGTCGATTCGCCGGCTTCGATGAAGTGGTTGCCGCCGCCCAGTGTCCCGACGGAGCGGTAAAACACATCCTTACCGATACCGACCTTGATGCACAACACATCTATATAATCCCGGTCTATGGTAAACGCCGCCTTCTCTTCGCCGAACCGTTTTGTCCACTCCGCCTGGAAAAGCCGGATGTTCCCGTTTACATCGGCAAGGTAAGGCTCCACCCACCAATCGTCGAAAGTTTCAGGCGTGCGTATCTCCATTCCCATCGGGACGGCCGCCCTTATCTTTTTGTCGAGTTCCGGAAGCATTCCGGGAGTCAGCCGTTTGTCGAGTTTGTGGCTTGTGACGGAACATCCTATGTCCACGCCGATATAATTAGGGTTCAGCATGGTTGTTACCGGCATCGTGAAGCCTATTACAATGCCCACGCCGACATGGGTATCCGGCATTATGCGTACCGGAACACCCGCCGATATCTCGTTGTCGAGGATGCCGCGGATAAGATCCAGCGCGCCCTCTTCGACTTCGTCGATAAATACCTTGCAATCCTGATTGTATTTTCCTTCCAGACGTATCATTTCTGTTCCTCCAAAAACTTTTTGAACTCTTTGATAAATATTTCGTTTTGATTGTCCCTGGTCAACTCGGGATAAGTGTGTGGGTATTCGTTATACTCAAGAGATGAGAGAGCGTCGTCGAGCTCCATGAAAATTGAGTATCTACGGTCATAGTCTGCTGCCATGTAGAGATTGTACATAATATGAACCGCATTTTCAGGAACCATTTGCCCGTCGATAACCTTTTCTGCGACAGAGGCGGCATACTTCTGCAAAAGTTTTTCAGGCCCGGCATCCATATCGATCCCCAGTTCGTGTGCGGCCATCCCGAAATACTGATCGACGGCCCAGCTGTCGTCGTGATCCAACCCGGCAAGGATGCGGATATTTTCGGAGTCGTAACCGTTTTCGAGGAGTTCCACGCCGAATGCAGCGTACTTCTTCGCGTCGAATCCCATAATGATTCTTTCGCCCATCAGGGTATCCGCGCGCCGCTGCAAATCTTTCTTTTCCATGGTTGCTGTTTTTTACGATACAAAGGAAAAGCATAGCTGCGCAATGTTTTTGCGTAACGGAAAATAATTTTTACTTTTGTTGGAAATCTGTTCTAAACAGTTGTTTTTCAGTCGTTTTTTTTTAAAAAAATCAGAAATATGCCTGCCAACCGGAATGCCCTGGTGCGTTACAAAACTATCGACACCTGCCTGCGGAACCGTTACCGCCGCTGGACATTGGAAGACCTTATCGAGGCCTGCTCGGACGCGCTGTACGAATACGAAGGCATCGACAAGGGGATCAGCCGCCGTACCATCCAGCTCGATATCCAGATGATGCGCAGCGAGAAGCTGGGGTATAATGCCCCGATCGTTGTGTACGACAATAAATATTATACTTACGAAGACCCCGGTTACAGCATAACCGACACGCCGCTTTCCGAGCAGGACCTGAGAACGATGTCCGAGGCTGTCGAGGTTTTGCGGCAGTTCAAGGGATTTTCCTATTTCTCCGGCATGGGCGAGATCGTGAGCCGGCTGGAAGACCATGTCACTTCCGCCCGCCAGAAGACAGTTCCGGTGATCGATTTCGAAAAGAACGAAAGCCTGCGCGGACTGGAATACCTGGACACGGTGTACCACGCGGTTACGGACAAAAAAGCGCTGCGTATAACATATCGTTCATTCAGGGCGCGAAAAGAGAATACGTTTGTCTTTTTCCCCTATCTGCTGAAAGAGTACCGCAACCGATGGTTCGTTTTCGGCAACCGCCGGGGTGCGGGAGGATTGCTTAACCTTGCACTCGACCGTATCCATGAACTCGGCATTGCCGAGGGGATGCCGTTTGTCGAAAACACATTCTTCGATCCCGCGGCCTATTTCGAGGATATGATCGGTGTAACCCGGAATATCGTGGACGAACCAGAAACTGTGCGTTTTTTTGTAAATGCCGAGAATGCACCTTATGTGGCGACAAAGCCGTTTCACAAAAGCCAGCGCGTTGTCGAAACTCTCGACGACGGATCGGTGGTGTTTGAGATGCGGGTAATTATAAATCACGAGCTGCGCCGGGAACTGTTCGGATTTGCAGATGCCGTAAGAGTGCTGTCGCCGCACTCATTAGCCGGGTTTATGGCCGCCAGATTCAGATCGGCATTGGAAAAATATTCGGAACTGTGATTATTTATTTACAGCGGCTTTTCGGTTATATAAAATGTTTCACGCGAAGAAAATGAATAACTCTTTTTAAAATGCATCCGCGGCCAATAGTGTCTGAAGCAACCCGGGAACTTCCAGTTCCTCACATTTGATTTTTGATAGGCTCTGCTTCCCTTTTTCGGTCAGCGTAAAATACATCTGTCGTTTGTCTTTTGTGCCGGGAATACGCACGACGAGACCTTTCCCCTCCACCGAGGCGATCACTTTCGAGGTATTCGATGTGGTTAGTCCCAGCAAGTCGCTCAACTCTCCGGACGACAAGAACTCCGACTTATATAACGAACAGAGCAGCATTCCTTCGTTAAGGCAGATACCATAGTAATTCTCGAACTGTTGTTCAAACGCCATGATACCACGCTGAACATCTCTGATCCTGCATAATTTTCCAATTTCCCGGAGCATAGTATTTACTTTTTAAGTAATACTTCGTCGATCACCTTTTTAAAATCGGTTTTACTCATGGTCCCCTGCGCCATTTGCGGTTGATCGTCCATCGGTATGAACAGCAGCGTGGGGATAGAGCGCACGCCGAACAGCGAGGCCAACTCCTGTTCTCTGTCCACATTTATCTTGTAGATGTAGATGCTGTCGGCGTATTCGGCTGCCAGCTCTTCCAATACCGGAGCAATGGCTCTGCACGGGGCGCACCAGTCGGCATAGAAGTCGACCAGCGCGGGGCGGTCGCCCAGGTATTTCCACTCTTTTGGGGAAGTTTCGTAATCGGCGACTTTTTTCCGGAAGTCCGCCTTGGTGAGTTGGATCGTTGTCATATTATTAGAGGTTTGATTGTTTTTTGCGGTGCTGCTCCTGCAGGCGGCAAACACAAGCCCTGCGAACAGGATCAAAGCGATGAACTTTTTCATTTTTTCTTCTTTTTAAACATATTCAGCAGCAAGCCGCCTATGAGGGCGCCCCATACTGAACTAAATAGCGGCGACGAGGTGATAGGACAACCGCCTCCGATACATCCCACGAAACGCCAGTATAGAAAACCACCGAGTGCGCCGACGGCTACTCCAATCAGGGTAAGCGCTTCTGTTCTCATGAAATTGATCACCTTGTCCATCTCCGGGCCTTTATTTTTGCAAAGGTAGAAATAAAATTCCATTGGAACAAATTTCCAATGGAAAATATATTCATTGATACACTGAAATCATAGATCTGATTGGACGAATTTATTCGTCATTTTTCCAATATCCGGTTTTTAGCAGGAGTGTCGGGTCGTTCTAGACATTGCATCTCAAAGCATTGACGTCTTATTCGGTGGTAGATTCCGATGGATATTTTACCACGGATAAGTTGAATTTCTATTTTCTGTCCGGCTTAACGGCTTGCAGAGAATTCATTAACACTTATACAAGGTCGGCGGCGTATTGTGACTATAATTTGCGGCCAAACAACTCGACTTTCGATATAAATTTTAGATAATTATATGAGTTATAACATGTAAGTTAGTTAAATTGTTTTTTTAATTTATATTTGTATTGTCTCTCGGAGTTATTCCGACGGGCAAACCGATACCTCACCCGGAAACTGGCTGTTTTTGCAATAGTGGTAATCGGCAGGCCATAAAGAATAGTCATTCTATACTTTGTCTATAGTATAGCGTGGTGTCGTCTGCTACCACTTTGCGTATAGCCAGTACGGTGGGTGAGGAGCGTTCGAGCACCACGCTTTTTTTGTACCCTTATGGGACCAAAATTACAACCAAAATCCCGCAATGAAAAATGTAATCGACGTTTTTTCATTAATCCACTCTGACTATGGACAGATGACGGCAAGACCATCCCTACTCTGGTTTCTGAGCATAAGCTAACATTGGCACAATCTCTGTTTACAACGCAGAAAATGAAAGACGATATTATCACACTTGAAAAAGAACCGGTATTGCAGGATGGAAGCCGTGTGGAATCGGCTAAAAGGAGATACCGCAATTCCCTTGAAGTTCCGGGTGATTTAGTTGAGTCTTTAGTTAGAGGAGAGGATGTTGCTTTCGACCGGCTGTATGTTCATTTTGTCGAACCCCTCCTGGACTTTGTTAATGCCATGGTCCATAATGAGGAAGATGCAAAAGAGATCGTACATGACACTTTCACCTACATACTCGAAAAAAAGGACCGGATCGACTTTTCCAGAAATATCAGGGGACTTCTTTATACCTGCGCCAGGAACTTTACAATGGATTATTTTCGTAAACGAAAAACCGTTGAAAGATATAAATCCATGCCGATCAGAGACTTGGGTAAAGAAATCCCGTTCGACAATCATGTTATTGCCAGGGAGACCGAATTACTGGTGCGCATGGCTGTAGATTCCATGCCGGAACAACGCAGGAGAATATTCATTATGAATCGCGAGGATAAGAGCATCCGTGAAATCGCCGGAGAGCTTAACATAAGCGTCTCGGCTGTCAAACAGCATCTGGTTCTGGCCAAAAAAGACCTGAGGAAATTGCTGTTGGCTATAACTTTCTTCCTGATTCTCGATTAGACCCATCCAAAAAACACCGACTTCCGTCAACTTATTGTTAGGTATCGAAGCAACGCACCGGTAACCGGTAAGCGGCTGCTTTGGCCTGTGCGTCCTCTTTGTTTGCCAGAGAGGTTTTGCTGTGTATATGATATGCCTGAATGATAGCTATATATCTGCCGGCTCGAAAAAATAATATAAAAATATCGGCGGCGGGACCTGTCCAAATAGCCCCTATTTACGCTGTATTAATAAAAGGGGATCTCTTCGCCTCACCCATCGTACCGGCTGTACGTAAATGGAAATAGATTTTTGAGACAATGTCAGGAAACAAAATAGAAAGTAAGGCCGAGCAGATACTGCGCAGATATTTCGATGGCAAATATCCCGATGACGTTCGTGGGTATGTGCAGGGATGGATCGCCTCGAAAGACAGCGAAGAGGAAAAGAATGCCCGATTGAGAAAGATATTCGACCGGATGGTGGAGTACAAACACAATCCGGGAGACAAGGCGTTTGAGATGCTTGCGGAATGGCATAGGCGCCTCGGGGTCAGCCGGACATTGGTTGTCAAACGCCATACGCCCTTTTACCATACTCTTCGGTTCAAAGTGGCTGCGGCCGCCTTTCCGCTTTTTCTGGTTGTCGGTGTCTCGTTGTTTGTATTCACCAGGCCGAAGGTTGGTGTGCCGATGGCCGCAATTGCATATGTGAACGTTCCGGATACACTCGGTGCCCTGGCCCGTGTCGATATGTCTGACGGTACAATGGTATTGGTGCGGCCGGGAGGTTCCGTAAGCTATGCAAAAAAATTAAACGGAGGTGATAAACGTCTGATGATATTGACAGAAGGGGAAGTTTATATGAATGTCGCCAAGGATACCACGCACCGGTTTGTGGTCGAAACGCCTTACCTGAAAGTTAATGTACTCGGAACAGCGTTCAATGTCGAGGCACTGTCCGACAGCGAATACACGGTCGTAACACTTTATCAGGGACGGATCACTGTGAACGGAATTTCCGGGAAAGAAAGTCTTACGGAGATAGAAATGAACCCGGGTCAGCGGCTTATATACGACAATGATACAGACGAGTGCAGGATCGAAAAAACCAACGCACTGCTGCCTGAATGGGTTGCCCGAAAGCTCACTTTCGAAGATGCGACTTACACGGATATCATACGCACTATTGAATGGTTCTATGGGGTGGCGGTCGATGTCGACGGTGTTTTTAACCAGAAAGGGGACCTCTATTTCCGCTTTACCGGTAAAGAGGATATCGAAACGGCCATGCAGGTCTTCCAGAGCATAAGCCGCGAATTCACATACGAAATATCGGGAGGCACGGTAAAGATAAGTGTGACGAACTGATTCTTGAAACTAATCGCAGGATAATAAGATGGATTCCAATCAAGTTAAGCCCCGGCGGGAACTTCGTAAAGCATTTGTAATTTTTGCTTTGCTCGTCTTTTGTGCAACGACGATGACGGCACAGGAAAAAGAGGTGATCCTTTCCAGGCAGGACATTGTCATAATGGATGCTGTCAAAGAGATAGAGACCCAGACCGGTTATGTGATAGGGTTCAAGGGCCGGGATCTCGATATTTCGAAGCTCGTGGCCCTACCGGCTGCTCAGGGTTCTACGGAAGAAATTCTCGGCTATCTGCTTGAAGGCACCGGCCTTACATGGATGTTGAATGGAGAGTATATTATAGTGATACCGGCCCCACAGGAACTTCCCGTTGTGGAGAAAACGGAAGAATCTGCTCCACAGTCCAGCCCCGTTTCAGATAAGACGGAAGAACCCAAACCCCAGAAAGTGCGCGGCGTCGCCAGTCACGCCAAAACATACAGCATCGGGTTTACCCCTGAACCGGAATCTGTTCACGTCCCCCGCGTCAACTATGTTACGGCTTTCCGATTCTTCGAAACCCCTCATTGGGCCCTAAAGAGCAATCTGCTTGCGGATGCCACTCTGAGCGTCAGCCTGGCGGCTGAAGTTCGTTTGGGGCATAAGGCCACCTTTGAACTTCCCGTCAGTTTTAACTTCTGGGAGTTTTCGGACAACCGCAAATGGAAACATCTGCTTGTTCAGCCGGAGTTCCGCTGGTGGCTGTGCGAGGCGTTCAACGGCCATTTTTTCGGACTGCATGCCCATTACGGACGCTATAATGTAGGCAACCTGCCTTCGCCGCCATTCTCGGAGACCATGCGCGACTACCGCTTCGACGGCTGGCTGGCCGGAACCGGCCTCTCCTACGGTTATCACTGGATCGTTGGCAAACGTTGGTCTATCGAGGCTGAAATAGGCGTCGGTTATGCCTACCTCGACTATACAAAGTACCCATGTGTGGAATGCGGCCGCGAGATCGGTAAATACACTAAAAATTATTTCGGCCCCACGAAAGCTGCAGTTAACCTGGTGTTTATGATCAAGTAAAAGCGAGAGAAGATGAAAAATATCAATATAGCGATATTGTCGGCCCTGCTTTCGATAATGATAAATCCTGCCGCAGGCCAAAGCCGTGTTGACATCACGCAGAATCAGTATGCCCTCAAAGGGGATTCTGTTTATGTCGCTTTGACAGTCGGCATGAACGAAGCCCGGATTGCAAGGCGCGCTTTCGTACTGCTTACCCCGACCATTACCCAGGGCAGCGTGTCGATGGAACTCCCACCCATAATGATCAACGGAAAGAACCGTGCGAAGGCATACCGCCGCCTGGTCGCCCTGAATCGTGCTCCGGTGGGTGTGGGGCAGGTAATAAGCGCAGATGCAAAGAGCGTTTCGCGTACCTATCTCTATGTCACAGTATTTGCTTACGAGCCTTGGATGAAAGAGGCTGTCTTAACCATGCGTGAGGACCAGTGTGTATGCAACGGGCCTCTCCTGAAGATGGAATTCGACTTCAACGGAAGTGTGATGCAGGATCTCAATCCGCCCGCAGCCCCGCCTGTCAGGATCATTGAAGAGAACTACTTCGTCAGTTTCAAGGAGCCCAATCCGGAGCCTGTCAAGAACCGCTGCGAAAGCGGTAAGGCATACCTCGATTTCGCCCGCGGACAGTCGGCCATCGACAGTGATTTGGGAAACAATTATCAGGAGTTGTCCGAGATAGGTTCGATGATCAGGCGCATCGACAGCGATCCGTATACGACAATTAAGCAGGTGGTGATCGACGGCTATGCCTCGCCCGAAGGCAGCTATGCCACCAATATGACGCTTTCTGCCAAACGGGCCGCCGCCCTGAAAGATTACCTCAAAACAGTTTACGCACTGCCCGAACGTCTGTTTCGTGTGACGGGACACGGCGAAGACTGGGCCACGCTCGAAGAGTTGGTTGAAGCGTTGGATTTTGCGTGGAAGCAACCGGCACTCGACATCATCCGTGGGACTGATGTATTCGACGGCCGGGAGAAAAAGCTAATGGATCTGCAGGGCGGCTATCCCTACCGCTATATGTTCGTTAACCTGTTCCCCAAACTACGCCGTTCGGACTACGAACTCAAATACACCGTGATCCCGTTTACTGTGGAACAGGGTAAGACCGCAATCAAAAGCTCTCCTTTCCTTCTCAGTCTCAATGAGATGTTTCTTGTAGCCCGAGACTATCCCATAGGAAGCGCCGATTATAACGAGGTGTTTGAGATCGCCGCGAGAGTGTATCCTGACAGCGACATTGCGAACCTGAATGCCGCAGCCAATGCTCTTGCCGCGAAAAATACCGCCGCCGCGCAGGTTTACCTCGAAAAAGTTTCGGATCGCGACGCCGCCTGGCTGAATAATATGGGCGTAGTGTCGGCCCTCCGGGGGGAATATGAAAAGGCCGCGACGCTGTTCGAAGCGGCAAAGGCCGCCGGGAACGCCGAGGCTGCAAAAAATCTCTCCAAGATCGCAAAACTCAGTGACATACTATAATAAAGCACACCAAATTAATCAGCATGTTTCAACTAAACTTTTTTCGAAATGAAAACAAAACTCTTTACAATCGCGGCTCTTGCCGCAATGCTGTTCGCTTCCTGTGCAAAGGACGGCCAGACTCATTCTGTAGACAAAGGCGAAAAGGCCCGCATCAAACTCGCGGTAGTGGGCAATGGCTCTTCTTCGAGAGCCCTCGATCCTGTAGGCCCTGAAAGCGGCGGCTATCAGGCCGACACGAAAGTGGCGGTGAACGATGCCACTGTATTTGTGATGGGCGCCAGCGGTATCATCGGCGCACCCACCTATCTCTCGAACGCCGATCTGACTACCTATGTCGAGAAAGAAACCACCACGGCCGCTAAAAAAGTCGTCATCATCGGCAACATCGGGTCTGACCAGACCGGTGTAGGCGGCATTTTCGACGGCGTTACCACAGAAGCCGGACTGAATGACGTTCTGGCCGACTTCAAAGACATGGACGACGCCCACAAATGGCTGACCGGGGTTTCGGATCCGATCGACTGGGATACTGCCACTACCATCGCGAGCGGCGCCAATGCGGGTGAGAAACTGATCACCATGACCGTGGCACTGGCTCCCATCGCAGCACGTATCGACGTGCTGGTCGACGTGTCGGGCTTTACCAACTTCACCGACCCTGCGGCCAAAATTAAATTCACGGACGTAGCCGTTCTGTACAGTGCAGCCAACACCCACTTCACCGGTTCCCCACTTGTACCGGCCGCTTCCACAACAGACCCGGCCGAACTCTACTACTACTCCGGTTTCGACTGGGATCCGGCAGGCACCCTGCAGAAATCGAATACTAAATTCCTGGCCGACACGGAAGCCAACTATCCGATGCTCTGCAAGGAATGGGCAGCCAACTATACTGCGGCCCCCACGGCTCCCGCGCTGAACTTCGAAGAGTCGTTCTATGCCTTCCCGGGTAACGGCGCATACGGCAAGTTTACCATCGTGACAGTTTATGGATTCTATGATGAAAACGGCAACGGCACTATGGATGCGGGCGAAACGCGCTTCTGGCCCGTACACTTCACGGCCGATGACGTTCCGGGCGACATTCTCAAGAACGGCAAGATCTACACCATGACCCTGAGATTCCAGGGCAATGCAGGACTCGACGGCGGTACTACAGACCCCGAAGAGCCCCTTACCGCAGGCTTCCTGACCGTAAACATAGTCGACAGGGGCTGGGAAACCGTTGCCCCGTTCGAAAAAATATTCAATTAATCTCCCTGATAATTACCGGCGGTGCGGGACACCGTGCCCCGCCGCCGGTTTTTTACAAACTTCCTTCCCGGGGTTTACCCGTTCCCGGCCGGAAGATATAAGTAATGAGAGATAATTATTGGGATATTATTTGAAAATTATTTTGAGATGGATTTTGATTTCAGTTGAAGGAGTTTAGCGGGCTAAATAACTGATAATGAAATTAAAATACGCTCAAAAGAGTTTCAAAGAATGTCTATAAAACTAAAAATCCTATTACTTTAAAATGGACCAATAATTATTGAACATTACTTAAAGCCGCCGCCTGTTCCGGGATGCAAAAACGGAGTAACAAGAATATAAGATGAAAAGGAAATACACATACCGCAACTGTTTGAAAGCCGTGCCGGGCATGATGTTCTGCCTTGCGGCATTCGCATCGTGCCACCTCATTTCGGACGACTATTCGAACTGTCCTCCCGGAGTGGCAGTAAAGGTCACGGTCCGCGCAGCCACAGGGGTCCCCGGCGAAATTACCGAAACGGACATTCAAAACGTTATGCTGTATGTGTTCGACGACGCGGAAACACTGCTGGAAATCATTCCGACAGAGATAGGCAAGACCGAATACCTCGATTATATAGGCTGGGGCCGCCTTCATGCGGTAGCCGTAGCCAACCTGGGCAGTGCGGTACGGATTACCGCGGCCGAACCGGGTAAAACAAAACTCTCCGACATACGGATAGCACTGCTGAAGGAGAACCAGCCGGACGAGTTGGACGGCGTCATTCACCGCTGCGCAGACGACCTTTTCTGGGGCAGCGTGGATATTGAGAATAAAAATATGTACGAAGACGTCACCCTGCCAGTGAAGAGGGTAGTGGCCGGCGTTTATGTCCGCATCAGCGGGCTGAAAAGATATGTCGGCAACTTCGCCGCCCAGGCTTCCGACTTCCATGTCGTTCTGGGCGTACAACACAATACACTGGATTTCCGCGGTCAGCCCTCGTTCGCGACGCGAGCCGTGGGCGACGTCAATCATATGTTAACAGGCAGCTTCCGCATTGTCGGTGGCTGGGAATATCTCGAACTGCCGATCCAGGAAGCGCCTTATTCCTCCACCGGATTCGAAAAAATCATGGCTACTGACGACGGGATGCCCGTCTCGGTAGCCATACACTATAACGGTACGCTGCTGCCATGCGGCCGCCTTACGGCCGATAAAACGGGCAATCCGCTTTCGCTGAAGAACGGACTGCTGAATACCATCGAGATCGATTTTACCGGCAGCGATCCCGACCTGGGCTTTGTGACCGTAACCATCACCGCGCTCAACTGGGGCGTGGTGCCTCCTTTTGAGAAGAAATTTTAGAAGATACGGCATATTATCATGAATAAGGTCAAATGCATACTACCGCTGTTGTCGCTGCTTCTGCCGGGGCTTTTGTCATCGTGTCTGAAGGACAGTGGTTCCTTCGGAGATGAGACGGAAGAGGCGCAAATCGTATTGAGCGCCCTCACGCGCGGCGGCACCGACGACCCCGACGATCCCGACGGGCGGATCGGAAACTTCCGTGTGATGATCTTCCGCGCAGGCGGGGCGTTGGCTTATAACCACACTTTCGACCTGAGCGCCGAAAATCCGTTCACGATCACGATCATGACCGGCGTCTATGACTTTGCATTCGTAGGCAATGAGGATTCCGACACCGAACTGCGCAGCGGGAAGACCCTCACGCAGATACTCGACGGTTTCGGCGGCCGCACGATCGACGACATATACGGCATTCACTTCTCTTCATCGGCTTTCCGCAATGACCTGATGATTCCGCGTACAGGTATTTACCGCGGCGTTACCGTCAATGCGGACAACACCGTTACGCTGGCCGGGAAAAGCACGGCCGAACCCAATCCGTGGAGTGCCGGGGTCGAACGCCTCGGCATCCGCGTAGACCTGACGCTAAGGGCCGTTTCGCAGACCGACGCCCTGAATTTTTCGGCGCTGAAAATCACCCATATCCCGGATAAGGTCTGGTTTTTTGCCGCCGATGGCAGCGGTACGCCTGTTTATAATGACGGTTCTTACGAAAGCGCAAGCCCTGTACCGCCGTACCGCACCTTTGCCGCAGATAGCGGCGACGAATATGAAGTGGTAAGCGGCGTGGAGTATTTCACAGCTGCCGGCTATCCCGTGTCGTTCGAGGAAGACAGCGCAAATCCCGGGACCTACCTGTGGCACAAGCGCCTGATCCTGCCGTCGTCCACATTTACACCCGCGGCGGACGAAAGCAAGGCCATCGTGTTCCAGGCCGTGGTGAACGGCCGGCCGTGCCAGGGCACCCTAGGCACCGGTCTGCTGGGATACAATGCTTCCCGCAACCACCGTTACCGCCTGACGGGCGAACTGAAGGCCGACCAGCCGATAGCCTTTACCGTAGACGTGACCAACTGGAGCGCGGACAACCGCATTCCCCTGCCGTGGCTTGCACCATAACCTTCGGCCGACAGTTTCATCGTTGCTCGGGGGACAACATGCAGTATAAAAGAGTAAAACTATGATATACAAATCAAAAATATCCCTTGTGTTCGCGCTGCTCGCGGCGGCTGGACTCTTTGGGTGTATCAAAGACAGGGCCGAATGTCCCGGCAAGGCAGTAACGAGTCCGGTGGTCTTCGCGCCGCAGGTTGCGACCCGCGCCGCCGCAGGACATCCTATCGGGAACGATGCTGCGATTCCCGTGGGTGAATATTACTTCGGTGTCTACGCTTGGGTGCAGCCCACGGCTGCCGGTGCAGTGACCGATTTCGGCGACTTGCAGAACACCAGGGTCAAACATGATTCAGCGACCGAGTATACCTATTCGCCGGCCGCGCTTTGGCCGCCGGGCTCCGATGCAAAGCTCTCGTTTCTGGCTTACTACCCGTGGAGCGACAACAGCGGCGATATCAAAGTAATGACCGGCACAGGCGCCGGCCAGTGGATGAAGGTGGCCTATACCGTCCCCGCGGATTCAGGGGAGCATGTGGACCTGATGTATTCAAAAACGGCGATGATGAGCGGCTACGACCCGGTACAGCTCAATTTCAACCACGCCCTCGCGCGGCTGAGATTCGAAGGGCGCACCGAGGGGTTCGCCGCCGGCTCGACTATTAAGATAACGGGCATTAAAGTAAAAGGCGCGACGCTCAAGGGCGAATTGACTGTCTTCGACCCCGCGATCCAGCCCGGCAAGCCGCTCTGGGAACTCGACGACACCGTGAAGGGAGAAATGACCATCCCTGCGAGCCACATCAACGACATGGCGCTCGACGGCACGTTGCAGACCGTGATCCCCACGGGCGGCGACATGCTCGTGCTGCCGCAAAATGTGGAGGGTCTATCGGTCGAAGTGAGCGTGTCGCAGAACGGCACGACACTGCCGATGCCCTTCACTTTTTCGCTGGCTTCGACGCCAGACTGGACGATGAACGAGATTAACACCTATGAAATCACGGTGCGTCCCGACGGGGCTTTTGTCACGGCGCGCGTTGCCGACTGGACTGCCGATACCGGCAAAACAATTCTCGACGGCACACACTGGCTGGAACTATCGCACAACAGCCTCGGCTTCGGGTGCGATGGAGGTTCGCCGGAGATCACACTGGAAACGAACTACGACGGCCCGACTTACGGCGGCGCGTCGTCAGCCCATCCGTCCGGCATTTTCATCGATTATCCGGCGGAGTTCCCTGCGTGGCTGACGGTGAGCGATGTTTCCGGGGCCGACGGTTCGATGCTGCGTACTATCAAGGTAACGGCCGATCCCAATACAGACCCGGGCGCGCCCGACCGCGACACATACTTCACCGTCCGCACCGGGAACCTTAACTACCGCGTGAATGTGACGCAGAGCAAGGATCCGTGGCTGACTATGGATGGCGGCATGTATTATCTCGACGGCGGTTTATACACAGCTGAAGTGACGTCGGATCGCGACTGGTCGGTAGCCATAGACGAATCGACCAACCTTGTGACGGGCTATCGCCTGATCGAAAAACTGGTTGCGACGGAAGGAACGGCCGGCCCGCAGTATCCTCTTCCGTTCTTTACCTTTGACGATGCAAACGGCGACAAATTGGATATCCAGTCTGCGATCGTCTACCTGGTCTTTACCGACACGACCGGGGTCAATGCGCCCAAGTCGCTTCCTGTTATATTGCATGCTGTTAATATATAGATGAGATATGAGGCTGTTCACAAAAATACTTTCTCTGGCCCTGGTTGCGGCGGGTTTTGCCGGTTGCCTGAAAGATAATGCCGGGCCGGCGCTTTCGGGTAAACCGTCCGGTGTGATGACAATTCGCGTGAACGTGCCGGGAATGGCGACGCCCTCGACGCGGGCTTTCGATGAAACGCAGGAGAAGCAGGTCAATGCGCTCGACGTGCTGGTGTTCCGGAATTCGGACAACAGGCTGGTACAATGCGTGCCCATAGCTTCTGCCGACATCGTGTCCGGGGGAGACGGCTGGGTTTTTAAGATCAAGGATCCGGCCCTGACCGGGAACATAACCGTGGCGGTGGCCGCCAATGCTCCGGACGAGGTGGGGCAGATGCTCTCGATCACAGGATTTTCGGAAGCAGGTCAGATCTATCCGGCGAAAACCGCCGTGCTCGAAGCTCTGCAATACGCTTTTGCAGGCACTAAGTGGGTGACTTCGGGTGCAGGAGCGATGTACCTGCCGATGTACGGTGAAGTCTCCGTTCCCGGCAGTGTCTACGCCTCGGCCTCTCAGAGCATCGACCTGAAGCGCATGGTTGCCAGGATCGACGTCATGAATGCCGTTGCACCCGACGGCACGGCCGTGGCCGGAAATTTCAAGCTGACAGCTGTTCATCTGGTCAACTACAACCAGGCGGGCTACATCGCCCCGAAGTGGGATGCCTCGACGGGCGCTTTGGTCACCGAAGACCCGCAGATGCCGAACGCAGGCGGAACGATCGACCTGAATAAAAAAACATGGACACAGGACGGCGATCAGCAGATCTACACCGTGGGCGAACCTGTCGGCGGCACGCAGTCGATCACGGGTGAGATATATACATTCGAGTCCTGGGCGGCCTATAGCGATAGCCAGGACCCCGGGGCTGCCAACCCTGCGGCTCCTGCAACCGCCACACGTCTTGTGCTGCAGGGCGAGTACACCGATGCGGACGGTACCCGGACATATTGGTACCCCGTGGATTTTGTCTACCCGCATGACGATGCCGCTGAAACCACTAAATACATGCCCCTGCTGCGCAATCACCGCTATGTGGTGAGCATCGATGCGGCCGGGGGCGGGGGATACGGCAGCATCGGCGAGGCCGTCGCCGCTTATTCGACCCTTTCGAATCTTAAGACGCGCATCATTGCCTACAACGAAGGCGATCTGCGCTACATCGCTTTCGACGGACAGTATATGATCGGGGTCGGAAAAAAAGAGGTCGCGATTTCGAAGGAGGCGCAAACCGTGGCATTGGCTCTCTTTACTGACAATCCCGCCGGATGGAACGCAGCCATCAGGTGCGATGCCGCCGACGGTAACTGGCTGACATTTCCGGGAGCATCCGGCGCATCTTCGGCAGGCGGTGCTACGCTAGGTCTTTTGGCCTCGGCCAATCCCGGCCCCGGCAGCCGCACGGCGACCGTAACGCTCACGGCAGGCCGCAACCGCACTGTGGCCGTGACCGTCACCCAGAGTAATGTAAGCCGGCATTATATCAGGATTACAGACGGGCAGGGTAACGAGATCGACCGGTTGATGTTCGATTACGGCATAGGTCAGCCGGGCATCCCCTCGCAAGAGTTCTATGTGACATGGAACCTGCCTTCACAGCCGTGCGCCATCTCTTCGGCCCCGACCGCAGGCGCCAACGGTGCGTTTACGTATGCCGCAGGCAGCGACACGCCCGGCGTGGCTCCGACCACATCCATCTCCGGCGGTGCGAGGATGTTCAGCGTGACGACAAATCCGGCCGGCCAGAGCGACCTGGACGCCGACCCGTTCTTCGTTAATTCATCGACGCTGACTTTTACGGTCGGGGACGGTCTCGGGAACACGTTTGCCAAAACGCTGGAACTCCGGCAGGGCGGGTATAACTTTATTGCGGATGTATCCAATCCGTATCTTTTCGGCAGGACCCACTCTTTCAACATACGTTGTAATACGACCTGGGAAGTAACGGCGTACAGCGACCCGTTCGGGATACTGGCCGAACCGGATGCGCTGATCGGCCGAACCGGCGGGAACAACACGGCAGGCGAGCCGTTCCAGTTCACCATGGCTGCCCGCGATGAAACGAAAAGAGGCCGGCAGGCAACTATTACATTCCACGATCCGGAAGGGAAAATAGCCGATCAGACGGTTACGATCATTGCGATCTCGGGTTATCTGCCCGCTTCCGGCACGCTCGCTCCTCCCGGAGTGCTCGGTGTCGGTGCTACGACCGGCAAACTCACCTTGCGCGGTTCGATGGAGTATGCCGGCACGCCCGTAGCGGCAGCCTCCGAGTTCGGCCCGCTGGCTGACGAGAGGGTCTATATCGTCTATTTCAAATGGAATTCGCTTGTCGCTCATGCCGGCGGAGGGTATGGCGATGTGTTCGATGTGACTGACATTACCTGGGCTCCTTTGGGTTACGATCTTTCCGCACTGATGAGATCCATCGGTTCGCAAACAGGCCAGGCCGCCTGGAATTTGGTTCCCGGTTCGACTGTCGCCTGGCAGACGAACGTGCCGGCCGGCTATGGTGATCCATGTCCTTATGCCGACAAGGGGACCAGTACCTACAACTACATTACGCCTCCGACGTATGATTATTATGGCATGCAACTGTGGAATGGGGTTTACTACAACAGGAACAACATGGTATGGACAACAGTGAACGCTTCGGGAATCGATGTCAGCGGCCGTTATCCTATCTCGCCCGTAAATTGGTCGATGTTTTCTCCTGCCGCGGGCTATCGTGGTACCAACGGCACGTTTTTATATGCCGGAACACATGGCAGCTATTGGTCTACAGCCCGTTACTCTCAGATTGACATTATTACTCTGTATTTCAGTAACGATTCCAATTGGGACATTGTATACTCTGGCTGGGTGCTCAATGGCCTGAACGGGTCCAGCGTGCGTTGCGTTAGACGGTAAACATGGAAATCTTCCGTCATATCGTGATGTTTTTTCAATGATTTTCATATTCGAATCAGGAATGCTGCTGTCGAATGGCGTTGTCGCCGATCGGGTCGGTTAATCAAAAGAATTCCCCGGGGCTTGCCCCGGGGTAGTTCATTTTTCCAATATATAAGAAGTTTGGTACTTTGGGTCGGAAAAGACGTCGGGCAAACTTATAAGGAATCGGATTTTGTTAGCCTGAGGACAAAAGCAAACTAAAATCCGATTGATTATGCCTAATGGATTTTGCGTTTGTCGCCGATTATGCCTAAAATTGTACTGTAATAGTTCATTTTTAATCGTTGCAACTCTTTGCGCAATTATGCGTATTGAAAGTTCATTGCACATGCGTGAAAGAGAAAGTTTTGATTTAAGTAACGAGCTCACATTGCATGAGGTATTCTCCCGTTACTATCAGGCCTTATGTTTCTATGCCTGCCGGTTGCTGAGTAACAACGACGTGGCGGCCAAAGATATCGTGCAGGAGGTTTTTGTCTCGGTCTGGAACAAAAAACTTGTATTCGGTAATATCTATTCCCTGAAGGCGTATCTATACTCGTCTGTTTACCACTCCTGCCTCGATGCTATCAAGACGATGAACATCCATCAGCGTCATCACCGGAACATCCGGGACGAACATGCCCGCCAGCCCCTCGACGAATTTCAGTTCCTCAATGACCGGATCGAGGCCGAAGTGCTGGCGGAGATATTCCGGGCTATCGAACAGTTGCCGGCGCAATGCCGGAAGGTTTTCAATCTGAGTTATCTCGAGGGATTATCCGTAGAACAGGTCGCCGCTGAAATGGATATTTCGGTCAATACGGTCAAAACACAGCGTACCCGAGCCAAAAAACTGCTTAAGGATCGCCTCAACAAGCTTTACGTAATCCTGGCTTTGTTGTTTCTTTACTGATGCCGGGCGTTCTTGCCCGCAGGATTGCGTCTTCCTGTAAAATAATTTTTTAACCCTCTTTCACCCTTTTGCCGGGTTGGTTCGTTATTAAGACTAAAAGGCCCAAATCGAACCGTGAAAGCAAAATTTTCAGCCGACAGGATTGTCGAACTTTTGGTCAAAGTACACACAGGGGCGCTTGATGACGCCGGGCAGGCCGATTTAAGCGCCTGGCTCGAATCCGCCGAGCGTAACCGTGCGCTTTACCGCCGCCTGTCCGACAACCGGTATCTGCAAGAACAATACGACCTTTATAAAACATCCGGCGATCCCGACGGTTGGGATGAGCTTAAAAAGCGCATGGCCATTACCGTCAGGAGCCACAAACGCAGCATGATCGCCCGGCAGATCGCGGGGTGGGGTTCGGTTGCCGCCGTCATCGTCGCACTGGCCCTTCCCGTTATGTTTTGGCTGAACGGGCGCCTGCCGGGTGTGGATAAGTATTCAAATGTGGCCGAACTGATCGTTCCCGGACGGAACGAAGCGGTGATCGAGCTCGGAACAGGAGAACAGATCATACTCGACGAAAGCCGGGATCACAGTATCCGGATGCTTTCCGAGGTGGGAACGATCTCGGGCGACTCGATACTCCGCTACGCAGCGAGTGCCAAACCCGGCAAAAGAGTCTCCGAGAAACACACCCTTCGCGTCCCGAAAGGCGCCAGCACCAAGCTTATCATCCTTTCGGACGGTACCCGGGTATGGATTAATGCAGGCTCTTCGATCACCTATCCCGTTCAGTTCAATGCTCCCCAAAGGCAGGTGGGTATCTCCGGCGAATGCTATTTCGATATCGCCCATGACACGGACCGTCCCTTCGTGGTCGAAACCCAGGGGGTGGAGATCCGGGTGACGGGCACGCAGTTCAACGTGATGTCCTACCCGGACGATAACAATGTGGAGACGACCCTTGTTTCCGGACAGGTCAGTTTGTCGGCCTCCAACAAGGAGGTGGTTCTCAAGCCGGGCGTGCAGGCCGTTTATAACAAGATAAACGACAATGTCGAGTTGCATGATGTGAATCCCCGCATCTATACGGCATGGAAAGAGGGTGTTTTCGAATTCGACCACATGACCATCGAAAACATCTGCCACGTGTTGAGCCGGTGGTATGACGTAGAGTTCGTCTTCGAGGACAACAATGTCAGATCGATATCCTTTTTCGGGACTATGAAAAGGGACAGGACCCTGGCATTCATCCTCGACCGCATCAGCGAGACCAAAATCATCGATTACAAAATGGAGGGAGGGAAAGTGATCATTATGAAGAAATGACCTCTGCCGCTATGACCGCTGTAACACAAACCATATTAACCTTTAATTACTTAACCTAAAATTGAAATGAGTAAATCTGTACCTCTCCCAAACCACAAGAAGGTCTGGTCGGGTAAGAGCAGCCTTTTCGCCGCTGCTCCCGGACGCCGATTCTTTTCCATGCTTTGGTTGGCCACTCTGTTCAGTATTGTTTCGCTTTCGAACGCATATGGTGCGGAGCCGCTGCTCAACAAGAAAGTCACGCTCAACATGCGCAACGCATCGCTGTCCGATGTTCTGAAAGAGATAGAACGCCAGGCGGACATAGTTTTCGTTTCGAGCGCCGACGATCTGAAAAACGCACCGAAAGTCAATGCGGTTTACAATGATTTCCCCGTTACGGGCGCACTTGTCGATCTGCTCAACGGCACCGGCCTGGGCTACAAGGTGACGGATGACTATGTGACGATCTTTAAAAAGGATCCCGTCCCGACGGTTGCCGCGCAACAGACACAAACGTACACCCCGTTCTCGGGCCGTGTGGTCTCTGCCGCCGGAGAACCGCTGCAGGGGGTGACAATCCTTGAACAAGGGACCAGTAACGGGGCTATTTCTGATAACGAAGGTCGGTTCTCCATGCGGTTGACCCGTCCCGATGCCGTAGTGATATTCACCCTGATGAGCCATGAACCGGTCGAGATGGAACCTCTGGGCCGCACCGATATGACGATTACCATGAAGGAGTTAGTCACAGGATTGGATGAGGTGATCGTGGTAGCTTACGGAGTCCAGCGGAAAAGTTCGGTGACGGGCGCAATCTCAACCGTGAGCGCCAAAGAACTTACCACCGTGACCTCTCCGAACGTCAATACCATGCTGCAGGGTAAGGTTGCCGGCGTACAGGTGACCAACACTTCGGGGCGTCCGGGCGAAGCGGCCAAGATCCGCATCCGCGGCAAAGGCTCGCTGGGCGGCGAATCATCTTCCGACCCGCTATGGGTGATCGACGGGGTAATCTCCGGCACCGGCTCGCAGCTCAATCCCAACGACATTGCAACGATGAGCATCCTCAAGGACGCTGCCGCGACCGCCCTTTTCGGCTCGCGGGCGACCAATGGGGTGATCCTGGTCACAACCAAATCGGGCAGGGTCGGCGAAAACCGGGTGGAGGCCAACGTCAAGTTCGGCATCGCACAGCAACACCTAGGCAAGTTCAAACTGATGAGGGGACGGGAACTGTACAACTACACCATGTCTATGGACAGGCTTCCTGCTCCGGATAACGACAACGCATGGCTGTACGCCCCCAACATGCTGCTTGCCCACAACACCGACTGGTTTGATTTCGCGACCAGGACCGGCTATTCGGGCGACTACACGATTTCCCACACGATGGGGACCGAAAAAATACGCAACTTCCTGTCGGGCAACTATTACCACGAAACAGGTACCGTGAGGGGGTATTCCTACGAGCGTTTTACTATCCGTGACAACATCGACATTAAAGTCGCTAAACGGCTGGACCTGCATGTGCGCTTGGCGGGCAGCTACATGGACAACGACGACAAACAGCATGACATCGGTGCGGCTATGACATACCTGCCGTGGGACTTCCCGTATAATTTCGACGGCTCGATCCGCACCGGCAAGGAAGAGAACTGGCACGGGCGCGATGCGATAAACTATCTTTACAACAACTCGCTTAACTGGAGCAGAGGTAAACAGATCGGCGTGAACGGCACCTTCGCGTTTGACTATAGGATTACCGACTGGCTGACTTTCGAGTCGAACAATAACATCGGTTACCGTTTCAACCGCTCTGAATCCTACGTCGACCCCAAAGCCACCGGGGCGGAGGAGTACCACGGGTCGATCTCCAACTCGGTCTACCTGCTCACCACCCGCTATACCAACCAGCTGATCCGCTTCAACAAGATGTTCGACAACAAACACGATGTCAGCGCCTTCCTGGGCTATGAGTTCAGCGACTATTTCTACGAGGACACCAGTGCCGAAGGACGCAGCATCCCTGCCGACAAGGAGGTGCTGAACGTGGCAGCCATCCCCTTCTCGGTGGGCGGTAACAAATACGGCAACGCAATGCAGTCGGTATATTTTAACGCCAACTACACATTCGACAACCGCTACAACGCACAGTTCTCTTTTCGCCGCGACGGGTCATCGAAGTATGCTCCCGGTACGCGCTACGGAAATTTCTGGACGATAGGTGCGGGGTGGTCGCTGGACAGAGAAGAGTTTATGCGCAGCGTCCAGTGGATCAACTATCTTAAGATAAGGGGCAGCTACGGCCTGATCGGTAACACATCCAGCCTGGGCAACTACGACTGGATGACGCTCAATACGCTCACGCTGGCCTACAACGGCATTCCTGCCGCCTTCCCCAGCCGCCTGGGCAATGGCGCATTGAGCTGGGAGAGGTGCTACGAAGGCAACCTGGCCCTCGAAACGAGGGTTTTCAACCGGGTAAGCCTGGTGGTCGACCTGTACGATAAGAATACCTCCGGTTTGTTATACCGGGCCTCGCTCTCGTCATTGAGCGGCTATGATTACCAATACCAGAACGTAGGCAAAGTTAAGAATAAAGGGGTCGAGATCACTTTGTCCCCCGATCTGATCATGACCAAGGACTGGGCCTGGACCATGACGCTGATTTATGGCGTGAACCGCAACAAGGTCATGGAACTGGCCAACAACAACCAGGACCAGATATCAGGCAACTATATTTTCCGCAAGGGTTACGACCGCGACTCGTTCTACCTGCCGGAATGGGCCGGGGTGGATGTTTATACCGGCCAGCCGCTGTGGTACAGGGTCGACGCCTCGGGCGAAAAGTCCATCGTCACCAACCAGTCCGATGCCACCCGGGTGATCAATGGCTCGGCTGCGCCCAAGGGCTACGGCAGCATCCAGACCTCTGTGTCCTGGAAGAGCCTGACCCTGTCGGCAATGGGCAATTTCGTATGGGGCAACAAAGTGTTCCACTACGCCCGCCAGTTTTATGACAACGACGGGGCTTATCCCACATTTAACTCCCTCAGCCTTAGCTCCGGCCGGAACTGGAACCGTTGGGAGAAACCGGGCGATATCGCCACCCACCCGCAAGCGATCTGGGGCGGCAACAATAACTCGAACCAGCCCTCGACCCGCTATCTGGAGGACGGCAGCTATTTCCGTCTGGTCAACGTATCGCTCTCCTACGACCTGCCGCAGAGATGGATGGAAAAGATCCATGTCTCTAACGGACAGGTGTATGTAAGCGGCGAAAACCTCTGCACTTTTACCAGGTTCTCCGGCGCCGACATCGAAGTGGGCGTGGGTAAGGACAACGGCATCTCCGGTCTGGACGTATATCCTTCGGCCCGCCGCCTGGTTTTCGGCATCAACCTCAGTTTCTAACCCATAAAAACCAAGAAAATGAAAATAAGCGTAAAAATATCGTTGACGGTTCTGGGTGCGCTCATATTGAACGGATGCAGCCTCGACCGCTATCCCTACGATGCAGTCACGCCCGAGGAGATGGACGAAGGTTCGATCGAGTCGATGACCCTGGGCAACTACGCCAAGATGAAGGAGGAATACTTCTACAAAACAATTCACCAATACGGTGAGTACGGAGGTGATAATGTCGCGTTGAGCGGTACCACCAGCGACTACCTCTCCTTCTGCTATAAATATGAGCGTGTGAACAACAACCACTATCCGGAAAGGCTGTGGCAGTTTACCTACAGCATCATGATAAGCATCAACAACCTGATCCCCATGATCGAAGCCGAGCAGGGCAGCGAGGAGATCGACCACCTGCTGGGCGAGAACTATTTTCTGCGTGCGTTGTTGTATTTTCACTGCTGTAATGTCTTTTCCCGTCCCTACCTCGACGCAAACGGGCCGGAAAACAACATGGGAATTCCCATCAAGACCGAACCCGACCCCGAAATGAAGTATTTCCCGCCACGCGCTTCGGTCAAACAGGTCTATGATCAGATCGTGGATGACGCGACCAGGGCCGCCAAACTGATGGAGCGTTCGTCTTCCGCTGTTCCCAAAAGCAACATTTACGCCTCTCAGGAAACCGCATGGGCGTTGCTTTCGCGTGTCTATCTTTATATGGGCGAATACGAAACCTCGGGGAAATACTGCGACTCCATCATCAATTCCGGACGCTATAAGCTGCTGGAGGGCGACGAATACAAAACCTACCCCCGCCAGGTCCCGGAAAACAACACCGAGACGATCCTGTCCATCCGCATGACCAAGGATGTAGACTACAAAAAGTATGTCATGGAAGAGTATTCGGTAGGATCGATGTACGCCCTCATCAACGACGAAGGGTGGGGCGAGATGTATCCTTCGGAAAGCTACCTGACACTGCTGCGCAAATACCCGCAAGACTACCGCTTCGCCTTCATCGACAACCAGGCGGCCACTCCCGGTTCGATGTGGATGATCTATGTGGTGGGCAACGAAACCGCCAAGACCTACGACTACAAGACCAACACCGTGCAGTTACAGAGCAACGGCGACTGGAAGATCACCGAAGGCGCCTCGACTTTTACCAGCGACATCGTTCAGAAGGAGGCCACTCCTGAAGGCGGAGTGCAATACTACGTAATAACCAACGTTGGAAAGATACGATATAACGTCTGGATTGAAGAGGCCTGTGAGTTCCGGGAGGCCTGCCCCATGCGTTATATCATGAAGTGTTCGCTGCAGGAAGGACAGGCTCATCTCTACTCGCCCGTGCTGTTCCGCCTTGGCGAGACATACCTGACCCGGGCTGAATGCCGTGCCCATGCAGGCAATTACCAGGGGGCGCTGGACGATATCAACGTGATCCGCCAGCGGGCCAACATCCCCGACCGAAAGTTGTCGCAGACGACCTCGCCTGAGACCGACGTGCCGACATGGGTATTGGACGAGCGCCGTCTTGAACTTGCCTGGGAGGGACACCGCCGCTACGACGTGTTCAGAAACCAGAAAACGCTCGACCGCCGCTACCCGGGTTCCCATCTGGTCGGTTCGGCTTCCACCGTAAACCTCTTTATTTTACCCAACGACCTGCGCATCGCCGAGTTCGTCCCACAGAAGGAGATCAACGCATATCCCGGAGGCGCAGGCGTATTGGTGCAGAATCCATAAACAGTGAAAAAACTACGAATATGAAAAGAGCAGTGATATTTTGTTGCGCGATCTTCTTTTTTGCATCCTGCAAGGAGGAGAGGATCCCGGTTCCTACCGGCCTGTACGTTGAAGAGACCAGCCTGGAGCTGGTAGCAGAGGGTGAAACCTACAACAACAGGGTCTATACCACCTCATCTTTCCTGGATGTGACGGTTCCCGAAAATGCCAAAAAGTGGCTGTCGGCGGAGATGAAGAACAACTATTTGGTTATTAAGGCCGAGCGTAACGGCTCGATCGCCATACGGAACGCCGTCATAACCCTGAATGCCGACATGCGCAGCGAGGCGGTCAATGTCAGGCAGGTGGGTCTGCCCACCCGGAAACTTGAGATCAAGTCGGCCACAGCCAACTCGCAGCAGACCACTTCCGGCAACGAGTCGATCATGGCTTCCTTCGACAATAACGTCTCGACCTTCTGGCATACGAGCTACAACCTCGGGCACCAGAACAACACCCCGGTCTATATCGCCACCTACGTACTAGAGCCCGGTGCGCCTTCGATCGACATGGCCGACCTGACCCTGCGCTTCAACGACGGGAAATTATCCAACGGTCTGTTCGGTCTGTTCGGCGTCTGGGTCAAGGGCGACGGCACCGGCACTGAGTCGACGGATCCCGAGGACACGGATGATTCGGGCGCCGTAGCCTATGCCCCCGCTATCCCTCCCGGTACCGATCCTCAGGAGGTGTTCGGATGGGGTGGAAAGATCGGATCGGTAGATGCGGATGGCTTCAAACTCGTCTTCAAAGGAGACGGCAAACAGGCGATCGCTCCCACTCCGGTTACGGTCAACTGCGTGATATTGCCCGTCAGCAACCCCACAGAGGTCAGGATCAGGTTTGCAGGGTCGGACTTCTCCACCGATCCGATCACCCGTTACAGCCGGGGCGGATTCGTCACGATGGCCGAGATCGCTTTCTACGGCAAGGTGGGATAATTATGAACCGATAAAAAATAAACGATATGAAATTCAGACAATATTTGCTTATCGCCGCGTCGATTTTAGTTTCGGGCGGAGTTCTGGCGGGGTGCAAGGACCCCGTCTATCCCGATATCGACGCCCCCGACCCGAATCGTTCGGGCACCAACGAGATCACCAAATTCGATTTCAAATTCTCTGCGGAAGAATATCCCGACTATCAGGAAGGCGACGCGGCTAAGGTGAAATACTTCCCCGAGAAAGACTCGGTCTATGTCTTTGTTCCCTGGTACGCCGGCATCATCCTGGCCCCCGAGATCACCGTCTCCCCCGGAGCGACCGTCGCTCCAATATCGGGCAGTGTGAGGGATTTCTCCCAAGGTTCGGTGACCTACACCGTCCGGGCGGAAAACGGGCAGAAAAAGGAGTGGAAAGTTTATGTCCAATGGCAGGAAGAGCCCGAACCGATGCCGCGCAATCCCAACCCGCGCCACATTCTGGACGACGGCGACGGCAAATACCGCGTCATCAAGTTCAACACCTGGGGCAACTCCTATGCCACCGGGTCGAACGTGAGCCGTAGCGGCAGTACGGGTGCTGTGGAGGCCGGAACCACCTATATCACCAACACGGCAAATCCCACCGACGATAACCGCTACCACTCCGTCTACTTCATAGCGCGCCACGCAGGCGAACTTCAGATGGCGCTGCAAGGAGCAACCGGCAATACTACAGGCAACACGATCAAGGTTAAAGCGTTCGTTAACGGGACTCAGGCCATGGACGAAGACGGGGTTACACCTTACGACCACAGCTACCTCTACAACAAGACCGCGACCACCGATACGCTCACCCTGCACCGCCTCATCCTGCCCGAAATACCGGAAGGACACGTAGGCCACCTGATCAAGCTCGAGCTCCGCGGCAGCGGCGCACGCCAAGGCAGCTACTACTACCGGTTCTACAATATGTGGGTCAGCGGATGGGCAACCCGGGACAAGGGCGGCGCCACCTATGACAGCAAGCCGTCCGGCCTGAACTTCTCGTACAGCACCCCGCGCGACGGCCAGGCCGCTCCATCGATTCACCTGAACATGATCCCGCCGGCCGGCAACATGGAGTACTTCTACACCGAGATCCACGTCCCGGTAGGTTATGACCCCAATGGCGCATATTTTATGACCTCGGGCAGCGGTCAGGGCTACGGAGGGGTTCAGGTCAACAGCTCTGCTGAGCGCCGTTACCTGTTCTCGATCTGGTCGCCGGTCAGCGAGGAGGTTTCCAAAGTAGTAATACCGGGCGCCAATGGCGGCAACGGGACCATGAAATGGGGCGACCGCTACAACCCCAAAGTGACCCGCGTACAGGAGCCTTACAACAGCAGCCTGCATATCAAAGTCTTCGGCGGTGAAGGAACGGGAGCACAGTGCTATCAGGTAGGTATGAACTGGAAGGCGGGAGAGACCGTCAAGGCTCTTTCCCGTATTCGTCCTCATCCCGACCAGGCTAACTATCCCAACACCACCCTTTACAAGATGTGGTACAATAACGGTTCGGGTTGGATATTCATGTGCGAGTACATGCGTCAGGAGGTACAGCCTTCCGATCTGGCGGCAACGGGCGTGGGTTCGGTCAACGGGCCTTACTGGTACACCGGAGCCAGCCACTTTATCGAGGATCCGGGCGGCACCTCGGGCCGGTCGACCTATATGGCTTACTACCCGAGCCACTGGTTCATCACCGACAGGGGCGAATATGTCGAACCCACGGCTTACAGCTTCACCGGCGACCAGGCGGAAGGCCGTGCCGACGTGGCAGGCAGCGTGATGACCTCGGGCGAGTTCGCCAATGCGCCTTACCTCAAGGTCGGCGGTTATTTCACCGACTTCCTGCTGGGAACCAGCAACCGTTTCACGACCTTGCCGGGCACGCCGCCCGATCTGGACCTGGATGCTCTGAACGCTATGGGTTCCACGGATGCCGCCCTCATCCAGAGATACATCGACGCAAAATAACAACGGCAAAGGACGCCGGTACACCGTCCGGCGTCCTTAACCATACATTGAAATTTTAAACGCAATGAAATCAATAACCGTCAAAATTTCAGCCCTTCTGTTGATCGCCGCCGGAGTTTTTTCCTCCTGTCAAAATGAGGGCAAACCTTACAGGATAGAGAATGGTAAGATCGTATATGCTGCTCCTGTCCCTGTCGCGGGCCAGCAGGATATGCTGGGCTTCGCGGCCGAAAAGATCCCTGTGGTCAGGGTCGGCTTCATCGGCATCGGCATGAGGGGCATAGACGCGGTCGAACGCTTCACCTATATGGAAGGGATTCAGATCAAGGCGATCTGCGACATGGAACAGTATAACCTCGACCGGGCGCAGTCCGTTCTGACCGGGAAGGGTCTCCCCGCCGCAGAGGAGTATATCGGCGACGCCGATGCCTGGAAGCAGCTCTGCGAACGTGACGATCTGGACCTGGTGTATATCTGCACCGGCTGGCTGCGCCACACCCCTATGGCAGTTTATGCTATGGAATGCGGCAAACATGTGGCCGTCGAGGTCCCCGCCGCAACCACCCTCGACGAATGCTGGCAACTGGTCGATACCTCCGAACGGACCCGCAGGCATTGCATGATGCTCGAGAACTGCTGTTATGACTTCTTCGAACTGGCAACGCTGAACATGGCCCAACAAGGAGTTTTCGGCGAAATCGTGCATGTCGAAGGGGCATATATCCACGATCTGCGGGAACTCAACTTCGCAGACCGCCTCTCCTCCGCCTCGTCGTATCTGCCGGGTGCGGGTCAGGCCCAGGATATTCCCGGCCTGTCGGGGTACTACGATCACTGGCGTCTCAGGTTCGACCAACAGCACACCGGTAATCCATATCCGACCCACGGACTCGGTCCGGTTTGCCAGATACTCGACATCCATCGCGGAGATAAAATGGACTGGCTGGTGTCGGTGTCGAGCGATCAGTTCGGCATGACGGAATATGCCGTCGAACATTTCGGCAAGGAGTCTGAAGAGGGTAGGGCGGCCTATAAACTGGGGGATATGAACACCACGCTCATACGCACGGCCAAAGGCAAGACCATCATGATCCAACACGATGTGACCAGCCCCAGACCCTACAGCCGTATCCATATGGTGAGCGGCACCAAGGGGTTTGCACAGAAGTGGCCCCGCACACAGATCGCCCTGGAACCCAACGCCCACAGCGCGCTGCCTAAAGAGACGATGGATTCACTGCTCAACGCCTACGAGTACCCCTTTGTGACCGATATCAAGGAGCTGGCCAAAGAGGTCGGCGGTCACGGAGGCATGGACTTCATTATGGATTACAGGCTCGTGTACTGCCTGCAGAACGGCCTTCCGCTCGACCAGGATGTCTACGACGCCGCGGAATGGTCGTGTCTGGTCGAGCTGACCGAGACCTCCGTCCTGAACGGCGGAATGCCTGTGCAATTTCCCGATTTCACCCGCGGACAATGGCAAAAGATCGACGGACTGCGTCACGCATACACCCAGTGAGCCGAGAAACGACCCCTAATTAATACAACACATAAAAACCAATACCATGAATAAATTTTTATTTCTGGCAACGCTTTCGCTGGTGCTCGTTATGGCGGGATGTTCGAAAGAAGATCCCAACGAGTATCTCTCCCCCGCGGAATTGAACCTGAGCGACGAACGCCTGAACGAGGACGAGGAGATATTTTTCCTCGCCACCGAAACAGAATACAGCCTTTCGGTGATCACCAACTACTCCGTGTGGAGTGCAGAGGTGATAGAAGGCGGCTCCTGGTGCTCGGTCGTTGAGCAAAAGACGATCAACCCGGCCAAAGACAGGGTCAAACTTGTCATGACCCCGAACGACGGACTGAACTCCCGTCCGGCGAAAGTCAGATTCACCGTCAAAGGCTTTACCCGCACCCTTACCATCTCACAGTTCGGCTACACACCGGAGATCAAATTCTCCCCCGACAAGCCCATGTTCCTGACAGCCGGGGAAACACTCCCGATCACGGTTACAGGCAACGTGGATTTCACCTACGAGATTCCCACGCACTCTCCGGTGTGGCTTACTCAGGTCGATAATTCCGGCGCCAAGGCTTCCCGCGCCATACCCGTCTATACCCGCACACTCTACCTGAAAGCGACCCGGAACACCGACCTCGACCCGCGCAACCTGACCGTTAAGGCCCACGCCGCCGGTTTGCCTTCCGGAAGCGTCCCTTACGCGGCCGATCTGAAAGTCACCCAGGCCGGTTCGGCGGAGGCGACCATTCCGGACGGCGCACCCACGTCGCTCTCCATTCCTTATAGCGGCAATCCGGACATCAAGGTCGTTATCGAGACCAATATTCCCGACGCGAACATGACGCTTTCAATCCCCGACTGGCTCACTAAGGGCCAGGTGGAAGAGGGTGTACCCGCCGCCGGGCAGAGGACCTACCATTTCTCGCTGCCCCTCAACCCGGGCGATGAACTGAGCAGCAGCATTGTCTTCTCCTATGGCTCAGCTACACTGCTCACCATTCCGATCACCCAGGCCAAGGAGGCCACCTACCTCGACCGGCTCTTCCCATCCTTTGCTCCGGTTTTCACAGGCGACACGCCTCTGAAAGGGGAGAGCGACACAAGCAAGTGGTTCGACGGCGACGTGACAACGTTTATAGACTCTGAGTACGGTACCGCGACCTATGTTCCCTCGACGCTCGATATTACGTTCTCAGGAGGACCCTCGATCGACTACATCGTGATCCACCCGCGTTCGGATAATGCGACCAACCGTGGGCAGATGCCAAAGATAATCACGGTGTCGTACTCCACTGTGGACGCACCCGATACCTATATCACCTGCCTGGAGAACTTTACCCTGGACAATAGCGAAGCTGTCACTATGGTAGCGGGTGCCAGGGCCGACTTTACCACCAGGGCGACCAACGTGGCCAGGTTGAAGATATACATTCCGGAGTCTTACGCTAATTTCATCTGTATGAGCGAGGTCGCCATATATGGTATAAGCGGGCAGGACTTTCCTTTCCTCGGTCTGGTGATTACCCCCGAAACCGGTTCGCCTACGGTGAGCGGAAGGACCGTCACCTTTAACAAAGCCGCGTCGAGTTCGGTGCTGATCAAGGCTACGACCAACATGTTCGACATCACATGGCCGGGCTGGATCAGCCACCAGGTGACGGAAGAGCCCGTACCCGCACCCACACGAGCGCTTGAACCGAGAACGATAACCACCTACCGGGCCACTTGTCCTGCGGCGACCTCTTCCATCGGCAGGCTCGGGGAGATCGTCTTCAAAACCACGGATGGCACCGGTGCTTCAGGTTCCGTCAAGCTCATCCAGGATGGAAATTACAGCAGCAGCAACATCTCTGTCACCGCAAGTTCGGCAAGTACTACGAACACCGTTGACAGGCTTATCGACGGCAACCTCACCGGCAGCAGCAATTATTGGCAGGCCGCCGCCGCAGCTTCCGTAGCTTCTCCGATCAGCCTGGAGTTCACTTTCACAGACTCTCCGGCTTCGGTAAGCGCCATGAGGTATGTTCCGCGCACTACCGCATCGAGAGGACAGTTCACGCGGTTCGATATCTTTGTCATGCCCGCAGGCGGCGACTATCCGGAGACTGCGAATTACTCCTATAACGGCACCGCGCTCTCTGCCACTGCGGCGACGGATATCAGTTTCGACAGGGTTGCGAATCCCTCGAAAGTGAAGATCGTGATCTCCGGCAGCTCCGGCACCGGAACCAACTATGCTTCCGCTTGCGAAATACAGTTCTTCGGCAATTAGTTATGTATTTGCATATTAACATTTAAAAACGACAGTCGGATGAAAATATTTTCATCCGACTGCTGTTTTTATGAACAAACGACGCCATATCCGCCGCCCTTTATTCTCTTTGCGCGTAAAGACAAAACATCCCGCCCGGCGGCATTGAACTCTTCAATAATGGCCGAGAAATAGTTCTGTAGGTCGAATGTCTCATTTTTCGCCGCTAGTTAAAATCCATGTTTTCTGAGAGTCCAATTTTAATCTTAATAAAAAAAGACTGCCTGATGAGCATTTCATCAGGCAGCTTTTTATACAAATTTGCGGATTATAGTTTCGCCAGGAACTTTGTTATTTGTTTCTCGGTAGTCGAGATATTATTCATCAGTCCCCATCCCTCCGCGAGAAGGGCGGTCTTTGCAGCTCCGTCAGCCATGGCCGGGATCGTTACGGTAAGCGCCGTGTTCAGATCGTCGAACCTGGCAACAGCCTGGCGCTTGGTTATTTGTCCATGCAGGGCAGTGACGTCATCCGCGGTCAGCACCTCGGTGTACATGCGTGCGAAAACCACATTGCCGTTGAAAGGCAGTTTACACTGCGTCGCATTGCTGCCGGCAAGCGTACTGCCCCCGATCACAAAGTATTGGTCTGCATAGGGAAGCCACAGGGTCCTCCAGCCGTTGTTGCCGACGACGTTCGTGATCCCGGCATACACCCCGTTAAGATAGACGGTAATAGGGCCGGTCATGCCGTCTATCCTGTTATTGGATTCGTACGTGAATACATAATGGTTATAGCTGCCGGTAATCGGAGCGTCCGAGAAATCGGCTGTATCCATTTGGCTGTCGCTGAACTGTATGGCAGCAATACGGGCCTGCATCGCGCCTCCCGGACCGGATTGCCTGAATCCGTATCCCCTGTTCGGCAGATAGTCGAAGGGAGTTCTGTCGAGAGCGTCCGATGACTTGCAGTAAACTTCCATGCTGAACCTTTCTTCGGTAGTGTTAAGGCTGCTGTTGAAGTTGACTTTGAAGAAATCGGAGCTGCGTCCGTCGACACCTGATTCCGTGTTGCTGAAGTTTGCGGTCCAGAATTTTATCGACGGGTCATACGATGTGACCGGAGATCCGACTGCTGCCGGCACGAACGAAGATGCACCTTCGCCTACATTGACGGCTCCGGCCGCATTGAACATGACGTTTATCCACTTGGCACTGATCGTTCCGTCCACTTCGTCAGGATCGGCCAGTTCGGCAATGAAAGCATCTATCTGTGCGTCCGTTGTGGTCATGTCGCCCATAATGGCCCATCCTTTTTTGAGCAGGGCGTTTTTTGTCGCCTGGCCGTAAGATGCTCCGGGGATAGTGGTTAGGAGTGCCGTGTTCAGGTCGTCGATCTTTGTGAGAGCCTGGCGAGCCGTGATCTGGCCGTACAGGGCGGCAACTTCATCCTCATTCAGCGGATTGTCATAAGCGCGTGCGAAGGCGATACTGCCGTGAAAAGGAAGTTTGCACGAAGTCGCATCCACCGGAGCCCCTCCGATAGTGGCGGTACTAACTATACAAACAGTTGGAATATATGGGCCTATCCGTCAGCTGTGGAAGCGGTTTTCGGAGATGTAGTTTACACGCGGGATCTCGCCACGGCCGTCGCGGAACTGGAAAAAGGCTCGAAGGTCTTGTTCAATCCCGATCCCGCGCAGATAAACGGTCTTCCTGGCAAGTTTACTCCGGTATTCTGGAGTCCGATACATTTCCCGAAAGAGGCCGCCGCCATGGGCATACTTTGCGATCCTGCGCATCCTGCGCTGGCTGATTTCCCGACAGATATGTACTCTGACTGGCAGTGGTGGGAGCCTTGTAAAAATTCGGCTATCATGGTGACTGACTCAGCTACCGGACTGTCCCCTGTTGTCGAAATGATTGATAATTTCGCTAACAACCGCGCTCTGGCTCTCGTATCAGAGGCACGCTGTGGCAATGGTTCTATGGTGGTATGCAGTGTCGATCTTGATACCGGGATAGAGCAGCGCCCTGTAAGCCGTCAGTTGCTTACATCTCTGTTGAATTATATGAACAGCGATGATTTTGCGCCCGGGACCGAAACGACCGTAGCGGAACTTTCCACATTACTGAAATAGCAATGGCAAAACACGATTATAATTACCGATACCTCTTATTAATATCGCTTGTTTCGGCCATGGGGGGGGGCTGTTGTTCGGTCACGACTGGGTCGTGATCGGGGGTGCCAAACCGTTCTACGAACCTTTCTTCGGCATCACGGGCAGTCCGTCGCTGCAGGGATGGGCCATGAGCAGCGCCCTCGTCGGCTGTTTGGTCGGCGCTCTGCTGGCGGGTATGTTCAGCGACCGCTACGGACGCAAAAAGATGCTCATCGCGGCGGCTTTCCTGTTCATTGCATCATCCGTGGGCACGGGGGCGACCAGCACATTTTCCATGTTCATCGCATACCGCATAATGGGAGGTTTCGCCATAGGCATCGCGTCGAACCTTTCGCCGATGTATATAGCCGAAATTTCGCCGTCGAACCTCCGCGGGCGGTTCGTTTCCATCAACCAGCTCACGATAGTGCTCGGCATCCTGGCGGCGCAGATATGCAACTGGCTGATAGCGGAGCCTGTCGCTCCCGGCGCTTCAGTCGAGGCGATTCTCTCTTCTTGGAACGGGCAGATGGGATGGAGGTGGATGTTCTGGGCCGAAAACGTCCCGGCGCTGCTGTTCTTCATTTTTGCGTTCATGATACCCGAAAGCCCGCGCTGGCTTGCTGTAAAAGAGCGTCGGGATTCAGCGGTTAAGATAAAATGTGAAAAGGCGATTATAATCCAATACTATCGCCTTCTTTCATATAGGTAAAAAAATTATTCTCTAACTATGCACAAAAGATATATTACTAATCTCTTTACCAAAATCTTTTATGCTTTCTTCTATCTTTTTTACGGTTTTAGGCGATGGTCTTTTTACTCCATTGATATAATGAGATAATTGACCAGCACTAACTTTAGTAATATTAGATAATCCTGCTAATGTAAAAGCATATGCGTACACTTGCAGGAACGAAGGTAAATCATATTCAAAGTCTAATTCAATATTATTAAAATCAAACTCTTTACCCTCATCTTTGTAATAATCTCTCATCTCATTTAATGAGTTCTTGAAATCAGCTATTGTTTCTTCTGCTGAATTTCCCTCGCCTATAAGACTAAAAGGAATTTTCTTACTACTCTTATCATCAATATAAGCAGAGTAGTTACCCTCTATTCCTCTTTCGATTATTACGTTAATTTTAATTCTGTTGCTCCCGTTTGCCATAATGCTAATTTATATCTTATCTGGGGATTGGGTGGGGGCTGTTAAAACTCAACCCCCGAATCCCGCTTAATACTTTTCAATGTGCCTGGTGCTACTTCTTTACTTTTATGATGACTTGTCTGAAATTCCTTCTTTGTAATCGGACTGTACCATAATGGATGGCTCTTGCCTTTTCCCGTGTCATAACAACCTGCCTTCTTCAATTTTCGCTCTACCTCATTGTAGTTCATATTTTTAAAAGTTAGTATTTAATTACTTGTCGTTTCTTTCATACTCCCGGACAACACAAAGGTATTAATATTAATACCCACATCCAAATATTTCACTAACTATCTTAACACACAATGGTATTATTTTTAATACCATTCATATAACGACGCAGAATGAACGATATTATCCGACCCACTTAATGCAAAATGGGGCAATATCTAATATTTCCCCATTCATTCAATCATTATCATTGTCTTTACATAAATAGTAAGATGATGATAATGCACAATATCAAATTACCACTGACATTGATGTTGAATTTACTTCTAATGAAATTATTCTTCATATTTGTTTGCTTTTGAACATGCTACCATGAAACGCACTTCGAATGTCAGATACATATTTTACTACTTTTAAACAATAATTAAATTATTGTCTTTCAGATAGTAAGTGTGGTAGCAACGCAATTTTGAGTTGGTAGCATTTAGGATAGCATATTTTGACCAAAATACAGTTTGCCAAATAAATTATATGATATAATATTTTATAAATCATTTTGGCAATACCATATGCCCTATAGCTATCCAACATGCTGATAATATGCTTTTTGCACAGCATTCAAGCGAACCGGACAAAAGAAAAGCACCCCGTCATGAGGTGCTTCATTTTCCCTGTGCAGGGCGATATTGCGGAGAGACAGGGATTCGAACCCTGGGTACCCGCGAGGGTACAACGGTTTTCGAGACCGCCCCGATCGACCGCTCTGGCATCTCTCCAATCGGGTGTGAAACTTTCCGGCTAGACCTCTCTCAAGTTCACGGGTTCTAAATTTCTGTACGGCTTCTCTTGAGATCCGGACATGAACTATGGCACCCAGGCTTTTTGCGATTCACCGGACAACTAAATCCCGGTTCACCTAATCCCCGCAACCCCCAAAATATGGCCGCAAGAATAAAAAAGCCCCGCCTTCAAGCGGGGCAAAGGTAATAAATAATATGAAAGATGAAAAAGGAAAGATGAAAAAAGTCTTTTTTTGATTTCATCTTCTTTTTATCAGAACCGGCTGCCGATGGTAAGGGTTATCTGGTGCAGGTTTTTGCGCGGGGTGTAATAGCGCGGGGTGTCCGTCTTGTCGTCGATGCTCCCGTCATATTGAGATACCAGCGTGGTGCCGTCGTTATATAAGTACAGATCGTAACTCGAGTAATTCGCCCTGTTGTAGATGTACGAAAGGTCGATGTAGGCGTTGCGCCCCACGTTGAATCCCAGCCCGCCGCTGATCGAATAATTGCTTTTTACAATCGGGTTATTCGTTATCGCGTCTTTTTCCTGCAGGAAATTAGGCATGTACGAGCCGCCCGCCCTCAGTGAAACCATGTCGGTCGCAAGGATCTCGAGGCCGGCTCTCAGGGTGTTGGCCGGCTTGTAATCCCTGGCCGATTCTGCTTTGGATTCGTCGATGTCTTTGGAATAGTTGCTGCGGATCCGCATTTTATTGTACCATGCCCGCTCATAGTCGAGGGCGAGTATGGCCCTGTCGCCGATCACGTACGACACCCCGGCGAGCAGTCTCGGGGCTGTGTTGAACCGTTGTTCGTCGACCAGCGTTTCGCCTGAGTTGTAGTTGCCCGATCCGGCGTTCATGACGCTGTTGTACGACTTGTCGACCGAATAGTACGTCGGCAGGTGGAACGCCAGCCCTATCCTGAGGGCGGTCAGCGGCCTTACGACGGCACCGAGTTTCATTGTAAATCCGCTTCCGTGTATTCCGGTGCTCTGGTCATACCACATGCCGCCTATCGGTGCGCCGCTGTAAGTCTCTTCGTAGGATGTCTCTTCCGAGTAGTTTATCTGCGCCGCGCCGATGGTAGCTCCCAGATAGAGCAGGTTGCTGAAATTGGCTCCCAGCGAGAATGTATATTCATAGATGCCGCCTTTGGTGACCGATTGAAAATATGTCGTGTTCGGGGTGAGTCCGCCGAGCATATTGTACTGCCCTCCGCTGTATTTCACGAGTCCGCTCTGGTAGCCCAGCACTGCTCCCCATTCGTCCAGGTATATATCCAGGTTTTCAAACGGATAGCTCGACGGTTTCAGCGCGTCGTTGCTCACGCCGTTCCGGTCCATAAGCCGCAGCTGTTCCTGGAACATTTCGCCGATCGAGGTCCGTTCGCCGGTCGTTTCGATATACGAGCGCGAATTGAAATTGGCCGCGCGGTTGAATCCGAAACCTACCGTAAGGCTGGTCACTCCGTGCGAGCGGTTGAATACGTTGTACGCCATCGCCACGTTGTTGAGACCGTATGAAGTACGGTTCCCGCCCGATGAGAGCGCCCCTGCCGCCATGTTGGGCGAATCGGTTTTCATGCCGTTGATCGACAGCGACTGCGTGATGCCCCAGTCCGAGCTCTGGTACATACCGAGTCCGGCGGGATTAATGTTCATCGACGAGAGGTCGGCCCCGAGCGAGGTGAAAGCTCCGCCCATGGCCGCCGTCCGCGAAGTTCCGTATATGTAGTCGTTCTGCGAGAAGAGCAGTTTGTGTTCCGGGGTGAAATAAGGACCGTTTATCACCCTTCCGTACACATCTATCTGCGCCGCCGCCGAACCCAGTCCAACTGCCAGCGCGCATCCGATAAGTAGAATCCTTTTTTTCATATCCTTTATATTTTTGGGTATGTCGTATAAAACCGCCCGGATTCCGTCCGCTGATTGTAACAGATGAACCCGGGCGGATATTATTTATCGATAAATCCGTTTCGTAATTATGTTTTAGATTTAGCGCCTTCCGCCGGAACTGCTCGAACCGCCGCTGCTTCTGCTGCCGCCCGAGGAGCTGCTCGAACCGCCGCCACCGCCATAGCTTCCGCCGCTGCTGCTTCTGCTCGACGAGGAAGGCGTGCTGTATGAAGACGAACTGCTGCTTCTGCTGCTCGATCCGCTGTCATAGGAAGAGGAACTTCTGCTGCTCGACGATCCGCTGCCGTAGGATGACGAAGAGGAGCTTCTGCTGCTCGATCCGCTGTCGTAAGATGATGAACTTCTGCTGCCTGAAGACGAGGGAGTGCTGCCTGAAGAGGAACTTCTGCTGCTCGATCCGCTGTTATACGAAGGGGTGCTGCTGCTCCTGCTGGACGAGGACGGAGTGCTGTATGAAGACGAACTGCTGCTGCGGCTGCCCGACGAAGAACCGCTGTCGTAGGAAGAGGAACTTCTGCCGGAAGTGCTGCCCGACGACGAGGGGGCGCTGTACGATGACGAACTTCTGCCGGACGTACTGCCGGAATATCCGCTCGACGACGAACTGCGGCTGCTTGAACCGGTGCCGTACGACGACGAACTGCCCGATGAACTTCTTCCGCTGGTGCTGCCCGAGTTTATATCAGACGACGAAGAGGAACTTCTGCCCGAAGAACTGCCGTTGTAGGTTCCGCTCGAAGAGCTTCTGCTGCCGCTGGTACCGGAGCTGATTCCAGTAGATGAGCTCCTGCTGCCCGACGACGAGCCGCTGTTGTAAGTCGACGAACTTCTGCTGCCGCTTGTGCCGGAGTTGTATCCGCTAGAAGAGCTTCTGCTGCCGGACGTTCCGCTGTTGTAGGTCGACGAACTTCTGCTGCCTGAAGTGTTGTACCCGGACGACGAGGTGGACCTGCTGCCCGATGTGTTGTATCCCGATGAGGTGGACCTTGCCGAAGATGAGGTGCTTCTCGGTGCCGATGCCGCATAGGTGTTGCGTTCGGGAGTGCGGTAGCCGTTATTGTAGTTGCGTCCGGTGTCCCTGTAATTGTTGTGCGAATAATAGGCGGGAGAATAGTAGTTGGGACCGTAGTAGCCGTGCCATCCGCCGTAGTAGTAACTCGGGCCGTAGTAGTAGCTGGGGCCCCAGTAGCTGTAGTAGGGGCGGCTCCATCCGCATCCCCACGAGTAGTACGGGTCGTAATACCAGGGGTTGTACCACGAGTAGTAGGGACGGCTCCAGCCGCAGTACCACGAGCTGTGGTAGTAGTTGCGCGGCGACCAATACCCGTACCACGAGTAGCTGTACCTGGGGTCTATGACCACGACGTTGGTGTAGGGCTCGTAATAGACGTAAGTGTACGAACTTGCCGGCCGCACGTAATAGTCATACGAGTCGAACATGACGATCTTTCGGGCATATTTGCCGTTGTTCACGTATTCCGTTTCGCCGTTCCCGCTGTAACCGCCCGTTTCGTTGTAATAATCCGACTCCGCGGCTGCTGCGTCGGCTTCGGCGAGCATGGCTTCGTATTTGGCCTTGCGCGCCAGCGCTTCGGCCTTGGCCAGTTCGGCTTCGGCGGCTTCGCGGTTTGCGATCGCCGTCTTATTGTGAATGCCGTACAGGTCGTTCGATGACGAGACCCTGTTCGACGAACATCCCGGGAGCAGAACTGCCGCCCCGAGCAGCGATAAGATCCAGTAGTAATTCTTTAAGGTCTTCATGGTTCTGATATTTGAGGGTTGAACTTCTTTTAATTTTTTATATAACGTATCCGGATGTATTCAAATTATCCGGCCCTCTCTCATTCTTCACATTTCGCGCCTTTATTTCCCTCGTCCGGCGCCGGTTGTCTTCTCTCTGGGCCTTTTGTTCTATGACAAAGATATATAAAAAAGTATCATTTCTCACTAAAAAGGCATATCTTTGGGGCTCTAAAATCGGTAAAACGGAAAATAGCTATGGCGAAGGAACTTAAAGAGCTGGCGAACCGGGAAGAAAACTACTCCCAATGGTACAACGACCTCGTGGTGAAGGCGGGGCTGGCCGAATACTCGGCCGTAAGGGGCTGTATGGTCATAAAACCCTATGGTTATGCCATTTGGGAGAATATGCAGGCCGCGCTCGACGCGATGTTTAAGGCCACCGGCCACGTCAACGCCTATTTTCCGCTCTTCATTCCCAAGTCGTTCTTCAGCCGCGAAGCGAGCCACGTCGAGGGTTTCGCCAAGGAGTGCGCCGTAGTCACCCATTACCGCCTGATGAACGATCCCGACGGAAACGGCGTGGTGGTCGATCCCGATGCCAAACTCGAAGAGGAACTGATCGTCCGCCCGACTTCGGAAACCATCATCTGGAACACATATAAAGGCTGGATACAGTCTTACCGCGACCTGCCCATACTGGTCAACCAGTGGGCCAACGTGGTCCGCTGGGAGATGCGCACCAGGCTTTTCCTGCGCACCGCCGAATTCCTGTGGCAGGAGGGGCACACCGCCCATGAAACCCGCGAAGAGGCGCTCGAAGAGACCGCACGCATGATCGGAGTCTACCGCGACTTTGCCGAACAGTTCATGGCCATGCCGGTCATCATAGGCCGCAAGAGCGAGAACGAACGCTTCGCCGGAGCCGACGACACGCTCACCATCGAGGCTCTGATGCAGGACGGCAAGGCTCTGCAGAGCGGAACGTCGCACTTCCTGGGGCAGAATTTCGCGAAGGCTTTCGATGTTCAGTTCGCCAACCGCGAAAACCAGCTCGATTACGTCTGGGCCACATCGTGGGGACTTTCGACCCGCATGATCGGCGCGCTGATAATGGCGCATTCCGACAACAACGGCCTCGTACTTCCCCCGAAGCTCGCCCCGACCCATGTAGTACTTGTTCCCATCTACAAGGGCGAAGATGAATATAAAGCGGCTGTTGCGCGTCTTGACGAAATCGCCGCCGAACTGAAGGTCAAAGGACTGAAAGTGAAGGTCGACGACCGCGACAATGTCCGCAGCGGCTTCAAATTCGCCGAGTACGAACTTAAAGGAGTGCCTGTCCGCCTGGCCCTCGGCCCGCGCGACATGGCCGCCGGCACCATCGAACTCGCCCGCCGCGACACGCTGACGAAAGAGGTCGTTCCGCAGGAGGGGCTTGCCGACCGCGTCGCGTCGCTGATGGACGAGATACAGCAGAATATCTTCGATAAAGCGTTAAAATACCGCGAAGAACACATTACCAAAGTCGATACGTGGGAAGAATTCCTGGACGTGCTCGACAACAAGGGCGGTTTCGTATCGGCCCACTGGGACGGCACCACCGAAACGGAGATCGCCATCAAGGATGCGACCAAAGCGACGATCCGCTGTATTCCGCTGGATGCCGAGGACGAGGACGGCAAGTGCGTCTTCACCGGCAATCCCTCGAAACGCCGCGTGCTTTTCGCCCGCAGTTACTAAAACGCGAATCAATAAATTAGTTAAAGCCTTTCAGAGATGGAAGGCTTTATTTTATCCGATATTTCGTATCTTTGAGGAAACTACCGGCCGTATGACAAACATTGATCCTGAAATAAATGAGTCAGAACATCAGGATGCTTCATCCGATGTAAAAATTGCAAGAGTCCCTATAAAAGGCTGGCTTTTGTTCTTCCTGATAGTGTTGGGATTGGGGGCATTATTGGGATTGTTTCTGTGGTTCTATGTTTTTGCTTTAAGTTATCATTCAGGCATCCTGTCGGTTAAAGGGTATTTCTTGGAAACTTTAATAGACAGTTTTGAATTATTAGCATATACGGGACTTGTGGCATACACCATAATCTCGTTTTTCAGGAACAAGCCGAATTCTGTTTCATTGGCCAGGATGTGCCTTGTTTCGGCAATAATGACCGGCTTGTTTTTCTGTATCTCCGAAATAGCGGATTTTACAAGCCCCGCTACGTTGCGCGTGATATTCCGGTCATTGGTTATGAGTTGCGTCTGGCTGATATTCCTCAGGGACTCCAAACAGGTCAAGCGATTATTTCCCAAGCCGTCGCGCCGTATAAAAGGCATCGATATTTTCATCTTCCTGTTGACGTGGCTTCCGGGCTATCTTTATTTCCTTATCACATCGCTCATGTCCGATATGGCATAGACCGGCAAAAGCCGCCCGCCGGGACGGGTGGCTTTTCCGTGTAAAGAAATGGGGTTCTTAACGCCCGGAAGAGGTTGAGGTAGAGCGTGTCGAAGAAGAACTTCCCGACGAGGAACTTCCCGATGAAGAGCGTCCTGAAGACGAACTCCCTGATGAGGAACTTCCCGAAGATGATGCGGCGCTGCGCTCTCTGGCTTCTCTTTCGCTGCGTTCCCTCGATTCTCTTTCGCGCTGTTCCCTTTGCTGTTGTTCGCGCTGCTGTTGCTCTTTCTGTTGTTGCTCCCGCTGCTGCTGTTCTCTCTGCTGACGCTCGCGGTTCTCCCGTTCCTGCTGCTCCTTCTGTTGACGCTCACGGTTTTCCCGCTCCTGCTGCTCCCGCTGCTGGCGTTCGCGGTTTTCCCGCTCCTGTTGTTCCCTCTGCTGTCGCTCACGGTTTTCACGTTCCTGCTGTTCGCGCTGCTGACGCTCGCGGTTCTCACTTTCCTGCCGTTCCCGTTCCTGTTGCTGTTCTCTCTGCTGGCGTTCTCGATTCTCACTTTCCTGACGCTCCCGTTGCTGATTTTCACTTATCTGCCGCTCGCGGCTCTCACTCTCCTGGCGTTGCCTCTCCCGGTTATCCTCTTCTCTCCTATTGTTTTCCTGCTGTTGGCGTTCACGGTTCTCCCGTTCCTGGCGTTCACGGTTTTCACTCTCCTGTCGTTGCCGCTCCCGGTTATCCTGATCCCGCCGGTTGTTTTCCTGTTGTTCGCGCCTGCGGTCCTGTTCGTGCCGCTCTCTGTCGCGTTGTTCGCGTTCCCATATTTCGCGGCGCCGGCGTTCATAATCCTCGCGTTCGCGCTGTTCCCTCCGGCGTTGTTCCTGCCGGTAGCGTTCCTCGGCGTCGCGCTGCCTGCGCCATTCCCATTCGCGCTCGCGCCAGTAGTAATTGTCGTACCAGTAATTTACCTGGGTGTACCACACATACTCAACGTGATGGACGTCATAGAAAAAGTAGTTTGTGTCGCCGGAATAGTTGTAGACGGTATTCCCGCCGCCGACACTCCGCTGTTCCTCGAAAAGCGGCCCCGTGAATATCCACGTGATGCCGGTTTCGTCGTCGTACACTTCGTGTCCGGTCTCCCTGCCGCCGGTGTCGAACACCTGTGTGATGTCGTAATTCTCGGAGTAGGGGAGTTTATATCCCGTCCACTCCATTACGGGCGAAAAAATATTCACCATGTCGGAATAGAGCGAGTCGCGGATCTCGTAGCCCGAGACCGATCCGGACATATCGTAGACCGCCACGTTGTTACGGTCGAAGTCGGGAAATTCCCACTGTTTCCATCCGGTCTGTCTTCCCGGGAGGTCAAAGATGTTGAGCTTGCGTGAGCTGACGGTGTCCTGCAGGAAATAACCGACCGGCTCCGCAGCCGATGCACCCGATACGGCCGTCAATATTACCAGGACCGCTGCGATGCATCCGATAAGTTGTTGGCAAATTCGTTTCATGGCTTTCGTTTTTTAGAGTTGTTTACTTAAAGATACTGATTGGAAACGGCATGAAAACCATACAGGCCGGGCGAACCGGCATAATCACGGGGCAGGACGGCTGGTTCGGCGGGCAAGCCGGATACCATGCAACAGAAAAGCCGCCCATTAGAGGCGGCTTTAGCTTTTTCCGGTACAACGTCCGGGCTATTTTTTATGTTTCTTAGGGCTTATGACCTCGTAATCGCCGACAGGGTTGAATATGGCAAGCACCTCTCCGCTGCGGATCAACATCAGGCGCAGCCCGTCGATGCTGTACGAGTCGATCTGAGTTAGCATTTTAAAGAATTTATCCTCGCGCTGCTGGTTGGGGCAGGCCATCCGCGTGGAGACGAGCCCGTTGTCGGCTATCTTGATCGAATGGACGTTCTGGGTATAATTTCCGGCGAAACCGTTGCAGTCGCCCGTTCCGCTCAGGGACCCGTCGGCGGCGAAAATAACCTTGTAGCCTTCGGCATCCACGACCTCGCCCTGAAGCTGTGCGAGCTGCCATTCGGTCCCGTGGAAAGGAATCATCGCCGATTTATATTTGCGGCAGGGGCAGCATGCGATGACAGCGAAAGCGAGCGAAACCGCGGCGAACCATTTAATAATTTTCATATTTGGCCTTTTTTGATTTGGCAAATTTAAGATTTATTCCATACATTTGAGACAAGAACGCAATAAATCAGAATAATGAAAAAAATAATTTCCACAGATAAGGCTCCGGCGGCTGTCGGACCATATTCGCAGGCCGTCGAGGCGGCGGGAACGCTTTACATTTCGGGCCAGATCCCCCTCGATCCGTCGACCGGGACGATGCCGGCCGGTGTCGAGGCGCAGGCCGAACAGGTTTTCGCCAACATAGGGGCGATACTCGCGGCGGCGGGATACACTTTCGGCGACGTGGTGAAAAGCACCGTGCTGCTCGCCGACATGGGCGATTTCGCAAAAGTTAATGCCGTATATGCGAAGTATTACACCGCCGATAAACCGGCCCGCGCCTGCTACCAGGTGGCCGCGCTTCCGATGGGCGCCCTGGTCGAGATCGAGACCATCGCGGTAAAATAAAGAAACGGCGGAGTTTTGCTCCGCCGTTCTCAGCTACAGCTTCTTTTTCAGCTCCTTCGGCAGAGTATTTTTGTTGACCATAATGCTCATGGTCTTGTAGGCCACGAACGGGTACGACGCGTAGAAATAGCCTTTGTAGAGGTGTCCTTCGTCGCCCCACGAGTTTTTGACCTTGAAGTATTTGTTGCCGTTCTGGTCGGTGGCGATGCCGGTGATCTCCATCCCGTGGTCGTCGGTGGTCTCCCAGTTGTCGAACGCTTCCTGGCGCATCTGCTGGTCGATAGTTTTTTCAGGACCGGGTTTGTCGAGCTTGTAGAGCGCGGCGTCCTTCTCGGCCTGCGACAGGGCGACCCAGCGCGCCAGTTCCGAATCGTCCATCCGCGTAACGTCGGCGTCGGGAACCACCGCGAAGCCTTTCCGCCACGCGAATCCCTTTTCACTAACGTCCGACGCCCACAGCACGGGGTATCCGGCATTCACGGTTCCTTCCATCACGGACATCATTTCAGTCATCGGAACGTTGAACGATTCGCCCCACACGGTGTTGTCTGGGATCTCCAGCACGAACCACGTGTAAAACGGATGGTGGGTGTATGAGGTGAGCGAAACGTAGTTGTCCATATCGACCGGCAGCGATGCGGCGAAACCCGCCGGGGTGTACTGTTTTCCTTTGTAGGTGAATGTTTCCGGCACTTCGCCCAGATAGGCGTCTAGAATGCCGTCGAGGCCCGCCAGCCACGCGGTGGTGAGTTTGCGGTTCGAATTTTTGATCACTGCGTCGCAGTAGGCTTTGATGACGGCGTCGAGTTCGCCATGGCGGTGCATCTCCTGCCCGTAGTTAAGGCCCGGATAGACTTCGGTCGGGACGATGCCGTGCTTGCGCCAGCAGATGAAGACGTCCTCGGCGGCGGCACCGGCCGAGAGGTTCGACGTTCCGTGCATGCGGACGTACTTTACGGCCCTGTCGTAGTAGGCGTGGCGCACGACCCACATCGCCGAGAGGTCTGTTTCGGGTCCTCCTGCGATCATGATCTCGCTTTCGAGGAACGCGAGTCCCGAGAAACTCCAGCAGGTGCCGCTGCTCGCCTGGTTCTTGACGGATGTCGCCGGAACGGTTTTGATGTCGGTGAAAGTGTAGCCGCTCTCTTCCTGCGCCATGACGGCGGCGAAGAAGAGCGTGCAGATAATGGTTACGATCGTTTTTTTCATAAATATTGTTTTTTAGGTTATATGCTTCCCATTAGTTCGGCCTGCCTCACCGCTTCGAGCGAATTCCCGGCGTTGAGTTTTTCAAGTATCCGCTGGCGGTGGGTATTGACGGTGTGGATGCTTATGAACAGTTTTTCGGAGATGCGTTTGCTCGACATCCCCGATTTTATCATCGACAGTATCTCCATTTCGCGCTTAGACAGCAGGATAGGGCTTTTTTCGCCTGTAAGGTCGGCCAGGGAATAATGTTCGCTGGTGTTGAAATTGATTATCTGGTACCTGACGCCTTCCATGGGAGATTGGTCGGGCGAGATATCGAGCATGCTCAGGGTAAGCCACGGTGTCCCGTCGGGATACCATTCGAGTTGCGAATGCTGCTCTATGGCGCGCACGTATTTGCCGTCTTTTCTCCTTACGCGGTATTCCACGGTCAACTTGAAATCCCTGAGTTCCTGTCGCCTTACAAGTATCTCCGTTATTTTATGTATATCGTTCTCAAAAAAACCAGTGTCGTCGGGATGCATGCGCATCTTGATGTCGCCGATGTCGCTTGCGGCCGTTATCTCATCTTCCCCGTATCCGAACAGCGCCAGAAAATTATCGGAAACAAAAACGTGGGTGCGGGTATCATAGTTGAATATGGTGATGCTGCTTCCCGACAGCCGCGCGAGGTCGTTCATCACGCGGCAGTGGCGTTCGAGCATCGCCTGCCGTTCTTCTTCCGAATATCTGCTGCCGGAGCCGGTCATAAAGGGTTTTTCGAAAAAATGGTTATAAATCAGTATTGCCGCCGTGCCGCGGAATATTTTCCTTTGCATTGTGTCCGGAGAGGGCGTTACGAACCGGCAATACGTCTGAAAAATCAACTTTCAAAGGTAGGATTAAGCCATGAATAAACCAAAATCGGAGAACGGAATTTATGCGCTCGTTACGGGTGCAAGCCACGGATTGGGGCGCAGCTACGCCATAGAGCTGGCCGTGAGGGGGATAAACACGGTGTTGGTGGCGCTGCCGGGACAGGGCCTCGAAAAAGTCGCGGAGGAGTGCCGCCGGTTCGGGGTGTGTTCCGAGTTTATCGAGACGGACCTGCGCATTAAGGAGAACGTGATCGCCCTGGCGCGCAACGCGAGCGCCCGTTTCCCGCTGAGCATACTGATAAACAATGCCGGCACGGGCGGATCGCGCAGCTTCCTCGACTGCGAACCCGAATACATAGACAATATAATCCAACTGAACGTCGCCGCCACTGCACTTCTTACGCATCAACTGTTGCCGGCCCTCGTCCGCCGCCGCGAATCCTACATCCTGAACGTGTCGAGCATGGCATCGCTCAGTCCGATCGGCTTCAAAACGGTGTATCCCGCTTCGAAGAGGTTCGTCCAGGATTTTTCGCGCGGACTTTGCGAGGAGATGAAAGGCACCGGCGTCCATGTGGGCGTGGTGCATCCCGGCCCGATGGCGACCACTTTCGCCGTCCGGCGGCGCATAGTCAGCCAGGGGGTGGTCGGACGGCTCTGGCTGATGACCCCCGACCATGTGGCGCGGGCGAGCCTCGACAGGCTTTTCGCCAAAAAGAAACAGATAGTGATTGGTTTTTCGAGCAAATTGAGTAAATTGCTCATTCATATACTGCCCCTCGGCCTGCGCCTGTCGATGATGACGCGCACGGTTTACAAAGGCGAGATAGCTGCAGGGACTGTAAATAGATTTGATTATGATACTCGTGACAGGAGCCAACAGCCTGCTTGCCGCCAATGTGATCCCGCTGCTCCTCGAAAACGGTTATTCCGTCAGAGGGTTGCTGCGGAAGGAGTCCGGCTATAAGGGGCCCCGCCATCCCGACCTCGAACTTGTCGAAGGCGATTTCACTTCCGAAGAGTGCCTTAACAGGGTGCTTCCGGGTTGCGACGCCGTGATACACATTGCGGCCGTGACCTCGCAGAGCGGGCGCAACTACGGCGAGTATTACGAGGTCAACGTCAAGGCCACGCGCCGCCTGATCGAATCGGCCATAGCCCACGGCGTACGGCGTTTCGTCGAGGTCTCTTCGGCTAATGTTTTCGGCTACGGTTCGCGCGAGATACCCGGATGCGAACTCAACGAGATGAGCGAACCGTTCGCCTCTTCCTATTACGCCCGCAGCAAATACGAGGCGCTTGCCGCGGCCATGAGCTACGGCGACCGGATCGAGGTGGTGGGCGTCGCCCCCACGTTCATGATCGGCCCCTATGATTCCAAACCGAGCTCGGGGCGCATAATCACGATGGCTTACGGTAAGAAGCTGATATTCTATCCCCCCGGCGGCAAGAATTTCGTCCACGTTGGGGATGCCGCGCTGGGAGCGGTGCGGGCGCTCGAACGCGGAAAGAGCGGCGAGACCTATATATTATGTTCCGAAAATCTGACGTACAAGGAATTTTACAAAATGCTCGGCGCCATGACCGGCAACAGGGCGTTTTATATCCGCGTCCCCAGGCTGTTTATGTACATAGCAGGCGGGGTGGGGAGTTTCCTGCGCGTGATGGGGCTGCGCACCCAGGTGTCGCTTCCCAACATGAGGATACTGTGCGTGACCGGATATTACCACAACTACAAGGCTTCGCGCGACTTCGGCATCGCGTTCCGTCCGGCTGAAGATGCTGTCCGCGACGCCGTCGGATGGTTCGTTTCGGAAGGTATATTGGAATCTAGAAAAAATAGTTAAATTCGCAGGCTCGGGTGTGTCTGCCGAACGTAGGCGGCATAACCGATGCGACAACCTAAATTTCTCTGAATGATACATATAACACCCGAGGCGTTCGACATATTTCTGATCGTCATGGCCGCCGTTGCGCTGGTCGTGTTTTTCGCCCTCTACCATATAAAGGCCGGTTACGGCATATTTTTCGACCCTAAATGGGGCCCTGGCATTCCGAACCGTCTCGGGTGGCTGCTGATGGAGACGCCTGTCGTTGCTTTGATGGTGGCGCTCTGGCTTGCTTCCGACCGTACGCGGGACGTGGTTCCGCTGGTCTTTTTTGCGATATTCCAAACCCATTACGTGCAGCGTGCGTTCATTTTCCCTTTCCTGATACGCGGCCGCAACAAAATGCCGCTGGGAATTATACTCATGGCGGTCCTGTTCAACACCTGCAACGCGCTGATGCAGGGCGGCTGGATATTCTATTTTTCGCCCGAATATTCGATAGACTGGCTCTGGTCGCCTAAATTCATCATCGGTGCGGCGCTCTTTTTTGCGGGTTATATCATCAACCTGCACTCCGACCACATCATCCGCCGCCTGCGTAAGCCGGGAGATTCCAGGCACTATATCCCGCGCGGGGGCATGTTCAAATACGTGTCGTCGGCCAACTATTTCGGCGAATTCGTCGAGTGGGTCGGTTTCGCCGTCCTGACATGGAGCTGGGCCGGAGCCGTTTTCGCATGGTGGACGCTTGCCAACCTCGCCCCTCGCGCCGACGCCATCTACAAGAATTACACGGCCGAGTTCGGTGAAGATTTCACCAAACTGAAGCTGAAACGGATCATCCCGTTCATTTATTAATACCCTGCTGTTTGTGCTTTTCCTGCATATTTAGTAACTTCGCAGATTACTGAATATTTTGTCTATGGCAGGGAAAAAGAAAGAATCAGCGCTTTTTACACCTTACAAACTGGGTAACGCCACACTCCGCAACCGCACGGTCCGTTCGGCCGCGTTCGAGAGCATGGGGAAAGATTACAGCCCGACCCAGCAGCTCAGGGATTACCACGTGAGCGTCGCGCGGGGCGGGATCGGCATGACCACTCTGGCCTACGCTTCGGTCTCACGCACCGGCCTTTCGTTCAAAAGCCAGTTGTGGATGCGTTCTGAGATAGTTCCGGCGCTGAAGGAAATCACCGACGCCGTGCATGCCGAGGGCGCCGCGGTCTCGATCCAGTTGGGGCATTGCGGCAACATGACCCACTTCTCGACCGCCGGGCAGATACCCATTTCCGCCTCGACCGGCGTCAACCTCTATTCCCCGACCATAGTCCGCCGCGCCCGCCGCAGCGAGCTGGAGCAGATCGCGCTCGATTTCGGCAACGCCGTGAGGCTGGCGCACGAAGCGGGTTTCGACTGCGTCGAGATACATGCCGGCCACGGATATATGATTAGCCAGTTCCTTTCGCCGCTCACCAATCACCGCCGCGACGAGTTCGGCGGGACACTCGAGAACCGCATGCGCTTCATGAGGATGTGCCTCGCGGAAGTGATGAAAGCAAAGGACGAGACAGGGATAGGCGTTCTCGTCAAACACAATATGTACGACGGTCTGCACTGCGGGATACAGGTGCCCGAAAGCATCGAAATAGCTAAGGTTATCGAGAGTTACGGCGTCGACGGCATCGTTTTGAGCGGCGGTTTCGTGAGCCGCACCCCGATGCTGGTTATGCGCGGCGCTATGCCCGTAAAGACGCTTACCTATTATATGAAGAACCCCCTGCTGAAGATCGGGGTGAAGCTGGCCGGATGGCTCATGATGAGGCCCTATCCATGGTCGGAGTGCTATTTCCTGGAAGACGCCGAAAAGTTCCGCGCCGAACTGAAATGTCCGCTCGTTTATGTGGGCGGCATCGTCAGCCGCGAAGGGGCCGACAGGGCGCTGGACGCCGGTTTCGAGATGGTCCAGATGGCCCGCTGCCTTGTCGCCGAACCCGATTTCGTCGACCGGATGAAAAACGAAGGCGAAGGGTGCCGGAGCATCTGCGACCACAAGAATTATTGTATCGGGCGCATGTACAGTGTCGATATGCAGTGCCACCGCAATTGCCCGGACCTGCCGCGTAAACTGCAACGGGAGATAGAGAAACAGCCATGAAGTTAAAGAAAAAATGGCGCAGCGCGGACGATGACTGGGCATTGGTGACGGGTGGATGCAGCGGCATCGGCCAGGCCATCGCCGAAAAACTCGCGTCGATGGGCTACAACATCGCCATTGCCGACATCGACGCCGACGGACTCGGCAAGACCGAGGCCGATCTCCGCGAACGTTTCGGGGTCGAGGTCCGCGGCATCGAGATAGACCTCGCCCGTATGGAATCGGCAGGACGGCTCCACGACTGGTGCGTCCGCGAACAGATCGAACCCCTGGTGCTCGTCAATAACGCGGGTATTTTCAGCTACAGGGACATACTCGATACGGACACAGGCCGGATCGAGAAGATGCTCGGCCTGCATATTCTGACAGTTACGATGCTCTGCCGTCTGTTCGGCGCCGATATGGCCCGGCGGGGCAGGGGATACATCCTCAATATGTCGTCCTATTCGATGTGGATGCCGTGGCCCGGGCTCGCACTCTACAGCGCCACAAAGAGTTACATTCGTAATTTCTCGAAGTCGATATCATACGAACTGCGCGAAAAAGGGGTGGGGGTCACGACGGTCCTTCCGGCGGGTGTGACCACTGGTCTGTACGGACTTGCGGAGAAATGGCAGCGGATCGGGAAAAACTTAGGCGTTCTGCTCACGCCCGAAAAGACGGCCCGGGTGTCGCTTGCCGCGATGTTCCGCCGCCGGATGCAGTATGTCCCGGGATTCCTGATGCGTCTGGTACTGCCTTTGCTGAAGGTACTGCCTGCGTGGGTGATCGGGATCGCCCGCCGCAAAACCATTAAATTCCAAAGATAAATTTGACAAATTGGCTTAAAGGGTTTATCTTTGCGGCCTGAGAACGACGAGGTGTAGCGCAGTCCGGTTAGCGCACCTGCTTTGGGAGCAGGGGGTCCCAGGTTCGAATCCTGGTACCTCGACAAAACAATCAAAATGAAATAAGCCATCGTGAGATGGCTTTTTCTTTGGAAGCAGGCTGAGTCAAATTTATTTGAACGAAGGCCTGGTTACAAAGAAAAAGGTATTGCGAGCAATATTTCATTTTGATTGTTTTTAGCCGCCCCTGCGGCAAGCAGCACAGGATCATGAGCGTCTGCAAGACGCGAATAATCCTATTGACTCAGACGTGCATCATCAAAAAAATCCTTATATTGCAAGTACGATTAAAACAACACCGATGAAACAGATATTGCTAATGATCATTGCCGTATTATTTTGTCAACAGATTGCCGCCCAAAATATATATTACGGCCATTGGGGTTCTCGGCTTTTCCCGGGGCATTGGGATGTTTTTGTTACCGTAAGCGAGGATAGTATCAGATATGAAGCTTATAATCATGCATATACTGATTGGCACATAGAAAAACGTAAAATCTCAATACCAGTCAGCGATATAGATCGATACGGAACGCAAAATGATACGCTGCAAATAAATATCGAAGAAAAGAGAATACATATTAAAGATGGTGATTTAGATTTAAAATTACAGAGTAAAGTTAAGGCTAAAGGGAGCCTCTGCAGGATTCGTAAGTTAGCGTATGCGGATAAAGTCGCTCGCGAAAACGGCATTAAAGATTTTTGGGACCTGTATTCATATGAAAATTTTGAATTAACGGAAGAGGAGTTTTACGCGAAGGTAGATGACAATCTCAGATTACTCCTGCTTTCACAATAATCGTACACAGTCTGCGCGGTAGTGTCATTGTCAAAGAGAAAGGACGGTTGCGAAACCGTCCTTTTGCTATAAAATAAACCGCCGTGGCCGTTGCCACCCGCCGTCGGCGTTCCGACTTACGCCTTTTCGTTATCGATCACTTTCCATACTCCGGCGGCCAATGCGGCGCCTACGAGCGGAGCGGCGATGAACACCCAAAGCTGGCTGAGGGCTTCTCCGCCCTGGAAAATGGCCGGGCCGATACTGCGGGCCGGGTTCACCGAAGTCCCGGTGATGGGGATGCAGACGATATGGACGAGCACCAGAGCAAGACCGATCGCGAGGCCCGCGAACTGGTTGTTCGCCCCTTTCGATGTGACGCCAAGAACTACCATCACGAAGATGAATGTAAAGACGGTTTCGGCGATGAGGGCCGGGACGAGCATCCCGGCGGCATATCCGTTGGCTCCGGTGTGCGTCGTGGTCGATGCGAAATCCTTTGCGATAACCCACAGGATCGCCGAGCCGATGATGGCGCCGATCACCTGGAAGATCATGTACATGACGGCGTCCTTTCCGGACATGCGTCCCGACAGCCATACGCCGAGCGTGATGGCCGGGTTGATGTGGCAGCCCGAGACCTTACCGATGGAGTAGGCCATGGCGACGACCGAGAGGCCGAACGCAAATGCCACTCCGAGCGTTCCCACGGAGATGAATCCCTGGGGCGCTCCTGCGAATACGGCCGCACCGCAGCCCATAAGCACCAGAACCATGGTGCCGATCAATTCTGCAAAATACTTTTTCATTAAAGTCGGTTTTTTAATTGAGTTGGTTGATAACAAATCTAAGAAAAATCCTGAAGCCGGTGAAAAATAACTCAGACTATTTTTCGATCACGTCTTTCTGGCGTTCGGTTTGAGAGCCTTTTTCGTGCTCTTTTCCTTTCAGGACCTCTTCGTTTTTATTGTCTATGTCCTTGATTACGGTCTTGCCGCCGTCGTCTTTCTGTTTTTCGATCCAGCGGTCGCCTTCTTCGATATCCTTACTCGTTTCTTTGTAGCGTTCGCCGTTCTCGAGGGTTTTGATCGTTTCGACCTGTCCGTCCCTCTTTGTGATCTCCTTGACGAACTGTTTTTCACCGGCGTCATTGGTTTTCACAAAATCGCGGTCGGTACCCTCTTTAATTTTGACGACTTCCCTGTCGCCGTCGTTGTTAACGGCCGTCCACACCTCTTTGTTGTTGTTGACGCGGACTTTCCATACGGTGTCGTCGAGGATCATCGCGTAGCTGACTGTTTCGACCAGCCCGTCGTTGTAGGTATTTGTCAGCACGACGTCTGCGTACTTTCCGTCGGGAGCTACTTTTTCCGACGTTACGGCAACGTTTTTGATTCCGCCTTTTTCATCGACTGATGGCTTATGTATGGTTTTAAGGGTGGCCGAGTGTACTTTTTTCACTTCCGGCTTTACGGGTGCGGCCGGTTCTTCGAAAACGATGACGTCCACGAAACCGTCGTAGTCGCCGTTGGAGAGCAGCTCGGTGTACTCTTTGGCGGCCAACGCAGCGGTTTTTTCGGCTTTTTTCTCTTTACACGATGCGAATGAAGCTGCAACGGCGCAGAACAGTGCGAGGTAAACGATTTTTTTCATAGTTTAATTGATTGATTTATTAAGGCTTGTATTCGTAAATAATTTCTTATCCTCGATAAATCGTTCATTAAACGTGCCAAACTGCCTGTGGGGCTGAAATATTCACAGAGGCGGACGCAAAAAAGCAGCCCCTTTTGAGGACTGCTTCTCTTGTATAAAAGCGGCTTGATGCCTATTTGCTTTTCTTTGCTTTCTTGTCTTTTTTTGCCTGTTCCTGTTCCAGGGCTTTTGCTATGACTTGGCATCCGTTTTCGTTGGTGATGCTTTTTACGACATACTTTTCTTTCTCTTCGTATATCTTGGCTACGTGTTTTTTACCGTTGCCGCTGTTGAGATCCTTGGCGAACATCCTGTCCCTTCCGACATGGGCTTTCACTTTCGTGCTTTTTTTGCCCTCTTTCATTTTGACATAGACGTCTTGGCCCTGCGGGTTGCCTGCTACCCATGTTTCGCCGTGTTTTTTCGTTTTCACGCGCCAGTTGTACCCGGCCTTGATCATACCTTCCTTCACTTTGTCGAAGTTGACGTCGCCGGCCTCGTACGCCTTGTGGATATCGCGCTGGTCGGCGATCATTTTAACCGGCACCTGTCCGCATGCGCACACTTTCTCTATTTTTTGTGCGTTTGCGTTTGATACTGAAAATACCGCAGCCACGGCTGCTGCTGCAAAAATTAGTTTTTTCATAATCTTATTAATTTAATTGGTTTGGTTTGAAAAAAATCAATTCCAGTAAAACGTATGCCGGGGTACATCCTATTATCGGACAAATATATAAAAGAAAAAGCAGCTTTCAAATAGCTGCTTTCCATTAACTGCGAATTAATTAAGAATATTTTCACTTCACCGAGACGATCTGCACGCCGCTTTCGTTGGAAATATCTTTTCTGATGTGCCTTTTTTCCTCTTCCCTGATCTTTGCTATGTGTTTTTTCTTTTGCGCCGGTTCGATGTTTTTCATGAATTCCCTGTCGTCGCCGGCTTTAGCCTTGGTGAACGATTTGTAATCGTTGCCTTTCAACTTTACCACGACGTTTTCGCTTTCATTGTTTATCGCATACCAGATCTGTTTCCCTTTGCGGTTCGAGACCTTCCAGAGGTTTTCGGTGAGCAGCATGGAGTGCCTCACGTCCCTGATCTGGCCGTTTTTGTAATATCTGTGGATATCTTCGTTGTTGCGGTTGAAGTTGCCTTTCGGGTCGGGTCCCTGTGCTTTCGTTTCTGCGGCCGTGAATACCGCCGCTGCTGCGGCCGCTGCATAAAATAACTTTTTCATGTTTTTACGTATTTAGATGATTATAATAATTGTTTGTCATTCGGGTTGCATAGAATTCACGAAACGTGCCAGAGGCGGCTCGGCAGCTGTGAAAAAGGGCTTGCCCGTCAGTTGGGAAAAAATTAAGGCAGTTCTCGGTGAACTGCCTTTGCTTTCTTTCGGTCATATGTTTTCTTTGACGCATGCACGCGGTTCCGTGGAACGGGACGCCCGTATAGTTCCAGTTCTGCTTCGCGGCTTCCGCGCCGTGCGGCCTTGACGTAATCGCTGTGGGTTTGTTTCTTTTTCATACGCCGGCAAAATTACAAAATAAGGAGCAAAAGCTCCTTATTTTATCTACCATTTGTTCTCGTCCAGCGTACTCTTCAGCCGCTGGGCATGTTCTTCCGCGCGGTTGGTCAGTTTGGACGACGCTTCCGAGACCTTGTTTCCGAACTTCTGCGTATTTTCCGCGAATTTGTCCACCGTGTTGATGTAGGTCTCCGCAGCCTTGTGTTTTACATCGGCCACTTTCCCGGCGACGACGTTTTGCGCATGGTCGCTCTTGTCCGAAATTTTCCGGCCGATGTCCTCTGCTTTTTCCGATGCTTTGTGGATTTTTGCTTTCATTTCCTTGCGCACTTCGGCGGCAAGTTCGGCGGCCTTTTCCTTTATCTTCCCGCCGTCGTTTTCCTGGATGTTGTCTTTTGTCTTTTCCATGGGTTCTATATTTTTATAAGTGTTTTTATATGGATAATAACAACAATCGGCGTGCCGGGATCGCAGTTTTACATGAAAAAAAACGGCGCGACTGTTTGGTCGCGCCGTTTTAAAAAGTTACATCGCTATCGTTAGCCACCCGACCATAAATATTATGAACAGCACATAGAATGAAAGGGATGCGATTATAATTATCCCTGTGACTTTTATCGACCCGTGCAGGTTGCGGAAAGCTTCGGTCATTGCGGTTTCGTTGTTCGAGGCGATCGCTTCTTTTGTCTTCCGCGAGAAACGGTAAAGATATATCGCGGGAAGCATCTGCACGAAATACATTACGAGGATGAATATCATCACCGGCCACATTATGGCTGCATAGACCGGCCCGGCTGCTGCACCGTACATTCCCATATCGTACATCGAGAATCCGGCGACCGCCGTGGCTATCATCCAGAAAATTACTGCTGCCATGGCAAGGCCGTAGCATATGAACATGACGATGCTGACGAACTGCCCCCATTTGGCGCTGCTTATCAATAGTGATTTATCCTCTTCTCCTAGCCTCATTTCTCTGGGTTCGGGGGCGGTTTCGACGGTGATGTTGTTGTTTTCTTCCATAAAAAAATATTTTAAGAGTTGGTTTTTTATTCGGTTTCCGTTTCCGGATCGTCGTACAGGTTGTTCAGCTCTATCTGTATGCTGTCCAACTCTTTGTGATACGCATCCATCCAATCCTGAGGTGTGCCGGCCGGTGCGTTTGCAATACGTTCCTGTGCTTGTTCCAGTTCCATCTCGAGCTCTTCTCTTCTTCCCATGGTGATTATATCGGTTTAAAATTAATATTTTTTTAGATATTTACAAAAAAGATACCAAGACATCTGCGGTCGGTTCACCGGGATATTTATCCGTTTCGGAGTAAAAAGTGTGATTAAAAGTGAGGTTTATCCTTGTTTGTTACATGAATAATCCCTAAATTTGGCATCGTTATTCCCTCCTCCCCTTATAGCCTGGTTTTTTACGCAAAAACCTAAACTGAACATATTAATTATTCTTAAAAATTCTCAATGGACAGAAGAGATTTTCTCAAAAGAGGTGCGTTGGCAATTGCCGGTGCAGTTGTCGGCGGAAGTGTCATCTCGGGGTTGGCAGGGAGCGCCGGATGTACGCCCGCCCCTAAGAACAAGCGCATCGGGCTCCAGCTCTATTCGCTCCGCGATGCGATGAAAGAGGATCCGGAAGGAACCCTGAAGGCGATAGCCGCAATGGGCTATACAGAACTCGAAACGGCTTCCTACGACGGCAGCAAGATCTACGGCTACACTCCGCAGGAATTCCGCACGTTGGTCGAAGGACTCGGCATGAAGGTCACGAGCTGCCATATCGGCAAAGGCTGGGACCCCGAAAAGGAAGAGGAGATAATGGCATGGTGGAACAAGGCTTTCGACGACCACAAGGAACTCGGCTGCAAGTATGTAGTCCAGCCTTCCATCAACCTGGGCGACACGCTCGAATGGACCCTCGCGCTTTGCGGCTACTGGAACAAACTGGGCGCCATGGCGAAAGCCAAAGGGCTTACGTTCGGCTACCACAATCACGCCAAGGAATTCGACGTGATAGAGGGAACTGTGAATTACGACTACATGCTGCAGAACACCAACGATGACGTGGTCTTCGAGATGGACGTTTACTGGGTGAATGAAGCCGGCAAGAGCCCGGTCGAATACCTCGAAAAGTATCCCGGCCGTTTCCCTGTGCTCCACATCAAGGACGACTCGATTATCGGCGACAGCGGCAAGCTGGATTTCGAAAAGATATTCAATGCGGCATATGCCCAGGGTATGAAAGATTTCTTCGTGGAGGTCGAAAGGTACACGCTTCCGGCTGACAGATGCGTGGAAAAGAGTTTCGATTTCCTCAACGCGGCACCTTACGTAAAATAATTATAACCTAAAATAAAAACCAACTGATATGGCAACAAAAATTTCGAGAAGAGACTTTCTGAAAACGGGAGCTATCGGAGTTGCAGGACTTACGGTCATGCCCAACAATGTATTCGGAAGCGTCCTGGGACACACTGCTCCTTCCGATATGGTAAACGTGGCAGGCGTCGGTGTCGGCGGACGCGGCGCGGGCGTGCTTAAAGAGCTCGGCCCGTACTCCAAGATCGTAGCGATGGCGGACACGGACTGGAAATACGCCAAGGGGACGTTCGACCGTTACCCGGACGCTAAAACATTCTACGACTACCGCGAGATGTTCGACAAAATGAAAAAGGACATCGACGCTGTCGTGGTTGCTACCGCCGACCACACCCACGCCCTTATCGCTTCGGATGCGATGACACTGGGCAAACACGTATATTGTGAAAAACCGCTTACCCACTCCGTATACGAATCGCGCCTGCTGACCAAGTTGGCTGCAAAAACCGGCGTTGCCACCCAGATGGGCAACCAGGGCTCTTCGGGCGAAGGCGTGAACCTGGTCTGCGACTGGATATGGAACGGCGAGATCGGCGAAGTCACCCGCGTGGACGCTTTCACCGACCGTCCTATATGGCCGCAGGGCCTGATGCGTCCGGCGACCGTCGATCCGATACCCCAGACCCTCAATTGGGACCTGTTCATCGGTCCGGCTCCCATGCGTCCGTTCAACCACCTCTACACTCCGTGGAACTGGCGCGGCTGGTGGGATTTCGGTACCGGCGCTCTGGGCGATATGGCATGCCACATCCTGCACCCGGTATTCAAGGGTCTCAAACTCGGTTATCCGACCAAGGCCCAGGGCAGTTCCACTCCGCTTCTTACGGAATGCGCTCCCAATGCCGAAATGGTCAAACTGACCTTCCCCGACCGCGGTTCCTACGAAATGGTGAACCTGCCGGAAGTTGAAGTTACGTGGTACGACGGCGGTCTGACCCCTCCGCGTCCCGAAGGACTTCCCAACGGCATCAACCTCAATAACGGCGGCGGCGGCGCCATTTTCTACGGTACCAAGGACACGCTTATCTGCGGCTGCTACGGCAGGGAACCCTGGCTGCTTTCGGGCCGCGTACCCAATGCTCCGCAGCGCACCCGCCGCGTACCCAACAACGCTCACGGCGAAGACTTCATCCGCGCCTGCAAGGAGAGCAAGAAGAACCGTGTACAGACCGCTTCCAACTTCTCGGAAGCAGGCCCGTTCAACGAAATGGTCGTTATGGGTGTTCTCGCAGTCCGTCTGCAGGCGCTCAACAAGATCCTCGAATGGGACGGTCAGAACATGCGCTTCACCAACATCGGCCCGGAAGAGCAGCTTCGCATTATGATCGAGGACGGCTTCAGCATCAAGGACGGGCACCCCACTTTCAACAAGGTGTGGACCGATCCGATCAATGCGCAGGAATTCGCATCAGAACTCATCAAGCACAACTACCGCGAAGGCTGGAAGTTGGTGGATATGCCTAAGTAATGAAACCTTAATAATAACGAAAATGAAAGTAAGAATCATCGTAACAGGATTGGCTATGGCCGCTGTTCTGGCTTCGTGCTGCGGCAGGAATGCCAGTAAGAAAGCTGCCAAAGATGCTGAAAAAGCCGAAAAGGAAGCTGTCGTTGAAGAAGCGAAGAATGTGGTTACCATATTCGACGGCAAAACTTTTGACGGATGGCGCGGCTACAATCGCCAGGATATGCCCGGCAAATGGACCATCGAGGACGGCTGCATCAAGATCAACGGCGGTGGCACCGGTGAAGGCCAGAGCAAGGACGGCGGCGATATCATCTATGCCACCCCGTTCACCAATTTCAAGCTTACCTTTGAATGGAAGGTGTCGGAAGGCGCCAACTCGGGCGTTTTCTTCTACGCCAAGGAGATTCCCGGCCAGCCGATCTACATTTCGGCTCCCGAGTACCAGATCCTCGACAATGCGAACCATCCCGATGCCAAACTCGGCAAGGACGGCAACCGCATGTCGGCGTCCCTTTACGATATGCTTCCCGCCAAACCGCAGAACGCCAAACCGTTCGGCGAATGGAACACAGGCGGCATCATGGTTTACAAAGGCACGGTCGTACACTACCAGAACGAAGAGGCTGTGGTTGAATACCACCTGTGGACCCCGGAATGGACCGCTTTGGTCAATGCCGGCAAATTTGCCGAAGGCAATCCCCACTGGCCGGATTCCTTCACGCTTCTTACTTCGCAGTTGGGTAAGGACGCCGAAGGCAACCTCGTAGGCGGCTACATCGGCCTGCAGGATCATGGCGACAACGTCTGGTTCCGCAATATCAAGGTAGAGATCATGGAATAAACGTTCCGGATCGTAATGAAAAAACGCATGCGGCAACCGTATGCGTTTTTTTCATATCTTTAGCGTCGAATCTACCTAACCTGAGACTGAATATGAAAAGAAATTTTTTGAATCCGGCGCTCTTTGCGTTTGCTTTTGTGTTTGCGCTTGCCGGCTGCGGCAAAAAGGGCGGCGGCGTAGTCTATCTGAAGGAGTATCTGACCGACGGGTCTCCGATTGAAACGACGTTCGCTTTCCGCAACGCCGTGGAAGAGTGCCGTGCGACCAAAGCATCCCGCCTTGTCATTCCGGAAGGCACTTACCACCTCTCCCCCGATCTTGCTTTTGAGAAATATCATTACAGCAGCAACAATACCGCCGAGTTGAAGCGTGTGGTATTCGACCTGAGCGGACTTGAAGATTTCACGGTCGAAGGCAACGGCGCCCAACTGCTTTTCGACGGTTTCGTGGCTCCGTTCTTTATAGATTCGTGCCGCAATGTGACTGTAAAGGACCTTTCGATAGATTACGTCCGTACTTTCTATTCGGAGGGCGTTATCACGGCTGTCGGCGACGGCTGGATGGACCTGCGTTTCCCGGCCGATTATATCTGGAAAATATCGGAGGACGGCATCCTCTATTTTTACGATAAGAACGGCGTGAACTACCCTTACAAGCATCTTCTGGAGTGGGATTCGGAAAGGCGCGAGCCTGCGTTCATGGCTGCGGACTACTGGCTGCGGGAATACACGATCCACGCCGAAGATAGGCCCGACGGCACCGTCAGGATATTCAAAAAAGGGCTGACCGGAACTGTAGGCAACGTTATGATGCTGGGGCCTGCCAACCGCATATGCAGTGCATTCTCGATAGCCGACAGCGAAGGTGTCTCCATCAGGGATGTGAATATCTATCATTGCGGGGGCATGGGCGTTGTAGCCGAACGCAGCCGCGATATCGAGCTGGAGCGCGTGAATGTGGTCGTTCCGCCCGGGTCGGGCCGGATGATAAGCATCACTGCCGACGCCACCCATTTTTCACACTGCGGGGGTTATATCCGCATGCTGGAGTGCAGGTTCTTTAATCAGATAGACGACGCCACGAATATACACGGGATGTATGCGGAGATAAAACACATCGACGGCGACAGGATGAGGGTCTACTATACGCATGACCAGCAGTGGGGATACGGTTTCTTCAAGCCGGGTATGACGGTCGAGCTGGTGCGCAAGGGGAGCCTCGTAACATATGCCAAAGCCGTTGTCAGGGATGTCCGCTTCCTCAACAAAGAGTGGCTCGAACTTACCTTCACGGAGCCTGTTCCCGCGGATGCGGTCATAAACGACGTCATTACAGAAGCGGACAATTATGCCGAAGTGTTGATAAAAGGGTGCCGCATGGGAAATAACCGCGCACGCGGGCTGCTGCTCGGCTCACGCGCACATACGGTCATCGAAGAGAACTATTTCCATATTCCCGGCTCGGCGATCTATTTCGAAGGAGACAGTTTTTACTGGTTCGAACAGGCCGGAGTGCGCGACGTGGTGATCCGCAACAATGTTTTCGACCACTGCAATTACGGCTATTACCGCTGGGGCGACGCCTGCATATCGGTCGGCTCGGGACCCATGAAAGAGAGGCTCGAAAGCCTTTATAACCGCAATATCATGATAGAAGAGAACACCTTCCTTATATCCGATCCCCGAATACTGTACCTTTACAGCGTGGACGGGTGCGTATTCCGCAACAACACGATCGAGAAGGATGACAAGTATCCCTACACGCTCAAAGAGACGCGCCCGTTCGTGGTCGAGGATTCTGTCAATATCGACATAGAAGGCTATAACCCTTCGTAAGATTTTGATGCTTATCAATATATGACAGGGATGCTTTGACGCTTCCCTGTTTTTTTGGCCCTGCCTGTTGGGATACCGACTATTTTGCTTAAATTAGAGGAGAAAAACAATGCCTGCCATGGATATAAAAACCTTCATCGATAATTTCCGGGAAGCTTTCGGCGAGGCGGCCGGACTTCCCGTTGTTTTCTGGTACTCGGCCGACTGCCCGTACCCGACTGAGAAGATAGGCGGATGCTTTTTTAAGGCGTTCGACGGAATTAGGGCCGGAACTCCGGCCAGCCTCGGCGTCGAAACGATAGGGTGCGGTGGCGGGAAACTCTACACCGGATTTTCGGATATGCCTCCGCACGTCCCGGGCTTTGTTTCCGGCAAGGAGCGCTATGTGAAGACTCCCGAAATGGTGGTCGATTACATCGAAAGGCTGCAGATGCCGCGCATGGACGGCCAGTACCTCAATTTCGCGCGTGTCGACCAGATCGATACGTTCGACGGCAAAGAGGGGATTATCTTTATCGCGACGCCCGACGTGCTTTCCGGCCTCATGACCTGGGTTTTTTACGACGGCGAAGAGGTGGCGACGCCTTTCGGTTCGGGATGTTCGGTGATGGTTTCGCAGCCGCTCGTCGAGAACCGACGCGGCGGCCGACGCTGTTTCCTGGGACTGTTCGACCCGTCGGTAAGGCCCTGGTTTGCGGCGAACGAACTTGGTTTCGCGATCCCGATGTCGCGGTTCGGCGAGATGCTCGGCACGATGCGCGAAAGCTGCCTGTATGATACCCATGCGTGGAGTAAAATTCGAGGGCGGATCAACGAGGCCGGAATTTAACTGTCATCCCGAGCGAGTGCGATGTGATAAGCTGGCAATAGGCAAAACGATCTATCGCGCGACGAGGGATCTACCTTATAATAATCAGGGCTGATCGGCGCCGGGATGATTAAAATCGAATTCGAGTTGGTAGGAGCCCGGCGTTTCGATCTCGTCGATGTTGCCGATAGACAGACCGAGCAGGCGGACGCCCTTTCGCGAAATATCAATGCCCAGCAATAGTTGGTGGGCGATCTCCCAGAAGGTGCTGAAATCGTCGACGAAGCCGCCGGGGGTGCGGCTGCGCGTTATCTGCTCGAAATCCCCGTACTTGACCTTTAGCGTGACGGTTCGCCCCAGGAACTGCTTGTCGGTGACCCTGCGCCACACTTTTTCGGCTATCTCGCGCAACTGGCCCGCCATCTCTTCTATGCTGTCGAGGTCGGTCATGAAAGTGTTCTCGGCACCGATCGACTTACGGATGCGGTGGGGATGCACCTCGCGTTCGTCGCGTCCCCATGCGTTGTTATAATATATGTGTCCCGCCTTTCCGAAAAGTTTCACGAGGTTCTCCTCGCCGAAGCGGCGCAGGTCCTCGCCCGTGCGGATGCCGTAGCGGTGCATTTTGTCAGCGGTGACCTTGCCGACACCGAAAAAATCTTCCACTTTCAGTTTTCCGGCAAACTCTTCGGCCTGCGCGTCCGTTATGATGAAAAGCCCGTCCGGCTTGTCGTAGTCCGAGGCGACTTTCGCGAGGAATTTATTGACCGACACCCCCGCCGAAGCAGTCAGCCCGGTGGCCTCGCGGATGCGCTTCCGGATCTCCCGCGCGATGATCGTGGCCGACGGCATATTGATATGGTTCTGCGTCACGTCGAGGTACGCTTCGTCGAGCGACAGCGGCTCCACCAGTTCGGTGTAGTCGAGAAAAATGTCCATAATCTGCTGCGAAACCGAGCGGTAGACCTCGAAACGCCCCGGAACGAAGATGAGTCCCGGACAGCGCGACAGCGCGATCTTCGACGCCATGGCCGAGCGGACACCCCAACGGCGCGCTTCGTAGCTTGCGGCGGCCACGACCCCGCGTTCGCCCGAATACCCCACGGCGAGCGGCTTCCCCCGGAATTCGGGATTGTCCCTCTGCTCGATCGAGGCATAGAAGGCGTCCATGTCTATATGTATGATCTTCCGCATGCCGCAAGTTAGTGAATTGAAAATTGATAATAATTCGTAATTCGTAATTTTTAATTCGTAATTGAAGAGCAGTCGCTCTGAAAACAGCGATCCCCCTGCCAAAGACGGGGGGATCACCGGTCTGTCCGGTTGTATTATCCGGACCGGGGGGAGGGTTTGGAAACTTAAAAAAGTTCCTTACTTTTTCGCGCCTTTCTCTTCCTTTTTGACGCTCGATTTGAAAGCGGCTTTCACCTCTTCGGCTTTCTTTGTGTGGTCGGCTTTGGTGTAGCCTTCGACTTCGTCGACAAGTTCTTTCACTTCATTTTCGAAGTCAGCTTCGCAGCTGCAGCATGTCGGATTTTTTTTCATGGCTGTGTGTATTAAAAGTTAAATTTTAAATTCGTATCTTTCGTTTTTGTGAAGGAAATAATTCGCAAAGAGCATACCAAACGAAGTTACGCGATCTTTTAAAGATAACCGTTATGGAATCGATCTTTTATTGCCAGAGCTGCGGAATGCCGCTCACAAAGCCCGAAGAACACGGGACTGAAAAGGACGGGAGCCTCAATCCCGAATACTGCATTTACTGTTACAAGGATGGCGAATTCGCCCAGAAAGAGATGTCGATGGAGGATATGATCGACCATTGCATGAAATTCCTCGGTGAGTTCAACAAAGACAGCGGCACTAAATTCTCGCCCGAGCAGGCCCGCGCCGAAATGCGCAAATATTTCCCCCACCTGAAAAGGTGGGCCGGAACGCCGGCAGCGAAAAAATAACATAAAACGCTCCTTTGGGAGCGTTTTATGTTACCTTATAAAATTTGTCCTGTTACCGGTGTCGAATACGGGCGGTTCCACGCCGGATTCTTTCATGCGCAGCAGCCAGGCCAGGTTTTTTGCGGTGTTGCGCACGGTCTGCAGACCTTCCGCGTCGGCTTCGGCCTCACCGGCCAGCGCGCCGTGGACGATGTTCCAGTAGCTCGAACCGGGTACCAGCATTTTAGAGATGGTCAGGTAGTAGTTCAACCCTGCGTAAGCCGCCGAACCGCCCGAACGCCTTACTGCAACGAGAGCCGCCCCGGCCTTGCCCTCGAACAGCCCGCCGTTGGCCGAAGCGACGTAGAAGACCCTGTCGCAGAAGCTTTTCATCGTCCCGGCAATGCCGGCGTAGTAGACCGGCGAACCGAGCACAATTGCGTCGGCGCCTTTCAGCCGTTGGATCATTTCGTTGACGATATCCTCGTTCATCACGCAGCGTTCGTCTTTTTTGCGTGCACACGTTCCGCAGGCCAGACAGCCTCGGACGGCTTTGTTGCCTATCTGGACGATCTCCATTTCGATTCCCGCCGCCTGCAGTTCCTTCGCCATTTCGCGCAGTGCGAGGGCGGTGTTCCCGTCCGCGCGTGGACTTCCGTTGATGCCTATGACTTTCATATTTTCAAATATTTTTTACGAGTTACATTATGTCATCCCGACAGAGGCGGACGGATCAGGGTCCAATATGTCGGTACTTAACCTCTGCCGACGAGGGAACTACCTTATAATTAAGTGGTAGATTCCTCGTCGAGCAATATACCGTTATACTCTGCGAAATGTTAGTGCATCGCTCTCGCTCGGAATGACAAGCTAAACCGCAGTCTGCGTTCAGGCCTGGATTGCTTCGTTCCTTGCAATGACGGTAGCGCTGTGCCGAGAGTTTCAGGTTTGTAACCACCCTTATCATCAAATCCGCCGCCTGCGTTCAGGCCCAAAGTTTCGGGACCGCTTCGCTCATATCGTGGCCGCCCCACTGCTCGCCGACGTAGTCGAGGGTATCCAACAACCCGGCCACATCGTTCAGGGTTACCAGCTTCAGCCGTGTTTCCTTGAAGTTCGGCAGCCCCTTGAAATAGCTCGACAGATGGCGGCGCATTTCGAGGATACCGACCTTGTCTCCCTTTACCTCCACCGATTTCAGCAGGTGGCGCTTGGCTATTTCGACACGCTCTACAACTCCCGGTTGTGGCAGCAGTTCGCCCGTCGCAAGATAGTGTTTTATCTCGCGGAAGATCCACGGGCGGCCGTATGTGGCGCGTCCTATCATCACTCCGTCCACTCCCCAGCGGTCGAAAGCCTCGCGCGCGGACTCGGGCGAATCGATGTCGCCGTTGCCGATGACGGGGATCGTTATGGCCGGATTGTTCTTCACGGCTCCGATCAGCGTCCAGTCGGCCTCGCCGCGGTACATTTGCGCCCGGGTGCGTCCGTGGATCGTCAGTGCCCGGATCCCGACGTCCTGCAGGCGGACGGCGATATCCTCGATGTTCTTGTGCTCGTCGTCCCAACCCAGACGGGTTTTGACCGTTACCGGGGTCTTCACGGCCTGAACTATCTGCCGCGTCATTTCGACCATCAGAGGCACGTCGCGCATCATTCCGCTTCCCGCACCGCGCCCGGCGATCTTTTTGACCGGGCAGCCGAAATTGATGTCGATAACCTCGGGACGCGCGCTTTCAGCCATACGGGCCGCCTCTACCATCGGCTCGATAAGGTGGCCGTAGATCTGCACCCCTACAGGCCGCTCTTCGTCCGCAATGTTGAGTTTTGCGAGCGATTTCGCGGCGTCGCGGATGAGTCCGTCGCTCGAAATGAACTCTGTGTACATCATGTCGGCGCCGAACTCCTTGCACATCCAGCGGAACGAAGGATCGGTGACGTCCTCCATCGGCGCCAGCAGCAGGGGCCTCGGGCCCAGGTCTGTGTTTCCTATTTTCATATTTTTCAGACTGTAAAATTAATAAATAAAAACAGAAATGCCTCTTGATGTCATTCCGAGGGAAGCGAAGCGGCGAGGAATCTACCTCTGTTTTTATAAAAATAACTATCTTTGCCACTCATAACAGTTTAACACCATGAACATCGAAAAACTTATCGCGGATGCGGCGGCGGGAGCCGTGAAGGAATTATACGGTCTTACTGACGCTTCGGCGGTCCAGATACAGAAAACCCGCAAGGAGTTCGAGGGCGATTTCACCCTTGTAGTCTTTCCGCTTCTGAAAGCCAGCCGCAAATCACCCGACGCCACTGCCGCCGAAATAGGGGGGTGGCTCACCGCGAACACCCCCGAGATCGGCTCTTTCAACGTCATTAAAGGTTTTCTAAACCTGTCGCTGAAACCGGAGTTCTGGGGCGAACGTTTCGCTGAGATGGCCGCAGATGCGGATTTCGGCCGCGGTGCGCCGACCGGAAAGACCGTGATGGTCGAATACTCGTCGCCCAACACTAACAAACCGCTCCACCTGGGCCACATCCGCAACAACCTGCTGGGTTATTCAGTCGCCGAGATACTCAAGGAGTGCGGCAACACGGTGCTGAAAGCCAATCTGGTGAATGACCGCGGCATCCACATCTGCAAGAGCATGCTGGCGTGGAAGAAGTTTGGCTACGGCGAAACGCCCGAATCCAGCGGAATGAAGGGCGACCACCTGGTCGGGAAATATTACGTCGAATTCGACAAACACTATCAACAGGAGATAAAGGAACTGATGGCCGCCGGACAGAGCGAGGAAGAGGCGAAAAAGAACGCCCCGATGATCCTCGAAGCGCAGGAGATGCTCCGGAAATGGGAGGCCAAAGACCCCGAAACCTACACCCTGTGGGAGACGATGAACGGCTGGGTGTACGATGGTTTCGCCGTGACCTATAAGTCGCTCGGAGTCGATTTCGACCGCATGTACTATGAATCGCAGACTTACCTGCTGGGCAAAAGCCTTGTCGAAGAGGGTCTTGCGAAAGGCGTGTTCTACCGCCGTCCGGACGGATCGGTGTGGATCGACCTCACGGCCGACGGGTTGGACGAGAAGCTCCTGCTCCGCGCCGACGGCACATCGGTCTACATGACGCAGGACCTGGGCACCGCCTACCGCCGTTTCGAGGATGAGAACCTCGACGCGCTCATCTACGTAGTGGGCAACGAGCAGAACTATCATTTCCAGGTGCTGAAGCTGGTCCTCAAAAAACTGGGCTACGACTGGAGCGACGCCATCTATCACCTTTCATACGGCATGGTCGAGCTTCCCGAGGGCAGGATGAAGTCGCGCGAGGGAACCGTTGTGGACGCCGACGACCTTGTCGAAGGGATGGTCGAAACGGCCCGCGAAATGTCGCAGGAACTGGGTAAACTCGACAACTGCACCGCCGCCGAGGCCGACACCATCGCCAATATGGTCGGCATGGGGGCGCTGAAATATTTTATCCTGAAAGTCGACCCGAAAAAGACCATGCTGTTCGATCCGCGCGAGTCGATCGACTTCAACGGCAACACCGGCCCTTTCATCCAGTACACCCACGCACGTATCAGGTCGGTGATCCGCAAGGCTGCCGAAGCGGGTATCGACTATGCTTCGACCCCCGCGCCGGGGGCATACCTGCCCGAAGAGATAGAGCTGATAAAGACCCTTTCGGAATATCCCGCGACGATCGCCGCGGCAGGGGAAAACTATGCGCCGTCGCTCGTCGGCGCATATATCTACGAGCTGGCCAAGATTTACAACGGCTACTACCACGACCATTCGATCCTGCGCGAGGAGGATGCGGCGGTGCGCGATTTCCGCCTGCGCCTTTCCGGACAGGTCGCCTCGGTAATCAAAAAAGGTATGCGCCTGCTGGGGATCGAAGTCCCGGAAAGAATGTAATTATAAGATACCTATAAAAAAACACTACCCTCGCTTATGCGAGGGTAGTGTTTTTTTATATCCTTATACTTGTTTACAACGAAAATAATTTGTAAACTTGTATGGTATGGCTTGTCATATTGCTGCCCTAAAAAGTAAATGCCATGCAAAGAGGATTTACCCGATTGATATTAACGATCCTGGCGCTGCTCGCGGTCTGCCATGCCGGCGCACAGGTAGAGGGGAATTTTGTGACCGTCGGCGGCACTGTCTTCGATTCGCAGACGCGCAAACCGGTCGATAATGCTATGGTTTTCGTGCCGGACGAAACCTTGGGGGTGGTTACCAACGAGGACGGCCGGTTCGTTTTGCGGATACCCGTTTCCGTCGGGGCGAAAGAGGTCCGGATAGCCCGCATCGGGTACGTGACGTCGAGCTATCCCGTTCCGGCGCAGGGCAGGGATGATGCCGAAATATTTCTGAAACCGGTGGCATATCCCATCCAGGAGATAATCATACGCCTGAGCGACCCCTACAAGATTTTTGAAGAGGCGTATTCCCGTGTAGAGGAGAATTACAGCGGGGATCATGAGAAAATGACCACCTTCTACCGCGAAACCGTCAAAAAGGGGAACCGCTACATAACGATCTCGGAGGCGGTATCCGAGATATACAAAACGCCATACTCCGAAGGTGTGGCCAGGGATCTGGTGAGACTCTCCAAAGGCCGGAAACTCGCAGCTCCGAAACCGTCCGACACCCTTGCCGTAAAGCTGATGGGCGGCATGAATATGGGGGTGGATCTCGATTTTGTGAAGAACTACGACCTGCTGTTCGCCGACATCAGGGATAAGCATTACCGTCTAACTCTGGGCGCCCCCGCCATGATAGACGACACTCCCCATTATGTTATAAATTTCGAACCTGCCGTAACCCTGCCGGATGTCCTGCTGCTGCGCGGACGACTGTTCATCGATCAGAAAACGCTTGCTTTTTCCAGGGCGGAGATGAGCGTCGATCTTGCGGACAGGGGCAAGGCCGAAGCAAATTTTGTCAAGCGCAAACCTCCCGGATTGAGGTTTACTCCCGATGAATTGGTTTTCACGGCTGTTTTTAAAAAAGAGGGCGGGGTTAGCCGCCTGTATTACGTCAATTCGTTCTTTAAGTTCAGATGCGACTGGAAGCGCAAACTGTTCCGCAGCAGATATGAGATAGTCGCCGAGACGGTCGTAACGTAAGCGTTCGGTAAAGTGCGTATTGTTAGGTGATTGAAAAGGATTTAGCTTTGCGGGGATAATCGGTTATATTGTTGTTTTACATAAATTGAATGACCGTTTAGTAACCGTAAAGTCTTAAAATATGGGGAGAAAAT
>JAVBRO010000002.1:0-93885 GCA_031547885.1 Rikenellaceae bacterium
CACACACTCTACCGGCGAGCCGTCGGGATAGCGCAATTTTTCGGCGTAGAGTTTGGAGACTCTGCGCGCCATATCCATTGTGGTTCCTTCGAGCGATTCGCGAACCCCACCTCTCCGGCCGTCAATGATCGGACGGATACCGATTTTCGGATATTCCTTTTTAGCCATTGTCTGAATCATATTTCTACGTTTTTAAATATGGTTAGTTATACTTAATGTAATTTGCAATCACATCACACTGAGCCTGCCGTTGCTGCAGGATATTTTATACGTTTTTCCGGCGGATGTTTTGAATGTGACGCTACGGTCGCCGTATTTGACAGTGCATTTGCCGCCGCTTTTGGATAAGACCACGGCTTCGGTCAGGGCGCTATCCGCCCATTTCAGCGAAACTTCGAAATTGCCGCGCGCACAGATGCCGGAAACGCTGCCATCGCGCCATTCGTCGGGAAGGGAAGGCAGAAGGTCGATAAAACCCATATGGCTCTGAAGCAGCATTTCGGTCACCCCGGCCGTTCCGCCGAAATTGCCGTCGATCTGGAAAGGGGGGTGATAACTCCACATATTATTCGTGGTTCCGGTGCTCAAAAGGTTGGTGTATAGCGCATAACAGCGGTTACCGTCGCGCAGTCTGGCCCATTGGTTCAGTTTCCAGCCCATGCTCCAGCCGGTCGAATAGTCGCCCCTGTGGTCGAGCGTGACGCGGCAGGCTTCAGAAAGAGCCGGAGTCGTCAGCGGCGAAATGGTGTGGCCGGGGTGAAGCGCATAGAGATGGTTCACGTGGCGGTGCTTGTCATTCGGATCGTCGATATCCTTCGACCACTCCATCAACTGCCCGAAACGGCCGATTTCGTAAGGCGCCAGATTATCGAGTTTATGCTGCCACTCCCGGCGGCGCTCCTTGTCGGTTTTCAGCACCCTGCCCGCCTCTATCGCGGCGATGAGTATCTCCTTTATGACGCCGTGTGAGAAAGTCGCCCCCAGGTCCACTGGACCGTGTTCGGGAGAGGTCGATGGAGCCGCCGTGTAATACCCGCCTGGCGTCAGCCACAGGTAGTCCGAAACGAAATCGGCGGAAGAGGCTATGAGGCGGTATCCGGTTTCGCGCAAAAAGTCTGTGTCGCGCGTATAGTCGTAGTAGTCCCACAGGTGCGCAGCCAGCCATGCGCCGGCGACCGGTATAAGATTCCACCCCATGTCGCGGCTGTTCATCGGCGCTGTGAACCCGAAAATGTTTCCTGAAATGGATGCCGTCCAGCCGCGCGCATCGTAATATGTCTGCGCGGTCTTCTCCCCAGGCTTTTCGAGCGACCGGATGTAATCGGTCAAAGGGACGGCGCACGAAGCCAGATTGCCGCTCAATGCAGGCCAGTAGTTCATCTGGACATTGATGTTGTTGTGGTAGTCCACATGCCACGGACCGTCAACCGCGTTATGCCACATCCCCTGAAGGTTGGCAGGCATGCTTCCCGGACGTGAGCTTGCAATAAGCAGGTAGCGGCCGTACTGGAAATAAAGAGTTTCGAGATAATGGTCTTTCGAGCCTTTTTTATAGGCTGCCAGACGAACATCAGTAGGCATATCTGCCACCTTTCCATCCGGATTTATAGTCAGCGAAACCCTGTCGTAAAGGGATTTGTAATCCGCAAGGTGGCGTGTGAACAGGGCGTCGAAACCTCGAATTGAAGCGTTGGCGATATTCTGCGCGGTCGTTTTTCGGGGATCGGGACCAACGTAAGCCTTCCGGTCTGCCAAATCGGGATCGAAATTCATCCGGTAATCGGTGTCGGCCGAGAGCAGGAAGACCACCTCGTCGGCACCGGTTATCTTCAGCACGCCGTTCTCAAAGTTGACGGTTCCTCCCCTGTTCAAGGCCTTGATGCGGACACAGAACTCCATCTGGTTGGCATCGAGGCGACCGGTGTAGACGATGCCGCCCGAGCCGTCGGCAGAGAGGCTTCCCGTGGAGACGGAGTTGGGATTATAGCCCAGCGAAAGCGTCTGCGTGCCGGGGCGGTCGGCCGAAAAGCGGACCGCCATAATGCTGTCGGGATATGAAACGAAGTAATCCCTCGTGTAGAGGGCTCCGTCGTAGCGAAAGCCCAGCGAAACATAAGCGGAATCGAGCGAAAGCGTGTTTCTGTAATCCGAAATCCGGCTTTCGTCAATGCCGGTTTCCACGCGCATTTCACCCAGAGCGGCGTAATAGCCGAAACGGAACGGATCCTCGCGCGAGGGTTCGTAATCGGCATATCCGTTGAAATTCTCCCTGGTCAGCTTTTCTGCTTTCGCCTGGTCGCCGTCCCACAGAGCCTGCCTGATCTCCGGCAAAACATGCGCCGACCGTTTATTGACGTTCCAGTAATATTCAGCTCCGCCGGTCGTGTTGGGGCCGCCCGTCCACAGACTCTTCTCGTTGAGCACGATGCGGTCCACTGCAACGGAACCCATCACGCAGCCGCCGATGCTGCCATTGCCTATGGGTAGAGATCGCGCTTCCCACTCCGGATCAGGATTGCCGTTCAGATGATATGATTTCTCATATGCGCGGGGGTCTTCCGAACCCGCCGGTCTGTCGAACCATATCTTCATCGGTTCCCGGGCATATACAGCCATTTGTGCGGCCGGAAGGAATAATAACACAGCGGCGACGGCATAAAATACCGTGCTAAAAGGGCCCGTTGTGTTTTTCATCGGGTTAGTAATTTAGATGACGGGGGAATACAAATTTATATTTTTTTTTCAGACAGTTTCCATTTTTTTCATACCTTTTGTACCGTAAACAAAAATAATTGTAGATACATAGTGTTGTATCTTACTGTCCATCAAACTGCTTGTGCTTCTTTCCTCTAAATTCGTAAACAATACTCGTTTCCCGTTCCAAAATAAAAAAACCGCTGCATTGACAGCGGTTTTTATTTACAATGTTTAGGCCGGACTAATTAAATCCTGCCTGGATAAGCGTCAGTTCTTGTGTGGTATAGGTACTCCTGGTGCTTTCTCCTGCGGGAAGATACTTATCGACGGTATCGAGGAAGAAATTGAATTTCTGCCAGCCCGTCCATCCGCTGCTGCCTGCCGGAAGACCCGGCTCGAGGCTGTACAGATAATCGAACGCCTTTATAAAAGGCTCCCATCCGTATTTGTCCACGATCCTGTGGAACGTATACTGGATCGCATCGCCGCTGCCGGCAAGACCTTTTGCTATCGTCTTGTTGTACGAAAGCTTATAGTAGTCCGAAACGTTCGTAGTATAGCCAATGCCGCTTTGGTACATTTTAGCTCCGGGAACGGTCATCAGCGCATACCCCATACGGAAATTGGCGAACATCTCTTCGTTGAAGTTCCATGCGTAGTTGGCAGTGCCGATATGCGAAGCGAAATTGTGGCCAATTTCGTGCATCAGGCCGAAACTCCAGTCGCCGTTCTTCTTAATATTGGTAAGTTCCGAGGTTATATAATTTGTGTTCCACTGGATGGGATTGCCGGCATATGCCCATGCAGGTATAATGGCCGAGCGTATTTTCATACGGATGCCGCCCCAGGGCGTGCGTCCGCTGAAAAGATCCTTGTATGCCATGTACACTTTGTCGAGATTTTCCAGCCATGTGTCTATATCCGCATCCGTCATGCCCGAAGGAATTTTGTTTTTCGGGATCATCAACTTGACGTGGTCGCTCTGGCGAAGATACATGTCTGTATCTTCAGACAGCACTACATCGTCGAAATAGGCGGTACCGTCCGAGTCGGCCGAGTTATAGCCTAGACGCAGGGATATCTGCACTTCGCCCCCAACGGGATCTGGCACATAGAACGTTTCGGTCACCCATCCTTTGGTTCCCGTAACGCCGTCGGATGCGGGCGCAAGGTCGGGACCTTCGGCGATATTCGCGCCGCGGCCCTTGGTATTGCCCTCGATCTTTATTTTTGCCGTAACCTTGTATGCTTTTTCGGGATTGAGTCCGGTCACTTTCTGGCTGACCATGACGTCGGTGGACATGCCGGCTTTGGCGGCAATGACGATACACGGTGAACCGTCCACCCCGGCAGTCTGGTTATAGGTTACCGTCGCACCGCCTGTGTTCCAGCCACCTGTATATCTCCATTCACCCGTGATTGCCTGATCCTTACTGTAAAGCTGGGTGCTTACAAGGGTGGAGAAATCCCCGTTCACAATAATCCCGACGACTCCTTTGACGACATTCACTGCGATAAAGCATAATTCATCCTGAACGACGGCAATACCCGCATCGGTCGATTTCATTTTCAGTGGCAGGACATATGAACCGGTCGCCACTCCGCTGCAATCCAGCGTAACAGGAATGCTGAACCTGCGGGATGTGGACACATAGGTGTAGTCGCCGAAGCTGTAGGCCGACGAGGGCAGCAACGAGCGGTTTTCACCTGGGTGCGCCTTGTTATAATCGCCTATACCGCTCGATACCGATTCATACGACAGTTTGGTGAAGTCGGACACCAGGCTGGCTCTAGCGGTAAGTTTTATCGTCTCCGTGTTGCTGTTATCCGTCCCGAAACTCAGGATAAAAGTCTGGCCGGTTTCGACGGTAACCGTCGGCGTATCCAGGTCCAGTCCCATGACTATGGAGCATTCGGATGAGTTTACGGAGAACGTGGGATCTACCGCCGAGATCCTGAGCGGCAGCACATATTTGCCGTAATCATCCCCTTTATCGTCTTTGAGTGCTTTCGGGTTGAACGTGACTTTGAACGGCACCGAGACCGATCCTGCAGGCAGCGTCACCTTTGCGGGGAAGCTGTAATAGGAAGTTCCCATCACTTCCTTGCCGGCCGGGATAAGGGTCTCATCCAGGCTGATGGTTATGCCGACGGCCTGTGAAAGATCTTTTGTCCGTGATATCGTCACCTCATACGATTCGGAGACGACTCCGGAATTCGCTCCGACCGTCACCGCCCCTTTTTCCGAGAAAGAGAGGTCGGGAGCGAACGTCGTCGTTTCTCCTTCGGGTTCCTTGGTTCCGCAGGAGATCAGGATAACGGCGGAGAGAAGAGCTGCGTATATAAAATTCATTTTCATTTGATAATATTGTAACGTTTTCTTCTTATCTAACGTTTTTATGTTCAGGTTTAGTGTTTTTTCATTTAATAATGAACCGGCATTACTTACCGCAATGCCGGTTCGTTTGGTTAATTGTCTCGGCCGGTTATCGATGGCCTGTGAAGTTACTGTTTTACGAAAGTAATGTCATCTATCCACCATGTGCCGTCAACATCACCGCTGTTACCACCCAAGCGCACTCCGACTATAACTGCGCCGGCTGGGGGAACTGTAACTTCCAGTGATACCTTTGTCCAATCAGCATTGAGGACAAGGGGTGAAGAAAGTCCGTCAGCTTCATCAACCTGGAGAGGGAATTCCGTGCCCGCGTCGTTCGTTGGTTTATACCAAACACAACGGCCTCCACGCCTGTTGGCTGCTGCCTTAGTAAGACCTTCGCCCTTAATCCATGCGCTGAGAGTATACTTATCACCCGGAGTCAAGTCTACTATTTTTTGGAGTATTGCGAAATCCATACCGGTATCGACATCCGTGCGACAAGCGACTTTTACACATTTCGAATTGCTGCGCCCTTCTGAAGCATGGGACAGACCACCATTACCACTGATAGCATAAGCGAGATTCCAACCGTTATAGCAAGTCCATTCCTGGGGTACTATGCCATTGAGAGTGCTCGTCACAGCTGCCGCACTCGTACCTAAGCTTGTATAGCTTAAACCGATCTGGTTTTCAAAGTCGCCGTTGGCAAGCTGCCCGACAACCGCAGGAGTGAATTCCGCGATCTTAACATCGTCGAAATATGCTTTGCCGTCGGTGTCGGCGCTCGATCCGCCGAAACGCAGGGCGATCAATGCTGTTCCGTCCGCATTGATGCTCGCAATGGTCAGACTGAGGTCAGTCCAACCTTCAGATACGGTTTTTTCACTCCAGTTGGCGTTGCTTCCCCAATACTCGGTATTGTCTTTTTTCCAGCAGCCGATTCTCGCACCGCCGGTTTTAGCAGTAGTTGTAATATCCGATACCTTTGCCTTGGCAGATAGGGTGTACATCTTGGCCGGATTTAGACCGGTAATTTTTTGTACGACAATATTATCGAACGTACCAGGACTGCATTCCATTACAAAGCAGTTTCCGCTTACGCCGTTGGGATAGATCGACATCTTGAATTCTGCATCATGAGTGGGATTTCCTTGCTCATCGGTGCCGCCGGCACTGCTCCACCATTCGGGTTTCCATCTCCATACGCCTGCGGCCGCTGCCATAGCGTCTTCCGGATAATACCATTTTTCGATAGCAAATCCGAGCGGAAGCGGGGATTCGAAGTCGCCGTTCATGACGGTCGCGGCGGTTGCCGCAGCGAACGATTCTACCAGAATATATACCGGTTCCTGCTGATCGATGTTGATGCCGTCTTCAGTAGTGGCGACTTTCAGCGGAAGGACGTATTGGCCTTTGGCAAGACTGGATTTGATGGTGATGGTGTTGGCGATGACGTCGATCTCGTCTATTATATCACCTTCGTCGTCATAGACATCTTCAACGTCCCATACGCCTGCAGCGATGGTATATCCGGAACTGGGAAGAAGCGTGAGGCTGGTGCCGTTCTCCGTGTTGAAGGCAGCGACACCGGCTGCATCTACCGAGTATGTTACTTTTGCCGCATCGGCCGAGTAGTTGGCGGTTGCAGTCAGTTTAACGGTAGCGTCATCGCCGCCTGTGAATACTTCCGCATATTCCGTGGTTCCCTCAGAAATTATAGAGGCTCCCCTCAGAGAAGTGTTGATAACCACGTATGTATCGTCCGCATTCAGGGTAATTTCGGGCGTTACGCTCGAAATTTTGATAGGCAGCGAGTATATGCCCCAACTCTCTTCCGTTTCATTTTCGAACATTTCGCTCGGCTTGAAAGTCACGGTGAATGTGGCCTGGCCTACATTGGCGTCCATAGTCACAGTCTTGTTGAACGAATAGTAATCGGTTTTAAGCAGTGTTTTTCCTGAAGGAAGTTTGGTTTGGTCGACTGCCAGTTGAATCGTAAGGGCCTTGTCCTTTCCCATGGAACGGGATATCTTCACGTCATAGGCGTAGGTTTCAGCCGTCGCTTCAAGGGTCACGGTCTGTGTCCCTTTCGGATTAAGAATAAGATTCGGAGTCTCATTCAGTGTTCCTCCATCATCTTTGCAAGATGCCAGAAGAAATCCGACGGCAAGAACTGGAAATAGGAATAATTTTCTTTTCATAAGTTAATGGTAATTTTAGGTTAAGGATAAATTTGTCTTTAGGATTGTCTGTTAATCGGCAGGAAAACTCTCGCACTTTAATCTTTCAGGTAAAATCTGCTTCATCTTCGAAGATATCTCACTTTACTTAAATAAACGTCCGTCAAAAGTCAATAGCGCCCGAACCGTATGATTCTTATATATTTCGTACAATTTTTATATAATTTCCAGTCCGGCCCCGCAACTGCTTCTGCAGCGTATCTTTTTTATCGATTCATATATTTATCCCTGAATTCATTTGGGGAAAGTCCGAATTCTGCAAGGAAACATTTTGAAAAATACGAGGTTGAAGCAAATCCTACCATGTAGCTTACTTCGTTGATTCTCAATCCGTTATTTGCAGACAGGAGTTCGGCCGCGCTCTTAAGTCTCGTTAACCGCAGGTATTCATTGGGAGTGGAACCCGTAACGCTTTTCACTTTTGAGAAGAATGACGAACGGCCCATTCCGATGGCTTCAGCTATATCCTCGACGGAAAGATTGGAATTGGATATATTCTCCATGATATACATGTTGACACGCTCGATGAAAATATTTCCGGACTCCAGGCTTCCGCTTTCATCGGTTATGAAATATGGCATCTTGGAGAATTTAAGACGCAAATGCCGCCGGTTTTCCAGGAGCGCTTCGATCTGTGTTTCGATGTAATTTATCGTCAGAGGTTTTTCGAGATAGACGTCGGCGCCGGCTTTAAGAGCCCTGATCTTGGAATCAGTAGCCGTATCTGAAGATATGACGATCACAGGAATATGATCGAGCTGCTCATTGTTCCTTACTTCCGCGGCAAATCTCCCGCCGTCGATCTCAGGCAGATCCATGGCTGCTACGACCGCTGCGATACCTTTTGTGCGCAGCACTTCCATAGCCTCTTTCTCGTCCCTGGCGGAGATCACCAGAAAACGGTCTGAAATATGGCGTATGAAAAAGTCTATAAAATCCGGATTATTCTCAAGGAGTAGTATATGCGGCCTATCTTTCCCGTCGGACGAAGCGGTCTGTACTTCAAAATTCTTTGCATTGTTTTCCTCTGAGATTTCTGTTGTCCCGGCTCCTTCCGCGGAACACGGGAACTTCAGAACAAACTCGGTCCATTGCCCGACAACGCTGTCCACTTCTATGCTTCCTCCCATCTTCAAAGCGAGGTTGCGCACAATGGAGAGCCCTATGCCCGGGCCATTCTGTACGCGGCTTTTCGGGGATGTATAGAACGTATTGAATATCTTGTGCTGGTCATTGCGCCCTATACCCGCTCCGTCGTCCCTGACCTTCACCGTAAATTTAGGATCGCCCGAGCCGGTGTCCTTTGCCAGTGAAATACATATATGGCTTTCGGCATATTTGTAGGCATTGCTTACCACATTGGTTATGATCTGCCCGAAATATTCGCTGTATATATCCGCCGTAACGTCGTATTCAGGAAGATCCAGCTCCAGCTTAATGCTGCTTTTATCCAATACCGAACGAACCTGCATAACAGATATTTCAAGAAGACTTTTTATATCCACACCCGGCTCCGGTTCGGCTGTGCTGGCTGTTTCCGAGCTGCGAAGGTTGAGTATCTGGTTTACCAGGTGCAGAAGCCTGTCGCAGTTCTTCCGGATAATATTTATATCCCCTTCTATGTTTTTAGGCATATCAGGGCGCTTCATCAACTCTTCCAAAGGACCCGAGATGAGTGAAACAGGAGTCCGTATCTCATTGGCCACCTCTGTAAAAAGACTCACCTTTGCCTCGAGGAGATCCATTTTATTCTTGCGCGTAATAGATTCTATCTGCGACTGGTGGGTCCGTTTGATCTTGTTGCTTATATAGCGGACCGTCAGGACCAGCAACCCGATCGCAAATATTATATACAGGACGATCATCGGCCTGCTCGCTAGTAGTATAGGCCTGATATTAAGAGTAATGGACGCTTCTTCCCCGTATGGTTCAGAGCCGTTGGCCGCACTGACAAGGAAAAGGTACTTACCGGGGCGCAGGTTCGTATACGACACATGCTGTATTCCGCCGCCGTCGTATGCGATCCAGTCTTCATCGAAACCATCCAGTTTATAACGGTATATCGTCCTGTCGGGAGCGGCATAATTTACAGCTACGAAGTCAATCGAGACAGAGAGCCTTCCTCCGACGAGATCCAGCGAACGCTGGTTGTCGATAGTATTTACGAGGATGGAGTTTTCTGCTACCGCAACAGATTTGTTGAACAGTTTAATATCGGGGAAGATCACATTGAGGCGCGTGGAATTCTCGTGCCTGGTAAAGTCATATGGGTAAAAACTGTTGATGCCGTTGTTGCAGCCGATGTATATATGTCCGGTAGAGGTCTTTATGCCGGAATTGGGATTGAATATATTGGCCAGCAGGGTGTCTTCGGCGGTAAAGCGCATGATGTTTTTGTTCGGGGAATCGAAACTATACCTGATCAGCCCCTTGTTCGTGGTCATCCATATCTCGTTTCCGCTTACCATCATCTGGAATACGGCGCAGTTTGCATAAACCGTATTCTGGAAGTCGCGCGTGATACTTTTGTCGGAGATGTTATACCGGCAGATGCCGTTGCCGTGCGTTCCTATCCACAGGTTGTTGTTTTCCACCAGCAGGCAACTGACGTAATCGGATGTGCCAAGATTGTTGTCCTGTGAAAAGGTGGTTATATTGTCCGTGTTGTTATACTGCATCAATCCGCTGCCGAGAGAGGCAAACCAGACGTTTCCATAAAAATCTTCCTTGATATCCACCACATCATGGCTCACGCCCAGATCGGCCATCCGGCGGACAACACCCGAAGCGTCGTCGAAAAGGCAGATGCTCCGCTTTGTTCCGATCCACAGATTGCCCCTGGAATCCCTGAGAAGAGAGTAAACATCAAGGTTGTCCGTATGTTCGAAGTCGTGGCTGAAGTGAACGGTTTCGCGCGTACGCAGATTCATTCTGTACAATCCGTTGCCGTAAGTCCCTATCCAGAGCCACGGCCCGTCGATCAGAAGTGCGTGTATATTGGGCGAAGGATGTGCGCTGTCGAATACTACCTTGCGGTACGATCCGCTTACAGGATCGTATTTGCTCAGACCGCCGTCATCGCTGCCTATCCATACGTTGCCATCGGTGTCTTCACACATCCTGCTGATCACCCTGCCGCATTCGGGAGAGGGCTCTATCGTCGAAAACAGCGAACTCAGCGGGGATAGATAGTTGATGCCGCCGAAGTATGTGCCTACCCATATGCCGCCGTCCCTGTCCTTGATTATGGAGTGTATGAATTTGTCATTCAGGGAGCCCAGTCCGCCGCCGCTGCCATCGTCTATATGGTCGAAACTGCGGCTCTTGACATTGAAACCGATGAGACCGTTCTCTGATCCCATCATTATCGTACCCGGAGCGTATTCGATCATCGCCCGCACCCTTCCGAAATCGAATCCCGATTTGTATGAAGTGAAGTTAAATCCTGATATTTCAAACTTGAACAGTTCGCTGGTATTGCTGGCGATCCAGATGTCGCCGAACGAATCCTGGCACATGGTGCTTACGCGGCTGATCGCCATTCCGGTAAACCTGTCCACTACATGGAAACTCGAAAACAGGTTGGTTTCCGGATTATATCTGTGTATTGACGATCCGCACGATATCCACACATTGTTATTGCGGTCCAGCATTACCTTGCTTACGGCGTCCGTAGAAAAAACATCCGGATAATTATCCATGCCGTAATGCTCGAGCTTCCCACTCTTCAGGTTATAACGGAAAAGCCCGGCGCCGAGAGTGCCGATCCATATATTACCACCGGCGTCCCTGCAAAGACTGTATACGATGACATTGTTCTTTTCGACATCGTCGATCTCCAGAGGCAGCCGTGTAAATGTTTCATCCAGCGAATTGAATATATAAACCCCGTTGTTGGTGCCGATCCACATCCGGTCGGAATTGGATATACTTTCAGAACAAATGCTGTATATGGAGTTGTTCTCTATCGTATACGGCCGCCTGTAGTCGTAACGGTAGTTGGTGAAGTCGTGTGAATTGAACCGGTCGAGACCATCGAGCGTCCCGACCCATATATAACCTTTATTGTCCTGATAGAGGCACTGTATGGTGTTCGATGAAAGTCCGTCCCTGTCGGTATAGTAACGGAACTTGTAAGCCACAGACCCATGCGTCTCCATCGCTGCCGATGCAAGGATGAGTGACAAAATGATCTTAAGCACGATGCTGGGGGAGCAAGGTCTTCTTGTCATATTTATGCTATAGGCTAGTTTTATAATATCTAATTGTGTTATAAACGAATATTATGTCGAAGTTATTTTATTTCACCTATATCTTCCACTTCCCAGTCGTCCGTACGGAACGGAGCCATCGGCTGTCCCATTGTCGTGCGAACGTCGGCAGAAGGCATATAATTGCGGAAAGCATACCGCACGGCCACGGGGTCCGGAACATCGGCGGAAGATACTTCGATCTTATTCTCCCACCATTTGAAGTTGGCCTTCGCGGGATGGAACACCTTGTCCGCTCCTGCTATTTCAAATCCTCCGGGACGTATGTAATCCGTCGCGCCGTATCCGACGAAACTGTCGGGATCGTTCCAACTATGTTTTTCGGAGAGATTGTTGAAGCTTATAACCAGCTTATTGCCATCCCTTTCCATGGATTTATACGTTGGAGCTGGAGCCGGTAGCCCCTTGATGCCGTAATCGTTGGCAAGCGCCAGATACGCCAGCCTCTCCCCTACTTCCTGTTTATGCGGAGGGTGTATGCAGACCGGATTGCCGAGGTCGGTCGTCGCAGCTATTCCCGAATGCGGGATGCGCTCCATAGCCTGGTACTGGGCCTCGACGATCAGGGGAAGTGAACGCAGCTCGTCGCCTTCATAGCGATAAGGCGCCAGCTGTGTGAAATAGAACGGCATCCGTTCGTTTCCCCAGCTCGCACGCCACAGTTCGACCATTGCCACCTGCAGCTCCCTGTAGTCGAACCAGTTCTTGCGGTTGGACTCACCCTGGTACCAGATGAACCCCTTCGCAGTGAAGTTGCAGACGGGCGCGATCATGCCGTTGTAAAGGCGCTGCGGTATGCTATTGTCGTATTTGCCCGACTTGGCCACCTCGTGGTCGATCCCCTCTATTGCGTCTATCGCATCGACGGTCATCCACGCTTCTATGATCGAGCCGCCCCAGCTTGTATTTATCAGGCCGATCGGCACACCCAACTGGCTGTATAAAGTCCGCCCGAAAAAATATGCAGCGGCGCTGAACGACGACACGCTTGCCGGAGAAGATGTTTTCCACGACGACGGGTTATCTTCGACCGGCGTTTCCGAGGATAGCTGCGGAAGCGAGAACATCCTGATGCCGGGATACTGCGCCGCGCCGGTGATCGCTTCCACGCTGCCTTCTACCGGCTGGTACATGAATCCGCATACAGGCATCTCCATATTGGACTGCCCGGAACATATCCATACTTCCCCGAGCATGACGTTTTTGATGGTCAGAGCCTCGCCGTCGCTTATGGTGATCGAATAAGGGCCGCCTGCATCCGTTGTGGATACTTTGACCGACCATTTCCCGTCGCTGTCCGCCTTTGTTTTGTACTTCGCTCCGTCCCACGAGGTGGTTACCGTCACTGCGCTGCCGGCCGAAGCTCCGCCCCACAAGGCTGCCTGCGTATTGCGCTGCAGCACCATATTATCGCCTATTACAGAAGGGACCCTTACTCTCGCCGAAACGCTCGCCGCAAACAGAATAAGGATCACAGGTATTACTATGATCCGTTTCATGGTCTGATATTTAAAAATTCTACTCCTCTATCGTGATGTTGTCGCAATATTCGTATACGAAATTGCGGGTTTCCTTTCCTTCGTATGGGTATGCGTTTGTATACTCTATAACGTTGTCTTTCTTGAAAACAAATCCGTCCACACAATACAGGTTCACGATACGGGGGTCGAACACCCGGAATGTGTTGCCTTCAACGACGATCCCGCTGTGGTAGCGGCAATTTTCTTTCTTAGGGATACCGCTTCCCACCGCAATGCAAGCCCTGCCCCACGTCGGGTAGCCGTAGTTGCCGTTCTCGAATACGTTGCCCCTGATCACCACGTCGCGCACTCCCGACTGTTCATACCAGAAGTTGGGGTCGCCTTCGAACAGGATGGCCGCACCTGCTATATGGAAATAGTTATCCTCGATGACCATTTTTCCTCGCGAGCCCAGAAGCAGGCCGCGGGCGCGGTTCTTACCCATGCTGCAGCCCTTTATAAGGACTTCGGGGTATTCGTCGACCGACGCCACGACATGCGACTCTTTTATACCTTCGGGCAGCGGCTCCGTGAAGGTCACTTCCGTGTATACCTTATTGAGCTTCCTGACGGATTTCACTTTCCCGTAAGCATATGTATTCAGGTCATCGTTGTCGACAAATTCCAGTTCCGAGCCTTCGCGTATGAAATCGACCCCGTACTGTCCCGAATTTCGCCAGCAGGCCATGATTTTATCGGGCCCCATGACCTTGTCAACCACCATATAAAGGCCGTGTATATTGGTAGCGTCGTCTTTCTGGCTTTCAAAAACGCAGTCGATCATTCTTATGTAGCCGCCGCAATTCACGTAATGCGTTGCGTCGGCGGTGATACTGATGACGCGGTCAGTACCCGGAGAAGGAATTATTATCAGTTTATCGAGCTCGATATCCCTGCTCCGCTGGGCGATCACGCCCATTCCGCCGCAGTGGTAGAGATTCACGCCGCGGATCATTATGCCCTTGCTGTCGGAGACGAAAAATCCGGGATTGTAGCGCCTTGCCGCGCCGAAAACCATGATATTGCCGACGGTCCCCACAAAATCCTTGCGCATTACACGTATATTGCCGTTCTCCATCTTAACGGCCGGTATAGTCTGGTTGGAAAGCCAGAAATCACTCGCAAGGTAGGCCGGTTCGCGCTTCTCATAGTCGAACTCGAGCATGTTGGAGAAAGGATAAACGATCCCCTCCTTGTCGCGGAAGCGCAGGCAGCCGTTTATGATATCGCACACGTAGTCGTCCGGAAAGTCTATTTCGAGCCAGCCTTCGCCTTTATCGGCAATTATCCCTTCAGAATGGAACGTTCGGGTGAAATCGATGCTCATGTTTTCAACGGTTATATTGCTGCATCCTTCCATGCTGAACGGAGAGATGAAACCCGTGAAAAGAATCTCCGTGCCGTTGCCGTCGACCGTGAAATCGCTCATGCCGTCCAGATCGAAGGCTATGCGCTTCAGATTTTCGTCGTTGTTGCTGATGAACTGGTATTTTTCGACCGCCTCTTCAGGCCGCATACGCAGGACGCCGCCGGGAAGCACCAGCTTCGAAGCTTTGGTTTTCACGCACTCTTCGAGCGCAAGCCTTACAGCAGGAGTGGCGTCCGCAGACATCTCTTCCGTCAGGAAATCCTGCAGATAAACCGTTTTTCCGGGTTTCATATCACAAGCCTGCAGCAGGAGTGCGGCGATCGGGAGCAGCAGAACAGAGAGTCGTTTCATAAACATCAGCTTTTTAAGGATTCTTCTATCAGTTTGAGTTCTCCGGGGGTATATGTCGTTTCGAGAACATTTTCACCTGCCGCTTTCGAAACGTACGAAAGGAAGAACAGGAACCTGTCCCAGCTGCCGTGCAGTTTTTCGGTCTCCTCTTTGGGAAGCGCCGACAGCTCCCGGAACGCCTGTTTATAGACATCCCATCCGTACTTCTCCTTTATACGCATGAAAGTGTAATGAAGTGCGTCTCCGTTGTTTTTTGGAATCTTCGCACCGATAGTTTCATCGTAGCTGATCTTGTAATAGTTGATATTATCGGCACCCTTGTAGCACACATCCCTTTGCGACATCGTTCCGTTTTCGGCTTCGAGCGCATACGACATGCGGTAATTGGCGAATATTTCATCGTTCCAGTTCCACCGCGAGTTTCCGATGTTGAATACATGGCCTATCTCGTGCAGTATTCCGAATCCCCAGTCGTCGTATTCCACCGTTCTTTCCAACAGCTTGGAAACGGCGACGTTGCTGTTCCACAGTATCGGGTTGCCCGCAAGCGCCCAATATCCCGGCTCTATCCCGGGGGTATTGAGGATCGCTATCTTGCGGCCTTCGTAAGGCACTCCCCCTACCAGGTCTTTATAAGCATCGTAAGTACGGTCCATAACCGACAGCCAATAATCTATTTGTGCATCGGTTATTGTCACCTTATCACGGTCGAGATACAATCTGATATGCTCGCCTTCTTTCGCATAGATCTTGTCTGCCGGTGTTTCCGTTACTTTCACATTGTCATACCAGACAGTTCCGGCAGCTTTGCCTCCGTTGTATGTTCCCCAGGGGAAACCCAGGCCGCAGCATACGACCGCTTCGCCCTGACGGTCGGGCATGAAGTCCATATAGACCTCGCGCCATTCGCACGTGCCGTAGATAAATTCGGAAGCATTCCACGACTGATCCATGCCGTCGTCGGGTTTCAGGAACAGGACCGCCCCGCGGCCGTCCTTTACGCTGTCGCACCTGAGCGTAGCCGTTATACGGTAGAGTTTATCAGGATCGAGTCCGGTGATTTTATGGCTGATGGCTGTCGAAGCTTTTTCCGCGTTGGTTATCATGACGCAGCCGCCCCCGTCGACTCCGCCGTCCGTAAGGAATTCACAGGTGCCTTTGGCGGACTCATCCACAACCCAGGCTTCAGAGGATCGCTGCGGCGAATTGAAATTATCCGAAAAGACCACGGATTTACGTTCCTTGCAGGATGACAGCAGGATCAGTCCGCTGAACAGCAGTAGAATAGATATGTTCTTCATTTATGTCGGTTGTTTGGGTTATTATTGTAAAGCCCTCTGTATGGAAGCGAGTTCCGACGGGGTAAAGTATTTGGTTTCCACATCTATCTCTGTTCCGGCTTCCTCGCTCGCATGTTTTGACAGGCGCGACAGGAAATACCGGAATTTGGAATAGGCCGTATTGCCCCACGGCGAACCGCTGGCAGTATTCAGTTCACGGAATGTCTTTTTGAACGGGCTCCATCCTATGGCGCTTTTGTCTGCCATACGGCTCAGCATGTAGTGAATGGCATCGCCGCCAGCTCCGCCCGCGGAGTTGATCGAAGAGTCGTATGCCTTACGGAAATAGTCGTGGATCTCCCTTCCCGTGTAAACCGCATCGTTAAGATATACCGAGCCGTTGTTCTGTTCGAGGCCGTACTGCATACGGAAATTGGCGAACAGTTCGTCGTTCCAGTTCCAGCCGCTGTTGCCGATATTGAAGTCGTGCCCGATTTCGTGCATTATCCCGAAATTCCAGCTGCCGTGGTTTGCCGTATCGCTGAGAGAGCTGCTCACCGCCGTATAGTTGCTGCTCCACAGGATAGGATGGCCTGCAAGCGCCCAGTAACCGGCCTCTATGCCTTTTGTCGTGAGTACGGCTATCTTGCGGCCGTTGATCGGGACTCCGTTGACGAGCTCCTTGTAGGAAATGTACATTTTGTCGAGATTGGCCACCCATTCGTCCACCTTTTGCTGGCTTACCGTAATCTGGGAAGGTTCGATGAAAAGCTGGATATGTTCGCTCTCTCCCATATACATTTCATCGGTGACTTTCACAACGCTGATATTGTCGTAAAATACCGTTCCCGTCGTGTAGCCTCCGTTGCTCGTTCCTCCGTAGCGGTATCCCAGCGAACAAACTATTTCCGCCGTACCGTCCAGTTGCGCGAGGAAGTCCGTGTATATCGAAGTCCACATCGACAATTGGGTTCCGTAAAGGAATTTCGAGGCATTCCAGTACTGTTCCGTCGACATGTCGAATATCACGGCGCCGCGGCCGAGATCCTTTGGTATATCGGAATAGAGCGCCTTCGCATACATACGGTAGAGTTTACCCGGTTCCAGTCCGGTCAGTTTTTGTTTTACCCCTACCCCGCATTTGCCGTTTTCACTGAATTGCTGGATCTTCAGGCATTTGCTGTCGTTCACTCCGCGGCCTTCCACGACTTCGACTGTAACCTTGTCTCCGTTACTGAAATTCACACGGGTCCAGCCATCCAAGCCATTCTCGAATTCGCTGTTTACCAGCTCGATCTGATTTTCATTAGGCGTTACACCCGGATCTACGGGCGGCAGCTTTTCGTTATCCCCGCATGAGGCGAAGATTAAGCCTATGGCAACTACATATAAAAGTAAATACAACCGTTTCATAATCGATCTAAATTTAATGTCAGACATTTTTCAATTCTATATCCGGAGTGCAAATATGATAAGTTTGCGGATTAATCCGAGACTTTATCCATCTTCTTAATCAGTTTCACAACAATGCCGCCGCCCGGAGCCATCCCCATAAAAAACGAGTCCCCCTTCTTAAATAACCGCTTTTCACGAATGTAATCTTCGCCCCGGGAGGCAGCATTAATTCCGTCCCTTATTATTTCTGCTGTATATTCTCCATCGTCCAGGAACCATAGTTTCAACTCCAGTTCCCTTGGTTCCCAGCTCGTAAGCCCGCCCAGAAACCAGTTGTCCCCCGACCTGCGCGCCGTAACAATGTACTCTCCCATCTTACCCGCCGGTATTATCGTCTCATCGAACACCGTCGGAATGGATACTATGAAATCGGTACACTCCTGCTCCCTGATGTAAGCGCTGGGAGAGTCGCACAGCGTGGTCAGCGGCCCGTCGAACACGACATATTCGGCTATCTGGTGCGCGCGCGTTCCCTGGCTCATCGGAGCGTAGTATATGTCTTTGAAGTTGATTTTGTTGGCGTTAGACATCGCCCCCGGGGTGTAATCCACGTTCCCGGCGACCATTCTTATGAACGGCATGGTCACGTCGTAAAGCGGCATGGCCGGATTGCTCCATTTCAGTTCTTCGAGGCCGAACACCCCTTCTACATTCAACACGTGCGGGAACGTCCTGTTAATCCCGAAAGGCTTCAAAGCACCGTGCAGATCCACCAGTAGTTTGTGTTTTGCAGTGGCTTCCATCACGCGGTAAGTCTGGTCGATCGCGGGCTGGTCGTCCCTGTCGAGAAAATCGATCTTGAAACCCTTGACTCCCATCTTTGCATAGGTACTGCAGGCCTCTTCAAGTTTGCGGTCCAGTACGTCCATCACCACCCACAGCAATATCCCCACATTGTGGTCGGCTGCGTATGAGAGTATCTCCGGAAGGTCTATTTCCGGGATGGCAACCATCACATCCCCGCCGGTCGGAGGCGACCACCCTTCGTCGAGCACCACGTACTCGATACCGTTGGCTGCCGCAAAATCGATAAAATATTTATAAGTCTCCGTATTTATCCCGGCTTTAAAATCGACTCCCGTGAGGCCCCAGTTGTTCCACCAGTCCCACGCTATCTTGCCCGGTTTGATCCACGAAGTATCGCCTATGCGGTTCGCCGGAGCCAACGAATAGATCGTATTGTTTACCGGCAACTGTGTATCATCTACAGATATTATGCCTATACGCCAGGGCAGCTGTGCGCCGGGCGCTATTTCAGCTATATGGTCCGCCCTGGACTGAACCTTAGGTTGCGAGCGGCGGGAATCGCGTTCGGTCGCCGCCGGGATCCGGGCGAACAGACCGGCCACGCCGTTGGTTTTTTGCCCCGGTTTGAGGAACATGCCCGGATACGACTCCTGGCCTCCGTCCGAGATTAGTATTTTCATGCCTTCCCCGAGGTCGACGGCAAAGGGTGTCATGACAGGCCTCGCCGCATCTATTCCCGAAATCTTCTGTTCGGTATATACATTCTGGAAAGCCATCTGGTACATATCGCTCCCTTCCTTAGCCGTAGAATAGGCCGCCCAGACCTTATGGTCTGCAGCGAAGTTGAATTCGGCCGTCTCGTCGACAACGACGGTTTTCCCTTTAAAAGAAGTGTAGAGCGAATATGCGAACCCGTCGTCATACGCGCGGAATTTCACCCCGACCCCTTCCTTGAAGGCGATGTCCAGTTCATTATACGATATCGAAAAACTGCTCTGCCGGTAAAGCGGCGAATCTATATGTTCGGTAGCGCTGCGATGGTTTGCCGACCGTACCCGCGAATCTTTTCCGGGCAGTTCGCCGTCCGCCAGCCGGAGCGACACGGATGATGGAAGGAGCACTTCGCGTCCGTCGTAAGAAACCGAATATGACAGGCCGCCGGATGTTTCAATACCTACATGCAGCTTCCCGTTCGGGGAAACCACATGGTACTCTTTCGCCGCAGCCCCGCTGCCGCATAAAACAAAGCATCCTATCATAAATAATACAGGCAGTTGTTTCCTATTGATCATATTGTATTTGTTTTGTTCTGTGTTTACTTTAGTTTCACCACGAAATTTTCGCCGTTCCTGCGTATATATTCCTGTTTGTTTTTTTCCTGTTTGACGACCACTCTGATTTTATCTCCCGCGGTCCTGTATAATTCTATATCGATCTCTCCGCCGAAAGCCGCCACTTTGCGCAGGGCTGCAGACTCCCATCCCGACGGAAGCTGGGCTTTCATCGAGAAAGAACGGAACCCGACAGGCCTGATGCCGAACAATCCTTCGGTGATGATGCGGCAGTAAAGTGCGCTCTCGGCCGAAAGATGACGCTGATTGCCTTCGGGATAGGCTTCTATAGCATACGGGACATGGTCTTCCGTAAGCCGTCTTTTCGAATACAGGTCAAGATATTCGGTGGCTTTGTCCGCATATCCTGCGGCATAAATACCCCTGAGAGCATAAAGCGTGGAGCGGTCCCAGTAAGTCGTGCTTCCTTCCTGCGTCAGCAATCCTTCACCGCTCCAAAGCCGCGGCGAGAACAACGCCTCGACGGTTCCTTCCGCCCTGTCGTAAATGCCGACGGTCAGCGGTATGCATATCCACGAACGGAGCAGGTCGTTGCCGTCGTAGTATCGGTATGTATGGAAGCCCAGATCGTCACTGCCGAAATATTTTTCTATCGCTTTCCTCACAGCCGCAGCCTGTGTGCTGTAATCTGCCAGTTGTTTCTGATTTTTGCCCAATTCTTTGCCCAGGTAAGCGGCCGAAAGAAGCGCGTCATAGTAGAGCGAAGATGTGCACAGGTTTGCTGTTCCGGCAGGGAAACGGCCTTCCAGCTCGTCGGTGTCCGAGCAGACCACTCCTTCGTCGTTAAGCTGGCGGCGGCAATATTCCAGGCACCACTCTATAAGCGGCCACAGTTCGGCCGCTTCCGCCTTGTCGGCCCTTGCAAGCGCATACCTCGCAGCGCCGTAGGCGATCATCGCGGCGTCGCCCCTGTCGCCCGCTCCGTTCCAGATGTCGAGGCCCTCTGCCACGATCGAACTGGGTATGGGTTCGTATTCGGGGTTCATGAAACGGGCAAAATGGCGGTATGAATTTATGGCCGATTCGTTCGCCACATCATAGCGCATGAACGGGAAGAACGGATTCGCGTATTCGGCCTGGTCGTTGGCCCAGATCGCCGCATAATAGGACTCACCGCCCGGCCCGTGCATATATCCGCCGGCCGTCTTGTAGATACTTTCGGATGCCCTCAGTTTGGCAAACTCGAACATTTTGTTCAGTATGGGACTGGGGGTCTCCAGTATCAGGGTGTTGGCTATCGTATTCCCGGTAAAAGCATGCCGGGAAGCGATTTCCTTATCTATGTCGATGCCGTTCGTATATTGATCGTGCCTGTAGGCCTGTATCGTAACCCCGAAAACCACGGTATCTGCGCCCGGTTCGAGCACATAGTACCCCGCACCGGAGCTCTCGACCCTGAGCGTATATGAACCGTCGACGCCTTTTGCGGAGTTTGTATTGTAGATATCGTCTATCTTGGGGATAATCACCGTTACCGGTTTTGTACTAGTATTACGGACAGTGTAGCGTTCGACCAGTGCCGGAAGCGTGGTCGAGGGGACGAACTCGCGCGTTATCTCCAGTGGAGTGCGGTTGCGCGCCGAACTGCCCGTACCGATATTCGGTCCGCCTACCGTGAAACTACTTTTTACAAGAACATTTCCGTCGATCGAGATGGTCTCGACCTTTTCTTCCGCCGGGATCAGTCCGTTGACGGATATCAACTTTACCGGATCGATGGCGAACCTGTGCATCAGGCTTCCGTGGGTGTCGTTAGGAATGGTGCGCAGCATAGGGAACACGAGCGAACGTTCGCAGACAAAGCCGCCGTCCGCATTCACTCCGTACCGTATCACCGCAGAGATCTGTTCGCCGCTCATTTCGATATGGTCGTAATGCGGCAGCGTATGCCCGGCGATGTTCCAGACTATGGGTTCGGTACGGCCGCCGACACTCCAACGCTCCTGTGCACTCAGCAGCGTACAGGAGAAAAGCAGGGCCGACAGAGGAACAATGAGCCTACTGTTTCGAGACACGTGTTGAAAGATCGTCCTTGAAAAGTTCATGTCCTTGTTTTTTCAGTATAATTTCGAGGTCGAAAGAGTTCCGTCCGTCGAAAAATGCATTCTGAACATTGTAAAGCGGCATCCATCCGTAGGCCTTCACGCCGTCGTATTCGGCTTCAATGAGGAAATTGATGTATTTGAAGCCGTAAGCCTTCTGGCGTACATAAGGCAGCCCGGGGAATGTATAAACACCTTCCGGCGTGGTGACGCCTTCCCATGCAGGTTGTTCTTTCACGGTATATGAATACCAGCCGACAGGATATGCCTTTATTTTAGCATTTTCGACAGGCTTGTCCTGCCAGTCTTTGACCACTATATTTATCTTTTCCGGGAAAAGGTTTGCGATGACGTCGTCGACATTAACCGACTTGTCCTTCGTAAGGTTGAGTATGTTGACGGCATAGCTGCTCCAGTGGCGCACGCCGTAGCAATAATTCATTATACAGTCGACTCCGTTGAATGCCTGGCCGTTGACGGGATTCTTTTTGGCATCCACATTTGCGGCATACAGGTCGAGAATACCTCGTGCATGGCCGAATTCATGGATTATCCCGTCGGTAGCCATCTCGTCGAACGGATCGCTGATCTTTCCCGGAACATGCCCCCGGTCGTGCCCTATCGTCTGGTGGTCGCTGCCGAACCATCCGCCGTGGCCCTCGTCCGGGTAGTTGCGAAAACCGTCCATTATGACGAGATAGTCATGGTTGGGGTGCGGTTTGTCGATCTCGACGCGCGAGGAGCCGTCGAAGATATACAGGGAATCCATGTCCGGCGCAAAATCGTACCAACCGGTAATCCCCAGCTTGTCGGCGTTGTAGTTGAAAGCGCGGTTGATTGTCCCGAACATTTTCACGACCCGCTCGCGCACCACCTCTTCGCCGCCCAGATGATCGGCCGTCTCCTTGTCGATGCCTATTTTCACGGTGAACCGGTACACCGGCTGGGCATTCGCGGAGACCGCACAGATGACCGTAAAGAACAATCCGCAGAGTATGTATCCGATATTTTTCATTTTCTTATTTCAGTTCAGCCTGGATGAGATTGAGGTCGCTCTGCGAAAAAGTCGAGCGCACATCTTCTCCTTCTTCGACAAATTTGTTGAGAGAGTCGAGGAAGAAGTTGAATTTCTGCCAGTTCGATCCGCTTACAGGTCCTTCATTCGCCGGTAGTTTATACAGGTAGTCGAACGTCTTCTTGAAGAGTTCCTGTCCGTATTTCTCGGCTATCCTTACGAATGTATACTGGATGCCGTCGCCTCCGGCGCCCTGCTTTCCTGCCCCCAGTGTTTTATCGTAAGTAATCTTGTACATCTCCCCTATCCCGCTGCCGACGAATTTATATTCTGTTCCGTCGATAGTCTGGTAGACAGTGGCTTCCGGAACCTTCATCATAGCCAGGTACATGCGGAAGTTGGCGAACAGTTCTTCATTGAAGTTCCACACGCTATTGCCGGCAGACATGCTTTTGGTAGTACTTGAGAAGTCGTGTCCCATTTCGTGCATGATGCCGAAACTCCAGTGCCCCCGTGCTACCTGTTTCAATTCGGAAGCGATGTAAGCCGAATTCCACAGGATCGGATATCCGGCCCACGCCCAGGCCCCGAAATCGGCCATTCCGCGCACCCTGAGCTTATTGCCTTCGAAAGGCGTGCGGCCGCTGAACAGGTCTTTGTATGCCAGGTACATTTTATCCAGGTTGCTTACCCATTTGGTAAGATTGTCTGCCCCGACGGAGAGTTGGCTTTTTGAGAACGATATCTTGACATGCTCCCCTTCGCAGACATACAGTTGCGACTGGTCCGATATGGTCACATTGTCGAAATACACCGTCCCGGTCGCCGAGTCGCCGCTGTAGCCCAGCCTTAAACAGATAAGCGCCTTGCCTCCGGGAGCGTGGTCTATGTCGAAACTCACCGTTTCCCACGTTGTCGAGCTGCCTTTGACGCCGACGTCGGAACGCATGCAGTAACCGTTGCCGCTGCAGATATTAGCGCCGAAACCGCTCACATTCTTTACCTTGACTTTTGCAGAAACACGGTATGTTTTATTGGGATCCAGGCCTTCGATAACCTGCGCGACTATGAGGTCGACCGACGTTGTCGCATTCTTACTCCTTAATCCCAGACATGGGGAACCATCGATACCTTCGGTTTCCGAATAGATTATTTCACCTGCGCCGTCGTTCCATCCTCCGATGTATTTCCATCCTCCGGTAGCTGTATTTGCTCCGTAAGGATTGTATATATCCTCGAGGCTGTACCTTTTGGTATCTATCGGTTGGCCGAAGTCGGCATTCTTGATATAATCGTAGTATACCGGCTCTGCAGGCGGTTTCTTATCGTCGTCCCTCGGAAGGGACTCTTCCTTGCCGCACGACAGCAGCATGGCCGCGGCCGCAAGCACCAGAAGCATTTTACTGTAATTCATAGGTCAATTTTTTAGGGGGTTATTTATTTTTGTGCCTTAACCGGGTTATCGGCCCGGTTAAGGCTGTCTTACACTGGTTAATACCAGTTATCCATCGGCGGTTGATAAGTAAGATTATCGCCTTTGCACTGATAGCTGGTAGGACCTATCAAGCGACTATATATTACTTCGCTTGTACCTGCTTCGTCAGATGCATTGTACTTACTGAGGTTGTTATAATCAGCTATGAAAGCGGCATCAAGATAGAATACGCCTTCATTCATATCATAATACGAATCCTGTCTGGGGCAGCCTCCGTTTACCTTTGCAAGGTTCTGTTCGGTCCCGTTCGCTCCGGGCCAGTTGCTCGTCCATACATTGCGGTAGAAGACCACTGGTTTTTTGGTCGCATCGCCCTTGTGGGCACCGTTCCAATCCACCTCCCAGAACCAGCCATACATTTCATTCTGCCCCCCTGCGGGATTCATATAACGGAATCGTCCATTGATAGACCTGTCATTCAGATATCCACGATCAGTAGCGGAAGTTCGTACAAAATCATAAACATATTTGTAGTCCAAAGTTTCGGCATGCCAGTCATTAGACTTGGTGTAGGGAGCCGGATTCTCAGGACGCGGCTTGTTGCTGCTCAGCCAATAATTTGTCCACAAGCCTACGAGCGAACGGCGGAAAATGAAGTAAACCGTTTCGTCCATATTGAGCGGCGGGTATTCCAGTTTGGATTTGTCGATGGTAAACGGCAGTAAGTATAATCCTGTTTCAAACGCAAGATCCGTCATGTCTACTGTAAAATCAACACTGCCTTGCGTCGTGCCTGCCGCGATTTTTGAATCAGCACCAACGATCACTTTGCCCGTAGCCAAAGCCAAGTAATGAGTACCGTTTGCAGTATTGTATTCTGCAATCTTATCCGGGTCATATGAGAACGACAAGGTATTGTCAGCCTCAAGCGGAGCATTCATTTTAGTAACCAGTTGGAACGTTTCCGCTACATTTCTTGCACAGTTCTTTACATTAAGCCGATTTGTATGATCGTTCGCAAATGTAATGGTAATCTCAGCTACCGTGGCTTTTATGTAGTAAAGGCCTCCCTCGTTCACTGTGTATTTGGTGCTCTTAAGCGAAAGTGGAAGCAGGTAAATATTATCGCCTGACAACTGAGAACACATAACCGAGATTTCGCGCGAAAGGGAGTATTTTTCGCTATCGAAAACAAAGTCGGACCATGTATAACCCGAGGTTGGCATGAGAACATAATCGGTGCCATTAGCGGTGTTGTAATCGTCCACATAGCTCTGACCTGTTTCATAGCTGAGATCATTGAGATCGATCACATTGAAATTGGTAGACGCTTCCAATGTCAATTTCTGAGGCATACTGGATACCGATATGAACTCCAATGCAGCCGTTCCGGATGTTTCAGCCGTTATCGTAGGAGCATCGAAAGACAAATGGACCAGAGAAATAAGACGGTTCGCCGGCGAATTTACATTCGTTGTGGGTGTACAAACGAACGGGATAACCATCATTTCCGCAGCGGCTGCAGAACCGGCCTGCGCAAGGATAGCGGCAGGTTTGAGGGTTATGTCGAACTCGGCTGTTTTTACCGCATTCACGAACGAAATTTTGGTTGCACCCATCGTATACAAAGATGACGGCATCAATGTATAGTTGGAGCCGTTAAGTTCGTTGTATGCATCCAATGCCGCCTGGCTTATGGCCACATCGAAATCGGCCGGTTTGGTCAAACCTTCCGTACGGCTCATAACCACGGCGTATTTAGCCGTTTCATATGAACTTATAGTGGCGACCTTCGTAAGCCCTGAATTGACCAGGACAGGATTGGGCAGCACCACAATAGGGTCGTATGTCATTTCGCAGCTTCCGAACGATACGCTCAGCAGCGCGACAAATAAAATTTTAATTAACTGTTTCATAAACAATCGTATTTTCAATTAATTGCAGTTTCGTCTTTCCGTTAATCAAACTATCCATTAATAGAAAGGAGCCTGTACGAGCTGTGTATTCAGCATGATTTCCGCCGATCTTATGGGAAGGAAATAGTGCTGTATATTAAAAGTCTTGCTTGCAACTTTCGTCATAGTGAAGAACTGCGTATCGGTCGGACCGGTTCCGCGTGTCATATCCAAACCGTATTCATCATGGTTGAACAGGCCTTCCGGACCATGGGCGGTGAACCAGCGGCGGGCATCGAAGAAGCGGTTGCACTCCCATGCGAGTTCTATACGCCTTTCGTGATGGATCATTTCGCGCATTTTGTCCTGCGAATAACTGGCATTGGTGGGATATCCCAGAATACCGGCGCGTTCGCGTATGGCATTCAGATATGTAAGGACCTCGCCGTGCTTCGACGTACCGTAATATTCGTTGAGCGCTTCCGCATAGTTGAGATATATCTCGCCCAGACGGATTATGGGGAACGGAACATGCAGGTTCCACGTGTCGGCACTGGTCTGTTTGTTGCTGTGGTGGTCCAGAGGCACATTTTTACGTACGGAGAATCCCGACGTGTTCTTGTCTCCCGGCGTATTGCCGTTGCCGCTCAGGCCGGTGTACCAGAAGTCGACCACGCCGTAGCCGTCGGAATCCTGATAACTGTCGGTCGAATTGTCATATGCATAAGTAAGACGCTGGTTCGGGAAATGTATCGAGGCATAGAAGCGCGGTTCGCGTCCGACGAACATCCAGAAAGTATTTGCTATCGTGCCGTTTCCTGCAGCGGTCGAGAATTGCTTGTTGGCAAACCAGGTTTCGACAGGAGGGGCTTCGGAGCCGTCTGCCATGAAGTATTGGTTGACCTGGCCTATGGCAAGTGCATAGCGTCCGTTCCATCCATACCACCTAGCAGGCAGTGCACAACGCGCATACCATTGGGTAGTGTTCGGCCATCCCCAGATAAGTTCTTTATTCCATGTGGTGGTTATAGCACGATAATTATCCACTTTCTCCGTGAATGTTGCGCCAGCCGCCGGCTTTAGAAGTTCATAACCGTAGTTATCGATAATGTCTTTGGCGGCATCGGCGGCATCTTTCCAGCGTTCAGCGCTGTAACTCTGTGGTATCAGCACTGTACCGTCCTTGTTGGTCCAGTTCTTGTAGGTCTGGTTGCCGTTGTAAAGAGGGCTGGCGATCATAAGCAGCATACGCGAAATAAGAGCCTTGGCAGTGCCCACGGTCGGCATACCGTACTGGTCGGCCTTGCGGGTCATAGGCAGGCCGTTATCGCAGGCCCAGTTCATTTCATCGCGGATCCATTCGAAACACTCCTGTGTCGGGACCCTGCCCTGGGGAGACGCTACGTCGTCGGGCTTGCGAGCCGTTTTCTGAAGAGGTATCGGACCGTAGAGGCGGAACAGTTCGTAGTGATAATACGCTCTCATGAACCTTGCCTCAGCTACGTAGGTGCGTTTGTCGAGTTCGCCGAGATCCGGACATCTGTCGACATTCTCCAGGAACACGTTGCAGTGGCGTATGGCCTGATAGTATCTCTGGAAATAGTACATGTTGTAACCCGTATATCCGTAATAAATATCGGGACTCATTCGTCCTTCCGATATGTTGCGGATCGTGGGCTCCTGGGTATATGCAGACTCGTCGGTACACCAGAAATAATGTATCTGACCGCTGTAATGCATATTCTGGATCATGAAGTCGTTGCTGTATATGCGGCTGTACCACTCTATAGTCTGGACTCTGGATTGGAATATTTTGTCTACAGAGTTGAATTTTTCCGGATCCTGAGACAGATATTCAGCACAGCCTGCCGTCAATACTGCCAGAGGCAGGAGTATATATTTTATATTCTTTTTCATTTTCGGCTTGTATTAGAATGTTAAGTTAAGTCCGACAAACACTTGCCGCTGGAGAGGATACCTGTCGGCTCCGGTTTCCGGATCCCAGAATTTATTTATGAACTTAGAGAAGGTGTATACGTTCATGGCTGTGACATATACCCTGAACGTGCTCATGCTAAGTTTCCGGGATATATTTGCCGGAAGGGTGTAACCTATCTCTATGTTCTTCAGACGCAGATAATCGCTGTTGCGCAGCCACCAGGTGGACGATACGTAGTTATTTGCATTGACTCCGTTAGAGAGGCGTGGAGAGAAAGCGTTCGGATTGGGATTGTCTACGGTCCAGCGGTCCTCGAATACCGTCATCACGTTACCCATGTGCTTGGGTCCGCGGTCAGCCTGGAACGGCTGGAAATACCATGCCGCACTCAGGTATGTACTTCTGTTGCCGGCGCCCTGGAACAGGAAGGAGAAGTCTAAATGTTTCCATTTCATCTCGGCCCCGAAACCATAGATAATTTCGGGTACGTTGGGATTTCCCATCCATGTCTGGTCGACCGCATCGATCTTGCCGTTGTCATCCAGGTCTGCGTAACGTATATCTCCGGGACGCAGTTGCTCTTTAGTCATATTGAACTGGGTATAGTAATCCGGGAGCGCGTCCAACTCTTCCTGCGAGAAGAGGTGGAGGGCCTGATAACCCAATCGGTCGCCGTTGCGCGATCCTATCTTACTTTGCCATGGATAAGGATAAAATTGCCCGTCCGCAAGCCTTTCATTGCGTGCAAAAGTGAAATTGCCCCGCACTGTGAGCGAAAAATTCGGATTGAAAATTTTGGAGTATTCACCGGTAATCTCAAAGCCTTTGTTATCCATCAATCCGAGATTGAAAGAGGTCCTGTATTGATCATCGGTAGGCAGACCCGCCACTTCGGAAATTTGAGGCTGGATAAATATCATATCGCGTCTTTCATAGAAGAAGTCGGCATTTAATGTCAGAGAGTTCCAGAATCCGAGCTCAATACCGACATTGTACTTGGTTGCTACTTCCCATTGAGCCTTGCTGGATTCCATGCGGCCTTCGCCGATACCGGCATTCCCTTTGTCGTATTTTTCACCGAAATTGCTGTACCCGCTCGCGGTTTCATTTACCGTGGATAGATATACAAACCTCTGCTTGACGTTTCCGCTAAATATCTGGTCGTTACCTACCTGTCCGAAAGAGCCCCTTATCTTGGCCCATGTCAGAACGTTATTGTGCTTAAGAAAACTTTCCTCCGACAAAACCCAGCCGACGGCTACAGCGGGAAACAAACCCATCTTGCGGCCTTCCGGAAAGTTCTCGGAACCGTTGAAGCCAATGTTGGCTTCGAAAAGATACCTTCTGTCATAGGCGTAAGTCACACGGCCGGCAAGACCCAGGGAACGGCTCGGAAGAGAATTGATATAGTCACTCGCAGTCTGGGTACGGTAACCTTTTGCAAAAGCCAGTATAAGCCCGCTGACATCATGCTTCATATCTTTGCCCAACAAGCGCTGGTAGTTTAAGGTAGCTTCGGCATATTGGGTACGGTCGCCGTATGCACTACTCGAATAACCGAGATAATCCATATATTGGCTGGCCTGCCATTCCGTTCGTATAAGTTCCCCGTCCGGGTCGCGGCCGACAGCTTCGAAATAATTTATCGTCCTTGCGCGCGTAGCTACGTCGTAGTTCTGGGCGTCATAGGCATAAGTTACGGAAGCCTTGAGTCCGGGAGTGATGAATTTCAGGTCCTGGTCGATCCTCAGATTGGCCCTCAGCGTGTTTCCGGTGGTTTTTTTCCAACCCATCTGCGTCAGGTCATTATAGGGGTTGTTCAATCCGTCGCGGCCCGCAAGTTTGCCGTCTTTAAAGATGATCGGGAAAGCGTTCGGGGCGGCATTGATAATGTCACGGTATATGGCGTCGGAACCGATCGAAGGTTCTGTGTTTTCGGTGACATTACCCTGGATGCCCAGCGTAACCAAAGTTGTACTCGTGATATTCATGTCAACATTGGTTCGGAAGTTGTACCTCTTATAATTAATATTTTCACCGAACTTTCCTATCCCCTCGGGGACCCAGTAGTATTTGCCGGGGTTGACCCTGTACTGGCCGTTCTGGTTGTAGAATGAAAGGGCGGTGAAATAACGTGCAAAGCGGCCCCCGCCGGATATGTTGGCGCTCACCTTTTCCGAAATAGAGACTGGACTCATAAGAAGGTTCTGCCAGTCTACGTCGGGATATAATTCCGGGTCCGTTTGATTTCTCATAGCCGTTATTTGTTCAGCCGTATACTTATCGGCAGAAGTACCGGTCGTACCGTCGACCGCCTCGTTAAACATCATCGAGCGGGTTGCAGCGTCGACAAAGGAGAGGCGCTTGCTCGCAAAAGAGAAACCCTGCTCATAGCGGGCATCGATGCGTGCCGGGCCATCGAAACCGCGTCTGGTATTGACAATTATAACGCCGTTGGCTCCGCGTACCCCGAATACAGCTGTGGCGCTCGCGTCTTTCAGCACGCTGAACGACTCTATTTCAAGAGGGTCCACGTCGTTAAGCGGACGTTCGACGCCGTCTACGATAATAAGCGGATCCACTCTACCCATAAAAGAACCTATACCGCGGATCCAGAACTGGGCATCGTCTTTACCTGGTTCACCGGACGACTGCAGAGAGATCACACCTGCGATGTTACCCGCAAGCGTCTGGCTCAGCGAACGCACCGGGATCTGTAATGCCTGCGGTTTGACCGACGATATGGCGCCCACGACCGATGCCTTCTTCTGGCTGCCGAATCCCACCGCCACAATCTCGACGGCTTCAAGTTCTGTAGCTTCTTCACGCGACAAATGAATCACTGTGTTTTGCCCTGCGATTACCGAAACCTGTCTCGGGGTGAAGCCCAGAAAGGAAACGTCCAGAATCGCGTTTGTTTCCGGCAATTTGATGGAAAATTCACCGTTTGGGGAACCAGATGAACTCCCAAGCTGGGTTCCTTTCACCAATATTGTCGCTCCGACAATAGGTTGTCCCTTCTCATCGACAACACGGCCGCGCAGCATGTTATCCTGTGCCGACACATTTACAGTCAGCAGCATGACAAAGCCCAGCAACAGTGCTTTCAGTTGATTAGTAGATAGACTCATACATACAATAGTTTAGGTTAAAATAATTAAGTAGTGGTATCAGACACAAGAAAACCGGCTCTTTATAGGGATGGAGCCACTTTTCGAAACCTAAAGTATATCATGTAAAGAGGATAAACGTCCGATAAAAAACAGCACCGGCCAACCTGTACGATTTTTGTACGCTTCGTACAATTTTTATATATTTTATTTTAGGATTGCTCCCAAATAATCATTCAAGCAGTAGAAATTCTGCTCCAGCCCGGCACGAAATTCCAGAATTGGAAATTGCGGCTGGGCGTCGTCTTCGACGGCGATAATTTTGTGATGCCTTTTGTATCGGGTGAAAAAAAGTACTTCGACCTTGGCGGGAAAGAGATAAGCAGGTAATAGCCGACCCTCTACCTCTATTTGCAGGAGTAGAATCTCCCGAGCCTTTCAGTTTCGAGCTTGAAGAGTCCCTGGGTCTTTTGCGGCGTCTTTTCGAAAAAGAACAACCCGGTCTCGACGGCCCCTTTCTTCACCGACTTTTTCCATGAGCCGACTATCTCCCCGCCGAGCATCACGGTCGGAGAAAAGAGTCCGTTCTTAGTCATAACCTTGCCGTAATGGGTCTCGGAGATCATTTCCGAGCGATCCTTGTAACTGACCACGAATTCGTCGAATGACGGGAGCAGCAGGGCGGAACCGCCATGCGCCACAGGAATTTCGATGTCGTTCATCATCAGGAAATCCCGACCGTTCAGCTTCACGGAGACGAGATCGCTCACGAGCATTGCGACGGCCCTGCGGCAGTCGGTGACCGTTAGCCCCGACCACCACGAGAAATCGTGCACTGTAGCCGGTCCGTGGCTGGTGAAGTACCGCCGCGCCAGACGTTCCAACGCCTCGTCCCTGCCTATCGTCTCTTTGCGCGGCGCCCACTCTTCGAGTAGGGTAAATGTCTGTTTATTCCCACGCAGACGACCGTTGCAGAGTATTCCCTCCATCTCGGCCCGGCAGATGATCTGGTTCAGCAGGCTGCCGTCAGCCGTTATCCCGGCGGCATGCAGGGCGCCGCCGATCTCCTCTTTCGTAAGGTGCTTTCCGCCCGCCAGCGAATTTTCCACGACAGGCAGGGCGCGCAGGACCAGCGATTCGTCGGCACCGATCATCCGGCAATATGAGATATAGATGGGTTTTATCTGAGGATTGGAGAGGTCGAACATCCAGTGGATATCTTCGGCCGTCACGAAATGCCACGTCGGGCGCAGAATGTGGGTGCGGATGATCTTTCCCGTATTCAGGGCCTCTTCGACGGCTTTCACGGTTCCGTCCGCGAGCCGCACCCCTATCCCCCACTTCGCCTGGTCGAGCGCCTGCGCCTGCATCGCACCCATCCACGATACGGCTTCGGCGGGTTCCGCAAAGCGTTGGCCCATGAGCCGCTGGTTTTGCAGGCGTATAGCGAGAAGCTCCGGAGTCGTCATGGCCGTATTACACATTCCGGCCCGCCCGGTAAGCATCCTCCACGGCCGGATTGCCGATGATCTCGCCCTTGTTCCACGCTCCGTAGCCGACTATGGTTCCGGCATGTTCGACGCCGTCGAGGCAGTCCATGAATCCCTGGAATGCGGCGAGCGTGCCGGCCATGGAAGCCTCTCCCCTGTCGGCCAAAGCCGCGATCAGGTATGCTTTCCCCTTGAGTTCGGTATAACGCGGAACGGTGCGGTCGATCAGGGTTTTCAGCTGCGCATCCATCGTGTAGAAATAGACCGGGGTCCCGAAGACAAGCACGTCGGCGGCGACCATTTTGTCTAAAACGGCTGCCATATCGTCTTTCTGGACGCACTTGTGTGTCGTATTGCACGCCCCGCACCCCGTGCAGTAGTTTATCGTCATGTCGCGGAAGAATATCTTCTCCACGTCGTGTCCTGCATCCTGCGCACCGCGCATGAACTCGCCGCACAGATGGTCGGAGTTGCCTCCGCGGCGCGGACTGGCCGAAATAATCAATACTTTTTTCTTCATGGCTTTGCTTTATTATGGTCAGTCTATCGGCACCAGTTCGTAATTCGTTGTGCCGAGGCCTATCTGCTCGGCGTACTCGACCGTATGGATACCGTTGCGTGATTCCATGCGTTCGATCAGGTGGATTTTTCCGTGGTCTTCCGATGCGTAAACGAGGTCCACGCATGCCTTATCCAGCGCCACCGGATCGAGCGAGGCGAGTATGCCTATGTCGCCCATCTCGGGATCGGCAGGGTTATTATCGCAGTCGCAGTCAACGGAGAGGTTGTTCATCACGCTGATGTAGATGATGTTGTCGCCGCAGTGGTCGGCTATTGCTTTGGCAGCTTCGGCCATGGTTTCGAGGAAGTCGTCCTGCTTCGGATTACCCCATTCCGTGGTGCTTTGGCCCGCAGAATGGATCAGCACTTTGCCCGCGGATGAAGCGATGCCTATAGACATGTTCTTGATCGCACCCCCGAAACCGCCGCTGACGTGGCCCTTGAAATGCGAGAGGTTCACAACGAAGTCGTAGTCGGTGAAGTGCGACCCGACGATGTCGCGTGTAATGTGTTTGCCGCCCACGACGGGAAGGTCGATCTCCCCTTCCGAGTCCAGGATGTCGACGGGCGCTATAGCCGTGAAGCCGTGGTCTTCAGCCGCCTTCATATGAAGTTCTGTCGTGGCGCGGTTGCCCCCGTAGGCTGTGTTGGCGTCGATGAAAGTCCCGTTCACGGACTTCACGAAATCCCCGATAAGTTCGGGTTTCAGGTAGTTGTGGCCGCCGGGTTCGCCCATGCTCAATTTTATGGCGACTTTCCCCGTAGCCTCGCGCCCAAGAGCCTCGTATATCTTTTGCAGGCTCTCCGGCGAGATCTCTTTGGTAAAATAGACTGCGGCCTTTGCGTTTTTCATTTCGTTCTCTTTTTCACTGTTGTCGGTTTGCGTGCCGCTTGGGCATGATGCCATGCCGGTCATGACGGCGAGCGTTGTCAGGATCATTTTTGTCATAGTCGGTCGGTTTTTATAGTTTTAAGGATATTCCGCCGAACACCGTCGCTCCGGGCATCGGGTATCCGGCATACATCTCATATTTTTGGTCCAGCAGGTTCTCACCGCAAACGAACAGTGTGAGCCATTTGGCCGCCCTGAACGACGCGCGCGCGTTCCAGAGCAGGAAAGAGTCCTCTCCGCCGGGCGTGCCCGCTATCGGATCGGGCGCTTCGGTAACAAGGCCGTGCACATACTGCAGCCCGGTGGAGAACGTCCACTTTTTGAGCGTGTAGTCGGCTCCGGCGTACAGTTTATGTTCGGGCGCCGCAGCCACCTTATGCTCCATGTGCAGCCAGCTGTAATTGGCGTTGAGGCCGAGATTGCGGTTTATGCGCCAGTCGGCCGAGAATTCTGTCCCGTAATTTTCGATCTCCCCCGTGTTCTTGTACCTCCATCCGGGACGCGCGTCGGCATCCGGCGCCGCCACGATAGTGTTGTCTCCTTTAATATAATATAGATTGAACTCAAGTGCCAGCCTGCGGCCGAAGAGGTATTGGTTAAGCGCGGCCTCGTAGTTCATCAGGCTTTCGGGCTTCAGGCCGGGATTGGCCGGGCCCCACATATACAGTTCGCGCATGGCCGGGTTGCGGTAGCCTTTGCTCACGATAGCTTTCACGGTCGTGTTACGTCCGGCGAACCAGCTCAACCCGAACTGCGGCACCCATTCGTTACCCGCCACTGAGTGGTGGTCGAAGCGGATGCCCGCGTTTATCATCAGCCGATCCCAAAGCATCTGCTGGAGGTTGACGTATCCGGCATAGTCGTTCATGTACTCGGTGGAGATCGTGCTGTCGTCGTTTCCGTTCAGGTATGAGGTCCAGGCGTGCCCGCCGTAGCGCTGGAAGTCGAAACCGAAAGTGGCCTGGCAGCCTTTCCACACGGCGTAATTCTGGAACAGGGTGACCCCGAGCATCCAGTCGGTAGAATTGAAGCGGTCGCCCCTCGGCGTACCCCCTTCGGCATAGCCGTCGTCGATGAAATGGTCGCCGAAATTATAGAAGAGCTTCAGCGCTCCCGACGTCCGATCGTAACTGTTTGCAAGCGAAAATGAAGCGACGCCTCGTAGTATGTCCATATCGTTGTCGGTCATGGGGGCGTCGATCGCACCGGGATTGGAACTGTATGATTTGGAAAGATTCAGGTCCGCGAAAGTTTCCCAGTGCCGCGGGAAATCGTATCCGACCTTGGCGTAGCCGCTGAACTGTTCGAAATCCATGTTCGGGCGGTGGCCGTCGCTGCGGTTGTAGCCCGCCGAAAGGACGCTGTTGAACCCGCCTTTCCGCACCGCGCTGCTGAAGTCGGTAGACACAGTGTTGTATGAGCCATACATGGCGTTCAGGCGTACATTGGAGCCGTTCTCGCGCTGCTGTTTGGTGATAATATTCACCACCCCGCCCATAGCGTTGCCGCCGTAGAGCACCGATGCCGGGCCACGAACTATTTCCACTCGTTCGGCCATCAGGGTCTGATAAGTGTCGGCCAGCGGATGGCTGAATATGCCCATGAACTGTGGATGTCCGTCGATCAGTACGAGTGTTCCGGGACCGTTCCCGACCCCGCGGATCGTCATAGTCCCCGCCGCGCCGGTCGAGGCCCCGTAACCCATCACGCTGCGCGAGGTTATCATAAGGCTCGGCACGCGCTCCACCAGTATCGGCAGGACGGACTGCTCCATGCGGTTTCCCAACTCTCTTTCCGTGATGACGCTCACGCTCATCGGCAGGTTCTTCGCGGTCAGCGACGCACGGCTTCCCGTTACGACGACCTGTTCGATGCGGACGGAATCTACTGCCTCTCTTTCCGGTACGGCAGGCGATGCCCAGGTGGCGGTTACCGTGGAAAGGCAGAGGATGATCGATATCTGTTTCTTCATATGTTCTTGCAAATATAGAATAAAAGCGGCCGGTGTGCTGCCTGTTATGCTCCATATCCGGCTAAAAAATGGCCGATTGTTCCGTTTTATTGTTCAAAAGCCGAACTGACGGGCTTCTGCGGCGGTGTTTTTGTTTCGATTGCGGAAATATTCTTACATTTGCACTAATATCCCCCGATGAAAAAATTTCTGTACATATTATTGGCTGTGGTTCTTGCGGTTCCCGGTATCCTGTCTGCCCAAAAACCGGACAGCCTGGGGCGTAAGAAGGTTGCCGTCGTACTGAGCGGAGGAGGCGCCAAAGGGGTCGCACACATCGGCGCCCTGAGAGTCATCGAAGAGGCCGGCATACCCATCGACATGATAGTCGGTACGAGCATGGGTTCGATCGTGGGGGGCCTCTACTGCATCGGTTACACTCCCGATCAACTCGACAGCATGGTGATGAGCCAGGACTGGGGCTTGCTGCTCAGCGACCGCACCGAACGCCGCTACCAGACTTTCTCGCAGAAGGAAACCGACTCAAAATACCTCGTTTCGCTGCAGTTCGGCAAGCGGATGGAAGGTTTCGGAGGGTATATCCGCGGCACCAACCTCGAAATGCTTTTCAACGACCTGATGGTGGGATACCACGACTCGATAAATTTCAGGCAGCTTCCCATTCCGTTCGCATGCGTTGCGGCCGATATAGTCGACGGCAAACCCGTGGTGTTCCAGGATGGCGTGCTGCCGACCGCCATGAGGGCCAGCATGGCCATCCCGGGAGTCTTTTCACCTGTTTACACGGGCGACATGGTGTTGGTAGACGGAGGAATGATGAACAACTTCCCGACGAACGTCGCTATGGAGATGGGGGCCGATATAATAATAGGTGTCGATGTGCAGTCCGAGCTGAAGAGCAAGGATGAACTGACTGGAGCGCCGGCGATACTGACCCAGATCGTCGACCTGGTAATGCAGCAGCAGACCTACCGCCGGAACGTAAGTCTGACGGATGTCTATATGAAAGTGAACGTCGAGGGATATTCGTCGGCGAGCTTCAACCTGCCGGCGCTGGACAGCCTTATCGACCGCGGCCGGGCGGCCGCAATTGCCCAGTGGGACGACCTTGTGGAACTGAAGCCGAAGATAGGCATCGCCGAAGATTTTGCTCCGCCGCCGCATGGACCTTACCTCTCGCTTAACGAAAGGGGGAATTTTCATGTTTACGACGTCAGTTTCGACGAGCTTTCGCCGCGCGAAAGGAACTGGGTGATGCGGAAATGCAAGGTAAAGGAGAATACCGACATGAGCGTCGCCTCACTGAACCGCTGCATGTCGATACTGACGGCAACTTCGTCGTTCTCGAATATATATTACTCCCTGAGCGACACGCTGGATGGATACAACCTCTATTTTCACCTGGATGAAAGAAGGGACAACTCGCTGAATATAGGCGTCAACGTCGACTCCGAAGAGATAGCTTCGGCGCTGGTCAACCGCACGTTCAGGCTCGGCAAAAAAGTCCCGATGCAGGCATCGCTCACCGGCCGCCTTGGACGGAGGATCATGGCCCAGGTCGATTACTCGTTCTACACCTCGCCGCTCAGCTATTTCAATTTCGACTACACGTTCAACCACAACGATATCAACATCTACGACAGTGGCAACAAATATTTCAACACGACCTACGACCACAATTTCGTCAGCGCGAGTTTCAACGACATGAACTTCCTGCGGCAGAATCTCAAACTGGCTCTAGGATTAAGGTACGAATATTTTTCGTTCCGCCACCTGCTGTTCGACCACGACGGAGACCCGATGCAGCTGGAATCGGAAGGAATGGTGAGTTATTACGGCCGGATGGAATACGAGACTCTCAACCACCCCTATTTTGCACAGCGCGGGTCTGCGTTCTCCGTCGGCTACGATCTCTACACAGATAATTTCGTGCAGTATAACGGCCACGCCCCGTTCTCGGCGATCTCGTATTCGTGGATGACGGCGGTTCCGGTTACGAAGCGTTTCTCGCTTATCCCCAGCCTTTACGGACGCATCCTGGTGGGGGCCGACATACCGTTCCCCATGCTGAACATGGTCGGGGGCAAATTTTTCGGGAGATATCTTCCGCAGCAGATGCCTTTCGACGGGATCGGCTACATGGAAGCCGTTCCGCACATATTCCTCTCAGCTAAACTGCAAGGCCGTCAGCGCATAGGTATGCGCCACTTCGTTTCGGCGTCGTTCAACTACGCCCTCACCAACAACGGGTTCTCGACCCTCTTCTCCGAAGGGAACAGTTATTTCGGGGCCGCGATAGACTACGGCTACAATTTCAGGCTTTTCCCCATCATGGCCTCTTTCAGCTGGTCAAACGTGACAAAGTCGCTGGGATTCTACGTGCAGGCGGGATACATGTTCTAAATTACGAATTTTAAATTACGAATTACGAATTGTTGTACTGCAAAAAAGCCTCCAAAGGAGGCTTTTCATATTGTATAGCGAGTGTATTTCGTAATTCGTAATTGATTATCAGGAGTTCATGGTGACGAGCAGTTCTTCGTTGTCGCGGGTGTTCTCCATGTGCTTTTTGATCTCTTCCATGGCTTCCACCGAATTCATGTCCGAGAGATAGCGGCGCAGGATCCAGGTCTTCTGCAGAACGTCCTTGCTCAGCAGCAGGTCCTCGCGGCGGGTGCCCGAAGCGACGACATCCACGGCCGGGTAGACGCGCTTGTTGGCGAGTTTGCGGTCGAGTTGAAGCTCCATATTGCCCGTACCCTTAAACTCCTCGAAGATTACTTCGTCCATCTTCGAGCCGGTGTCGATGAGGGCCGTGGCGACGATCGTAAGCGAACCGCGCTCCTCGGTGTTTCGTGCGGCGCCGAAGAACCTTTTGGGCTTGTGCAGCGCGTTTGCGTCCACACCACCCGAAAGCACCTTGCCGGATGCGGGCTGGACTGTGTTGTAGGCGCGTGCAAGGCGGGTTATAGAGTCGAGGAATATCACGACGTCCTGACCGCATTCAACCATTCGCTTGGCTTTATCGAGCACCATTTCGGCGACCTTCACATGACGCGAAGCCTGTTCGTCGAATGTAGAGGCGATTACTTCGGCCTTCACGTTTCGGGCCATTTCGGTCACTTCCTCGGGGCGTTCGTCGATCAGCAGGACGATCATATAGACCTCAGGGTGGTTGTCGGCGATGGCGTTGGCGATGTTCTGCAGCAGCACGGTCTTACCCGTTTTCGGCTGTGCGACGATCAGTCCGCGCTGGCCCTTGCCGATCGGCGAAAAGAGGTCCACTACGCGCGACGAAAGGTTGTTGTGCCCGTTGCCCGTGATGTTGAATTTTTCGTTGGGGAAGAGCGGCGTCATGAACTCGAACTGCACGCGGTCGCGCACCAGGTCGGGATGCAAGCCGTTTATCATGTTGACCTTGACGAGCGGGAAATATTTTTCGCCTTCCTTCGGGGGGCGGATGACGCCCTGAACGGTGTCGCCCGGTTTGAGGCTGAAAAGCTTTATCTGCGAGGGAGATACGTAGACGTCGTCGGGCGAATTGAGGTAGTTATAGTCGGCCGAGCGCAGGAATCCGTAGCCGTCGGGCATCACTTCGAGGACGCCTTCCCCTTCCACGTTCCCGGTAAATTCGTCGCGCGCCTCGCCGTGCGAATGGCCGTTGTTGCCGTTCTTCTGCTGTTGCTGACGGCCTTTCTGGTTCTGTGGTTTATTGCGGTTCTCCTCTTTCTGCTGCGGCGCCTCTTTGATCTCTTCCGTCGGGGCTTCCGGGATTTCCGGCATTTCTGCTGCAGGGGTTTCATCCTGCTGCCCTATGCGCTTGCGTCCGCGTTTCTTGGGCCCCTGTTGTTCTGCAGGCGCGGAAATTTCCGCTTCTGCGGCAGCCGGAATCTCTTCAACCGCCTGCTCTGCGACAGGAGCCGGTTCAAAGGGCAATTCCACGGCCGATGCCGTGTGAACGACAGCGGGATGGTCGACCGGTTCCGCGTGGCTGTAACCTATTTTCGGACGCCTGCCGCGGCGTTTGGGCTCTTCCTCTACGACGGCGGGGAGAGGGGCACTATATTCTTCCTCGATCGTTTCGCCGGTCTGCGGAGCCGTTTCGCCGTCTTCGCTGTGGCCGTTGCCACCGTTCCGACCGTTCCGGCTCTCTTCGATTATGCGGGCTATGAGTTCGTCTTTTTTGAACGCGCCTTTAATACCGAGGGCCTTGGCTATGATGCGCAATTCGGATAAACTTTTATCCTCCAGCATCTGAAAGTCTTGCATAGATGTATGTAATGAGTATGTTTTTTGTGATAAAAAGCCGTGAGCATACGGCTTGCGAGGTGTATTTCCGTAGCAAATATATGATTATTTAGCTTTTCCGCCAAATAATTGCAAAAAAAACGCCTTGTCTATCGCTGCAGCATCGCGGCGGCGCGTTCCAGGTCTTCCGGAGTGTCCACTGCGACGGTTTCCGTAGCCACTATCCCCGCACGTATGAGATAGCCGTTCTCGAGCCATCGGAGCTGTTCGAGCGATTCGGCCACCTCGAGCGGACTCTGCGGCAGGCGTGTTATTTCGCACAGTGTTTCGGTGCGGTAGGCGTAGAGCCCGATATGTTTATAATAGGTGTGCGCGGCGGCCCATTGTCCGGGTTCGGTCCCGCGCAGGTGGGGGATCACCGAGCGGCTGAAATACATGGCGTCGCCTGCGAGCGACAGAACCACTTTCGGAGTGTTGGGGTTCGAAATGTCCTCGCCTTCCGCGAAAGGCTTTACGAGCGTGCCGATCTGCACTTCAGGTGATTCGAACAGTGATTTAACGGCCGTGAGGTGTTCAGTGGCAATGAACGGCTCGTCGCCCTGGACGTTTATCACGACGTCGAAACTTTGTCCTGTCTCGGCGGCTATCTTTTTGTATGCTTCGGCGCACCGGTCGGTCCCGCTGCGGTGTTCGGTGGATGTCATCACCACCCTGCCCCCGAATCCCCTGACGGCGTCGGCTATGCGTCGGTCGTCGGTGGCCACCCAGCAATCCTTCACAATGCCTGCGACGCGCTCGCAGACCCACTGTATCATGGGTTTGCCGCCCAGCATGGCGAGCGGTTTTCCGGGGAATCGTGACGATGCGTAGCGTGCGGGTATTATGGCGAGGAATTTCATTGTCTGATAATTGTTTAAAACAAGTATTTAAATTTCTCAAAACAGTTTTTTGCGCGTCTGGTCATCCCGAGCGAGCCGAAACCATAGTGGGTCTGTTGAATTGTCGGTCAACTTTCGGCGACGAGGGAACTACCTTATAATTAAACCCGCTTCAATCTATCAAATGTTACGTAGTTTCCTCGTCGTGCGATAGACTCCGATTATCCCGTGGAATGTTATTGGATCGCCCTCGCTCGGAATGACGACGAATGAAATTCGCTGAGACATCTATTGGTTTTTACGGATGTAAAAATACAAAAGTTTCGCGGAAACGGATAACTTTGCGTCATGGTAGACGATTTTGTCAGCATATTCGGCGAGCTCGGGCGAAGCCTTGAACGGTTCGGGGACGATCCGCTGACCGATGCAGTGATGCGCCGGGCTGCGGACGAAAATCCGTGGTTCCAGCCCGCCGAGATCAGGCAGGCCGCGCGGAATATCGCTTCCCGGATGCTCTCTTACGGTTCGCTGGAAACGTGGCTTTCGGCCTACCCCGTCCTGCCCGTGTCCGAACCGAAAGATGTTCTGATCGTTATGGCCGGGAATATCCCTTTCGTCGGTTTCCAGGACCTGCTGTGCGTGCTCTGCGCCGGGCACCGGGCCGTCGTAAAACCGTCGTCGAAAGATGAGATATTGATGACATACATTCTGGATATGCTGCTCGACATAGCTCCAAAACTATCCATTTCGTTCAGTTCCGGCAGGGGAACACCTGATGCGGTAATTGCGATGGGGGGAGACAATACTGTTATGGCGCTGCGCGAACGCTATGCGGGCATTCCGATGCTTCTGCGCGGAAGCAGGTATTCGCTGGCCGTTCTCGACGCGACCGAGACTCCGGAAGAGCTTGCGGGTCTGAGCAGCGACGTGATGTCATATTCAGGCCTCGGCTGCCGCAACGTGAGCCTTCTCTTCGTTCCCCGTGGTTACGATATCGAAATACTGAAAAACACCCTGTCCGCCCGGGCCTCGGGGGTGAATCCGAAATACCTGAATAATTACAGGCAGGCCAGGGCCATGCTTCAATTGAACTGCCGCCCTTTCGTCGACTGCGGAGTCAACGTACTGGTCGAAGACCGGGAGTTTTCGCCCGCGGTAAGCCGCATCAATTACACGTTTTACGACAGTTCATCCGAGGTGAAGGATTGGATATCCGCACATGACGGGGAGATACAGTGCGTCGCCGGTAAAATAGATCATCCCCGCGCGGTAGGTTTCGGCGAAACCCAGCGCCCCGCCCTGACGGATTACCCCGACGGCCGCGATACGATGGTTTTTTTAATTGACAATTGACAATGGATAATTGACAATGAAAAGTTAAGAATTTGGAGAGTAATAATTCAAAAATAATTTTCAATTGTCGTTCCTGGAAATCATTATCAATTGTCCATTGTCAATTGTCAATTCATTTGAGCCAGTTGCTTCCGAAGACTATGTAGTAGCCCCAGTTGCCGTCGGCGCCGCCCGCGACGTCGAGGCCGATGCGCAGCTTAAACTTGCGGGCGATGAGGTAGCGGAATCCGGTGCCGTAGCTGTAAACCCACTCCGCAGGGCCGAATTCGCTCCATTTGTCGAACGCCTTGCCCGTGCCTCCGAAGCCCACGACGCTCCAGCGCGGTACGACGTCCCAGCGGATCTCGCCCTCGACGAGAATGTCGGCCATGCCCTGGTATTGGTTTGCGGGGATACCGCGCAGGTCGATGAACGGCTTCATATAGAACGGCGGATCGCCGAAAGCCTGCTGGCCGTCGATACGGAGTCCGCCGATGATATTGAAGCGGAAAGGCTGGTACATGTAGGCGTAGTAATTAAGCCTCCAATAGTTGAAGTCGCTGCCGATCCAGGTTTTGCTCATTCCGCCATCGAGATGGAACTTGATGCCGCGGTCGGGCGTGAAAGTGTTGTCGCGTCCGTCGTACTCGACTATCATACCCAGCTGGCTGATTATCCGGTCATTGTCTATCTGGCTGAGGAATTCGTCGGGAAGCGGGTACGGCAACGGGTCGCCGGTGTATTTCAGTTTGCTGTAGAGGAAGAGGTATTCCAGTCCTGACTGCCATTTCGAGTAGCCGAGCCGCGTCATGAGCGCCGCGAACACCGGCACGCTCTTTATATTGAAGTCGAACTCAGTGTTGCCAAGGTCTGTGTCTCCTATCGTTATGTCGCGGTAGAACGACATGTTGATATTCATGTATCCGCCGCCGGCCCTGTATGTGAAGCGTCCCTTGTCGAACGATCCGAAGCGTGCCGCCACGGCGCCCCAGCTATTATTTAGCGTCCAGAAACCCCCGGCAGCCGTGATATCCGGCGACACCGGAATGACCAGGTGTTTCCCTTTTTTCGTATCCTTGACGATAGGCGGGCGTTTGTGCAGAAATATGGGCGCGGCGCCTATGCCGAAACCGCCCAGAGCCGGTTCCGATATGATGGTCACCATCGGGATAAAGCCGTTGGCTTCGATCAGGAATTCGCTCATATCGAATTTGTGGTCGAGCGAATCCTTGAAAGATATATCTTTGAAGCGCACGCGCTCCTTATTTTTTGAATGGTCTTTTTCCTGCGCAAACGCAAGGGTGCCTGCAAACGCGGCGCCCAAAAGCAAAACTATAAACAGAGGCCTTTTCATATCCGGCGTATTTTTTTAATGATTTTTATCGTATTTCGGTCTTACTATCCCGAAACGGTAGTTGGCCGAGAGCAGCAGCGAATTGCGTCCGCCCAGGAAACCCGCCTCGGTCCTGAAGACGAACCGGCGGTTGAGCTGGAACTGCGCCCCTGCATTAGCGGTGAATTTGTGCGTCGGGCTCTTCTTTAAAGAGTAGCTCACTATCGTCTTGTCGATCTGGTCGTTGATCTCCGGCAGATTGTTATAGAGGGTCTCGGCGGCCTGCTTCATCACCGCGTACTGCGCCGCGCTCATGTCCGGATAGTCGGCTTTCGTGCTGTTGATGATAGGCTCGAGCTGGTCTCCGGTGAAATCCGGAACTATATCGCCCAGGTTTATGGTGCCCTGCGTCGTGCGGTTGATGAACATGTGTCCCCCGCCTATCCAGAACGACAGGCTCCGGTCGCGCTTGAACGGAATGGTGTAACCTGCCCTCAGTGATAGCAATTGCGCACTGACAGCCCCGTCTATCCCGTCGAAAAAGGACCAGGTGGCGTTCCAGTCGAGTGCGGCGAAGAACCGGTTGACTCCGCTGGCCAGCGTCGCCCCAACCCCGAAAATATAGCCGTCGAATTTTGCCGTGGTCGACATCTGTATCGGCGAGACTAGGTTTATGTCGGTCTGCGTCCACGTGGCTCCTCCCAGACCATATATGTTTAGGAACGGCAGTATCCAGAAGTCGAGCCTGACGTTTACGTTCTGTATATGGGCTTTGCTGTTGTTGAAAACGACTATGCTGTCGAGGTTGAACATCGGGCTGCCGTTGAAACCGACCTCAAGATCGGTTATGTTTATCGCCTGCGTGCCGATGAAAGTGTTCACCATAACGCCGGACGGATACGGCAGTTTGAATCCCCGCGCCTGGGTCTTCTTGCCGAGGAACGGGAGCAAGTAAGGGTATTCCGTCTGTTTGAGGCTGTCGGCGTTCACGCTTTCGCTTTCGGGCGTTACCTTGACGCCCGATCCCACCTGCGCCGAAGCGGAGGCGGCATACACAAGCATGAACAGGATAATGGCCGGGCGTAGGAGTTTTATCATGGATGATTTATTTTTCGTGGTGTTTCTTTTGTTTTGCAGGCGCATCTACATCAGCAGATGCCTTGCTGCTTTTGGTTATCGGAATTCCCAGGCCCAGATGGAACGCCATGGGGCGTCCGCTCAGGCCGGTGCCTTTGCGGTACATATCCACGACCCCCTGTTCGAAGCGCAGATTGAGCTGCAGCCCGTTGCCTTTCATCAGGCGGCACTGAACGTCGAATGCGAACCCGAAGTCCACGGTGGTGAACTTTTTGATCATTTTCATCTTGTAGGAGAGGTCGCCGTCGCTCTCACTGGCGGAATAGATGTCGTTGCCAGCCAGCTTGAATCCCACGTAAGGCCCCACCCCCACCGACCAGGTGTGGGTAAAGCAATACCGCATCACGGGCGTTATCTGGAAATAGGTGAGATTGCGCTCGATCATGGTCATGTTGTCGAGGATCTGCGGGTCGTCGGTCAGCGATTCGCTGGCGACGTCGAGTCCCGAGCCGCCTTTGGGCGCTTTGAAAACCAGGTAGTTCTGCAGGAGCCATTTATCGCTCTTGCCGATCTTTATATCCGTGTATGCGCCTACAGTGAAGGAGAGATTGGGTCTGAACGCTACGGTTTCCGCTCCTGTTATCATGCTGCCCTGCGCTCCGAGGAACAGCCCGAGTTTAAGTTTGTCGGATTCCAGTTTCTTGCCGAATACCAGGGCTATCAAAGCCTGGCTGTTTGCTGCGATGGGAGCCATGCCCATTATCAGTATCAGGAGTATTATCTTTTTCATGCGATTGAGTTGTTGAGCTAAGGCTTAATCAAACTCCGTGCCCTTTTAGCTTGCGCACGAAATTCGCCTCTGCACGATCTTGTGGCGCGGTATTTTTCGGCGGATGCAGAACAGGGGGATAACGTAAGGTTATTTTTCATATCTTTGTCATAACCCTAAAAAATGGATATCGATATGTCGATGATTTTCAGATTCCGGATGCTGAGCGATGAGAACGACTATTTCATCAGGGAATATGAAGTCCCCTATGACATGGGCCTCACCGATTTCAATGACTTCCTGTGCGGCGACCTGCGCTTCGACAAGGGCGGCATAACCTCGTTCTTCACCTCGAACGCTCTTTGGGAAAAGGGGCGCGAATTCACCAGCGAAGATATGTGCTCGCCGGGCAGCTGTGACGGTGAAGCGCCGGTGCCGATGGCGGATGTGCTGCTCGGCCAGATCATACGGCAGAACCGCGACCGCCTGATATTCCTTTTCGACGTCTTCGGCGATAGAGGCCTTTTTTTGGAGCTCACGGAAGCCAAAAAGAGCGAAGAAGGGGTCGAATATCCGCGCGTGGCGCTTTCGAAAGCCGACGCCCCCAAGCAGTACGACGCCGGAAACGGTATGATATTCGACGACATGATGAGCGAGTTCGACTCTTTCGAAAGTTATGAAACCGACGACTCCGACGATTTCTGATTCCACACTTATAGTTATTGCAGGCCCCACCGGTTCCGGCAAGACCGACCTGAGCGTCGCTATTGCACGGCATTTTCATGCTCCAATAATATCCACCGATTCGCGGCAGGTCTACCGGGGAATGGCGGTCGGCTCGGCACAGCCTTCCGATGAACAGCTTGCCGCAGTTCCCCACTATTTCATAGCCGGCCGCGATGTTACGGAGCGTTTCACCTGCGCCGATTTCGAGCGCGAGGCGCTGGCGCTGCTCGACAGGCTGTTTGCCGAAAATAAATATGTAGTTGCGGTCGGAGGCTCGGGGCTTTACATAGATGCGCTGTGTGACGGTCTCGACGAACTTCCCGATGCAGACCCGGAATTGCGCAAGGAACTGTCGGACAGGCTTTCGGCGGAGGGGCTCGAAGCGCTGGCCGAAGAGTTGAAGCGGCTTGATCCCATCTATTATGAAACCGTCGACCGGCAGAATCCCGCACGTGTCCTGAGGGCATTGGAAGTGTGCCTGCAGACCGGAAAACCGTTTTCATCGTTCCGCACGGGCAGTAAAACCAAGCGACCTTTCCGGATAATCAAGATCGGCGTTACGATGGAGCGCACCGAACTCTACGCGCGCATCGACCGCCGCGTCGACGCCATGATGGAGCAGGGACTCGAGGCCGAGGCCCGCGCCCTCTACCCTTTCCGCGCGCTGCCGTCGCTGCAGACCGTCGGCTACCGTGAAATGTTCGCGCATTTCGACGGCGAATACGGCCTTGGCCGCGCCGTGGAACTCATAAAACGCAATTCGCGCCGCTACGCCAAGCGCCAGCTGACCTGGTTCAACCGTGATCCCTCCATCCGCTGGTTCCATCCGTCCGAAACGGATGCAATAATAAGACATATTGTAAGCCCGGGCGTATAATCTCCGCCTGAATTGTTGGGAGATTCAAAATAATTGTTTAAGTTTGTCAGGTGTGCGTTGTGTGCGTGCACAGTTGCAGAATGAAACAGAATTCATCCATACGCGAACAATTCTCCAAGCAGGCCCTTCAGACGCTCCACCGTTACCGGGCCGTGCAGTTCAGTCCCACACTCCTGTAACGGGACTGCCGTCTGACGACGATCCGTGCCCCTTCCGGCGCGGATAACCGACATTTTACATATTACACTCCCGGTCCCCCTCGATGTCCGGTGCAGTTCCACCTATCATTTGCCGCATGCAGCCGTCATGCGGCCCCGGCAATCCATTGCATAAATATCACCTAAAACATATATCATGAAAGGCAGTAACAATATATCCATCAACGAAGTACAGGAGTGGGTCATGAAGCTCTACAACGAGAGCGAAAAACGGATCACTCCCGCCGAACGACGCGAACAGCACAAATACGCAACGCTCGTTCAGAACAAGGGCGACAAGATTTTCCTGTCGAAAATGCTCGACGAATCGTCGCAGATACGCGACGACAATAAGCTCGCAAGGCGCATCAAGAAGCTGATCGACCGCTACGGCGTGCCCGAATTCTTCAGCCCGTGGGACAAGTTCCTGCTGAAGATGTACCGTGCCGTGGGCTATCGGTTCGATTTCATTGCGATACCCATAATCAAGAACCGCCTGCGCAAAGAGACCGCTACGGTGGTGATCGACGAGGCCCGTCCGCGCCTCACCAAACATCTCGAACAGCGCCGCGACGAACGCATCGGCCAGAACGTCAACCTGCTGGGCGAAGTGGTCCTGGGCAACGAGGAGGCCGACGGACGCTACCACCATTATTTAGAGGCTCTGGAATCGCCCGACATCAACTACATATCGGTCAAGATTTCGGGTATTTACGCCCAGACCCACGCTCTGAACTTCGAGGAGAGTTTTCCAGAGCTGGTCGAACGCATGAGCGCACTCTACCGCAAGGCGATAGATTTCCCGTACAAGGATTTCGACGGCACGCTGCGCCCGAAATTCATCAACATGGACATGGAAGAGTACAAGGATTCCCACCTGACGATGCGCGTTTTCAAGGCCGCCCTGTCGAAGCCCGAATTCAAGGATTACCAGGCCGGAATAGTGATCCAGGCCTACCTGCGCGACGCATGGGAGTTCCAGACCGAACTGCTGGAATTCGCAAAACAGCGTGTTGCCAGCGGCGGTGCTCCCGTGAAGATGCGTCTGGTGAAGGGGGCCAACCTCGAAATGGAGAGTGTCGTCTCGTCGCTGCGCGGATGGCCAAACCCGGTGTACGGCAGTAAAACAGAGGTCGATGCAAGTTACCTGCATATCCTCGACCGCGCGCTGCTGCCAGAAAACACCGGCGCAGTGAAGGTCGGCGTAGCGTCGCACAACCTCTTTTCGATAGCCTACGCATACCTTGCGTCCGCACACAACGGCACTCTCGACGACGTTTCGTTCGAAATGCTCGAAGGGATGGCCAACCACATCTGGCGCGCCCAGTCGGCAATCGGCAACCGCGTGATCCTCTATACCCCCGTCGTGAAGAACGAGCATTTCCTGAACGCCATTTCGTACCTGGTGCGCCGCATGGATGAGAACACCGGGCCCGAAAATTTCCTCGCCTACTCGTTCAACTTGCAGCCAGGCACCGATGCCTGGAGTTTCCTCGAAAAGCAGTTTGTCGAAGCCTACGGACTGAAAGATTCCCTGGCGCACGGGCCCGTCCGCATTCAGGACCGCACGAAACCCTATGCCGGCGCCGCACCGGGCGAAGGTTTTCGCAACGAGCCCGACACCGATTTCGACCTCGCTGGGAACCAGCGCTGGGCCGAATCGATCGTGAAAAAGTGGAAGAAATCGGCAGACGACAAACCTTATGAGATACCCCTGCAGATTGGTGCGGAAGAGGTCGCCACCGCCGACAAAGCCGTTTACAAAGACCGCTGTCAGGACGACCGGGTGACCGTCTGCGAAATGTCGCGCGCCGGGGTCGAAGAGATAAAGAAGATCGCGGCCATTGCGGGCGCAGACCCCGCAGGCTGGCGCAAGACCACCCTCGAACAGAGGCGCGGAATACTCTTCAAGGCGGCCGACAACCTTGCGGAACTGCGCGGCGACCTCATCGGATGCATGTGCGCCATCACCGGCAAGACCATCACCGAGGGCGACGTGGAGGTCTCCGAAGCGATCGACTTCACACGCTTCTACCCCGTCTCAATGCAGGAATTCGAGGATCTGAAAGGCGTGGAGGTCGAACCGAAAGGCACTGTGCTGGTCATTTCTCCGTGGAATTTCCCATGTGCCATACCGGTCGGCGGCGTCACCTCGGCGCTTTCGGGCGGCAACACGGTGATACTGAAACCGGCCACCGTCTCGGCTCCCGTCGCATGGACCTTTGCGAAGGCTTTTTGGGATGCCGGCGTGCCGAAAGAGGCTTTGCAGGTTGTCATCACAGACCGTAAGGCGCTGGAAGTGCTGAACACCGCGCCGGAGATCAAACACATCATCCTGACCGGCGGTACCGACACGGCGCAGATGATCGCCAAATCCAACCCGTCCACTCCCCTCTCGGCCGAGACGGGCGGCAAGAACGCCATAATCCTGACCGCTTCGGGCGACCGCGACCACGCCATACTGAACGTCGTTGCGTCGGCCTTCGGCAACGCCGGGCAAAAATGTTCGGCATGTTCGCTGCTGCTGGTCGAGGGGTCGGTGTACGACGATCCGATGTTCCGCAAAAAACTGCGCGACGCCACCGTCAGCCTGCAGAGCGGAAGCGTCTGGAAGATAGGCAACGTCGTAGGACCGATGGTCACCAACCAGAACGACAAACTGCTGGAAGCGATCGCGAAACTCGAGCCGGGCGAAGAGTGGCTGGTCGAACCGTGTTTCCTCGACGAGAAGAAGTACGCCCTCGCCCCGACCGTCAAATGGGGCGTGAGGCCCGAAAATTTTTCGTTCCGCAACGAATTGTTTGGACCTATGCTGAGCGTCGTCCGCGTAAAGAACCTGCGCGAGGCGGTCGATCTGGTCAACGGACTCGACTACGGACTTACATCCGGCCTGCAGAGCCTCGACGAGGAAGAAATCGCATACTGGAAGGCCAACCTCGAGGCGGGCAACCTCTATATCAACCGCGGCGTGACGGGCGCGATCGTCAACCGCCAGCCTTTCGGCGGGATGAAACTGTCGGCTTTCGGCGGCGGCATCAAGGCCGGCGGCCCGAACTACACCTCGTGCTTCGTGAAATTCACCGACAAAAAAGGCTCTAAAGCCGATTTCCGCGCCAACTACGCGGCGGCCTGGGAAAAAGAGTTCGCCCACGCGCGCGACGTCAACAAACTCTACGGCGAACAGAACGTTTTCCGCTACCTGCCCCTGCGCGACATGATCCTGCGAGTACAGCCCGGCGACGCGGCCGAAGCCGTGCAGAAGATAGCTTTCGCCGCACAGCTTTGCGGGACCCCGCTCGATATCAGTGTCGATCCGGCCGATACGCGCGCCGAAGAGTTCAGGAAAGTGTGCCGCGCCCTCTTCGCCGAACCCGACGCCGGTTTCGCCGGACGCCTGCCGCAGTACGAACGCGCCAGGACGTGCTCGTCCGAAATCCCTGCAGAATTCTACGAAGCGGCGGCCGTCAGCGACAAATACATCGCGACGGCGGCTCCATCGGCTGAAGGGCGCGTGGAACTGCTCCATTACATAAAAGAGCAGAGCATCGCGTGGGAATACCACCGCTACGGCAGCATCACCGAAATACCGGCAGCCGAGTAATCCACCTCCCTCTTTCGGTCGACGCCCGCATGTTTTTCATGTGGGCGTCGCGTTTTAGCCCGCACGTTAATTTAATGTTATCTTTGAGTGCGAAAATTGGCGGCAGAAAAGCGAAATCCATATATTTGCCTGTTAATATAACTTTTATGGAGTGGAAAGAACAATACAAGGATAAGATCGTTTCCGCGGCTGAGGCGGCCGGCGCGATAAACAGCGGCAATTGGGTGGTCTGCTCGCATGCGGCGACGAATCCGCAGTTCATCATGCGCGAACTGATGGCCCAGAAAGAGCGCTTACACGGTGTGCACATCTTCCACGCGCTGCCGCTCGGATACGGCGATTACCTGATGCCCGAAAATTCGGAATATTTCCGCCACATGACCATCTTTGCGGGGGGGGCTTCGCGCCAGGCGATCGCCGAGGGAAAAGCCGATTTTCTGCCCACGTTCTTCAAGGATCTTCCCGGACTTATGGGAGACGCCATTCCGGTCGATGTTGCGATTGTAAACGTGTCGCCGCCCGACAGCGAAGGATTCTGCAGTTTCGGGCTCGCCTGCGACTACTCGAAAGCTGCAACGGAGAAAGCCCGGATCATAATAGCGCAGGTGAACGAATGCATGCCGCATGTTCTGGGCGGGCAAAACCTGATACATCTTTCCAGATTCGACTATATAGTGCCGTGTGCCGACCCGGTGCCCGAAATACCACTACCCGAGGTATCTGACGTTGAGCGTGAAATAGGACGCCACTGCGCCTCGCTCGTCAAAGACGGCGACACGCTCCAATTGGGCATCGGTGCGCTTCCCGACGCGGTCATCATGTTCCTTAAAGACAAAAAAGACCTGGGACTGCACAGCGAAATGTTCTCCGACGGGGCCATGGGGCTGATGAAATCGGGCGTTATAAACGGCAGCCGCAAAACCCTGCATCCGGGTAAAGCAGTCGTGACTTTCCTGATCGGGACGCGCGCCCTGTATGATTTCGTAGATGGGAATCCCGGCGTGGAGATGATGCCGGTAAATTATGTGAACGATCCCTGGGTTATCGGGCAGAATGACAATATGGTCTCGATAAATTCGTGTATCGAGGTCGATCTGACGGGACAGGTGAACGCCGAAAGCATAGGCCTGAAGCAGTTTAGCGGCGTCGGCGGGCAAGTGGATTACGTTCGCGGCGCAGCGCTTTCTAAAGGCGGAAGGTCTATTATCGCGATGCCTTCAACGGCGGCCCGCGGAAAAGCTTCGCGCATAGTGCCTCTGCTGTCGCAGGGGGCAGCTGTGACGACTTCTCGCAACGATGTGGATTACGTGGTGACCGAGTACGGAATTGCGAAACTGAAAGGGAAGACGCTTATACAGCGCGCCCAGGCTTTGATCGCGATCGCCCACCCCGATTTCCGCGGCGAACTGACTGATGAATTCAACAGGCGGTTCGGTCAAAATTAACACGTCGCAGGTTTAGTTAAAAAATATTTAGTATTTTTGTGACCGCTTTAATGGAGTTTTGTTTGAGTTTTTATCCAAAACCCGTATCAGCGCGCCCGGATGGTGGAATCGGTAGACACGCCGGACTTAAAATCCTGTGGGCAGTAATGCCCGTGCCGGTTCGATCCCGGCTCCGGGTACCATGAAAGCAAGGCGCCTTGAAGTCAAATGACTTCAAGGCGCCTTATTATTCCACCGGCAAATCTGCGATGGCGAGAGAAGTATGGCTATTTAACCACCCCTTTATTGGCGCCCCAGACATCGTCCCACGGAGCCGGAATTGCCGAATTGTCTATCAGCATGTCAGTGAAGTGGCTTCCGTAGCGCGCCGCGTTGCCTACGTAGTAGAACAGGTTGTCGCAGAAAACACTGCGGTTGCCGCTGGTTGCCGTATGGAACATCTCTCCTTCCCCGATATAGATCATCATGTTCGCAGGGTCGATGGCCATCATTACCTGGTTCGAGTTATTTGTTTTCACTATTACCGGTACCGCCGTGTCAGGAATAACCGTAGCAACCGTATTGTCGCCGCCGCAATTGAACTCGGAGATCGACGCGAGGGTAATAGATGTGCCCCCTTTGGTGGTCAGCAACTGCATGATCCTGGTGTCGGCCACAGCGGGGTTAGCTTTGCCGTTGGTACTGCCGCTCGGTGAGATAAAATTGTATCCGCGGCCCGAAAATCCATTGTTCATCGCGCTGACGCCGCCCCTGTCATCACCCACGAGCACGGTAATGGCGTCGGTGCTACTCATAAATGTATTTACTTTTGACCAGTCGTATCCCGAACTCATATTACGATCACACACATGCATGTATGTAGTGTTCGAAGGGATCGTCGTCGGTGTATTGGTGATGGAGAACCCGGGGATCTTCCTCACATTGGTCGCATAGTAATCGAACCAGTTGCCTGTGGCCGAGCCTATCGAGCCCCATCCCGTGCGCAGGTTGACCGCATATACCCCTTTCGAAGTGAGTGTATTCTGCGTCACGGTAAAGTTCTTCGTTATCTCCGTTCCGACCAGTTTGAGTGTAACCGTGGCCGTAACGGGGATTTCGCGGTTCGGGTAGTAGACCTTCGGGAAGACCACCTTGAACTTCTGCGACATAGGATACGGTGTGTTTTGGTCGATAGCCATTCCGTTTTCATCCGTAAGATAAGCCTTATGGTTAACCAGCGAGTGTCCGTCGGAAGAGGTTGCGGTTCCCATAGCCATCGTTGCCGACCACTGCGTTCCGTCCGCTGTCACGGTGATCAGTCCGGTCTCTCCTCCGATGACCGGGATCGGCAGGAATGAGTTCGGCGAGATGTCGATCGTCTGCGACTGTTGTACCAGCAGGATGTCGACGTATTTACCTTCGTTGCCGACAAGGAAGATGCGGAGTGTGGCCGAACGTACACGGTCGAGAGGATTGGCACCTGCAACGCCGACCGTAACGGAATTGCCGTTAATATTACCGCTTGTTGTCTTCGAGTATGTGAAGGCGGCGGTATCGTCATTGGCCCCGGACTGCATCAGCTTACAATCCCAAGGTATGACATTATCCCCGTCCGTCGGGTAAACATTGAACGCGGTGACGGAATTGTTGGCTACATCGGCCAAACCCGTGCCGTCCCCCTTGAAGGTCACGCGGCTCTGCGCGGGCGATATACTGATGCCTCCTGCCGCCCTCTGCGATACCATAACGACCGCGGAGTAGTTTTCGGGATCGCTGTCGAGCGTAACCACCACGAAACCTTCACGTGCGGCCGGCTCCGTATTGGTCGTATTTGTCCAGATACGGAACTTATTGTCGATCACCAGGCTGCTGCCGCTTGTGACGTTAGTCACGGCATTGGCGAGTCCCTGGGTAGAGTCGAACGAGAATCCCGGCATATATATCTTGGCCGACCACGGGCCCGAAGCCTCAACGCGGATGAGTCCGGAAGCTACGCCTGCGGTCGAAGCGAGAGGAAGCAGGCCGCCGTCGGGAAGGTGTACTTTCAGATATGTGTCGGCTTCGCCCGACTGGATTATCGTGACCGAGGCTTCGAGCCCGGCAAATGTGAGCATCACCACTCCGCGCCTTTCGGTTTCACCCAATCCCAGCGGCGTGGCCTGCACGTTGAGCGTATTCCCGTTGAGCGACGACTGGATGCTTCCGTCGGCGGGTTCGTATGTCTGGCTTTTTATAGCCAGGGGTGAGAACGACTGCAGGTTGGTGAACGTGTATATGGAGTAGGACGAACCTGTGGTACCGTCGCGCCCGATCCTGATGGTCTTGGTCGGCAGGGCCATGATGCTGTTGCCGTCCTGGACGATCAGTCCGTTGTCGTCCAGATCCCAGTTGTTGATCGTGTAATCGAGCGTGTTGCCCATGCCGGTGTAGGCCAGCTCTTCGGTGGTTTCACCCGCCCCGTTCACGTTGTTTATGGTCACGCGGTAGGCGTTGTTGCGTTTAAGCGACTGCGCGCTGTTATCCGGGTTGATGTTGACGCGGTAATATGTCGGATCGCCGGTAGAGGCACGGTCCTTCAGTCCGATAATGAGGCAGGTGGTCTCCTTATCGTTGGTTTTAGGCGCTGCCGAACGGTTTTCAAAAGCATACAATCCTCCGACAACGTCTTTCAGAAAACTTTCCGCACTGCCGTCCGTATTGTCGGAGTTATCTATACCGTAGAAACGGCGGATGCGGGATGCGGCGGCTGAATAGTCCTGCGAGCCTTCACCCCATATGGACGAAGTCGGATAGGCATTCCATAAAGAGACGGAAACCAGGTCGTAGTTCGCCTTTTTGGTGTTGAGCACGTCGAAACGCGCCACGTTGCGAACCATTGTGAGCTTGATCGTGAACTCATCGGCCTTTTTGACCGCCTGACCATTCATCAGAATCGCATCGGGAGTGATAGCTGTGTCGGCCTGCGTATAGGCAAGAGCTTCGGTCATAGCCTGGTATTGGGTCTTTCCCTGCCACTGCGAGATCCAATAGTTCACACTTTCCCCGAGGTAATCATCCGAAACATTGGCCATCGCCAGGATGTTATATGCGCCGGTGATGCTCAGTTGGGTCCCCCCAAGGTCGACAGCGAGATCGGAGTTCATGGCCAGCGGGCCGGTGATCTCCACGCCTTCGATGAACATTCCGCCATTGTAGGGATCGGCCTCGAAAAAGAGCAGGAAAAGATTACTCAACTGGTCCTCCCCCTCCTCCGGAGATACCGAGGCCCTGGTCCGGGTTTCGGTATCGATACCCTTCACACTTACCGACACGCTCAGCGTGGTCGGAATATTCTTCCTGCCACCCGCAACAGGATCCTTTATACAAGATCCGAACAGCAGTCCTGCTGCCGCCGCGATTGTTATCAGAATTCGTTTCATTTTTATATTGTTTTAATCTTAATATTCTCTACAAGTCTTTGATCAATCCGCCGCCGTCATCCCAATCATCCGGGGAATTAGACCTCTGGATGATCGAGATATCGAAGCGGATCCGGCCTGCCGTTACGGTCAGTGTCGACGGGTTGCTGTCCAAGCCGTATGAAACGAGTGCGGTGAAATTGAAAAAGTTATTACTGCCTTCGGTTTTGATCTCCGCTTTGAACCTGTCGTTGGCGATAGCCGTTTTGTCGGCCGGGTCGGGGAAATCTCCCCCGTTATCGAGCTCCATCGAGAATTGGTCCAACGGAATGTTTGTCCTGAACACGATCCTGTCGTCGGAACCCGCATCGCGGTAGACTACAGCCGTGCGGTCGTCGCGCCGTTCGTTGCGGTCGCGCCGGAGCATGACGTACTGCATGCCGTCGATAAAGATACCGCCGTCCATCTCTTCGTCCCACGGAACGACGTCGTAATCTATGTTGACAGGCTCCGCATTCTTCGCTTCGTCGAACGAAGGATAGCCGTCGCCGTTTACCTTGGTGATAACGACGATATATTTGTTATTGCGCACGACGGGGCTTTTAACCATTTCACCGTCGGCATTTTTGCTGCGCAGCGCTATAGGGTACCATGTCGGCTGCCCACTGCTTCCCGTATTGTTCCACTGTCCTTTAAGTACCAGTTTGGTCGATCTGTTCAGACTCGCGGACGACGGGGCGTCGTTTTCGTACATGTAGAAAATGTCCTCCACACAGTTGTTGTCCGCGGGCAGAACGGTATGGGTCCAGTCTGCGGTCAGGTCGCTGTTCATGTTGTCGGGCACCTGCGGGATCCCGGCTCTGGAAGGATCGAACGGCAGAAATCCGCGGTCGGCGGCATAGCAGAGCGAAGCCTCCTGGAGTGTAAAATCATCGTCCTCTACCGTTATGTCTGTCGAAGCCACCGAACGAAGCAACGCGACTGTTCCCAGGTCGTTCACCGCCTTGTCTGCCACGGTGCATCCGCGGATGCTTCCCCACATGGGAAGCCCCATGGCACCGATATCTGCTCCCGGATCATTAAGCACCATCAGTTTTGCGGCATCGGCGTATTCCTTCCCTTCAAGCGCGAGGTCTTTCAGGGTTTCATGCGCATTGACGGCAAAGTATATGTCGAGATTATCGCCTATCGCGAGGTTTGTGCGCCATCTTCCGTCGGAAACCTTCCACGCATAGCGCGTGTAGAGATAGACCGACTTGTCCGTCTCGGTCGGATATGCTGCCTGGCGTCGGAAGACGAGGACGTCCAGTTGGTTTATGGCGGTATCGTCCACAGCTCTTGTGGAGGATGAAACGTCGAAGCGGAATTCGACCTGTTTCCCGGCCTTTCCTCCGCCGATATCATTGTCCCGGGCGCATGAGGCTGCCAGGAACACGATACAGATTAACTGCAGAAGTATTTTGTTCATGATCTTATTGGTTTAATTATTGCCCCGCAAGTCTTATATAGTATTGTCAATGGAGATGTTCCGCCTCCATCCATCCACGATAACCGTGAAAAAATTATTGCCCATCACATATTCGAAGACTATGAGTCCTCCCGCCCATGCCCCCCGGGGAAGGTTGTCCTTCGGGACGGAGAGTGTTGCATAGACGTTTTGTATGGTCCTGACATCGACGCTGATGGTTTTATCGGCGGCGGAAGGCATGACGCCGAAACGGCCGGTGGCGTAATGCGTATGGTCGTCCGAAGTGTCGTTCAGTTGCGCGACCACATTGGCTTCTTCACCGAATCCCCGGAATTCCATATCCATCTTCGACATCACTCCCTTCACAACGGCATAATTCTGCACCCCGGGTTCATAGATAATCTTTCCCCAGTCGATCACGTAAACTTCGACACGGCATGCGGCGTAGATCATTCCGATCCGGTGGTGCGACGATTGATTATACGATTCCGTAAAGGCCGACCGTCCCAGATAGAGTTCGTGGGGGACCGAACTGTAATAGCTGTTGTATTGGGTGGTGAGCTCTTCGGAGATCAGCTCTTCGTCGAGCATCTCGCCATACTCCCACTCAGGTATGTTCTCTTCTGGATTAGCGATCGGAACGGCCCATGCCACCAGGTCGATATCGCCGTTCATTTCCTGCGTTTTGCGCACCGTGCATGACTTACCGTTACTTATCTGTGAATAGGGGATCCGTATGCCTTTGATCAATTTTTTATCGCGGAACACATACAGTTGCACGTCGTTGCCGATCCTGGTGTCGTAGGTGCCCGGGACATATATGTCTTCGAGATAGAACGACAGTGTCATATCTGCGGGGCAGTCGTCCATGCCTTCGCGCAGACAGCCCCAGAGCCCAAGGCAGAGTGATACAGCCAGGTATATGATTGCTTTTTTCACGTTCATCTCGTTTAAGTCGTTTTTTTAAATACCGGGGCGGGAATCCTGGGGGGGGCCTCGCCCCGGCGGGAATTACTATAGAAAAAAACTTAGGCTTACATTTACATTTCGTCCTGATAGAAGTTGATGCGCCACTTCTTGACGTTCAGCTCGATCGTGATGGCCGATTCGTCGACGCCGGGGATTATTTCGGGGGTGGTTTCGGCATCTTTCGGAGTGCCCTGGCCCGGAGTGGCGATAGCCGTGATGTTAATATGGTACGATGCGTTGCGCATGACGTGGTAGTTGTCGTCGCGGACTATGTCTACCCTCCAGTAACGGATCTTGTTCATATCGTTGGTGTTGGCGGTATCGCCGTCCACGACCAGTTCGCCTTTAATTATGAAGGCATACGTTGCGAGGGGATCGAAACCTGTCTGTCCTTCGGGAGTGGTCTTCAGGAAAGGCTTGTTTTCATAGACATAGACGCGGTCCTGTGCGTTCGACGTATCGTTGAAGTTCAGGAAGAAGTCGCCGGCAGCGTCATAGCCCGAATAGTTGCTGGTATAATAGCCGTCAGCATCGAATTCGGAATTGAGATGCTGCCTTGCGCCGTCCGACCATTTGTCCCAGGGCACGTCCTTCGGGGTGGTGTCGTCTTCATCGTCGTTACCTGTAAAGAACAGGCCCGACAGGTCCATGCCGTTGACCACCACGTAGCCGAGCGGATTGAACGTGAGGTCGGCGTTGGTGATGTCGGTGTCTTCTCCCCACAGCTTCTGGATATGGCTGTCGCTGAGTTTCAGTTCGACGGGAGTGGTTTCGTCTTTCATGAAGGTCGGCGGGTTGATCTTGCTGACAAGGCGCAGGAGATCTATGGATACCGTATTGGCAGTGCTGTTGGCAATGACGATCGCCTCTTTTTCGCCCGACATTTCAAAGCCGTCGGCTCCCGGGGTCGTGCGGGAATTGGCTTTCGTGAAAGCCGAGTTCGACATTTTGGCTTTCAGTTCGTCGTAGCCTTCGCCCGATGCGAGCGGACCCATGTCCATGTTGGTGAGGGCCACGAACTGGCGGGCACCCGAACCCACGATCACCAGCTTCGAGAGCTGGCCGTCGGTGAACTTGATGTAGCCGTTCCCCGTGCCTACCAGCGGATCGATGTCGCCGTCGGCGTCGAATACATAGAATTCCACCATGTTCACGGCGTTTTCGGCGGGCTCGCCGTTCTCTTCAGTGTTGTCCAGGGCGCGGGTTCCGGCGTTGAATTTCAACGAAAGACGTACTTGAGTCGGAACGCTCGCCTCTTTCCCGTCTTTCGACTGTTTGTTGTCGTCCTTTGCACAGGCGCTTACGAGGCCGGCAAGTGCGATAACTAAAAAATACCTGTAAATTTTCATAATCGTAAATTTTTAATGAATAGATAGAGTTGTTATTCGGTTATGGTTATAATGGTTTTTATTCTTCGACCAGCCGTACCATACGTGTTTGCTCGAGATTGACGACCGCATCGGTGTCGCCGTTCGCCGCGGCTTTTTTGAACCAGTTGTCCGCCTTGTCGTAATCGCCCTGCATCATGCAGCAGACGCCGAGGGCATTCCACGTGATAGGATCGTTGCTGTGGGGTTTGAGCAACTGAAGGGCTTCTCCGAACTTCCGTTCGCTCATCAGGTCTATCGAGCGGTTGATGTCCGTTACAGCGCGGTTTTCAGGCGAATCGGGATCTATCCATGTGGTGCGCCCGCGGGAGTCCGTGACAGCCGTTGCGACGGTGGCCCTGCGGTCGATCTGGTAGTAGACCTGCACGTATCCGCCGCTGCGCAGTTCCGGGAAGAAATTATCGAGCATATATCTGTATGGTCCGCCGCCGGAATATTTCATAAGCCGCGTTTTGCGTATCTCCTGCTCCATCGTGTAGGAGTCGATAATGGAGAGTATATCATTTTTTCCGCCTTCCGGTACGTCCGAGTTCACCACCATTTCGCGCAGCCCGTCCCAATCCTCGCGCCCGTTGTAGAGTTCGAAAATATCGTCACCTCTGTTCACCAGCGGTCTGAGGTAATTCCTGACGGCTTCGGCGCGCTGCTGAGCCAGACGGGTGTTCAATGCAAGCGGCCCTTCCGGCGAGGCGTATCCGGCGATAACGATCTTTTTCAGGACGGCATTGGGATCGCTGCGAATCAGTTCCAGCGCCCGGACTATGGATTCAAGAACCTCACTATTGCCTTTGAATCCGGGGTCGATGACCGCGGAGCCGGCTTTGAAGGTCAGTTTCGACGTGCCTTTCCCACGTTCATTCGACAGAATGTCGTAACGTCGAGAATAATCCTCAGCCGGGTGCAGGAACGGATTGTCAAGATCGTATTTCTCAAGTTCTGTAAGATTATAATCGAGTTTTTCACGCGAATACGCCGGTGTCGGATTGAAATACAGCAGTTTGTCTTCCACCGCGCGTGATTCGGAATCGTATCGGCAGCAGCAATCCTCGCCCGACTGGCGTACGGATAACGATACCGTCTGCATCCAATCTTCGAACGGGATGACAGTCGCGTAAGCGACAAGTTCCCTGCCCCTTGAGACCTTGATATATCCATCCGTACCGAGGCCTTTACGCAGGTCCGACAGGCGCTTATTGCGTTTTGAGAGGGTTACCGGTTCGAGGGATTTCGAACGGCCGGCATCGTTGTAAAGCACCGGAATGAATTCTGCTTTATAATTTTTCGGAAAGCCCTGCGGGTCTATCGTGAAGTTCACGACCACCTGATCGCCCGATTTGCGTACCGCAGCGTCGCTTACAGCGGAACCGTATTGAGGTTTCGTCCCGAACGCGCTCAGACAAAGCATCATAAGAGGCAGTATGAGATATATCTTTTTCATGATGTACTATTTGATAAGATAGACCAATGTTATTCCCGCGCTGGTGGGACCGAAATAGTTGCGCTGCCGGCCTACGCCGGCGCTTTCGCCGCAGTGGGGACAGTCGTAGCGGTCGTAGCGCATGTAGCCGTATCCCACCCCGATGGTGAATTCGATGTTCCATTTGCGGTTGAGCATCAGGCCGTAGCCGTAGGAGAAGCCCACCCCTGCCATCCAGCCGTCGTAGCGGTATTCTTTCGAGCCTTTGCCGAACATCAGCGGCATCTCATGTTCTGAAATGTTATACTTTGTGTAGAGCAGGTGCCCGCCTATGAAATGGCCGTTGAAACGTTCGCAGAACCAGTGACGGTATTCGCCCTGAACGAGCCAGTGGGCCAGTTTCCGGTTGTCCTCGGCACTCCCGTTAAGGTTCCAGCCGTTGTATCCGGCCCCAAGGGCGAGGGTGCTGCGGCGTCCTAGTCCCGCTTCGAGCCCGAGGTTGGGAGCTAAAGCCAGCCCGCCGTAAAGCAGGTTGGTCTTTATGGCGAACTTCATCGGGGTGCCGGTAAGAACAGCCTTGCTGCCTGATAAGGAATGTTGGAGATCGATTTGCGGCGAACTAACCGAACCTGCCGCTTCGCTTAGGGGTCGAGCGCTCATCCCCACATCTGTCTGTCCCCGCAGCCCCGATACTGGACACAGTATCAGCAACGACAGCAAGACTGTATATATGACTTTTGAATTCATGCCTCTGTTATTAATATTCATTCCTTTTGTTTCCTTCGCTCTTCAGCCAGTGTGGCGCGCACGCTTTCCAGTGAAAGATATTTCCCGAACGGATAGACATCCTCATATTTCGTAAAGCTGTCCCAAATCTTTTCAAGAGCTTTGGCAACATCCTCGCGCTCGCTGTTCCTTATCAGCCACCGTTGTACATCCTCGACTATATCTCCTGGCAGCGACCTCTTAGAGAAATAAGGGAACAGTATAATCTCTATAAAGCTCTCAGGTATTCCCGGTTTTAGTTCATTTTTTTTCATACGCCCACCTCTGATCAGATTGCTAATCCGGCGATTGTTAGACTGACGGTGCAAAAATATGGGGGGGCGTTATAAAGATTTTATTAAAAGAGGGATATGTGATATAAAGATTTCATAAAAATGACATCCCCTTGTGTTATACATATATAAAAATGTCCTAATTTTGATTTGGTAAAAGGAGGCTAATGAAAACCCAAAGGAAAAACAAGAAAAAACCGGACGACGAGCCCGCCTTTCGAGAGCGTGCCGCACCAGTTGCGTCAGAGCATCCCAACGGGAATCGAGCCGCAGACAGCGAACATATTCTCGCAGTGCTGGTTCCGGGCATGAATTGCCGGAAAGTGATACTGCGAGCGCAGAAGCTGGCTGCCGGAGGTTCGGGATGGAGCGTCATTTACACCAAGGATCCCTCTTCATGGAAGAACAACGTGCTGCTCGCGCAGGATCTGGAACTTGCACGGCGCCTCGGAGCCGACATAAAGGCTTTTCCCGGAAGCAGGCCGGTACAGGCATGTGCCGAAGCCGCCCGGAGAGAGAAGGCCGGCGTGATAGTGGTCGGACACAGAAAAGGGCTCATGCGCTACTTCGGCGACATCCGCCGCTTGCACAAACTTGCGACGTTGTGTCCTGAAACGGAGATATCCGTCGTGCCGGCAAATACATGGGATAAAGACCGGAAATGGCCCTCAGTTGAGCCCCTCCCGCAATACGTACGCAAACATGACCGCCTTCGGGTTTTTGCAACTATCGTGTTGTCCGCCATTGCAATAGCTGCACTCTGTACATTGATGCTGGGCCGCGAGGGCGCACAGTACGCTGCAACAGGCATCCTGTTGATTTTGCTCTATGTGATCGCGGCGACAGGAAGGGGAACCATATTATTCTTCGTGCTGCTTTCAGCTGTCGTTTTTACGGTCATGCTGATCTCCCCCTATTTTTCATTACAGTTGCATAATTTCAAAGAGGACCTCTTCTTTATTCTGTGCTTCTTCGCTATCGTCATTGCCAATGGACTGTTGGCACTCAGATATCAAAAACATCGCAGGGAGATAGAGCGTCAAGCCCGCCACGCCAATGCGTTGTTCGAAACGGCGCGCAGGCTAGCTAATGCGACCGATATTGATTATGTGATAAATGCAAGCATGCAGGAGATACATAAACACATCTCCCTGAATGTATTTTTCATCTTTCAGGACGGCAAGGGAAATCTGACCAACCGTAAATTTGTCCCTAAAGAATCAATTCTAACTGCGGATGACATGGAAGCCGCCCGCTGCGCTTTTAAACACAATCGCCAAACGGGGCGTTTTACTTCTCACTGCAGTTCGTCCCGCTATACATTCGACCCTCTCAATGCACCGACGCGTCGGTTGGGTGTTGTTGTAACGGAACTGAACCGGCAACCCGATGCGGATGCGGTTGTTTTCCGCGACGAAATGTTCGAGCAGATCGCTCGTACGCTGGAATTCCATCTCGTGCAACGTCAGGCGAGAGACGCCAAATTGCTGAAAGAGTCGGGAGAGCTTTACAAGACGCTGTTCAAATCCATTTCGCATGAACTGAGAAGTCCCCTGTCGGCAATTGTAGGGGCTTCGGATATCCTGCTTTCCAAGCCCCACGCCGATGCTACCGACCGTGAACTTTGCGTGGTGATAATGAAGGCTTCGGAACGGCTCGATAAAGTGATCGAGAATCTGCTCAATATGTCGCGCCTCGAATCGGGACATATAGCGGCCGATCCCGTTCCGTGCGACGTCTATGACCTTTTGGCGAGTGTTGCCAACAATTTGTCCACGGAGCTCTCGGCTTTCGACTTCCATATTCGAATGCACGCCCCGGTTCCTATTGTGGAACTCGACTTCGGATTGACGGAACAGGCGCTCTATAACCTCGTGTACAATTCCACTCAGCATGCGCCTGCGGGAACGGCGATCACCCTCGAAGCCTCGTATGCGGATGGTTGGATCGAACTTGTGGAAACCGACAGCGGGTCTGGTTTCGACGAAAGCTCCCTGACACATGTGTTCGATAAGTTCTGGCGCAAAAAAAACAGCAAGCCCGGAGGCCTGGGACTCGGCCTGTCGATAGTAAAAGGCTTTGTAGAAGCCCAGGAAGGTACGGTTGCAGTCGCCAACAGAACGGAAGGCGGGGTACGCTTCACGATCAGGATCCCGGTTAAAACCGTAAATACACCCGAAGTATGAATGACACACTGATACTCATCGTAGACGATGAACCGGCCATCCGCCGGCTGCTTGTAATAGCCCTGCAGACGGAAGGATATAAGACAATAGAGGCTGCTACCGGAGAGGAGGCCCTGGCCATGACTGCGTCGTACAATCCGGCCATGGTCCTGCTCGACCTGGGGCTGCCGGGAATAGACGGCAAAGAAGTGCTGAACCGTCTGCGAGAATGGTATGCCCGGCCGATAATGATCCTGTCTGTCCGCAATTCGGAAGAGGATATAGTGGTAGCCCTGGACAGCGGTGCAAACGACTATCTTACAAAGCCTTTCCGCGTCCGGGAACTGCAGGCGCGGATTCGGCTTTCACTACGGAAGCATGGAGAAACAGATTCAGACCCGGTGATCGATGTGGGTAATTTGAGCATTGACCTGGCTAACCGCATCGTCCGCAAGAGTGGCGAAATACTCCGCTTTACATCCACCGAATTTGCCATGCTGTCGCTGTTTGCCCGCAACCGCGGCCGCGTGCTTACACATCAATATATCATAAGGGAGGTATGGGGCGATCTGGTTTATGCCGACCAGAGCCAGAATCTGCGTGTATTCATAGCTAGTCTGCGTAAAAAAATAGAGCCTGATCCGTCGGAGCCCACTCTGCTGCTTACCGAATCGAGGATCGGCTACCGGTTCGGGTTGTGAATACACTTTCTAATATCCGCTGCTCAAAGAATGGCACTTTCCGGTAAAAAGCAGACTACCTCACATTTATCTCCTTAAAACTCCAATCGGCAAAATATTTCGTTTCCACATCGCAGCCGTGTTTACTTTTCATTTAACATTGATTTCCGGGAAATTCCATTCTTAATAGAATTTTGAAGCTTCGCCGCTCATTTGCGTCCCTGAAGACAGCAAGCCGAGGATGCCGCCGTAGCCCGATTTTGTTTTGCCATCCGGAAGCGGCGAAACCCCACCGTGCGTGAGCGAAAAGCGGCGGGAAGAGAACGGCGGGAAGAAGAACAACTGCGTCTCCTTCCGTTCCTTGCCCGAACCCGTCAACGTCCATGCCTTCTTATAATCGGCGGGCATCATGCGCCATGTCTCGCCCGTATCCAGGTCTGTTACCGTGAGCGAGCCTTTCCACCCGCCCGAGTTGCGTGCGCCGCCGTACGGCACCCAGCGAGATGGGGTTTGCTTGCGGTCGCCCACCTCGGCCGGAGCGACACTCAGTTGTATGACGGTGCAGTCCGGTTCGTAGGCGACACCGACAAGGGTGATCTTGGTCCCATTATCCACCCATTCTTCGCCTTTCTTCACGGCTTTCGGGGTCATATACAAAATAGGCGCCTGGGTCCCGACCATTGTAAAGCGGTTCAGGGCGCTTTGTTTCAGGGTAAATTCCTTGTACTTCAAAATGTCGTATCCCTTAGGGTCCTTGCCGCCGCCTTTTTCTTCTATATCGTAAAAGTGTCCCATCAGGCGCTCGGTCTGGCGGTCTATGGTCTGCTCCCATGCGTCCACACCGTCGAGCCCTACGGAGAGGGCTAGCATCTCGCCTGCATCTTCGGGAAATGCGGCGAGTTCCACCCAACCGGTTTTGCCGTCGGCGGTCGTGATGTTGAATTCCCGCTCGTTGAATGAGATTCCGTTGACTGTTACCTTTTCATCGACGCGGAGTGATGACGCACCCCCCTTTTGGTTTCGCTTTTCGTAAAGTTTGGGTGCGGAGCCGTCTGGCAGGACCTGAATATAGTCGCCGCAGTAGATCGAGGCAAACACACGGTTGCTGTTTTTATAATATGAGGTCGTGCCCTTCCATCCGAAAAAAACGATCGCCACGGCCGCCGCGATCGCAATGAGTTTCCGCCCGTGTCGTATCCGCCGGAAATTCCAGATGAACACCAATGCTGTGATCGCCGCAAGAATGACCAGCGGGTATAGCATGAATGCCTTTGCCAGTATCCACGCGCCGCGTAATCCGGCGGCAAGTATCAGTATGATCACGGCGATAAATGCGCCCCCTATCGCGTATAAGATAATAGGGCCCATTGAGCCCAACATAGCGCTGCCCATTGCCGTTGTTGCCGCGGCGGCTTTCTCCGCTGCTCTTCTTTGTTGTATGTCGTCCATGATATTTTTATTTTACGTCCACTCTTTTGAGGACTTTAAATTTGAATCGTTAATTATTGGTTTATAAATAAAGCATGTCTTAGAACTCTCTACTGCGTGACTACAGGGATATAGCCGGTGTAGGTGCCGGTAAGTGTGTAGGGATTGCTGCTGGCATCCACCACGTTCAGGTTGAGCGTGATCGCATAAGTATCGCCGTCGAGGCCCACTGTTACCGAGCCGCTCTGGGGCGTCAGTTGGTGTCCGTTGAATATGCCGTACTGGAAGAAGCAGACATGGACCGTGCTCGCCCACATGGTGCTGAAGTTATACGTCCCGGCCAGCAGGCGGACATACGTGGCGGGCATGGTCAGCGTCAGGGGCACGGCGTCCGTAGCCACTCCGCCGGAATAGAACGTGAGCAGGGCCCTTCGGCCCGTGGCGTCGTTCGTAATAGTCTGCGTCGCGCCGTCAAGTACCAGCGAGTTGGAGAGTTTACTGAAGATGAAGTTCCCCGTTCCACCCGATGGCTGCTCGGCCGGGGGCGGCGTTCCGTCGGCCCTCACTGCCTTTTGTGTGATCTTTACCTCCTTGGTTTTTCCACCGCACGAGATGGCAACCCAGCCGGTGCGTTCCTCGCCCGTGCGGTTTACGTTGAGAGCGAAGGACATGCTGTGCTGCCCTGCCGCCGCGCCGGAAGCCGGACTCGGAGTGATCCAGTCGGGTATCACGGCCGATGTAATCCCGCGGATAGCCGACGTCCATGCGCCGGTTGTGGTGAACACCAGGTCGGTCGCGCATGTGTTGTCCGCGTAGACAGTCTGGACGAGATTGGCCTCGTCGCGTATCGTTATGGGGTCCGCGCCGGCGGGAGCAACGCCGCCCGTGACGTAACCCGTGTATTTGCCGGTTATGGTGCCCGTCACGCCGTCGTCGGACGCGACTGTGATGTTGAGATCCAGAGTGTATGTGTTGCCGCTCAGGCTGACCGTCACCGTTCCTCCATTGGCGGTGTAACCCTTCGTTCCGATCGTGCCTTTGCCTGCAAAGAAACTGTTGTTCGTGGCGACGGGAGTGGGGCTGAAACGGTATGTGCCCGCAATAAGCCGCGAGGGCGCCTGCGCCATATGGAATTCGAGGTATAACGCATCGTCCTGCGCTACTCCGTTCTTATAGAAAGTCACTCTGGCCTTGTTCACGGCGGAGTTAACGGCGCTGATGCTCTGCCTCGCGCCGTCGACCGGAAGCGACACGGTGGACCAGTTGTAGATAAAATTCCCTGAACCGCCGTACTCCGCCTCAACGGGCGTCGTTCCGTCGGCCTTGGTGCCTTTCTGGGTTATTGTGATGTCGATCTTCTCGCCGTCGCAGTCAATGGTGATCGTTGCCGCGCGGTCTTCGCCGGAGGTGTTGGGGTCGAGGGTTATCTCCACCTTATGTTTGCCCGCGCCCCCGCTGGCGGGAACGATGGTAACCCAAGACGTCGAGGGCAAATCGCTGACTGACGAACGAACCGCGCTCCCGGCGATGGAAGAGGTCCACGGAGCGGCGGTGGTGAAATCGACGCTGGCGGCCACCCCTTCGTTGTCGGCGAAAACGGTGGGCGTCAGGTTCTGGTTGCCGGGCACGGTTATCGTGGCGGGCGTTCCTTCTTCCGCTCCTTTGTCGCACGCCGTGAAGAGCATTGCGGCCGGAAGCAATAATGCGATGAATGAGAATGATTTTTTCATTTGTATCATATTTAATTGGTTTGCGTTCTATTTTTATATGCCGTCTGAAGCCTGCGCAGCGCCACGGCGAATTGCCGCACATCCGAGGTACAGGTGTTCGAAAAAGTTATGTACGCAGGATCGTCGTCCTGATATTCGAATATGGGTTCTTCGGGGGCTTCTATCGTGATCTCCCCGAACGAGAGGTGTTTTCCGGTCAGCTTAACCCCTTTGATATCCGAATAGGAAATGGATTCTATGGTTCCCGCCTCGGGAGCATCCTCATACACGCGCCAATCGTTGGTTATGACCGATACGCTGTCGGCTTCCAGCAGCACGATCTTGTATTCCACCGCCGAATCGCCGTAATTCGGGCCGTCTTCCCTGTAGTCGAAAAAATCATTCAGGAAAAGCGTTTTGCCCCTCAGGTCGTTTTCGCTTTTGCCGTGCCGCGCGAGTTCCGTCTCCACTGCCGTCGACAGGAAACACTGTATGAACAATATTATCTGGGTGTCGGTCGGCTTGGTGCGATAGAGTTCTTCCGCCAGGGCGTATGATTCCCATACACTGAGATTGTGGATGCTTGCAGCCCGTCTGCGTTCACGCAGCCTGACAAACGCGCTCATGGTAATTATCAGCCACAACCACAGCGGCGAGCAGACGATGATAAACCAAATCGTGCCGCCCGCACTCTTTTTCAACCACAGGACGTTCTCAACCTGTTTTTTTCCATCCTTTTCCGACATAAGGCGGATATGCGTGGCGGCCATAAGGCTGTCCTGCCGCGCCGTGGAGATGGAATCCCTCGTCATTTGTCCGATGAGCGCTGCACATTCTGCGGCCGTGAGTTTTTTCCCGGCCTCCGCCTCTTTGAGTTCGACGGTTCTTTCTACGGACATACGGTAAAGCGGATGTTCCGTCGTATCGAAGCCCCAGCCTGCCAGCAAGCAGACCGTGAAAAACGCCAATGCCAGCAACAGGTTGAGCGCAAATCTCCATGTGCGTTGCAGGGCCAGCACGAAATACGACCCCTTCGGCCGCAGCCTTGCCTCTTCTAGCACGTTTGAGCCATATTCGGGCTTACGGGGTTCGAAACGGTAGTCGTAGAAGTGCCTGCGCTGCGCTGCCGTCAGGTTGTATGCCGCCTCGCACTCTTTCATGCCCGGGCTTTCGACGCCCTGTATATCGAGGCCGCCCGTCCGTGCGTCGTCGAGGGTAGCTGCGCCGGTCAGTATATCCAGATTGAACCGCGTGTCCGTACTGCAGAGGATGCAATGCTCCGTTATCTCGTCCAGTTCATCGGGCGAGTAGTTCATAGCCTGTTCGAAAAGAGACCTGGGAGTATCACCCTGCACGACCAGTTGGTTCTGGATGTAATACTCCTGCTTGACCACAGCCAGCAACGCCAGATACTTGCACCTGGTTTCCATTCGTATTGCCGTGCCAAGGTATTGCTCCGCACGCCCGACCTCCGACGCCGGCATCGTTTTGACGTTCTTCCCCGCCAACAGCGCAAGGGCGTAGTAATAATAAACCTCTGCATCGAGCGGCGAGCGGTCTATGGCATCCCGCAGGCTATGGCGTGCCAACTCATAGTTCTTCAGGTTCAGGTATAGAAGCCCCATCGCGTAGAGCGAATCGACGTCTTTCGGGTTCTTCTTGGTTTTCTTTGCGTAGAAAGCGATATATTCATTGGCGACTTTCGGGGTTATTTTAAGAGGATTGCGTTTCGATTTGATGATATTTTTATTGCCGCAGTATTCGCACGCCAACGATCCGGGTACCAAGGGAGACCCACAGCCCGAACATTGTAATATTTCCAACTGCGCCATGCCCGGTTACTCTTTTTTCATCAGTTTTCGGTTCTTCCCGCGGGTGATCTCCTCGTCCGCTTTATGCCGCGCGTCTGTCTCGGCGATCAACGCCCCCGCGATCAGCCATAACAGGGTCAGGATGACAAGGGCCGTGATGTAGACTTTCAGCGGCATAAGCGCCGAGAAAAGGATCAGTACCGCGCCGCTCGCAATATAATACACCGCGCAGACGCCCATGATGGAATAGAACGCGCCCGTGAATTTCTTGCGTCCCGCGCGCACCACGGCGATAAACCCAAAGAAGATCAGTTCCAGCAGGATGCCGTAGCCGAGATTGACAAAAAAGAGGGTTTCCCTCGTTTCCGGCTTCGTCCAGACGAAAGCCAGGGCGACAGTCGCCGCGATCGTCAGGAGCGGCACGACCACGGCGGAAAATATGATTACGGATGATTTTGCCATGTCGGTTCGGTTTTTAGAGTGTCGGGGGCGCGCCGAAGAGCGGCTGCAACTCGGGACAATCGACGGCCTTCGCCCACTCGCCCATGCCCGGCTTCCACACGTAGGTTTCTTTAGTGAGCTGCCCATTTTGCGCCATCTCAGAGAGAGTGGCCATGTCGAAAGGCCCCTGTTGTGCGTTGTTCACCAGAATATGGAACGATGCCGGGGGAGGCGGCGTTGTCGGGGCCGCTGCACCCATTTGCCCTGCCATGTCGCCCATCTGGCCGCCGAACGCTCCACCCACGCCAACACCCATGCCGAGTCCCATCCCGGCGCCCATCACCTGACCTGCCGAGCCTTCGTTGCCGGCCGCGGTTTCCATCACGTCGAACGAGCGTTCCTGCTGATAAGTATAGCCCAGCCGCCGCTGGCGCGTAAGTTCACGCTGTATCTCGCGTGCGTCGGCCAGCTGTTCGTTCTCTATGGGCACGATGCGCTCCACATCGAACTGGACCACCTCGACGCCGTATTTGGCGAACTCGCCGGCGATCTGCCCGTGCACGAACTCCGAAGCCTCGTCGGTCTTGCCGGCCAGTTGCGTGAAATTTATATTATGTGCCGAAACGTACCCGTTGATCAGCGTACTTAGCTTGCGGTTGATCAGCGCCTTGAAATTAGTGAGGATATCATCGGTGGTCTGGATGGCGAGAGTGCCCACGATCTCGGTAATAAAAGTCACACTGTCGGCGATCCGCACACCGAACTCTCCCGCCACACCGATCTGGATTTCCAGTTGATAGAACGGGTCGAACACGGTGATTGGTGTCGCCGAACCCCACTTCAGCCCCCTCTTGGCCGTCTTGTTGACGAACCAAACCTCGGCCGAGAACGGCGTGTTGCCGCCGAAAGGCAGGTTCACCAACTTCTGTAACAGGGGAATGTTGTTGGCAGACAGCGTATGGGTTCCCGCAGTGAACAGGTCGCGGGCCATGCCGCCCTTGTAGAATACCGCATCCTGGCTCTGGTTGACGATAAGCTGCGCCCCGATGCTCAGGTTGTCGTACGGAAATTTCCACACCAGTTCGTCCGCCTCACCGTTATATTTTATCCGGTCTATGAAACCCTGACGCTCATCGCCCTGCCCGTCATACGTCATGCCATCCGTCCGTTCTTTTTTGAATATGCCCATATCTTTTTTCTATTTTCCCAAAGTATCCGACCACACGGTTTTATTCCGTCCGCCTATTCTCGTTGTAACCTGGAAGGTGGTTCCCGCGGCGAACAGTTTTTCCAGCACCGCTCCCGTGAACATGGCGCAGATCATCACTTCGATCACATCGAGGGCCATATATAGCACAGCCGTAAAACCGACCGCATAAGTGATCACGTAGATCAGCGCGATGAGCGGGGTGCGGATATAGTAGACGAAGAATATGATCACCTGAATAACCTGAGAGATGACCAGGCCCCAGAAAATGTACTTGTTGTATTCGGCCTCCTTATTCATAAGCCCCACGACAGCGAAGGCGGCGAATCCCAACGCCAAAACGACTATGGTAAGGAAGCAGCCTCCCTGTCCTTTTTCCGCCCCTTTGGGAGTCGATTCGGCGATCAGCTGCAGCGTCTGGAGCCATAGGAAGACCTGTACCCCGAGGAACAACACGAACGCCAGGAAATAGACCGTCGCCTTCCACCAGCTACCCAGAACGAACGGAGAATAGAACGTGAACTGGTAACCGTTTGCCAGGTACAGTATCTCGAGAACGCTGGCCAGCAGTATCCCGGCCATCAATATGGGGATGCGTACTTTTCTTACCTTTATGGTTGCCAGCGACAGGATGAGTGTAGCCAATACGATGATGATCCCCCATGTGACCATTTGGGTCTCTTTTTCGACCCGGTCATCGGCAAGGGCTTTCATTTTTTGCGCGGCATCGTCCAGCGGATCGAGTCGCTTGATCTTCATATAGCCGGTTTTCTCACCGGCGGTGATCGAACACCAGCCGTTATACTGTAGGTTATTGACACAAACCTCTTCGCCCTTGTCGACCGAACCCCTGGCAGGGGTCAGTGTCGAGGGCGAACCGTACAGGTTCACGTCGAAGTTGCAGACGAATTTCTGCGCCGAGACAAGCATCGGGCAGATTATCATGATAAGTAGCAAAAGTCTTTTCATATACACTGGTTATTAAGTACGGCCCAAACGTACTCCAGGGGCATATGAAAAACATAGACAAAAATAGATTTTAGTCAGATGATCATCCGGAACGGGTCTTCTTTCGGAAATTTTTTCCGGATGCGGTAGCGTACGGTTCGTACGCTCGCAGGCTCGACGTTGAATATAAGGCTGATGTCACGGACGTCAACGTCAGCGTTGAAGCAGATGATATATTTCATGTCCATGCCGGTGATCTTAACCTTCGAAGTGCGGTATGCCTGTCCGAGAGTACCGCTGTCGATCCGGGACAGCCGGTCGAGATATCTCTTTTTATCCTCTTTTCCAATGGGCGAGTCGGATATCATTCGGGCCATTTTCGCAACGGCGCTTTCCACCGGATCGCCCTGTGCATCCTGTCCGTTGCCGGCCTGCATTTTGTCCAGCTCGTTCTGACGAAGTTCTGCGAGCAGGGCTGTTTCGTAAAGCCGTTGTTCTACGTTTTTTCGCTTCAGGCGGCCGCTCACGGCTACGAAAACAAGCGTCGTCAATAGCAACAGGAGTAATCCGATGGCCAGTGTCAGGATGATCCTGGCTGTCCTGTTCTCTTTGGTCAGGGTCTGGATCCGTATTTCCTTTTTTTCCGTTTCATATTTGGCCGACATATCGTTCATGGCCTGGACTTTCTCCTTTTCGTAACGCCTCGCCTCTGTGTCGAACAGCATTTTATGATATTTAAGAGCTTCGCCGGGCTGTCCGGCTTTTTCGTAATATTCGACCATAAATTCATATGCGTCGTGTCGAAGTACGCTCAGATTCTCGTAATTATGCAGCTGGTCGAGCATCTCCAGGGCTTCGTTCATCGCGGCGAGGGACTCGCGCATCCGCCCTTCGCGCAGGAGCGCCTTAGCCCTCACTTCATTCATGTGGATTTTCAATTCGAGACGGGAGTTGTTTTCGTTATGCCGTCCCATACTTATTTCCAGTTCCATCATCTCCGCCGCTTTATCGAGGTTCGACAGGATCGCGTCCGTCCGCTCGGGATAATAGTCGTTCAGCTCTCTGGCCAGAAAGTAATAGGCATACCCGTGCATCCAGGAGGCCGCCAGATCCGCGAAATTGTTTTCTACAAGTTCAATGTTCTTACGGACATACAGCAGACACAAATCTATAATTTCCTGATCGAACGGCTCGCCATTCTTTTTCTGGCTTTCGAGCAGCAGCCCGTAATAGCTGTGTTTGATGACGTTATACTGGTATTGCGACTGCGGGAAATTGTCCTTTTCGAGGTAATCCTCCATCTCTTTCAGAACCCTTTCCAGGGCATCTGTATCCTTGATGTCGAAAAAGCTGCCGGCAATGGTATAAAGCGCCGTCGACGACCATGTATACATCTCCATTTTGTCGAAATAGTGAATGGCCAGATAGAGGTATTCGTGTGCCTTTTCGGTTTTTCCGCGTTTGATCTCCCTGCCGGCATTCGCATAGCTCATGAGCGCACAGGCCTGGTCTTTCCCGGACTCTATGGCCGCTTCGAGGGCTTTTTCGCCGAATACGCGCTCCATTTCGTCATCGCCTTCGCCGGCTCGTTCGCGGTAGCAGAAACTTATCGATATGTATAGCTGGGAAAGGCCGGCCAACTGGGAGGACTTATCAGACCAGTTTTCCTGAACGAAAGGATACAGTACCGTGCGGCATAACTCCTCCGCCTCTTCCGGCGAGGAGTTGGAGCATACCATATTATATCCTGATTTGAAACGTGTTTCCACGTCGAGAGAGTCGTTATGCAGGATTGTCTGAAGGGAGTCCCTTACGTTGAATTGTTGTCCGTAAGCCACAGATGCAAAGAGCAGGCAAAGCAGGAATATCGGGTATAGTCGGGTTAGCTTCATATCTGTAGTAGTAAGAGAATGGGTTTTTATTTCACACGAATATCGGAATAAATTCCGTGAATGCATCATATACGATTGCAAAATAAGCATTTATATTTAGAAAACGGTCACCGGATCGGTAACAATCATGGAACTGGTCAGAGCTGTCATCGGGATTAACTGCAATACTGTGTTCCCAAATTTCACCCATCCCGGTTTGACCACCTCAAAAAGGAGTGCCGAGAAAAACCGGTATAGGTAGATATTTATAAAACAAAAATCTTAACACCCGGCAATCAGGGTGCGAAGAGGCTTCAAGGGAGTATAATTTTGTGAAAAACACCGACTGCCGGAACCAAATGGATACTATATGGACAAACATCTGACGATCCCCCACCCTGTTTTAAATAATCTGTTGATTTTCATGTTGAAGCCGGTCTCTGTTGCCATCGAGAAAACCCTGCGTAAAAAAATCTTAATTTTTTCGTATAAAACACGTAAGAAATTTCATTTTTTTTTGGAATGAAAATAATAAAGTATTACTTTTGTTTTGAAATGAAAGATATTGTCTTCAAATCGAAACCTAAGCTATGTGAAAATTAAGCCTTAAGTATTAACAAACAACCCATCAACTGTATGAAGCAACATTACTTGAAACTAATCCTTATTTTCACGTTTACATTCAGTCTTCTTAGTGTTTCTGTCGGCTGCAGCAAAGAACCTGCTGCAAAACCGGCAGACGACATCGCACTGAGTGTCAAACTACCGTCGGTATACACCCTGCCGCCGGGCGGAACCCTCGTCTTTCTTGGAGACGGCTTTTTAAAAGGCGACAAGATCCAATTGGTGGGCAGCGATGCCACACTGACCGTCAACATCTCGATTATGGAGAATGGAGCGGTGTCGTTCGTCCTGCCGGAAAATTTCGAATGGGGTTATTACAAATTCGTTCTCATAAGAGGAGATGCCAAAAAGACCCTGGGTTATTCGCATATCTCTTTCGGGATCAAGCTGGATGTTCCTGAAGTCGAAGGCATGAATCTCAGAGGCGCAGTAACGACGGCCGACGGAGCGGGCGTTCCCGGAGTTTCCGTTTCCGACGGTGTCGAAGTCGTACAGACGGATGCGAACGGGCTTTACTATATTGCGTCGAAGAAAGAGTCGGGATTTGTGTTTATTTCCGTGCCGGGCGACTACACGGTGGAAATGGATGCATCCACACCTGTTATGTACAAGCGCACGGCTTCGTACAGCAAAGATGTCTCGGAAAGGTTCGACTTTTACCTGGCCCCGGCCGACAACACCAAATATACGCTGATCGCAGCCACCGACTTTCACCTGGCCGACAGGAATAATGACCTTGGGCAGTTCCGCCAGGGTTTTGCGTCTGAAATAACGGCGCTCGGCAGGACGAAGAACGTGCATTGCGTTACTATGGGCGACCTGACGTGGGACCTTTACTGGTACAGCCTGTCGTTCACGCTGAGTAAGTTCAGGACGGAGTTGAGTTCTATAAACGTTCCGATGTACCACACCATGGGCAACCATGACTACGATATGAAGGGGCGCAAACTGACCAGTTCGGACATCACACCGCCTTATGTTTACAACTCGACATACGCCTACATGAACACCAGCGACTGGGTGTCTGCCGGCACATGGCGCACGGATATGGGGCCGACCTACTATTCGTTCAACATCGGCGAGGTGCATTACATCGTGGTCGACAATATGAACTGTACGAACGGCGGGACTTCGGACACCCGGACCTACACCGGAATGATCGACGCGAACCAGATGGCATGGGTGGCGAACGACCTGAAGTTCGTGGACCCGTCCACCCCGATATTCGTGACGATGCACATACCGCACAAGGGACAGCCCAGCACCGCCAATGTCGCGTCTAACAACCTGACCAACTCCGCGGCGTTCAAGACACTGTTCAACGGCTACAAGGAAGTGCATATCCTGACGGGCCACACCCACGTAGGTTATAACGTGGTTGAAGAATCGGGCGGCGACCTGTGGTACGAGCACAATACCCCCGCTGTTTGCGGAACATGGTGGTGGACCGGCAGACCGGGATACACCGACAACAACGTCGCTCCCGACGGCGCTCCGGGCGGTTATTGCGTTTACGAAATCGACGGAAAAAATATCACATGGAAGCAGAAAGGTGCGGGTAAAAGCATCGACTACCAGTTCCGTTCCTACGACCTTAACAAGACAGTGCTGCTTGCCAGCGAGTGGGTGCCCAACGCCACTGCGGCATTGAAATCTTCATGGGCTTCCAGTTCGTACGCAGGTTCATATCAGACGGCTAAAACCAATGCGATCCTTCTCAATATATGGAACTGGGATCCGGCATGGAAGATCAAGCTGACCGAAGGCGACGGCGCTTCGGCCAAAACCCTGACAGCAACCCGCGTACAGCGCAGGGACCCGCTTCAGATGATCTCCTACACGGCTTTCAGCATGGACGGCGGAAGTTCTCCTACATTCGGCTCAAACAACTCGACGCACTTCTTCGAGGCGCAGGCGACCACCGCTACCGAGACCATATATATAGAGGTAACCGACAGGTTCGGCAATGTCTATAAAGAAACCATGGCAAGGCCCAAAGCGGTTTCCCGTACTATGCAATAATAAATTATTATAATGCAATCTATGAAATCCAATATAAGTATTCTGTTAAAAGCGGCTTTGTCCCTCTGTTTCACTTTCGCCTGCATTCAGGCTTGGGGACAGGCCAAAAGTGTTACCGGTACTGTTTATGAGTCCGACGGCAAAACTCCCATGGCAGGGGTAATGGTCCGTGTCGTCGATACAAATACGATCGAGGTTACAAGTGCAGAGGGTAAATTCAGCATCCGTGTACCGAATAACGAAGCCAGCCTCTCCTTCACCATGATGGGCTATGAAACCAAAACCATTCAGGTGGGTGTACAAAGCCTTGTCAATATGACGATGGAAGAGTCCACTACTCAGATCAGCGAAATCGTGGTTACCGCCCTCGGTATCACCCGCGAGGAAAAATCGCTGGGTTATGCCGTTACAAAAGTGGGCGAAGACGTGATTACCAGCACTGTTTCGAGCAACTGGCTCAACTCGCTTTCAGGAAAGGTGGCAGGTCTTAATTTCGACGGAGCATCGTCGGGCCCCAGCGGGTCGATGCGCGTAACGCTCCGCGGCGAGGGGTCGCTTAAGCACGATGCCAACGAAGCCCTTTTCGTGATAGACGGGATACCTATCGGCAACCCGAAAGTCACGTCCGGATCCTCTTCTTACGGCGATCTCGAGGCTCCTGTTGACTACGGTAACAACATCGGCGACCTTAACCCCGACGATATCGAATCCATTTCGGTGCTGAAAGGGCCTGCTGCAACGGCTCTGTACGGTTCGCGCGCAGGTAACGGCGCTATCGTGATAACCACCAAAAGCGGCCGCAAGACAAAGGGTATCGGCATTACGGTGAACAGTTCAATAGTGTTCGAACAGGCCGGATTCTGGCCCGACCTGCAGTATGAATACGGTGCGGGTAACGGCTCGATGTCCGTAGAGGACGGTTTGCAGCAGTTCTACTACTCTTTCAAAAACATACCCAACCCGAGGGATACTTCAGACGGCGGCACCACTATCGGACGTAAACAGTCGCGTTATGCGTGGGGTCCGAAATACGAAGGACAGATGTTCTACCAGTACAACGGCTACGACTGGAATACAGGCCTCTGGAAAGCTACTCCCTGGCAGGCGAAGGACTGGTACACGGGATTCTTCAAAACCGGCGTCACATACGCCAACTCCATCTCCATAGACGGCAGTTCCGGCAAGGGCAATTCGTTCCGTCTTTCCGTCAAGGACCAGCGCAATACATGGATCATTCCCAACACCGGCTACAATTCGCAAACTGTAAGCTTCTCTTTCTCGAACGAAGCGAGCAAATACGTACGTGTAACTGCAAAAGCCACCTATCTGCGCAAGAACAGCGACAACCTCCCCCCTACAGGTTATTCACAGGCTTCGCCTCTTTACGCCATCATCTATAATGTTGCGAGCGAAGATATAAGCAAATACAAAGCCGAATATTTCGACGGCCGCATACAGTGGGCTCACAAGGGGATGGCCGACAATCCGAACAACATTGCCGCCTACGGGGAACTTCTGATAAACAATGCGAGCGGGGCACGCTCCGAGAATGCCTACTGGCTGGCTTACGACAACACGAACAGCCTCGACCGCGACAGGGTTTACGGCAACGTACAGGCGGAGGCCGACATTACGAAGTGGCTCACCCTGCAGTTTCGTTCGGGGATCGATTTCAGCGACGACTTCCGCACCCAGCGCAAACCGCAATACTCTTACGGCTATGCCTATGGCTGGTACAGGGAGCAGACCAACACCTTCTATGAGATGAACAACGACTTCCTGCTCACCTATAACGACAGGTTCGACAAGATCGGCCTGACGGTCAACGCATCTTTCGGCGGCAATAACATGGTTGCCAACAACAGGTTTATAAGGGATACGGCCGAAGAACTCAAAGTCCCCAATATCTATATGATCAGCAACGCCCGTACAAAGGCAACACCCATAAACGAGCGTTCGAACAAATCCGTCAACAGTCTCTACGGTGTTCTCTCGCTGGGATGGAAAGATATGGTCTATCTCGACGTTACGGGCCGTAACGACTGGTCGAGTACCCTCGCTCCCGAAAACTGGTCATTCTTCTATCCGTCGGTCAGCGCCAGCGTTTTGCTGGAAGAGGTGTTCAAGCTGAGGCAAAAAACCCCGTGGATCGACATGCTGAAACTCAGGGCGTCGTGGGCCAACGTAGGTAACGACACCGATCCTTACGGCATCTATGCAAGTTACAGTAACAGTGTATTCTCCGGCGGGCAGAGGCTTGCCGACCAGATGCCGTACTATAACATATTGCCGGAAAATGTCGAAAGCCTCGAATTCGGTATGGAAGCGAAGTTCCTCAAGAACCGCATTTCGTTCGACCTTGCATGGTACCACTCAAAAACCACCAATCAGTCCATTCCGTTCCAGACGGGATGGCTTACCGGGGCGGAATATCAGCTTGTCAATGCCGGCCGCGTCGACAACAGGGGCGTCGAAATATCCGGTCGTTTCCAGCCGATACGTACAAAAGATATCACATGGACTATAAGCGCCGCATGGGCCAAGAACTGGAATAAACTTGTCGCTCTGACCAGCCAGAGCGACATATGGCAGCTGAACTCCTCGAACACGGTGAGCAACAGTATCTTCATCTACGCTTTCACCGGGCAGGAACTCGGCCGCATATATGGTTTCGGTTATGAAAGGGCACCGCAGGGCGCTTATTATCTGGATGCACAAGGCAAAACGGTAGATTGTTCGGGGCAGACGATCCTGGATGCAAGCAGCGGCCAGCCTTACGTAGACACGAGCGATCTGAGAGACCTCGGCAGCATCTTCCCCGACTGGCAGGGAAGCATCAGTACGTCCTTCTCATGGAAAGACCTGTCGGTCAACGCTACCTTCACCGGTCAGATGGGCGGAAAGGCATACTCCGTCACCAACCAGTCGCTTTCCATGCAGGGTAAAGTAAAATCGACCCTCGAAGGACGCTACGACGGCCTTATGCTCCAGGGTGTAAACCGCAATTCAGACGGAACTTACTCCAACAACACAACCATCATATCCGATATCGTCGGTTATTACACCGACGCGGTATGGCTCAACAGGAATACAGAAAACAATATTCACAGCACTTCGTTCCTCAAGTTCAAAGAGCTGCGCGTAGACTACTCGCTCCCGGCCCGCTGGATCACCCAAACGAAAATCTTTCAGGGTATTTCGGTCGGTTTCTTCGTCACCAACGTCTTCTGCTGGACCAAATTCCCGCAGTATGACCCGGAAGTGGCATCGCTCGACAACGGCTCTATAAGCCGCGGTATCGAGAGCGGTGCATACCCGATGACACGTACATACGGCATGAATTTTAAACTTACGTTCTAACCGCTAAAGATTGACAGAGATATGAAATCAATGAAACATATTATTATTTTGGTGTCTGGAGCGGCGCTTATGCTTGGAGCCTGTACGCACAAGTTCGAAGAGTACAACACAGACCCGAACCATCTGCCCATATGGAGTATCGCTCCTTCGGCACTGTTGGAACAGACCCTGTATTCAGGAGCACAGGGCTACATGACACGCTTCCGCGACCTGACCGGCGAATTGATACAGTTCTCGGCTTCGGGGTTGGGAACCACGGCGGTACACCGCTATGCGATAACCGGTAACGCCGCAACCGGCACATGGGACCATTCTGCGGAATGGGCTGCCAATGCCGACCATATGTACAAACTTGCAGTCAGGCAGAACGACGTCAATTTCCAGGCGATAGGACTTACCCTGAGGGCGTTGTTCATGTCCAACCTGACCGACGTTTTCGGCGATATTCCGTTCAGCGAGGCGTTCACCATCTATAGTAATGAGGCTATCATCCTGATGAAGTTCGACGAGCAGAAGGATATATACACTCAGCTTTTCAAGGACCTTGAGGAGGCCAACCGCCTCTACAGTCCTTCCAAGGCAATGAGCGACCCCGCGGTGGACCTGCTCTACAAAGGCGACATTACAAAATGGAAGAAATTCACCAACTCGCTTTATCTGCGCCTGCTGATGAGGCTCAGCAACCGCGACACTGAAATGAAAGTGAGCGAGAAAATAGCTGAGATCTTCGCCACTCCGGGTAAATATCCCGTGTTTTCGAGCCGGGAAGACGGTGCGATACTCGAATACACCGGAATAACCCCATTCATAAATACCTACGGGAATACCGAAGTCACTTCATGGAACGGCAAAACAGCTGCCCTGTACGGAATCAAGCTGCTCCAGGATTGGGGCGACCCGCGCATCAACCTCTATTACACTATGCGCGGAAACGATTGGAACGGTATCGCCAGCGGGATGCCTGTTGCCGAAATAGATAATTCCGGCCTTGCCGTCTACCGGAAAAAGACGCTCGGAGAGTTCACATCCCCTTACGCATTCATGCGCTATGAAGAGGTCCTGTTCATTAAAGCCGAGGCCGCATTCTTCGGATGGGTGCCGGGCGGCCCGACTCTTGTAAAAGAACTCTACGACGAAGGAGCCGCCCAGTCCATCAGATTCTGGGACTGGCAGGCCGGCAACTTTATGGAGAACCGCGAGTTGTCCATAGATATGTACTTAAGGCGTGGAGATTACGCAAATACGACTCAGGGAACCCCATATGACGGAACCTATGAAATGTTGATGACGCAGAAGTACATCTCGATGTTCTGGTGCGGTTTCGAGGCATGGCACGATTGGCGCCGCACCGAACTGCCCGTCCTTACGATAGGTACCGATACGGGGAACGGCGGGATACTTCCCAGAAGGTTCGAATACCCCATCGAGATCCGCAAATCGAACATGGACAATTACAATGCGGTCGTAGCCAGGTATATGTCGAAATACGGTTCGGGCGACAATATGCAGACCCCGGTCTGGTGGTCGCTCAACGCAGTGCAGAACAATTAACAGGATTACTAAAAAACTATCAATAATGAAAGCTAATAAATATCTTTCAATCAAAGCAGTCCGGATATTGCCGATCGCGGTTCTCCTTGCGTTAGCCGTCGGTTTTACGGCGTGCCAGAAGGACGACCCTACAGTCGACACATACATAGACCTGGGTATTCCTGACGACAAACTGAAGATCGAAGCTCCGGTCGAAGGAATAGCAGATAAAGAATCAACCTCTGACCAGTCTTATTTAAAGAACAGGCTGTGGTACAATGTCCACACCGACTACCAGGCATGGCAGATAGAGGTGGAATACCTGTACGATGCCGACCTGGACTGGGTTACGGTGTGGCCAAAAAACGGTGAGGTCGACGGACGTTTCAGTGTCTCCGTTGCAAGGAACAAAACCACTCCTTACCTGCGCGAAGCGCTCGTACATATCAAATCCGGCGGACAGACCCTCAAGACCATCAAAGTCAGTCAGGCTGCAGTGGCCCCTGTACTGGAACTCGGCATGGAGGGGCTGACCCGCATGACCTTTGCCAGCAAAGCCTCTGAGAAGACGGCCAAACTCAACACAAACGTCCTGTGGGTAGCAGAAATCACCACCCCGAACACAGACTGGCTGAGCCTTTCGGATTTCGAAGCGCAATCCGTGCTTCTGACCGTGAAAGCAAATCCAGGCAGCTCTCCGAGATCGGCCGTCGTGCGTTTCACGATGATAGGCGGCAGCGACGATCTGTTCGTAGATCTCAGTGTCGTTCAGAGGGACAAATCTACAGACCCCGAATATGCGACCCTCACCACGATCGCGGATGTTCTCAACAAGGTCGGCCCCAATGGCGGCGAAATCGAAGAGAACGTTTACGTGGAAGCATGCGTGACCAGCGACCTCAGCCGCCGGAATTTCGACTCCAGGCGCCAGTGGCCGGGCACGGAATCCACTTCACAAACTTTCTACGCCGACTACATGTATGAAAAGAGATATATGTGGATACAGGACGAAAGCGAAAGAGGTTTGATGCTCGAATGGCTCTCTGCCGATTTCAACAATTATCCTCTCAACACCAAACTCAAAGTACACCTTGTCGGCGCTACGGTGGTAAAGGACGCCTTTACCGGTGCGTTGAAGATAGGCAGCGTCGAACCCGACATGATATTCGGTTCCGAAGAATCGGACGGCATAGCGCCCGTGGAACTCGACTCGTTCGACAATATCGCCGACTATGTGAACACTCTGATCAAGGTCAACCCGGTTCAGTTTGCCCTACCCTACGGAACATACGTAAACATCGACGAGCGTTATTTCAACCAGCAATACATGACCGACGTTACGACAAGTTCGGTACCATATTGCGAAACGTCGCGGCAGTACGGCCACTTCATAATGGACAAGCACGGGAACAGATACCGTCTCGTTACCGAGTGTACGTTTACGGAACGATACATCCGCGCTATACCCAGCGGTTCCGGACCTCTGACCGCCATAGTCACTAAAAACTGGCTTGCCAACGAAAACCAGATCGTTCTGCGCCTGCGTATGGACAGCGACAATGAAGTTTCGGACGATGCTTCGACGCGCCTCACCAATGTCATCAGCCGCTTCGGCCCGTACACCTACAACTCTTCCGGTCTGCCTTCGATTCAGGCGGCTATTGGTAACGGCACCTTCAGAACAGGGGTTTTCACCAAGGTGACCCCGAGCGGCGACGGCACCGGAATGTACTGGTCGCAGACTTATGCCCGCATGCCGAAATCATTGTCGGACATCACCATAGATGACGCCGGTGTACAGAGCACCGATGTTCCTCAGCCGTCCGATGCCAACGAGTTCATGTACCCCTGTATCAACGCCAACCAGATGTGGAATCCCAACCTGGCCTCTGTGATCCCCGATGCGAAAATAGGCGGCTGGATAATCACTCTGGATACCAGGGGCGTTACGGGCGACCTCTACCTTACGTTCGACTCGTCCTCTTCGCAGTCGGGTCCGGCCTGGATGAGGCTGCAGTGGAAGGAAATAGTGGTTCCCTCGGACTCATTTACAACCAAAGACACCTGGAACACTATAATAACCAGGTATGAAATTCCCAACTGGGATGTGAACTTCCATTGCCAGCAGTACTCCTACAAGCTGCCTGCTGAGATAAAAGGTAAAAAGGAAGTCATTATCAGGCATATTACCGACTTCGAAAGCGACGGTTCGGAAGCAAAGCGCGCAGCCCGCAACGGAGCTGTGGCCGGCAACGGCGGAACGAACCGTATGGGTGTCTGGTCGCTCGAAGAGTTAAAATAAAACCGGAATTATCATGAAAACTTTTGAATTGATAAAAAAATCATTGCTGTTGATCGCAGTCGCCTCTGCCGTACTGCTCAACTCGTGCCAAAAGGATCCGAAAACCGAGGCGCAGCCTACCCTTTCGGTGCCTACGGCGGATCTCCTCGTGTCCAAACTGGGGCTCGACTACAAGGGAAGCATACCCTCTTTCGACATCGAGTCCAACACTTACTGGACCATCAAGATGGAAGCGGTCCCTTCCTGGGAAGAGGGCGGACCGGAGTGGATATTACTCTCCAAACGCGGAGGAAACGGTAATTCGACCATATCGCTGTCTGTCGTTCCTAATTACACCGAAGACACCCGTACGGCAACCATAACCATCACTACGCAGTTCGGGCTGACGAAGACCATACATCTGCTTCAGATGGATACCGATGAAACGGTCGCTTTCTATACCGACGATTTCGGTTCGTCGGCGAACAATGCGCCGGTCGACAGTTTTACCGGTTGGAATTATTCGGGCATAGGGGTCGATTCTTCGAAGGGCGGGCTTCCGTTCTCTTATGAAGGAACCGCTGTAGTTGACAAATCCGATCCTTCGACGGGTTACGACGGGGCGTCGGGCGGCAACAACATCCTGCTGTCAGGCGCAGATGCCGGCATCGTCATGAAGCACATCAGGCCCCTCGGCATGGTGAAGATGGACGTCTCGTTCGGTTCGGCCTCTTCGGGAGCTTCTTTCGACTCCTCGGAACTGATCCTCGAGATCAGCAGCGACGGCGAGAACTGGTATGATATACCCTATGTCCGCGGCACCGGCGCCGAATGGGAATACTCGACATTCAGCCTGACCCTGGCCGAAGCCTATGCCTACATTTTCCTTCGTTTCCGCACGACCGACGGCGAATACAGGATCGATGATGTTGCGGTCACATACGGCGAAGGCGGCGATGTGTACGAGCTTGTCGTGATCCTTCCTCCCGAACCGGAACCTTACAAAGGCACGACATTCCCCGTGTTCTGGAAGATGACGGCAGCCGAATACAACAACAAAGAGGGTATATGGTTCTCTACGTTCAGCTATGCGAACGAAAGCCTGTATATCCTGTCAAACCAGTACGGCAATGAGGAAAGCCTGATGGGCCCGGCCTCTATCAGCTATGTACTCGGCGAGAACAGGCCGACCGACGGAGAACCTTTCAAGGCGGAAATCGGCACTACGGGCCAGCCTTTTGTTTCGGGCGCATGGACCGACGACTACTGGCTCTTCACCACCCCGGTCGAGAACATCAACCCGGGAACGATTGTCAACATCTCGTTCCTCACCCGCAGCAGCGCTTCCGGTATGAAATACTTCGCGCTGGAGTATTATGCCGGCGGCCAGTGGCACGCGGCTTCGGAATTGCAGAATGCCACGGAAGATCCAAACATCAGGTATACCCATATCATGCCTGCCGATGCCTCGAATACGTTGGTGAACTGCAAATTCGTCATGCCCGACGCTATCGTCGAGGACGACATGCTGATCCGTTTCAGGTGCGCCGGAAATATCAGGTGCAGCAACGGGGCGGTCCTGCCCACGGTTAACGGCGGCACCCACCGCATCGCTGCGGACACGGGAGGTACGGGAACATGGGCTACGATAGACATTACGGATCCCAACGACAAGCCTGATGTGGTTACGTTCAAACTGACCAGCGTCACAGTCGACGGAAAGGGGTTAAGGTCTGTAAAGGTACCCGCGGCTCCGGCACCATATGTCTTTACTGTAACGGCCGACTGGGATTGGACCCTGTCGACCACAGACCTCGGTTGGGCTACGGTAACTCCGGACAACGGCAATAGGGGGGCAACTGTTTCAGTTACTATTCTGCCTGAAAACTATACCGGACTCAGCAGCCGTCAGGGTTGGATAACTCTGACCTCGGGCGACACGACGCTCGACATACTGGTTATCCAGGACAGGCCGGGAAGCAGCGAAGGCGCCCTTAAAGACGACGGGAAAGCGGTCGGATATGTCTATTTCGAAGACAATTTCGACTGGGTCGTACCTTTCGGCGGACCGGACGATGTGGGCAATATCAATACTTTTGCCGCAGGTGTAGCGCCTGACTATCCGTCGTCGGGCTATCCTGTCGTTACCGGCACATTGAATATGTATTCAGCCGCACCTGCCGGTTATAGTGCAGGCGATCTTGCTCTTGCATTTGCCGATCATGGATACGAGGACCTCTTCCCATACGCGCTGTCGTCATGGCGATGCATCTATTTCGGGGCACATTACCTGAAATTTGGCAAAACCGACCGTCAGACGGGTATTGTGAGAACCATTCCAGGCATAGCCGAAGACAAGGGCACCAATATCAGCTTTACGTTCGAGGCCCTTCCGTGTATTACCGGAAGCGGCAACTACGACCAGGTCTCCCTGGTGGTGGAAATAATCGACGGTCCTGGTTCGGTGGGCATCAATGACGGAGTAACGACGATCAGCGAACCGATGAGCGTAACGCAGACCAACAAGACTTTCCCGTGGGCATGGCAGCCTAAGGAAGTGGTTCTCTACGGCGTAACTTCGGAAACCAAGGTAACGCTCAGAGTCCCCTACGGAGCGGCTCCTGCAGTAGCAGGGAACACAACGGGAACATTCCGTTACTATCTGGATAATTTGAAATTTACCAAGCACAGTTTGGTGACGCAATAATCATCCCTGCATGACAGATTAAGAAACACGTCTGTTCGGTAACTGCTGAGCGGTTTCACGCCTGAAATACTTAGGGCGGAAACCGCTCAGCTATTTTGCACCATCGGACATCACCTACCTTACCGGAACCATTCGATTAATCAGGAAGCTATCCTGTAAGAATGAAAGTTTAAAGAGTTGGATTGTATCAGGCGTTGGGGATTCGGAAATGGTTTCTTGAAACCACCGGTGTAAAAAGGCCTCTTTTACCGTTTGCCATTGATAGTGGAGTTTCCTGTTTTGCAGAGCTGCTTTAAGGAGATGTTCGCCAATTGATTTACTAATTTTCTATTATATTACTAGTAATCAAGTATATGCCATAAGCACAGAGGCAATGTCCATATAATCAATTAATTAGAATCAAAAACCACAAGTGTTAAGATTTTTGTTTTGCAACACGCATATTATCAGCGTATTGCAAATCGAGTGATAAGATGAAAAAGCCGGTGAAAGCCGGCTTTTTCTCGTTTACCGGAGTTAATTTTATTGTGTGGAAAATAGAACACTCTCCGGCCCGGAGAGAACATTTAACAATCACACTATGAAAACACTGCTCCGGAAAAAGCTCCCGGCCTTTTCGCTGTCGGAACTCCTCGTCGTCCTTGTAATAATAGGCATCCTCGTGCTGATCGCCCTGCCGAACCTGATGCCGCTCATCTCGAGAGCCAAGAGCACCGAGGCACAGCAGCAGCTCACCTTCCTGCACACTCTCCAGAAAAGCCATTTCTACACCCACTCGCGCTACTCGGAATCTCTCGAAGAGCTCGGTTTCGAGCAGCAGAGGCTCGTCACCGACGGAGGGTCGGCCAATTACCTTATAGAAATAGTCGAATCATCCGAGCGCGGTTTTGTGGCAACGGCGACGGCTGTGGTCGATTTCGACGGCAACGGGGTATTCAACGTCTGGGAGATAAACCAGGACAAGGAGCTTCATGAAACCGTAAAAGACTGACACCGACTCATATATAACCGATGGAATATCTGCCCTTACTTATGCTCGCACCGTTATCACATCTCATTGTAAGCGACTTCCGCAGCCGGGAGGTGTCGGTCATGTGGCTGGGTATACTTGCCATAGGAACTGTGTGCATACCGGTCATTCAGGACGGATGGCTGGATGTGCTGAAGCGTAGCGGACAGAACCTGCTGCTGATATTGTATATGTCGACCGGCATCGTCGTGTGGGGATGGATAAAGGCACGGAAATTCGTCAACCCGATCAATGTATACATAGGGCTGGGCGACGCGCTGTTCTTCCTGATACTTATTCCGCTGTTCCCCGTGAAGCATTATGCCTGGCTGCTGGTGGCGTGTATGATATTTTCGCTTGTGTGGTGGGGTGCCGCCGTCCTGTTAAAAAAGAAATCCCCGAAAAACATCCCTTTTATAGCGACCTCGGGGATCGTGCTGGCCGGGGCTATCATCTTTAAAGTCTTTTTCACATGACGATCCCCGACCACATACCCACCGAACTGATCCAGCGCTTCACTTCTCAGCAGGCGTGGGAATATATGCTCGTGCCGTTCGAGGCGCAGGGCGGCGGGATAAAGTGCTTCGGGGAGGAGTCGCGCGATTATCTCGATCCGCTGCTCGAGATAGAGGTGATATACGGACTGACAGTCAGCGTCGAAAAGATATCGGCGGCGGAACTTCAGAAGCTGCTTCGGAAATATTACCGTTCTGAGGGGGAAACGAGGCCTGGGCGGACGCGTTCGATCTCGGAGATTAGCAGCGGGCAGGGATTCCTGATGGGGCTGATCGAGGAGGCTTTCGACACTTACTCGAGCGACATCCATATCGAGGCTTACGAAGAGCGCTGCCGCGTGAGGTTCCGCATCGACGGCAAGCTGATCGAGAGGTATGTCATCGAAAAGGGTAATTACGCCTCGCTCGTCAACCAGATAAAGATCATCGCCAACCTCGATATCTCCGAGAAACGCCTGCCGCAGGACGGGCGCATTCTGTACAACCGCAACGGCAAAAAGTTCGACGTGCGCGTGTCGTGCCTGCCGACCATCTACGGCGAAAAGATAGTGATGCGCCTTCTGACCCGCCATATCGAACTTCTGGAGCTGGCAAATCTCGGTTTCAGCGAGCGGCAGTTGGCTGATTACTGCAAGGCGATAGAGCGTCCGCACGGGATGATCCTGATCTGCGGCCCTACCGGTTCGGGGAAAAGCACGACGCTCTACGCGACCCTGCGCAGGCTGAACAAACAGACCGGGAATATCCTCACGATAGAAGACCCCGTGGAGTACACCCTCGAGGGGGTGAATCAGGTGCAGCTGAAAGAGGAGATCGGGCTGACATTTACCAGCGCCCTCCGCACTTTCCTGCGCCAGGACCCCGATATCATAATATTGGGCGAGATCCGCGACGCCGACACCGCTCAGATGGCTATACGTTCCTCGCTCACCGGTCATCTTATCTTTTCCACGATCCACACCAACACCGCGTGGGGAAGTATAGCCCGTCTGAGCGACATGGGTATCCATCCTTATCTCGTTGCGAATACGCTTGTGATGTGCGTGGCGCAAAGGCTTGTGAGGCTGCTTTGTCCGCATTGCAAGTCGAAAGAGAAGGCAAACGGCGAACTCCGCACGGTATTGCCGGGAATAGACATCCGCCATCATTACAAGGCGGTGGGGTGCGACAAATGCTACTACACCGGTTATAGCGGGCGGCGCGCCATATACGAGGTTATTCCCGTCGACGACGAACTGGCCGCGGCGGCTCGTCACGAAGAGACGGACATCGACGATAAACTGCGGGAAAGGAACATCATTTCACTCCGCGATGCCGGCATCGACCTCTTCCGGCGCGGCGACACCTCTCTGGAAGAAGTCATCCAACTACTAAAAAGCTAAACCCGATGAAGAACCCCATACTGCTAACCCTAACCCTTATTTTTCTTTCCGTACAACTTCTGTGCGGGCAGCGGATCGTCAATCCCAATGCAGAACAGGAGCGCCTTACGGAGGTGGGGCTGAAACTGACCAACCTGTCGGTCCTCGATCCGACTTATATCACAGAAGTCGATATCTCCGTGGGAAAAGTGCCTCTGTCGGAACTTCTGCGCAACGTCGCCAAAGCGGCAGAAGTCAACCTGAGCGTCAAAGGGGCCGAAAACATCCAGGTCACCTGCAACTTCAGTCGTGCGAAGATCACCGACCTCGTCTTTTTCCTCTGCAAAGAGTATAACCTCGATATAGACGTCGTGGGGAATATCGTGGCGATTTATCCGGTAGCCCCTCCCCCGCCGGAAGCCAAAATACTGGGCGTGACATACAAAATAGCAGGCAACAGTCTCAGTTTCGACCTTTCGGGCGACCGGCTTGCCGACGTCGCCAAAAAGATAACCGACCTGACCGGAACCAATTTCTTCCTGCCTCAGACGCTTTCCGAGCAGAAACTGTCAGGGTATATCAAGGATATGCCTTTCGGCGAGGCGATCCGGAATATCGCGGCGATGAACGGCCTTGAAGCCGAACGCGACGACAACCACGTGTGGACGTTCTATCCGGCCGAGCCGCCCGCACAGCAGCAGAACGGCCAGCCGGGTGCGGCTTCGGCTCCGCTCTACCAGCGCCGGACGCCTTTCTCCCCCACCGAGCTTTCGGTCGACAGCCTCGGGATGATAACGGCGCAGATAGGGCGCGGAAACGTGCAGGATATGATCGTCGACCTTTGTGAACAGCAGGATCTCAATTATTATTTTCTCTCGCCCGTGACGGGCCAGACAAGCATATATGTGCGAGAAGTGGATTTCGAGACGCTTTTAGACGTCCTTCTGCGGGGAAGCGATTTCTCTTATTACTTCGAAGACGGGATCTACATATTCGGGGCTGAAGCCACCGGGCAGAGTTCGCTCGTTGCGGTGGAGAAAGTGGCCATGCACAACCGTTCCGTGAACAAGGTCTCGGAAATCATCCCCGACGTGCTTAAAACCGGCATTCAGGTGCGGGAGTTCCACGACCTGAACAGCATCATAGTTTCGGGGGAACGCAGGCAGGTGGCCCGCGTCAAATCGTTCCTGCGTTCTATCGACAAGCGGGTTCCGCTGGTCACCATCGAGATCATCATCGTTGACGCCACCAAACAGCGGATCATGGAGATCGGCGTAGAGGCCGGGTTCGGCAAGAGCGGCGTGAAGTCGGGCGGAACACTTACCGGCGTCGACGTCATGCTCAACGCCAACTCGGTTAACAAACTGATAAACACTTTCAACGGCTTCGGGTCGGTCAACATGGGGAAGGTGAGCGAGGGATTCTATCTGGGTCTGCAGTTCCTCGAGGACAACGGCATCATCGAAATGCGCTCTACGCCCAAACTCTCGACCCTGAACGGCCATGAGGCCACACTGAAAAGCGGCGAAACGCAATACTACAAGGAGATCTCGAACAACTACTACGGCTCGCAGGTTCCTGTTTCGTACGAATCATACACCTGGAAAAGCATCGACGCCAACATGGAGATAAAGATAACCCCATACGTGAGCGAGGACGAGCATATTACCCTCGACATCGAGATAGACCAGACCGAATTCACCGCCCGCGTGGAAGCCAATGCGCCGCCTGGAACCGCCACGCGCAGCTTCAAATCGCAGATCAGGGTGCAGAACGAGGAGATGGTCCTGCTCGGCGGCATAGACCAGAACACCAAGGAAAAGTCGAACAGGGGGCTGCCGTGGATATCGCGCGTGCCGGTCCTGAGATGGTTCTTCGGCAAAAGCAAGGACGACAAGACCGAGCACAAACTCAATGTTTTCATAAAGCCTACCCTCGTAGAATAAACCCCCGACAGTATGAAAGTCCTTTCCCGGATACTCAGGCACTTCAACGTGCTTCACATAAGGTTCGACAGCGAAAGAGAACCGGCTGTGGAACTGGTCCCGTGCCATGTATCGAAGGGAAAGATCGAAACCGGTGAAACAAGGACGCTCCCCTGTATCGAGGCGGAAGCCAAAAGACTGAACAAGGCACCACTGGTCATAGCCGTTTCCGGCAAGGGGATTATAACCAAGGATGCGTCGCCGGGCGGGATAGCCGACACAGTTACATCCAATCCCGAAACCTTTGTCTGGACAAAATCTGCGGACGGAAGCATCTCTTTCGTCAGGCGCAGCCAGCTCTCGAAAATTACGGAAGAACTCGACGATGCGAGCGTTACGCCGCTATACACGGAGTGCCTGCCCGACAGCAGCGCGGAACAATTGGCCGCGGCTGTAGAAAGGTTTTACGCAGAGCGTCTGAACTGGAAGAGTGTACTGAAACCCACCGCCGAAGGGTCGCAACTGGCATCCCTGCTTGCAAAACACATCCAACTGCCTGTTTTGGGAGTCGTGCTGCTGGCGCTTATGGTGAATTTTCTGCTTTCGTCCGGTGTACGCGAAGATTTTCAGGCGGCGAACACCGAACTCGCCGCGCTCCGCAAGTCGGCATCGACGGCCACCGCAAGCAGCGACCGCAAACAGGCTGCCTTTGAACAATTTTCCCGCACACTGCCTTACCGGTTCAGTTGGCTGTCGGACAGGATAGCGGCGGCAACTCCCGAAAAAATCACCCTGAACGAACTCTCCATCGCTCCCGTTACAAAAAACGTCGAGGCCGGGAAACCCATACAACAGAACGAACGCGCAGTCATGATCCGCGGAGAAACACCGTCGGCGGAATCCGTTGCGTCGTTCGTTGAATCGCTGGGCAGACTCAATGCCGGCACGGTCAGACTGTCATCCGTCGAGCAGGACCGCGAACGATCTCTTCTCATATTCAGGATCGAGATGGAATTATGAAAGGGGTGGCGAAATATAAAGGTATTGCCTGGCTGGTGCTGGTGGTAGTGGTCGTTCCGCTGGTCGTCTACTGGTATGCTGTCAGCGGCACCGTGAAGCAGTGGCGCATGACCGGAAAGTACCGCCAACAAATAGAACAACTACGTAGCACTCAGTCCCGGACATCGGAGCCGCAAAGCGTGAACACAACCGATACCGAAATAATCCTGAGCGGGCTTGCGGTCGCCGAACTATTGCCATTCATCGAGTCCGAAAAGCTGCGGATCGAATACTTCTCGCCCTGCGTAACCTCAGACAAGGACGGGATAGTGCTGACCACCGGGCAGTTGTCCGTACAGGGGGCATTCATTTCCATAGTGAATCTGCTCGATAGGCTTGAACGCGATATGCCTTACTGCAAGATCATCGCCGCCCACTACCGGAGCACGAAACCGCGCAACCGCGGAAGCACTAAAACGCTCTCCTGCACCATATACATCCAACAGATAACGGAAGTTCGATGAATTCAAAAAGTATGAAGCGTATTTACAAAGGTCGTGGAGCTAACTCATCGAACTTCCGTTACGGGCATCTTCGATGCCCGGCGTTTAGACTCCACCCCCTAAATCCCCCTAAAATCCAGGGGGACTTTGCAAAACCAAATAGGTTTTGCGGATGAGAGAGACCAAACCTTCGATTGATTAAATAATGGATGATTATGAAAAAACTACTGATTCTGCCCGTACTGTGCCTGATGTATGCCTGCAGCGATATTTTAGAGACGAAAATTTCCGGGAAAGAGGTGTCTGTGGTTGCGCCGCTGGACGGATCGGAAGTTGCGGAAGGTCCCGTTTCGTTCCTTTGGAACACTCTCGACGGAGCCGAACGGTACCGCGTGACCATCGTCTCCCCCTCGTTCGAAAGTGCGAGCATTGCCGTCCGGGACACTGTCATGTATCCCGATTCGCTCTCACTGAGCCGTAAGCGTTCGGTAAAGTGCGTATTGTTAGGTGATTGAAAAGGATTTAGCTTTGCGGGGATAATCGGTTATATTGTTGTTTTACATAAATTGAATGACCGTTTAGTAACCGTAAAGTCTTAAAATATGGGGAGAAAATT
>JAVBRO010000039.1:0-14738 GCA_031547885.1 Rikenellaceae bacterium
GCATCTGATAAAAGGTTGTGTACTAAAGCCGGGGCGGGGGTTGGCCCTTTGAAAACGAAGAAACGACACAGTAAAACATCGGGGGAAGCGGAAACCATCAGGTATCAGCGCCGGGAAAGCGACCGACTCCCTTCCCCCGGTAATTAACGAAAGCTACACGAAGTATAACCACCCAAGGTAACAGAGAAAAACTGACTGCAATGCCAACCCGCACCCAAGCAACCCCACAGGCCCCGGCCCCGCGCATCCACGAGTGCGGCGGGCTTCAGAGCCTGCGCTTCGACACCGAAGCCGGGGGCCGTTGGGCGTGCGGGCCACATACCAGCCCGACGCTGGTGATCGTCACACGAGGCCGCGTCGAGGTATCAGGTAAGGGACTCGAACGATGCAGTGTCCGGCGCGGAAGGATGATCCTCGTACCCGAAGAGGCGGAGTTCCGGTTGCGGGCTTATGGTATCACCCGTGCTCTTGTTTGCCGCTTCTATTCGAACTGCACGACCCTGCAACCCCATTTTTACAGGACGGGTAAGTGGCAGGCCGTCTCGTTCTCTGATGAGATCCGCACGTTGGCCGACCTCACGGAAGTTATGCTCCGCACGGACATAACCATCAGCAAACCCGAATCCTTCGTCCGCAAGGGCCTTTGGTTGCAGGAACTCCTGCGACGGCAGTGTTACGTTCTCTCGCCGACCCTCGACTCCTCCTTCGCCGATCTCGACGACTTCCTCGAATTCAAACGGAAAGCGAACCGTAACTACCAGGAGTGGATGAACTCCGCCCCGACACGCGAACTGGTCAATAAAATCGCCCGTAAAATCATCTGACACAATATGATCGTGCCCAAACTTTGACGTATTGATTAAACCCCCGCCCCGGCATTTTAGCCGCGTCTTCCTGTCGTTGCCCGGCAAATCCAAACTCTCCCTGACTCCCCGGACGACGAGAGGAAAGAAAAAACTGGTTTTAGAACCAGCGAAGCTGAGTTAGCCCCCTTGCGAAAGTCGGCTATCTTGTAACAAATGGTTAAAAAATTTTGGTTAGACCGGGGCGGGGATTTTTGAAACTGAATGTATTAAGAGATTTACATCCCCGCTCCTGCGCTCTCCTCGTTATCAAGGAAAGCCCATTTGCGAAAAGCGGCCGACCAACCGCCATACAAGGAAGCTCGGAGCGGGGACTGGCTTTGAAATAGTAAAAAAAAGGGGGAAGCGGTGCCGTCCGCTGTCAAATCCGCCGTAGACAACGGTCGGTCACCCTTCCCCCGAAGCATTGAAATGAAAAAGATTACCCAACATAAGTTCAGGAATTTCCTCGCTATGGCGAAGCGGACGGCTTGTATGCTTCTGCCTCTGATCTTTTGGGTATTTGTGTTCTGGGGTGTTTCCTCCTGTGAGGGCAAGCGCAGGAAGGCGGATCTTGTACAGGCTTCACAGGAGACCCCGGATTTCAGACTTCCCGAAATCCCCGCTATGCTGACGGGCGCCACGGAACGGGCCGATTATGTGGCGGCGCATTTCTGGGACGCTTACGACGAACAATCGGCCCTGGGCGCGGGCGTTAAACGGAAATACCTGGACCAACTCGCCGCCATCGACGCCGCGAAACTCGAGGAGACTTTAGTCTCGCTTCCCGATACGGTGACGCCGATGGATATGAAATATATCGTCTGTTTTATGGCGGGCATCGACCTGCAGGATATCTCCACGATGTTCAGTATCGAGCCTGCGAGCGTCTACACGGTGCGCTACCGCATCCGCCGCAAGCTGGGCGACGGAACCCTGTCAGAATTCCTTATATAAGGCCGGAACGCCCGTTCTTCCGCCGTTGTGATCCTTGTTAAGGCAAAAATCTAGATTTGTCTATATCATCACAGCCTTGACTGCCATACTTTTGAGGCAAAATCAATCTCAAAAGACATTTCTATGGCTATAGGGGAAAAACGTAATATCCGGCAGAAGAACGGCGAGGTAGTTGCGGGCAAGGTCCGCCGCATCATCGACTCATCGGCTCTCGACAGTGTTGTGAAGCAGATGTATCTGCAGCGGCTGTCGGCTCTCGACGGCAGGCTCGAACGGACGTTCGTTTCGCTGTCGGGTGCGCTGACCCCGTTGACCCCGCTGACCCCGCTGACCCCGCTGGACATGAAGTATATCGTCTGTTTCTCGATAGACATGACCGTTGCGGACATATCCAAGCTGTTCAACATCGAACCTGCTAGCGTCTACACTGTCCGCTACCGCATTAAAAAGAAGTTCCGCAACCACGACCTGCCCGATTTTATGATGTAAGAGAGAAAAAACCTGCGCTTCGAAAAGCGCAGGTTTTTTGTTACTGTTCCTTTACGGTTATGCCGGTGCAGTCGTCCGTGCAGAACGGACCATGAACCGTAAGCCGCATTAAATCTTTATCCATAACATATCTATACCTATGGCGCTGCCGGTTTCGGAGTGGTTCTCGAAGGTGATGATATTTTCGCCATCCACGAACTCGACCTCTTCGGTATTGTAGGTGCGGCTGACCGTCCGCCCCCGCTCGTTCATATCCTTGACTTCGCCGAAACTGTCGCCTTTGAACCTTTCGGCTTTCAACTTTACCGCCTTGCCGTTTACCAGCACGCCGACCTTGCCGCCGCCCGGCATTTGCGCCATGGTTATTTTCACCACTCCTTTGCGGGCGTGGTTTCTTACGGCGAAATCCAGTTTTTCACCTTTCTCCTCGGGTTTCCAGAGCAATGCCCGGCCTTCCGCCCAAAGCGGGCCGTAAATGAATCCGGTGCGTGAGTTCTCCTGTCTCTTGAGTGCGTATTCAGCCTGTATGAAGCAATATCCGGCGGAACCCAGGTAGGGTACGGGCTGCCACGGTGGGAGTTTTAACTCTCTCGTGTCGTCCGCCGTAACAGGGACATGGTCGTCGATAAGACTCTCGCGGGCGTACAAGTATACCATACGCGCGTATGAGAAACCTTCCACCTTACCGTGGGTATACAGCTCCATGAAAAACGCGAGGCTCCGGTCGAAAGGGATATCGTCGGCGATATGCCACCTGTAATTCGACACGAAACCCCGGTTGGCAGGGCCGTCGTTCCGGGGCTGGCCGCAGTACGGGTAGTAAAAAATATCGTCGATCGACCACGAGTAATTGAAATAATCTTCGCTGCCTGTACCGAAAAAGGCAGGCTTGCTCATATCGTCAACATATATCTTCTCGTCGCCTTCGCCCCACCAGTTGCCGTATGAAGAGGGAACGTTGCTGGGATTCATCAGATAACACGCCGCGCCTACGACACGCCCTTCGCCTTGCGCCAGCAGATATGGGATGTCGCAGTATTTCGAAGTGTTCAGGCCGTGGTCCGCACGCCATCTCGCCCGGAAATACATCGAATTGGCCGCATCCCAGGCGTAATCCGCAGCCTCGACGGAGAATCCGGCAGCCACATCGCGGTCGTTCAGGTTCTCGACCTCGACTATGGCTTCGCTGCGGAACGGCATCACGAAACGGCATGTCATCACACTGTCCAGTCCCACAGACATCGGAAGCGAAGTGTAAGGATTGTTCCCCGGCGCCGCGCCGAAGAAATCGCCCACTGGAGATTCGACCTGCGGAACTGTCGCTCCGTCGAAATATATCCTCAGAACGAGCTTGCGCAGTTCCGTGCTGTTCGCCTGCACTTTCATGCTGAATTCGCGGATCGCTTTTTCCCCTTCGAGCCTGCACAAACGTTCCCTGCCGCCTACAGGCAGGGATACGGCGGACATTACGCCAGTTGCCGCATCGCCGCCTGGAGCCGACGTAATTTTCAGCGCTTCCGCCGTGGCGGAGATGTCATCACGGTATAGCACGGGATCGGCGGCTGTGAATGTCCTGACAGGGGTTTTATCCCCGTAGAGTTTCATCCCGACATGGTAAAAATGGGTGTCTCTTATACTCCCTTTCCACTCGATCCGGCAGCTGCGCGCGAACGGGATCGGAAAATAGAGCGCGTCGAATTGCCTGAAGGTCCCTTCGAGCTCTATCTCCGCATCCGGGAAGAGATTGGGAAAATTCCAAAAGAAAGGCTCCGCCGGACCGCTGTATACAGTTTTCCCGTCGAGCATCATGGTAATCTGACCCGATATTCCGGCGGTCCAGAGCCTCGATATGGCGCCGGGGCCTCGCACGTCGCATATCAGATACTCGCCTGTTCCGTCCGCATCCGGCGCCCTGAGCACTTTTTCGAAAGCGGGAATCTCTTCCCCGCCGAATCCGTCGTTGTTGGCGAACCAGCCGGGTGCGTCGGGCCTTGTGCTGTGCCGGTCGTAGGAAGAGAACTGCAGCGTTTTGTAAGGGTGCAGGTCCAAACCGGCCAATCTCTCCAGATCGGTCATTTCATGCAGCAGCGAACCGGTCGTTATCTTTCCGGCCGCATCTTTTTGTGCGTTGGCGGATTGGAATAAACCCGCACACACAAGAACTGCCGCTGTAATATATATCCTGGTTCTCATAGGTTGTGAAACCGTCTGCCTGTATGGTTCGTTACTTTTTCCTGACGGTTATGCCCGGCCAGTTGTCGGTGCGGAACGGTTCGGCGGGCAGACCTTCGGTGTTGAATAGGTTGGCCTGGGGATCGTTGCTCCAGGCATAGCGCACTGCCACGGGCTTTTCGACCGCGTCGCTGCACACTTCCACAATGCCGTTCCCGATGATCCGGGCTTTGGCCCAGTGGAACACGCGGTCTTCGCCTGCAACGGCGAAACCTTCGACGTAGCCGTATTTGTTGTGCACGGCCAGCTGCGAGCCATAGGTGTCGAAAGATACCAGCATCTTGTTGCTGCCGTATGCCTCTGCGTCCGAGAATGTCGGACCCGACCAGACGATGTCCGTGCGTCCGTAATCTTTTGCAAGAGCGTTCAGCGCGAGGCGGCGGCCCACATCCTGCTTGTTGCGCGGATGGATGTCGCGCGGGTCGCCTATGTCGATTATCACGGCCTGTCCTGTCTGCGGCAGTGCGAGCGCCAAACCCTGTGCTTCGCGAAGTTCGGCCCATGCGCTTTCGCGCGGAACCTGCGTCTCGGCCATGTAATTGGCAAGCTGCACCCAGTAGAACGGGAACGTGTAACCCCATTTGGCGCGCCAGTTTTCGATCATATTGGGAAACAGCGTGCGGTAGGCATAGGCGTCGTTGGCGTTGTTTTCGCCCTGATACCAGATCGCGCCCTTTATCCTGAAATCTATCATCGGGTTTATCATGGCATTGTACAGCAGTGAATTACAAATATTAGGATTTAACTGGACTATCCTGTAGGCGCTTGTCGTGACCGAGGGCCTGTATTCCCACTCCCCTGCGAGCTGATATTTCGAGCCTGCTGCATCCAGCCATACTTCTTCGGGTTTTCCCCATATTCCGCCGCCTGCACCGGTATCGGTTACGCGGACAGTCACCGTGTTCACGCCTTCGCGCAGGACGCCTTTGGCGACAGTGTATTTCCGCGGGATGCTGTAGCCTTCGGTACGTCCTATCTCCACGCCGTTGATCCATGTTATGTCGTTGTCGTCGACAGGCCCCAGCGAGAGCGTTGCAGCCGCTTCACCGGCTGCCGCGGGAAGGGTTATCTCGCGGCGGAACCAGACATGTCCGTCGTCATTTGCCAGCGGCGTACCGCCCCATTCCTTCGGGACATACATCGTCTTCCATGCCGACTTGTCGCCCGGATTTTCATACCATTTTGCGGCCAGGGCGGGGTCGTTCGCATAGTCCGCATTGAATTTATTCCTCATTTCTATCCCTTCGGGACTCTTCATCCAGTCGATGAGCTCGCGTACGTTGCCGTAATCGCGGCGCACGGATGCAGGCAGCGCTTCATATGAATCGTCGCTCGTCCACGGCTCTATGTCGGTACCGCCCCACGACGAGTTTATTATCCCTATGGGTACCTGCAGTTCGTTCCACAGGTTGCGTGCGAAGAAGTATCCGACGGCCGTGAAATTGCCCGCCGTTTCGGGCGAGCACACCGCCCACGACCCTGAAAAACTGTCGAGAGGCATGGCGGACATATTCCTTTCCACTGTGAAGCAGCGGATCATGGGATAATTCGCGGCGGCGATCTCCTTTTCGGGATTATTGGAGCTTTTAACCTGGAAGGCCATATTCGACTGTCCGCTGCAGAGCCACACTTCGCCGACCAGCACATTCGTGATGACGTCTACATTGCTGCGTCCCGCAATAGTCATTGTGTAAGGGCCTCCGGCTGGCATAGGCTTCAGCATCGCCGACCATTTGCCATCTTTGCCCGCTTTCGCGCTCACTTTCTGTCCGTCGATCGCGACAGTCACTTTTTCATTTTTGTCAGCCGTGCCCCATACTTTTACGGGAGCATCGCGCTGCAGCACCATTCCGTCGCCGAAGATGGAAGCTGGTTTGGCATCGGCAAAAGCCTCGGCGCAGACCCCTGCGAGGAGTGCGGCCGTCAATATAAAGATCCTGATTTTCATAAATATTTAGTGGTTTAATTGAGATTATAGTCCTGCGGCGGTAATGAGGGGATCGGGATGCCCGAGGCCCAGGCCGCACTGTTCCGATGCGGCACGGCATCCGCCGAGGCAGTCGGTCCATACGGCGCACTCAGCGCAATACGAAGGGATTGTCTCTCCCCAGCTTCGGGCGTAGGGTGAATCGAGTATTTTTACCAGCGGTTCGGCGAATATATTGCCTGCGATCACGGGCGAGTGGTTGCAGAGCCGTATGTTGCCGTCCATGTCGAGTGTCAGAGGCCTGCGTGCCATGTCGGGCGAGCAGTTGCCGAAACGTATATGAGGGTAGTCGCGCGGATCGATAATGCACCTCGGGGTGCAGACGTTGGAAGTCACCCGCAGTCCCAGTTCTTGTGTCTTCCGCTCGATCTCTGCAAAGGCCTTCCGCAGATCTTCGTGCGTTGCCGAGACTGTTGCAGGGTCGGCCGTGTGCCTTCCGCCGATGTTGTAGCGGTTCACCATGACGCGGCTGACACCCAGCGAGGCTATGAAATCCAGGGTGTCTGCTACGCCGTCTATGTTGAAGCGCGTAAGGACGATCACCACCACCGGATCGGCCCCGGTTTCGCGGAGTGCACCGATCGAGCCGACGGACTTTTGCCAGCTTCCCGGAACGCCCGCCATCATGTCATGGACCACCTCGTCGCGGGAATGCACCGGCAGTTCGAATAGCGACACCCCCACCCGGAAAAGGTCTTTGTACTGCTTCGGGGTTCCTGCCGTGCCGTTGGTTATGACGGTCACGCCTTTGCCCTCCATGCGGCAGAACAGAGCCACCTCCATGATCCGCCCGGCAAGGAACGGTTCGCCGCCGGTGAGGGTGACGTTCGGCACGTCGGCCTGCCGGAAAAATTCGCCGAGGGTTTTTATGGATTTTTTATAGGAACCCTGCCCGGGCGCGATCCCTGCCCCGGGGGTTTTCCAGATATTGTAGCAGTAGACGCAGTCGAGATTGCAGCCGGATGTGAGTTCGAAAGCGATATTTGCAAGCTGTGGCTTCATTCGGCGGCGTCCGGCATTTCGTCCCTGAATTCCGCGGACGCATCTTCCAGGAAGCGCGGGTCGTCGGCATCGTATCGTGCCTTTTCTCCGCCCTCTTCTTCTTTCTCTTCGGGATCTTTTTGTTCGGGGGGAGCGGGGTCGTAGCAGGTGGGTTCCGCGGGTGCGTAACACGAAATTTCGCAGCCTGTGAGCGTGGTTGCGGTAAAGCCGATAATCACTGCGGCAAGGGCCACCTTCCACTTTACGAAGAGCCGCGCGCCTCCGGTGATGTCGCTGAGCCGGGAGATTATCCGGTATGCGAATCTGTAAAAAGCCTGTTTAATTTGTTTCATGGGAATTACAGTTAGGGGTTGTAGCACAAAGTTAAATAATTAAATGAACAATTGGAAATGAATTCATAATTCGCAGATTATTTTTATTTTTGGGAAATCCGTCGAGGAAACCACTACGCCCATGACAATATTCGAATCCATTATATCCGCCGTCAGCAACTTCATGTGGGGCTGGCCGATGATCATCATGCTGTTAGGCACGCATCTTTTCCTCACGATCCGGCTGCGCTTTCCGCAAAGGTACATCGGCAAAGCTATCCGCATGTCGTTCACCAAAGACAAGGGCGCCGAGGGCGACGTCAGCCACTTTTCGGCCCTCGCCACGTCGCTCGCCGCGACCATCGGGACGGGGAATATAGTCGGCGTGGCCACGGCGGTCGCGCTGGGCGGTCCTGGAGCCGTCTTCTGGTGCTGGATAACCGGCGTGCTGGGCATCGCCACAAAATACTCCGAGAGCCTTCTGGCTGTGAAATACCGCGTCCGCACATCCAACGGCGAGATGCTCGGCGGGCCGATGTACGCGCTCGAACGTGGCCTCGGGATGAAGTGGCTGGGGGTGCTTTTCGCCGTTTTCACGGCCCTGGCCGCGTTCGGGATAGGCAACACGGTCCAGGCTAACTCGATATCGATGCTGCTGAAGGAGACGTGGAACATCTCGCCGCACATTTCGGGGGCCGTGATGTGTGCGCTTGTCTTTCTGGTGGTATTTTTCGGGATTAAGGGCATCGCGCGGGTCTGCACGGTGCTGGTGCCGTTCATGGCGGTTTTCTACATCCTCGGCTGCCTCTACATCCTGGCCATGAACTGGGGTTTCCTGGGCGAGACCGTCTCCGTGATAATGAATTCGGCCTTCAACGCGCGTGCTGCGGGCGGGGGCTTCATCGGGACTACGGTAATGATGGCGGCGCGGTTCGGCATTGCGCGCGGACTATTCTCGAATGAATCGGGTCTGGGTTCGGCTCCGATAGTCGCGGCCGCGGCAAAAGCCCGCAATCCTGTACGCCAGGCGCTCGTATCATCCACGGGGACTTTCTGGGATACGGTCGTGATCTGCGCCCTCACGGGACTGGTCATCGTCAGCAGTATAATAGCACACCCGGACATCGACTATACCCAGGGCGCGGCTCTCACAAAAGCCGCTTTCGGCAAGATACCCGTCGTAGGACCCGTGATACTGTCGGTCGGCATCGTGACCTTCGCCTTTTCGACCATCCTCGGCTGGAGTTACTATGCCGAGAAGTGCATCGAATACCTGGGCGGCAAACGGTGGATAAAACCCTACCGGGTGCTCTATGTCGCTGGCGTCTATGCAGGTTCGGTGATGAACCTGGTGCTGGTGTGGAATCTTGCCGACATCATGAATGCCCTAATGGCGATCCCCAACCTCATAGCGCTGATCCTGCTTTCGGGGGTCATCGTCCGCGTGACGCGCAAATACCTGTGGAGCGACAACCTCGACGCCGAAGACCCCGACGATACGCCGACGGTATAATGGAGTTGTTATTTCGATGAGTTGAGCCTGATCGTCGCTTTGACGAACGCCAGGGCTGCGATCTTCGACAGTTCGACCTCGGTGTCGGCGAACATCGGGTTTTCGCCCGCCAATATCACCACGCCCTTTTTTTCCGACTTGCGGATGTAACGCACCGCAATGTACTCGCCTGCCGAGGTCTCGACCGAAACCAGGTACATCTCCCCCCAGAATATCTCCGACGGATCGGCCAGTTGGCGGTAGAGCACCAGGTCGCCGCTCCGCAGCACGGGACTCATCGAGTCGCCCACGACGCGCAGCGCCCCGTCGCATCTGGGCATATTCGGGATACTGATGTAACCCGATGGTTTTGGGCGCCGGGTTCGCCTGAACAAAACGGCCAGTCCCGCCACATTGTCCATGTCGTAAATGGGAATGCTTTCGGGAAAGAGTGCCGGAGCTTCCTGCATCCTGACCGCATGCTCGGTCTCGGGCATCAGCATCTGGACGTTTTCACCATCCAGCCACAGCGGATTGAAGTTAAATTTTTTAACTAAAATTTTTTTATTTCGTTCAGACAGAGATGATTTGCCCCGTTCGATCATAGAGATGTTTTCCTTGCTGCAATCGAAAATATCAGCCAATTCCTCTTGCTTGAGGTCTAAGTACTTGCGTGCCTGCTTTAAACGTGATTCCATAGTATTCTAAAACGGTTTATTAATATAAAGTTTGGTCAGAAGTTAAACAAAGTTAAATAATTTAACTTATGTTTGCTGCGTAAAGTTAAATAATTTATTTTTTTGACGCCGTATGACCGCCGGATATATCGTTCAAAAGTTGTATAACACCCGCTGTGCGGCGCTGAATTAATTTTACGACCGATTTGCAAACAGACTAACTTCAGACCAAATGATCGAGATCACGAGCGAAATCTACCGCGCCATAGCAGGCCGGTTGAAGGAAGAGGTCGGCCACGCCGATTATTTCAATGGCACGGTCGAGTTCGAGACCGAAGAGTTTTATTCCGCACTCACCCTTACGGCCATAGTTTACCGCCGCACGGAGACGATTCCCGAGGGTGCGAGGCGGCCGGTAGCCGACATCGTTCCCGTGTGGTGGGAGTTCTCCACCGTACAGGAGTGCGGCGAGGTGCTCAACGATTTCTCTTTTTCCGAATTGAAACAATATATAATAGAATACCAATAATAACCCGCGATGTCATGACGTGTCGGCAAGGTGTGGACAAAACCGCCTGTCTTACAGGGAGGACGCTCCCGTCCGGCCTGCCTGCCGTCGATCAAAGCCGGGGATTCTGCGGATCCCGTCCCGCCGGAGGACGCTTCGATTCAGGGATCCCGGACCCCGGCCGACATCAAAATCAATTACGAATTACGAATTAAAAATTACGAGTTGTTAAGCGCGTTTTTGAATCGTAATTCGTAATTCGTAATTCGTAATTGAAAATACCATGTCCAACAATCATACCGCACTCCCGTTCGTGGATTTTGCGCGGGGGGTCTTCCCGTTCCTCGACGTGCGTCCGTTCCACGAGAATTATTACCGCCTGCTCCAGGCGTTTGCCGACGGGCGCATCCGCCGCCTGATGATAACCATGCCGCCCCAGCACGGGAAATCGCTCGGTGCGTCGGTGCTGCTGCCGTCGTATATACTCGGACTCGATCCCGATCGCCGCATCGCCATAGCTTCGTACAGTTCGTCGCTGGCCTCGCGTTTCAACCGCCGCGTGCAGCGCGTGATCGAGTCGGGCGAGTATGCCGCCCTGTTCCCCGAAACCACCATCAAGAAGAACGGCTCGTCGAAGGCTGCTTCGGCGTCGAGCTATATCCGAACCGCCGACCATGTCGAGATCATCGGCCGGGAAGGGGAGCTTTTTTCCGTAGGGCGCGACGGCCCTCTGACCGGCAATCGCGTCGATACCTTCATCCTCGACGACCTCTACAAGGACGCCATGGAGGCAAATTCGCCCGTCATCCGCGACAACTGCTGGGAGTGGTACACCTCGGTCGTCAGGACCCGCATGCACAACGACTCGTCGGAACTGATAGTCTTTACACGCTGGCACGAGGAGGACCTGATCGGGATGATCGGCGCGCGCGAAGAGGTCGTTCCGCTCACCTCGTGGGCGCAGCTCGACGGCCATCCGACGGACAGCTGGCTCCACCTCAATTTGGAAGCGCTCAAGGATTCACCTCCGACCGAAACAGACCCCCGCGCAGGCGGCGAACCGCTGTGGCCCGAGCGCCACAGCCGCCGCCTGCTGCTCAAAAAACAGAACCTCGACCCCGTACAGTTCGAATGCATGTACCAGGGGCGTCCATCGGCCCCGCAGGGACTGCTCTACGGCGAGGGTTTCCGCACCTACGGCCTGCTTCCGCGCGATGTCGTCAAACGCGCCAATTACACCGATACGGCCGATATGGGCGACGACTATCTATGTTCGGTCTGCTACTCGGTGGGGCTGGACGAACTGATATACGTGACCGACGTGGTCTACTCGGCCGAGCGGATGGAAGTGACCGAGGGGCTTGTGGGGGATATGCTGATCCGCAACGACACCCGTCTGGCCCATATCGAGAGCAATAACGGCGGACGCGGTTTCGCACGTGCGGTTCAGCGCCTCGTCCCCGACGCCAAGGTCGAATGGTTCCACCAGGGCGAGAACAAGGAGGCGCGCATCCTGTCGAACTCGGCCACCGTGCTGCACAAACTGCGGATGCCCCACGACTGGGCGAAGCTGTGGCCGCAGTTCCACCGCCACATGACGACCTACCGCCGCCTGTTCCGCGCCAACCGCTGGCACGACGCCCCGGACGTGCTGACAGGCATTGTCGAAAAAGAACTTGCCGGTTCGCCTCCGAAAAAGATAAAGGCATGGTCTTATAGAGGATGAGTTCTGTATGCCAAGGTGTAAAAACACCCCTTATCCAATTTGGATAAGGGGTGTTTTTACTGAAGCCCGAAACCGATTTTATATCATTTCGGCCAGTTCGTTAAAGAAATCCACGATACGAGGCATGAAACTGTCGAGGGTTGGGTACAGGCCGCGGTCATTCCGGTATTCGAGCAGCAACTCGGTCAGCCCCTTGATCCAGAAAAAGCCCATGGCTGTATCCTGTTTGTATTCGTACTCCACATAATTCAGCATGAATTCGTCCGAATGCATCAGCGCTATCTGCGACGCCCGCACAAAAGATTCGTATAACACGATATTCCACCCATTGTATGGGGTTTGCTGCATCTTTTCCTCTATTTTGGGCCAGATCACGTCGCCGCTCGCTTCCAGATCGGAGTAATATTTGTCTATAAGAGGATTGCAATAGACGTGCATGATCTCGTGCAGAATGACCACCGGGACCCGGTAACGCAGGAACGTGGGCTTCATATATCCGTTCCTGCACCAGCCGCCCATCACTGGATTCGGGACCCCGTTCCTGTTGGCGCCGTAATTATTGTCGCCGCACAGGTAGCTCAGGCAGACACTGTATGTGACGGGCTCTTCCGTCGGCACGAACTCTTCAACCAGGCGTATGTTCATCGAGGGAATGTAAGTGTTTTCGAAAGCCTCGCAGAAATCATCGTAGAGGGGGCGCCCCTGCTCATAAAAACCGGCGAATCCGGTGTCGTTGTAAAACTTGTTTATTGCCGATAAGTACTTGTCGGTTGTCTCTCTGCTCCAGGCTTCGCGTCCGTAACCGTAATCCACCGGGCCGGGATGCTTCAATTTCCCATCCTCGAAATAGAGGTTCACGGCTATCGACATTGGCAGGTCGTAACCAAATCCGCCGCTCCTTAACTCTTTTGTCATCATCACCGCGGGATGGTCCCTGTATTCATTGAAACAGGAGTCCACCAGGGCTTTGTATTCCGGCCAGATCGCGGGCTGGTTGTATTCCTGGGCGCCCGAAAGGGTCATTAGGACGGATATCAGTTCGACGGTTTCGCAGGGACGGACGCTCACCGTAATCTGTGCGCGCATCTGGGAAGAACCAAACAGCAGGACGGCGATAGTGATAAAAAGCGTTTTCTTCATTTGGAAGGGTTTTTCTTATATGAATGGCGGGTCGTTATAAAATTTATTTATGTGATTTTATTTTACGATAAAAGTTTTTTACCTTTGCATCCGCTTTGGGATAAATGTGTCCGGAGCCGAACTGAAAAACAAAGATACATATAATATATTAACTAAAAACTTAAACAAGGTGGATTCATTAAGCTACAAAACAATCTCCGTCAACGCATCTACTGCAAACAAGCAGTGGTATGTGATCGACGCCAACGGAGAAGTGCTCGGACGCCTCGCCTCGCAGATCGCCAAGATCCTGCGCGGCAAGAACAAGCCCGACTTCACGCCGCACGTCGACTGCGGCGACAACGTCATCGTCATCAACGCCGAAAAAGTGCGCCTCACTGGTAAGAAAATGACCGACAAGGTATATCTGCGCCACACCGGCTATCCCGGCGGACAGCGTTCCGAAACGCCTGCGGGCTATCTCGAACGCCGCCCCACCGTCGTAATCGAAAAAGCCGTCAAAGGCATGCTTCCCCGTACAAGGCTCGGAGCCGTCCAGATCAAAAACCTCAAGGTTTACGCAGGCGAACAGCACCCCCACGAAGCACAGAGTCCCAAAGTAATCAAACTCAGCGAAATCAAGTAGTTATGGAAATCACAAATACAGTAGGACGCCGCAAAGCCGCGATCGCTCGTGTGTTCGTAAAGCCCGGTAAAGGCCAGATCACCATCAACAAAAAGCCCCTCGAAGTGTATTTCCCGCTCGAGATCTTCCAGTACGTCGTCAAGCAGCCGCTTCTGGTGCTCAACGCGACCGAAAACTACGACATAACCATCAACCTCACCGGCGGCGGCATCAAGGGCCAGGCCGAAGCTGCACGCATGGGCATCGCCCGCGCTTTGTGCGAAATCGACCCCGAACTCCGCCCCGCTCTCAAAAAGAACGGTTTCCTCACACGCGACTCGCGCGAAGTGGAACGTAAGAAACCGGGCCAGCCGGGAGCACGTAAGAGGTTCCAGTTCTCCAAACGTTAGTTTTTTCGTGATAACGTGCCGTCTGCTTCCTTGCTTCTCAGAAAATGTTCGGTCACGTACTTCAGTACGCTCCCTCGCATTTTCTTCGAGAGCGTCGCATACGACTCATTTCCACGAAAAACGTGGCAACGGCCACGGCGGATTTATTATTCGTTGGACACGTTTCCATAAAAAAATGTTTAATTGATCAGAAAGTTATAAAACGGGAGGGACTGCAGGAAAAGCGCTACCCGTCCGTTGGTGTAAATTACTTATAAAAATAAAAAATGGCAAGAACGAATTTTGAGCAGCTGCTCGAAGCCGGAGTACACTTCGGTCACCTGAAACGCAAATGGAACCCCAAAATGGCTCCCTACATCTT
>JAVBRO010000004.1:0-55580 GCA_031547885.1 Rikenellaceae bacterium
ATTATGCCACGTTCAGTAAATGCAGTAGCATCAAGGGCAAGACGGAAAAAAGTTTTAAAACTTGCCAAAGGTAACTTTGGTTCAAGGGGAAACGTTTGGACTGTAGCCAAAAACACGGTTGAAAAGGGGTTGACTTACGCCTACCGCGACCGCAAAAACAAAAAGAGGACGTTCCGCAGCCTGTGGATCCAGCGTATCAACGCCGGCGCACGCGCAAACGGACTCACCTATTCGGAACTTATGGGCAAACTCAACGCAAAGGGCATCGACCTCAACCGCAAGGTGCTGGCCGACCTGGCGATGAACCACCCCAAGGCATTCGAAGCCGTAGTTAAAAAGGTAAAATAGCGGCAACGGCCGCAGCGAGTTATATCAGCCCGCTAAAAGCAGAGCCGTCCTTGCGAAAGGGCGGCTTTTTTGTTTGGCTCGCTTTTTGTTTTTAAATTTTCTTAAAAATACATCTGATATCCGGAAAATAGCTATCTTTGTTACTGTTTTAAATTGCAAGGAAGTTTATGAAAACAATCAAATGCGTGGGCATTCTCACTTCGGGCGGCGACTCGCCAGGGATGAACGCCGCTATCCGTGCCGTAACCCGCACGGCGATCCACAATGGCATCAGGGTCAAAGGCATAATGAGGGGCTACAAGGGCCTCATCACCGACGAGATAGTCGAATTCAAGACCAACAACGTCAGCAACATCATACAGCAGGGCGGAACGATCCTCAAAACCGCCCGTTCAAAGGAGTTCCAGACCAAAGAGGGCCGCAAACAGGCATACGAGAATATGCAGAAGCACAAGATCGACGCGCTCGTTGTGATCGGCGGCGACGGTTCGCTGACGGGTGCGCGCATTTTCGCGGCCGAATACGACATTCCGATCGTCGGCATTCCGGGTACTATCGACAACGACCTCTACGGCACCGACACAACCATAGGCTACGACACCGCGCTCAACACGATAGTGTGGGCCGTCGACCGCCTGCGCGACACGGCATCCTCGCACGAACGCCTTTTCTTCGTCGAGGTGATGGGCCGCAATGCCGGTTTCCTCGCGCTGAACGGGGCCATCGCAACCGGTGCCGAAGCCGCCATCATACCCGAGATCGCCACCGAGGTGGACCAGTTGGCCGACCTGATCGAGAACGGCTTCCGCAAGGACAAGAACAGCAGCATCGTGCTTGTTGCTGAAAGCGAGATTACGGGCGGAGCGATGGGCATGGCCGAGCGCGTTAAGAAGGAGTATCCGCAGTTCGACAGCCGCGTTACCATCCTGGGACACATACAGCGCGGCGGTTCGCCCACCGCGAGCGACCGCATACTTGCAAGCCGCATGGGTGAAGCCGCGATCTGCGCACTGCTCGACGGACAGCGCAATATCATGATCGGCATCGACAATGACCAACTGGTCCACGTACCGTTCTCGCAGGCCATCCGCGACGACAAGCAGATCGACCGCGCGCTTTTGAACACGGTTAAGATTCTTTCCATATAAAGACAATTTAATGTCATCCCGAGCGAGCCGAAACCATAAAGATATATCGAGTTGTCCGCTGACTTTCGGCGACGAGGGAACTACCGTATAGTTAACATTTAAATTGTAATATAGATTCCTCGTCGTCAGATAGTAGCTCTTGGCTCTTTATAATCCGACTTGATCTGACTCGCTCGGAATGACAGTCGTAACGACAATATTATAATCAATATGGATATAGCGCAGCAGAAACGCAGCGAAAATGTCGCGGAATATGTCATCTACATCTGGCAGTTGGAGGACCTTCTGCGCGCCATGCAGTTCAGTCCCGAAGCGGTCTTCACTGCCCTGGTGGCTCCGCGCGACGCCAGCGACAAGTGGAAACTCGCGGCTCTGGAGTGGTATATGGATATCGCCGATCTGTTGCAGAAAGAGGGCAAGGAGGGGTCGGGGCATCTCGATCACACGCTGCACATCATCGCCGATGTGAATGACCTGCACATGACGCTGATGCAGCAGCCCGCAGGGAAAGAGTACCGTGAACTTTTCGCGAGTCTGGCCCCGGAACTTCCGCGCCTGCGGGAGATGCTGGGCAAGGATGTCAGCGACATCGAACTTGCTTTCCGCGCGCTCTACGCCGCGATGCTCTATCGTATGAAAGGGGAAAAGAGTGCGGTCGCCGACGATGTGACGGCGCTGATCTCACCTGTCATCGCGCACCTCGCCGAAATATTCCACAAGGTCGAGCGCGGGGAAATCGATATTTATAAATCAGAATAATATGAAAATGCCGAATCCTCTTAAAAGCGTTCTGATCGTATTCGGAATTATGATGGTTGTATATATAGTTCTGACGATCATACAGCAATCGCTTCATTCCGAACCGATCGCTACTGCAATGACGATGAATATATATATAGGAACGCCTTTCATGCTTGCGGCATTTATTGTTAGTGCATTATTAAACAGGGAATGGGTAAAGAGACACAAAGGCCTGACAATATATATGTCTATAGTGCTAGTGGCCCTTTGCGTTTTTGTGTTTACAACAGATTACGGTCTTTTCAAGCTGATGTATTTATGATAATTAAAAACGCCTGTCGCCAGGCGTTTTTGTTTTACAGCTTTGCGGCGATGGCTTTTGCGAGTTCTGCGCAGGCTGCGGTCTTCTCGGGCGAGTAGCCCTGTTTGACCTCTATCGGCGGAGCGGACATTTCCCAGCCGGTGCGCCCGGCGAATTCAGTCAGTTTTTTCACGGCCGTTCCCACCCACGAAAATCCTCCGAAACATCCGAAAACCCGCTTCGGGATGCCGCGGAGTTCGATGTCGTCGAGCAGGGTCTGCACCTCGGGAAAAAGCTCGGTGTTGTAGGTCGGACTGCCGATCACGACCGCGCCGTATTTGAAAATATCGCGCAGCACGTATGAGATGTGCGAAGTGGTCAGGTTGTGCATAACGATATTTTTAACCCCCAGTGACGCGAGTTCCCGCGCCAGCCGTTCGGCGGTCTGCTCGGTGTTGCCATACATGCTGCCGTAGGCGATCACAACACCCTTTTCCAGAGGTTCGTAACGGCTCATGCGGTCGTAGAGGCCGACGACTTTCGCGATCTCGTTTTTCCACACCGGACCGTGCGTCGGGCAGAGAATTTCGACATCCAACTGCGCGAATTTCCGCAGCGCCTTCTGTACCGGACCTCCGTATTTGCCGACGATATTGGAGTAGTAGCGCACCATTTCGTCCCAGTAGCGCGACGGGTCTAACTGCTGGTCGGTCACGCCGCCGTCCAATGCGCCGAAAGTGCCGAAAGCGTCGCCCGTGAAGGCGAGTTTATGCTGCCGGCAGTAGGTGACCATCGTTTCGGGCCAGTGCACCATAGGGATCATAAAGAAACAGAGCTCGCGCGCGCCCAGTGAAATGGTATCGCCCTCGCACACTGTCAGAGTATTGCCAGTGATGCCGTAAAAGCCCTCGACCATCTGCAGGGTCTTGGGGTTGCCTACGATCGTAATATCGGGATAAGCCTGGCGGATAGCGTTAATCGAAGCTGAATGGTCGGGCTCCATATGATTGATGACCAGATAATCAACCTTACGGTCACCGATCACTTCGCGGATGCTTCCCAGCAGACGCTCTGTGTAGCATGCGTCGATGGTGTCCACAAGCGCTATCTTTTCGTCCTCAATGAGGTATGTGTTGTAGGAAACCCCCTGCGGCAGCGGCCAAAGCCCCTCGAAACGGTATTTCAGGCGGTCGTTGACGCCGACATAATGGATTCCGGGAACGATTTCTGTAACTTTCATTTTGTATATATAAATTCCTGATTATTAGCTTTTATCGTCACCTGCGGACGGTCGGACGGCTCCACCCTGCCGACTATGCGGGCGTCGATCCCGAACGACTGCGACACGGCTATGATATCTGCCGCAATGCTTTGGTCGACATACAGTTCCATGCGGTGGCCCATATTGAAGACTTTGTACATTTCACGCCAATCCGTGCCGCTCTGCTTCTGTATCAGACTTAACAGCAGCGGAGTGTCGAACAGGTTGTCTTTCACGACGTGCAGGTCGCCGATGAAGTGCAGTATTTTGGTCTGCCCTCCCCCGCTGCAATGCACCATGCCGTGGATACCGCTGCGGTATTCGTCGAGTATCCGTTTAACGACAGGGGCATATGTGCGCGTGGGCGAAAGCACCAGCCTGCCCGCGTCGAGCGGACACCCTGGAATATGGTCGGTCAGTTTGTAACCGCCCGAATATGCAAGATATGCGGGAATGGCCGTGTCATAGCTTTCAGGATATTTTTCGGCCAGGTAGTGAGCGAAAACGTCGTGGCGAGCGGACGTCAGCCCGTTGCTGCCCATTCCGCCGTTGTATCCGGTTTCATACGTAGCCTGCCCGAACGACGCCAGTCCCACTATCACGTCGCCCGCCTTGATATTGGCATTGTCGACGACCTCCGCACGGTTCATACGCGCCGTGACGGTGCTGTCGACTATGATCGTCCGCACCAGGTCGCCCACGTCGGCCGTCTCGCCGCCCGTAGAGATGATGTTCACCCCGAAGTCGCGCATCGACTGCAGAAACTCTTCGGTGCCGTTGATTATGGCCGAAATGACCTCGCCGGGAATGAGCCGTTTGTTGCGGCCTATGGTCGACGAAAGCAGGATGTTGTCCACCGCGCCCACGCACAGCAGGTCGTCGGTATTCATCACCACGGCGTCCTGCGCGATGCCTTTCCAGACGTTCAGGTCGCCCGTCTCGCGCCAGTACATGTAGGCCAGCGACGATTTGGTCCCGGCTCCGTCGGCATGCATGATGAGGCACGAGGCCGGATCACCCGAAAGCAGGTCGGGGATAATCTTGCAGAAGGCTTTGGGATACAGCCCCTTATCGACGTTCTTTATCGCCGCGTGGACATCTTCCTTGTCGGACGAGACGCCCCGCTGCATATATCTCGAAATTTCGGTCATATCGTGGTCTATTTATTCAACAGGGGGCGTCGGCACAACTCCATTCTCGTCGGTGCCGCTCTGAGTAACTGTAATAACGAAGATAACATCTTTTTCTCTCTCCCGGCTGAAGGTAATTTTCGCTACACGGTCCTCGCCGGTATAATTTTCTTTCAATTCGACAGCCAATGGAAACGTACCCTTGCCGTCGCCGGACCTCTCGCTGCCGTCGATAAGCAACCGCATCCAATCGGCGTTGTCCGCCGTAGTGGGTTGCAGTTCAGTGACGGTGACCGTCCAATCGTATTTTGCACTGAACACGGCACCGAAAAGTTCGGTTTCGTCGGCGTAGGCGTTTTCCAGAACGTTCGATGCGAGAAGAGAAAAGTCACCGCCATCGTCATCGCACGAAACAAAACCGGTCAAACCGACTAAAGCTATCAGCACTAAAAACTTTTTCATACTGTTTGTTTTTGATCATGCAAAAGTAAGCAATTTGCTTTAAAAAACCTACCTTTGCGTTCATGGCAGCCGACAGGATCATACGCAACGGAGACAGCGACCTCGAATTCGAGAACAGGATACGCCCGCAGGAACTGGGCAGCTTCAACGGTCAGGAGAAGATCGTCGATAACCTGCGCGTCTTTATCAAAGCGGCCCTGATGCGCGGCGAATCGCTCGACCATGTGCTGCTGCACGGGCCTCCGGGACTCGGCAAGACCACCCTCGCGAACATCATCTCCAACGAGATGAACACCTCGATGAAGGTCACTTCGGGACCGGTTCTCGACAAACCGGGCGACCTTGCCGGCCTGTTGACCAACCTCAACCCGGGCGACGTGCTTTTCATCGACGAGATCCACCGCCTCAGCCCCATCATCGAGGAGTATCTATATTCGGCGATGGAGGATTACAAGATCGACATCGTGCTCGACAAAGGTCCCTCGGCGCGCTCCATACAGATAGAGCTGAATCCTTTCACGCTGATCGGCGCCACTACGCGCAGCGGCCTTCTGACCTCGCCCCTGCGTGCCCGTTTCGGCATCACCTGCCATTTGGAATACTACGACGCTCCGGTGCTCGCGGGCATCGTGAAGCGTTCGGCGGGGATTCTCGGCATCGGCATCGACGACCGCGCAGCCGGTGAGATCGCCCTGCGCAGCCGCGGGACACCCCGTATCGCCAATTCTCTCCTGCGCCGCGTGCGCGATTTCGCCATGGTGAAGGGCGAAGGGCATATCGATCTCGAAATAACCCGCCACGCGCTGGGCGCTCTCAATATCGACATCCGCGGGCTCGACCAGATGGATAACAAAATACTTTCGGCCATCATACAAAAATTCCGCGGCGGACCGGTTGGGATCAATACTATCGCCACGGCCGTCGGCGAGGAGCCGGGCACCATCGAAGAGGTCTACGAGCCGTTCCTGATAAAGGAGGGTTTCCTGAAACGCACCCCGCGCGGGCGCGAAGCCACCGATCTTGCCTACAAACACCTCGGAATATCACGTTTCCCGGAGGATAATTCATTATTTTAAGCATTCTTAAAAAATTTTAAGAAAAGTTTTTTATATTTGTGAAAAGTCACAAATTTAATACTTGTTGCCATGCCGCTTTTTATCCCGAAAGATTACACCGCCAAACTCGCTCCCGAGACGATGGAGCAGGCGATCGATTACCTCAAACAGATTTTTCCGGGCATCCTGTCGCGCGAACTGCGTCTGCGCCGCGTCACCGCCCCGCTTTTCGTGCTTTCCGGAACCGGCATAAACGACGACCTGAACGGTGTGGAACGCGCGGTTTCGTTCCCCATAAAGGATATGGGCGACCGCCGCGCCGAGGTGGTGCATTCGCTCGCAAAATGGAAACGCATGAAGCTGGCGGCTTACAGGATCAATCCCGGATATGGTCTCTACACCGATATGAACGCTATCCGCGCCGACGAGGAGTTGGATAACATACACTCGCTCTACGTCGACCAGTGGGACTGGGAACGTACCATGAGGCCCGAAGAACGCAACATCGATTTCCTGAAAGATACGGTCCGCAAGATATACGACGCGATGCGCGAGGTCGAGGAGGAAGTTTACGACCTTTTCCCCCACATCACCCCGCTGCTGCCCGACGAGATAACTTTCATCCAGTCGGAAGATCTGCTGAAGCAGTATCCCGATCTCACACCGAAAGAGCGCGAAAACGCCGCGGCAAAAGAATACGGCGCCGTGTTTATAATAGGTATAGGACACGAGCTTTCGCACGGCGAAAAGCACGACGGACGCGCCCCCGACTACGACGACTGGAGCACCCCCACGCCCGGCGGATACTACGGCCTCAACGGCGACATCATAGTCTGGAACCCGATCCTGGAGAACGCTTTCGAACTTTCGAGCATGGGCATCCGCGTGGATAAAGAGGCATTGGAACGCCAGTTGAAGATATGCAAATGCGAAGAGCGGAAAGGGATGGAGTTCCATAAGGCGCTTCTCGAAGGGAAGCTTCCGCTATCGATCGGCGGCGGCATCGGCCAGTCGAGGCTCTGCATGTTCTATCTGCGCTGCGCCCACATCGGCGAGGTCCAGGTCAGCATGTGGCCCGAAGGACAGATAAAAGAGTGCGCCGCACACGGGATTTATCTGAAATAAACCGACTTAAACTGTAAAATCCCCGCGTCGACAGGTGCGGGGATTTTTCATGCCATCCCGAGCGGCGGCAACGGCCGCGGCGGTATAACAGGAGCGTCACCGTGAGCCGAATGTTATGAAGTGAAATTACAAACGGCCATCCCGAGCGAGTCTAAACCATGGAAGTTCGTCGAATTGTGAGCTGCCTTTCGGCGACGAGGGAACCATCATATAAATAAACCCGATTCATTCTCTGGAATTATTTCGTAGATTCCTCGTCGTGCGATATCACCTCTCAGCCCGCGTCAGGTTTTCACTTCGCACTCGCTCGGAATGACATTTATTAATCATTTTTGTATTTTTATAAAATATATTCGCGCATCGCCCGTCTACATTAGTAGAAACCACTTAATGTAGAGGGATATGTTCGAGAGAAGGGTAAGGGAGGTAACGGTAACGATCTCAAACGACAAATGCACCGGATGCGGAAAATGCGTGGATAAATGCCGCCACGGGGTGATGCACCTGCGCGCACGCGACGACAAACGGTGGGCATGGCACGCCTTCCCCGAAAAATGCACCGGCTGCGGACGCTGCGAAAAGGCCTGCATGAGCGACGCCATCATGATAATCGACGTCACGGGCGTGGCGATGGGAAACCCGCTGACGGATTACAGGGGCTAAAAAATCAACCAAAGAAGTCAAACATAAAATTTCAAGCATATGGTAAAGAATTACAAAGGAAGACACGCGCTGCGGGTGCTGATATTCGCAGCGTTTTTCGCGGCGGCCGCTGCAGTAATAATGCTGCTTTGGAACGCCATTATTCCGGCGCTTATCGGCTGGGGAGCACTCACTTACTGGAAGGCGGCCGGGCTGCTGCTCCTGTGCAGACTGCTCTTCAGCGGCTTCGGCCGGATGGGATTCGGCCATCACCCGATGGCGCGGCACGCCAGACAGCACATGGGACGCATGGCGGAGATGCGCGAAAAAATGAACGGAATGTCGCGCGACGAAAGGCGCGAATACATACGCAGCCGCATGGAAGAGTTCCGCGGCGGGCCCTGCTGCGAACCGAAAACAGAAAACGCGGAATAGACGATAGATGGCGCGTAAGAAAGCTGAGCAGGAAACAGCCCTGACGGTCCGGCCTGATGTTGCGGAGATATACCGCACGCATGAGGCCGGACTGAGGGGTTTTGTCTCCCGCCGGGTTGCGATAAAAGAGGATGTCGAGGATATTCTTCAGAACGTCTTCTTCTCGCTTTCGCGCGTCGATATCAACGAAAACCCCATAGAGTATGTAACTTCGTGGCTCTACTCGGTCGCACGCAACCAGATCACCGACCGCTGGCGCAAACACACCACCGAGCCGATGCCTACCCTGAAAGGCAGGGGTGACGACGATGATTTCATAGCGGATATATCGGAACTTCTGGCGGGCGGGAGCGGCGATCCCGAGACTGATTTCGTTCGTTCGGCTATGTGGAGCGAACTCGAGGCCGCACTTGCGGAACTTCCGTCCGAACAGCGCAGCGTGTTCGAAATGACGGAGCTGGAAGGCTTCTCGTTCAAGGAGATATCGGAATCTACGGGAGTTTCCGTGAATACGCTCCTGTCGCGGAAACGCTACGCGGTGCTCCACCTGCGCGAGCGGCTGGAAGACATCTACCGCGAGATCCTGACGGCATAGAATAAGCCGTCTCAAAAGTTCAAAGACAAGGCTTGCAAAGCTGCAAAAACCAGAGTTTACTGATGGTAAATGAGGATTTGAGCAGCGAGCATAACGCCGTATTTGAATTTTTGAGACGGCTTATTTCGTTATTGGCCGCGGCGGTTACTCTTCTTTCGTCGCCTCGGCATTGTTGCGTCGGGCCGCAGTTGTATTCAACAGGCCCTCCCGTATGTTCTGCCGCATCTCCATCTCTTGGGTCTGTACTTCGGGCGAACGTTTCGGGCGGTAAAAATCCGGATAATCGCTTTTCGACAATCCGAATTTGAATTTGTCGGGATTTCCCTTTACCCTGACCGCCACTCTGAACGGGATCGGACTCTGCACCAGCGAAATATTGTAGTTGAAGCTCATATCCAGATTGTGCGTCCCGCTTATGACGGCCTTATACCGGTCGACCGAAAAGAGGAACGGATAAACCGTTATCTGGTCGCGAAAAACCGTGAAGTCGGCCGCAAGGCTGTCCACGCGAATAACTCCCTCATCTTTGTATTTCATGAATTTAGCCACCTGCTTAAACATCGCTTCGTCCCTGAGCACAAGGTCGGTAGCGCCGATGGAACACGCCGCGCGCAGGGTCGACATCTTGAAGCGGTAGGTCGAGTCCATATAACCGTTGGCGTTGAGATGGAACTCGGCGTTCCCCTCGAAAGAGCGCAGCATGGGCATTATGGAGTCGAGGTCGGGTATCAGGTCGAGCGCCTCGGCAATGTTTATTTCGGTAAGGTGGAGCAGCACGGAAGCGTACAGATGATTCCTGCGCGGCGTCCGGTAGCGCAGCGTGATCTCGCCGTTGGTAGCGGGCGACGAGAAGCTCAGCTCCGGCGTCATGTATACCTCTCCGTTACGGATAACGATATCCCCGTGGATCCTGGAGAATTCCTTGATATTGCTGATATCCTCGCCGTACCACAGGGCCCTGTCTATCTTTGTGTGCAGTGTGAGGTCTATCCCTTCAGGCACCATCCATGGTCCCGAAAACTCGTCCGCAGGAACATCGCTCGGAGTGCTCTCGTCTTCCGTACCTATGCCGTTGGTAAGAGCCAGCAGTTGCGAAATGTCTGTCACGGGCGAATTGAAATTGATCTCGCCTATCAGCACGGAATCCCCGCGGAAGTACGGAAGAACGTTATCGAAAGACCCGTCGAGCGAGAAGTCCGACTGGTCGAGCTTTATGCGCGCCTTGCGGAGATTGAGTTTCACAGGCGTAAAGTCCGCCGACAGTTCGGGAAGTTCGACCGGATAGTTCAACTGCGGGATGTTTATGACCGCTCCCGACGCAAAAACAGTTCCGCGCGGCGTAAGCATCTGCCATATATCATCCTTGGATTCGTCGTACATGACTGTAGCGTCGATGTGCAGTTTCCCCATAACAGCATCCATATCTTCCATTCCGGCCTCGATCCTGCCGCTGTTATAGAGCACTTTGATGCGCGGAACCGTCGAACCGCGGCGTCCGGGCTCCATGGAAAGTTTTCCCGAAGGCGACACGACAGCCAGATTCATATCGTCCATCCGGCCCGTAATACCGCCGAATGTGAAATCGCACAGGACTGCCGGAATAGCCAGCGTGTCCAGCACGTTGGAAGTTTCGAGCGCAAGTTTCATTCCCTCGACTGCAACTTTGGTGTCATCGGACATCGAGGCATCGAGCCTGTCGGCCGCGAGCGAAACCGCAACGAATGAGGTCTGCCTTGTCAAAGGCTTGGCGTTGGGCAGCGCGAAATCGAGTTTCACGGACGGCGACGCAACGGCAATAGTATCATAAACGGCATCGAGCCCCGTCAGCAGCAGCGAACCCGAAAGTTTCATCTTCTCGATATCCATCTTCTCGAGCTGCGACATGCGCACATCGGCTTTTACCCGTCCCGAAGCCTTTCCGGCGGCGGTCAGTTTGAGGTCGGCAGGAATAAACGGCTTTACGTCGGCCAGGTCGCCGTTCAGGTCGGCCGTGACATTGGCGTGCGGATCGGAGAAGAGGCGGTCGAGCGTACCGTATGCACGAAGCGACGACTTGGGAGTCCTCGCCCGCAGTTCGTTGACTTTGGCATACGTAACCGCGTCGGTAAGGTCGGTATGGACGTCGAGGTCGGCATATACCCCCGTCAGCGGATAAGGCAGCATCGACGGATATGCGACGCGACCATCGGCCAGCACCAGGTTCATGTCGATCATCGGCATAGAATCATCGCCGTAAACACCCACTACCGTGCCTGCGGAAGAGATATTCCCTTCGACATCTATACCCTCGAGGTATGACTGGAATGAAGCAGGTATCAATGCGAGCACCGGCTCCAGCGCCCACGGCCCGAATTTATACTTCAGGTCCATATCGATGCCGCGCAGAGTGTCGTTGCGGACGCTCCCGTCGAGAGCCAATTCGAGTGCGTTGAGTTTAAGCACCCCGTTATGTATGGTGGCAGACTGTGCCTCGAGATCTACATCGGCCTTCGCGTCGAGCGAGACTGTCCCGCCGGTCAGGTATTCGTCGCCGGCATAGGCGAACGTTACGGCGGATGTTCCCAGCGCAATATCCGCACTTCCCTTATCGCCGTTCAGAGAACCATTCAAAGTGAGCGAAAGTCCTTTGACCGCGGCGGTCATCATGGAATCTGCCCGGCCCATGCTGAACACGACGTCGCAGGGCTCCAGGCGTACATCGGCGGCTATGACGTCGTCTTTCATCGAACCTTTCACCGTTCCGGAAAGTCCTTTGATCCCGGCGTCCATGAGCGACGATCGGTCGACATACCGCACGTCGATATTCTTCATCGTGACGTGGTCGGCGTCGATATATGTAATTGTAAATCCGCCCTCCTCCGTTTCGGGCTCTTCGGATGGGGCGAGGTCGAGTATGTCGTAATTGACGCGGCCGAGGCTGTCGGCAAAGAGGCAGACAGTACCGTTGCTCAGCACGATATCGCTCAGTATCAGTTCGTCGCGTTTCAGGAATGCTTTCACGTCGACCACTGCATTGAGCCTGTCGAGCCTCAGCAGCGTGTCGCACGGTGCACCGTTGGTCGGGTTCACCAGCCGCACGCCGTCTACTTTAAGCCCGAGGCGCGGGAATGAGCTGAAAAAAGTCAGCTCCACGCGGTCGATCTCCGTCCGGCAGGTGGTGAATTTCGCCGCCTGTTTGCTGACTATCGGCGTCAGCCGGGCCGGGGTGAAGACAAGCCACAGCGCGATACATATCACGATGATGACAACCCCAAGCAGAGACCCCAGCGATATGAGGAATATCTTCCAGAATTTTTTCATCAATACATTAAATTAAGCTGCCGGGGATCCAGGCTAATTGGATTTTGTCCAGGAGTAGGTCCTTCCGCCGCCGGAGTAGACGAAGGTCGTGGCAGTAAGTTCCGACACCTTGTAGGTGCTGTAAACGGGAACGCCCTCTTCTGTGTAGTCGTTGCGGGTCAGCGTTTCTCCGCTCAGCGTCCAGTTGAACGGCAGGGCGTCGGCCTCGGTCATATCGTCGTCGATATCCCACGACTTGCCGGTACCGTCGGATTTGTAAATGTCGTAAATCCTATGGGTGGTGCCGGAGATCGGATATTGCGCACAATACCATTTGCCGTTACCGCTGTAAAGGAACTCTTTGTTGAACTCTTTTTCGGTCGAACAGGCCGCAAACATAAAAAGCGTAATAGCCGAAACGGCGGCGTAAAGCACTGTTTTTTTCATATTCAATTGGTTTATCGTATTAATAACGCCTCATTTGCGGGGATAGTACAAATTTAATGCAATATTTTGAATATGATACAAATTACCTGAAATAAGAACGTTAAGACGAGGCTGTCTAAAAGACTACCGTTTTGTTTTTGTATGTGAGGATCTTGCGCTGCAGGTGCTTCTCGACCGCCTTGGACAGCACTATCTTTTCGAGATCCTGCCCCTTGCGGACCAGCCTGTCGACCGTGTCCTTATGCGAAATCCGCGCGATATCCTGGCCGATGATAGGCCCTGCGTCGAGTTCGGCCGTCACGTAATGGCTCGTCGCGCCGATCAGCTTCACTCCCCTTTCGTATGCCGCGTGGTAGGGTTTCGCCCCTACGAAAGCAGGCAGGAACGAGTGGTGGATATTTATTATGCGGTTGGGATAGGCCTCTATGATGTTTTCGGAGATTATCTGCATGTAGCGCGCCAGAACGAGGAAATCGACCCTGTTCTCTTTCAGAATATCGAGCGTGCGCAGGGCCTGTTCTTCGCGGTTCTCCTTCGTTACGGGCATGTACACATAGGGAATGCCGAAAATTTCAGCGACATGGCGCATATCCTCGTGGTTGCTGACGATGAGCGGCACTTCGGCTTTCCATTCGCCCGCCGTGTAGCGCGCCATCAGGTCGTAGAGGCAGTGCGACATCTTCGAGACAAAAATGGCCATCCGCGGAGTGTAGTCCGAGAAATATATGCGGAAATACATCTCGAAACGGCGTCCGTGCAGGGTGTCGAAATATTCGCCGATCCTGTCGGCCGGGATGACGAAGTTTTCGATATCCCACTCGACGCGCATAAAGAAAACATTCTCCACGCGGTCGGTGTGCTGGTCCAGATAGATGATATTCCCGCCGTTGGCCGTGATGAATTCGGTGACGGCGGCGATGATGCCCGGCTGGTCGGGGCAATGTATCAGAAGGATCGCGGTCCTTCCGTGTTCGGTGTTCGACATTTTTCTCTCTTTATTATCATTGCAAATTTACGATTTTTTAAACAAAACGTCGAAAAAAGAGAGTACAACCGGCACGACGGGGTGCATTATTTTGAAGGACGTATGGATTTGAACGAAAAATTCCGTAGCTTTACGTTCACTGCAACCCCAAAAGCCACACATCGATGAAGTATTTTTGGATCGTAATCATGGCGGTTCTCGCGGTTTCATGCTCCCCGCGCGTAGGCGTAAGCCTCTACAGGGAGATGCCGCCTACCGACCCGTCGGCGCCGGTGCTGGTTTTCGGCATCGGGGATCCCCGGCCGCCGGGAGCGGAAGTCATAGGCACGGTATCGGTCGGCGATTCCGGTCTAACCATACAGTGCGACTTCCAGACGGTATTGGGAATAGCCAAAGACCGGACACGTAAGGCAGGAGGCAATGCGGTCGGAATTATCAGTCATAAAACACCCTCGTTCGCGAGCACCTGCCACCGCATCGAGGCGGAAATGCTTTATGTGCCTGATACAGGTCCTGCAAATATCAGCACCCCAGAAGAGGCGATCGACAGGGATTTGCTGCAGGAGGGGTGCGCCGTCATCCATTTTTACCGCTTCGGCGGTATTGGCACAGCCGTTTCGTATGACGTGAAGACGGAGAATGAAATCGTTTGCAGGGTGGCTCCGAATTCGAGGCAGAGTTTCAAGGTAAAGGCCCTGGGAGAAACCACTTTCACCGCCGCCACCGAAGCCACTGCCTACCTTACCTTCGATGTACTCCCGGGATACCACTATTACGTCCAGTGCGGCCTTGAAATGGGGGCTTTTGTAGGACGCCCCACGATAGAACTTGTCGACGGGTATTACGGAAAACTTGAATTCGACAGCATAAAAGAATAATAACCGACAAAACAGGAGCGAAGAGTGAAAAGATTATTATTACTGCTGGCCGTCGCGGCGGTATGCCAGACCGTCAGGGCCCAGGAACCGGTACTGCCCGATTTCAATCCGGAGATAGAGTCCGAAACCGCAGCGCCGGCAGAGTCCGAAACCGCAGCGCCGGCAGAGAGCGGAACCGCAGACGGGGGAGACGGAAGAATCGTGGTGTCGCGTTATGAAGGAACGACTCCGGTAAGGGCCGTCGCCGTACAGCAAATGTATCCCGTGAAAGACTGGCGCATCGCGCTGGATTTCGGATACTCTTACTATACGGTGTATGATCCTGACCTTCCTTCCGACATGCGCTCGGGTTTCTATTACGGGGCCGATATCCAGTATTTCTGGTGGCGCTTCCTCGGGGCAGGGGTAAAATTCGTGGGAAACAGGTACGCCAGGTCCACGTGGGATGTTGCAGTCGATACCTATTACGTGGGACCGGTGCTGTCGTCCAGGCTCTTTTCGAGGGCAGACCGCAATGCGTGGGTATTTTCCGTTTCGGCCGGCTATGTCGCATACCATGAGCGTTCGCGCTCTACCGGCATTTCGCTAAACCGCGGAGGGTTCAAAATGACTGCGGAAATAGGTTATGATATCAGGATCGCAGGCAGCGGAACTTTCCTGGGACTGAAAATCGCGGCCACCCAGGGCTACGTGCCCGTCACCTTTCAGGGCGTGAGCGAAACGATAGGCCTGCATGCGCTGGAATTAGGTGTCGGATTGAGGTTCTGACGCACATAGGCATAATAAAGAGGGCCGGCGGATAATGCGCCGACCCCTCTTTTGTTAATGCACCGCCTTATTTTTCGGTATTCTCAAGCTCTTCCGTCCTGTACCAGCTCACCTTGCGCGAAACGTACATTATCACGCCCAGTATCACGAACAGCCCCACGCTTCCGACCAGCAGGGTGTAGTTCTCCAGCTGCAGGATGAAATAGAGGTAGGCATACAGTCCGGCCAATATCCCCGAAAGCAGCATGGTCTCCTTTCGGTCTTTGAATATGGATGATGTATAGAGCGTAATTAGCCCGACGGTCGCCGCCGCCGAAATGAGGTACGCCCAGCCGAAGCCGATGATCTCGGAGATCGAGAGCAGCAGCGTGTAGAATATCATCAGCGCAGCCGCCACAAGCAGGTACTGGATGGGATGGATGCGCTTGTAAGTCAGCACTTCGACGAAGAAGAACACCACGAACGTCAGCACCACGAACAGCAGTGCGTACTTCACGGCACGGTCGTTCTGCTGGTACTCGTCGGCGCCGGTCACAAGCTGCACGCCGAAAGTCGTGTCGTAGTGGCTGTACCCGTCGTAATCCTCGTCCACCCACATGTCAGGAATACTGCGGTTGAAATTGAGGATACTCCAGCGCGCCACAAAGCCGCCGTCGGCGAGCTTGTATTCGGGGGTGAAGTTGCCGACGAAACTCGGATCGGGCCAGGCACCCGCTATTTCGACCGATGTGGTGCGGCCCACCGGGATAAAATGCATGCTCTCGCTCCCCTTCAGCTCCATGCGGCAGCTGAATTTATGAACCTGACCGAAATCTTCGATCGCCGGACGGAACGCTATGCCGCTGCCGTGGCCTGCCGAATTATCCGTCGGGTACCGTTTCCCGTCGATCATCAGCACCACCTCTTCCGAAAGTCCGCGCAGATCCGACAATTCGATGATTATCAATGCTTTCGACGGATCGGGCGTGCCCGTAGTCGCTTTTTCGAGGTCCAGCGGGGCGAATTCGCCGGAAATATCTATAACGCTCTTGTAGAGTATGGCCTTGAACATCCCGAGTTTGCGTTCCTCGGGTTCCAGCGAAACCTTTACGTCCAGTTTGTCGGGAGTGACGGAGAGGGTCTTCTGCACCTGCTCAACATTGCCTTTTTTATCTGTCACGGTATGGGTGTAAGGGATCGCCAGTATAGGTCCGTCGACAGTCTGTCTGTGGCTCCACTTGTTGCTGATGGTTGCCACGGCTTCGTCCTTGCGCTCTTCCCGCTCCGAGATCTTGCCCTGTATAATGAGCATCGGGATCAGCAGCAGGATTATCATACCGATAATGATAAGCCCCTTGATGGTTACTTCGCGGCCGAAATTCCGCGGCTTTTGCTGTTTTTGTTCCATTGCAGTTTGTTTTTAGTTGGTTGTTTTATGATTATTTTAAAAGTATTTATGCACCTTAAAAGGTTCAACAATCCAGAAGGATACGGTCATGCACGATCACAAATGCCATCCATAATACGACCAGGACCGACAGCACATTAACAATCGTGAGCGCCGTGAAATATTTTTTCTGAAAACCAGCGGACCTGCCGCCGATCCTTCCAGCGTAAAATCTAGAAGCGATCGGAATAAGAGCTACTGCTACCAACACAATAATCCCCGGATAAAAACCGGCAACATAGATAGAGACGATGCTGAGAAGTGTTGCCGTAATGGTTACGGCCATGGATACGGATGTTACGATTTTAAAAGTTCTCATTTTGATTTGATTTTAATCATATTTGGAAAGTACTTTGAAATTCAAAGTTTAAAGGCAAAAAAAATATAGCTGTCCCGGCTCGGCCGTCATTTGTCCCGCCAATGAACTTTCCAGCCCTTCGGCTTCGCAGGCTTTTCTTCCTTCGCACCCAGCAGTTGTCCCAAAGCGTCGATATGTGACTTAAACTGCTGCCGGCCTTCGGGCGTCAGCGAATAGCTGGTGTTGGGTTTGCGCCCTATGAATTGCTTCGACGAGGTGACGTATCCGGCAGCTTCGAGCGCTTTCAGGTGCGTGGCAAGGTTCCCGTCGGTGAGTTCCATCAGCCCCTTCATGGTCGTGAAATCAGCTGCGTCGTTCACCGAAAGTATCGACATTATCCCCAGCCGGATGCGGCTGTCGAACGTCTTATTCAGTCCCGAAATCAACCCTTTCATTGCTTTTCCTGTCGTATTTCAGATACATGACCAATCCGTAGACTATATGGCAGAGGCCGAACCCGAGCGACCAAAAGATGATCCCCTTCTGGGCGAACTGCGCCGCCGCCAGACCGAGGACGATCTCGGTAAGCCCCAGCCAGTGGATCTCGCCATAGGTGTATTTCGACGCTGCGACCAGCGCGATGCCGTAGAAGAGCAGAGTCCCCGATATCACGGTTCGGATATCACCCCTGAACAGATATATGAGGCAGAATATACCCCCGGCTACAAGAGGCACGGCCATCGCGTACATTATCCTGTATGTAACCTTATTGAGCAGCGGCTGGCCGATCTTTTTCGCCTTTCTCCATGCCATCAGCAGCCCCACCCCAACCGAAACGGCCAGCACGACCAGCGCGTCGGCCAGCAGGATCATCATCTCCTGAAAATGGGTATAATCGGTCAGCGACGGGTCGCGCAGAAGATAGAACCAGGCGAACGCCGCCCCGCCCAGCGCGGCGAACCCGACGATCACCCCGGACAATCCCGAAAGCGAAAGGAACTTGGTCGATTTTTCCATCATCTCGCGGATGGCCTTAATATCCTGGGTCTGTTTTTCCATGGTATCAGATCAGATTATTCGGATGACTACAAAAGTACTTTGTGATGCAAAGTTAATGAAGAAAAAATTAGTTCCAAATTTTCGGGCTGATTTTTACTTAATTAATTTATAAATGTCATTTCGAGTGAGGCAGATCCAACGAGGCTGCAGCAATTGAAAGATGCTATCTGCCGACGAGGAATCTACCTCATGGAATACTCGATTTACCCTTACAAATTATATTGTACTTTCCTCGTCGTGCGATAGACCGCTATGTCCCCCGGATATGTTATCGGATCACACTCGCTCGGAATGACAATAAAAATCGCAGCGGGCATTCTGAACGCTCGGGATGACAGAAGTGTGCCGTAATTGGTATATTTGCAATGGAAAGATCACACCGCATATGACCGAAATAGAAAAAATGCTGGCTGGCGAGTATTACGACCCGTCGGACCCAGAGCTTCAGGAGTGCTGGCACCACGCCAAAAAAGTGATGAAAGAGTATAACGCGGCGGACTCGAGGGATGTAGCGCTGATCGACAGGCTGCAGTCGGAACTTCTCGGGTCGAAAGGCCGTAACCTGCTGCTTGCGGCCCCGTTCTACGTCGATTACGGCAGGAACATTCATATCGGCGACAACGTCGGGATAAACATGAACTGCGTATTCCTCGACTGCAACCGCATCACGATAGGCGACAACACCGGCATAGGTCCCGCCGTTCAGATATACGCGGTCTCCCACCCCGTCGACCCGAGGGAAAGGCTGGTGGCGGATAAAGAGAACGCTTTGTCGAAATGGAAGGAGATATCGTCCCCGGTGACGATAGGCCGCAATGTCTGGATCGGCGGCGGCTCGATAATCCTGGCCGGGGTGACCATAGGCGACAACACCACGATCGGAGCCGGAAGCGTCGTCACGAAGTCCGTCCCGGCGAACTGCCTCGCTGCCGGGAATCCATGCCGGGTAATCCGGGAACTTTAGTCTTTACGATACTCTTTCGGGGATATGCCGGTAAGGCGTTTGAAGTGCTTTCCGAAGAACGACTGCGACGGGAAATTCAGTTCGTTGCTGATCTGCTGGATGGTCATGCCGGTCGATTTCAGCAGCGCCTTCGCCTCCTGCACCACATAATTGTCGATCCACTCCCCTGCCGACCGGCCCGTCTGTTCCTTTATCAGCGATGACATGTATTTCGGCGTAAGGAACAGCTTCCCGGCATAGAATTCCAGACCGCGGTGCTCCCTGTAATTGGCCTCGACCAACCGCATGAAATCATCCACCAGCACTTCGCGTTTGGTCCTGATCCTGTCGTCCGCCGTTTTATGGAAGTAGTACCCGGCGCCGTAGAAGAACGCGCGGGTCAGGTTGCGGGCGATCTCCATCCGGTGGGGGTTGTCCTCCATGCGTATCGTGGTCCTCATCATCTCGAAATATGTCTTCATCGCATCCAGCGCCTGGTCGTTGAGCGGGACGACGGGATTATCCCTGACCGTTAAAAAAGCGGAAAGGCGCTCCTGTATATTCAGGCTTTCGAGGAAGCGGCTGGACATGATGATGAACAGTCCCTCGAAATCGTCGCTGATATATTCGTATTCCAGTATCTGATCGCGCAGGTGCACCACCATGCACTGCCCTTCGGTGACGTACGGGGTGAGATTTATCTTCCCCCGGGTCGTGCCTTTGAGCGAGACCATCGCCGAGGTCATATCGATCTTGAACGGAGTGTTCACCGGCGGCTCTATGACGGGACGGTCGGTCAGTATAAAATCGTCGCCCAGCGAGTCGCAGTGTCCGTTCGCCACCACCATTCCGGCACGCCAGTTGAGTTCCCCTATCCGGTTCTTCATTCTATTTCGGTTTTCTGCAAAAATGGACTATTTCACCGAATAATCAAAACAGATCGGCCGTATCGTCCATTTATTTGGAACTTTTGCCCTTTTTTGGCAGACAGCCGCACCATACCTTTGCGCTATCGGAAACCATAAACACAAAAAAACATGAAAGTAAAAGGCAAAGTCATTCTTGTGACGGGCGGAGGGAACGGATTGGGACGGGCGCTGGTGCTGCACCTGCTCGATAAAGGCGCAAAGGTGATAGCGGCGGATATAAATCCGGCCGCTCTGGCGGAGACGGTGGAGATGGCGGGAGACCGGCGGGACTCACTGACGGCGCTGCAGGCCGACATAACGAGTAAAGATGCGGTGGAAGAGCTTTTCGAACACTCCGTTGCGGCATGGGGCCATGTCGACGGGATAATCAACAATGCGGGCATAATCCAGCCTTTCAGGAAGATAAACGATATAGGATTCGACGCCATCGAGCGCGTGTTCGACGTCAATTTCCTGGGGACGCTCTACATGATAAAGACCTTCCTGCCCCATCTGCTGATGCGGCCGGAAGCGCACATAGTGAATGTTTCCAGTATGGGCGGTTTTATGCCGGTGGCAGGACAGTCGGTCTACGGAGCTTCGAAAGCGGCCGTGAAGATACTTTCCGAAGGACTGGCATCGGAACTTTCAGAAACTCGCGTCGGGGTGACGACCGTCTTCCCGGGTGCGCTGTACACCGACATCAAGGCCAATTCCGGACTGGGCCGCGAAGCAGGCGCCGGAACCGAAGGGCACGCCGCAAACTCAGCCATGCCGCCCTCGAAAGCCGCCGCGATCATTATAGACGGAATAGAGGAGAATAAGTTACGAATCTTCGTCGGCCGGGACTCGAAGTCGATGAACGTGGCCTACAAGTTCATGCCGGGTGTCGCGACGAAAATGATCTACGGCAAAATGAGGGATAAGTTGTGAATAACGTAAGTTCCAAGAATCCGGAGGCTGGAAAACAGGCGGGCACAATGATTGATACGTGGATTTTCAAACGTGTAATTTAAAGAGACCGACTATGGGAAAAAGACACACAAGCCGCCGTGATCCGTATCCGCATTACGAAGGCACCGACAGGCTCACCGCAGAAGGCCGCGACGAACTGAAAAACTCCGATTTCGGGTTGCCGGGAAGGCATTTCCCGATGCCCGATGCCGAACACGTCCGCGCAGCCGAGTCGCGTTTCCACCTCGCCCCTGAGAATGAAAAGGCCGAACTCGCACGCAATATCCTGAGAAAAGCAAAGGAGTTCGGCGTGGACGTCGAAAGCCCCCACGTTCTGGAATGGGCAAATAAATAGTTAATGATTAATGGTTAAAGGTTAATTTATTTTTTCGGCCATTTAATAATTAATCATTGACCATTAACCATTAATTATTCCAGCGTTCCGGTCGCCTTGAGGTATTCCACCTCTTTGATCTTGCAGTTGGTACGGGCCTCGATGAGGTTGCTGTGGGCCTCCTGCCACTGCGACTGCGCTTCCAGAACGTCCAACAGGGTACCCATGCGCAATCCGTAGTTATCGCCGGCGGTCTGCATGGCAGCCTCGGCCTCGGCCATCGCTTCCCCGGCCGACTCTATCAGCAGGAAACTGTTGCGGAACTCGTACAGCGCCTGCTGTGCCTCGATGTTCATCAGTTCGGCGTTCTTTTTCATCTCCAACTCGCTGATGCTGTATGCGTAACGGGCACTTTTGACCTTTTTGGCCCCTTCGCCCGCATGGAAAATAGGGATCGAGAGGCTGGCCATCACCATCGGCAGGCTCATTTTTATCTCGTTGTCGTTCATTTTCATCCCGCCGATATAGGAATATCCCGCGCTGAAACCCACCTGCGGCAGGAAATCGGCGCGGATATTCTTTATGTTCAGCCTGTCGATATCCAACTGTTTCTGCATAATGCGGTACTCGGGACGCTGCGAAATACCGGGCGACGCGGCCGAACGGCTCTCGGGAAGTTCGATGACCTCGTCCGCAACGACGATCGGCGTATCGAGCCCGGCCCCGATGATGTGGCAGAGCGACATGCGAGAGAGTTCCAGTCCGGTGCGGGCCCTTTCGAGTTCGTAGGCGATATTGCTGCGGCGCGCTTTGACTTTCTGCACGTCCGCCGGGATAGCCATCTTCAATTCTGCGAAATCGCCGACACGGCTGTAAAGCGAATCCAGCAGCACCATGTAGCTTTCGAGGAGCTTCACCTTCTCCTGCACCGAGACGTACATCCAGTAGGCTTTTTCAGCGTCGACGATCACGTTCATCCGCGTCAGCGTGCGGTTCTCATCGGCCATTTCGACCCCTTTCTTCGCCATCTTGTTTCCCGTGGCGATCTTCCCGCCCGCATAGACCGGCTGCATGAGCGTGATGCCCGCCAGGTACATCCCCTTCATGCTCATCACCATCGAAATGGGGAGCGTCTGGTCGATGCCCATGGCGCTCATATCGAAATCCATCCCCATGTCGATATTATTGAAGATATAGGCATACGTTCCCATCGCCGAAATATCGGGGTAGAAATTGGCTGCGACGGCTTTCTGGTCGGCGGCGGTCTTGTTGTACTGTGCCGCCGCGATCTGCATGTCGTAGCTGTTCTGCAGCGCCATTTCGCGGCACCTTTCGGCCGTCAGTTCTATCTGCGCCTGAGCGCCGCAAACCGACAAAAGTGCAACGACAAAAATTATCTTTTTCATGCTTGTGCTCTTAATATTAGGTAGATTCCTCACACTTCACTTCGTTCCGGTTCGGAATGACATTTCTGCCAAATCGCTGCGGCCGGAAGTTATCTCCCTGCGCTTTGCTCCGGTCGATGAGCTCGCCCTGCTTTGCAGACCTCGGTTGCCGCTTTTCATGCTTTAGTCTTAATTTTGAACAGGAGCGAGTAGAAAATAGGCAGCAGGATCAGCGTCGTGACGGTCCCCATCGTGAGCCCCGACATGGCCGTGATCGCAAGGCTCGAGTACATCGGGTCGAAGATCAGCGGGGCCATCCCGACGATGGTGGTCAACGAGGCCATTAGCACGGGGCGGGTACGGTTTATGGTGGAACTGACCACTGCCTCGTAAGGCTCCATGCCCTGTCTGGTGCGGTGCGTTATCTCGTCGATCAGCACAATCTCGTTCTTGATCATCATCCCCACCAGTCCGAACAGTCCGATCAGAGACATGAACGTGAAGGGCGTTCCGGTGGCCAGCAGGACCGGCACGATGCCGACGAACATGAATGGGATGCAGAGCACCGTCAGCAGCACTTTCTTAATGCTGTTGAAGAGCAGCAGCAGGATCAGCAGGATGAAGATTCCGACGGCGGGGTAATAGCTCATCACGTTGGCCATCGCCTCGCCCTGTACTTTCTGCTCGCCGAGCCACTGGCGCGTGTAGCCGTCCGGCAGTTCGATGCTTTCGACCGCTTTTTTGATCTCCCGCTTTGCCGCGGCGAGTGTACTTTCGGGCACCGGTTCGCACTGCGCCTTGATAGCCCTGTGCCCGTCGTAACGGTGCACGACCGTTTCATCGTCCTCAAGTGCGAGGCCGTCGGTGACCTGGCTCAGCGGGACGGTGCGGAACATCTCGTCGATGGCTTCGTCCATCTTTTTTCCGCCGGTCGCGAGAAGCGCCATTTCGGATTCGTCGAGTTTGACGTTCGGGATCATGCTCCACACGGGAATATCCTCGAGGCCCATTATGCGGGTGCCGTCCGAGTTGCGGACCTTCATATTGACGTACAGCGTCTTGTCGCCGTCATAGAACATCCCTATCGGGAGTCCGTCGGTGGCGGCCATCATCGCCTTGCCGACATCGCCGCGGCTGATGCCCGCGCGTTTACCTGCCTGTTCGGCATAACGGGCGTGAAGCGTCTTACCCGGCGCGTTCCAGTCGTTGGTGACCGAATATGCGTCGACCTCTGCGGCCCCGCGCATGATATCCTCGGCCCGGCGGCTCAGGTCGCGCAGCACGGCCGGGTCGGGACCGGTGAACATCACCTCGATGCGGTGGCTCGTTGCAATCGAGAAGTTGTATTTGCGCACCCTGACGTAAGCGTCGGGATACTCCTCCCTCAACTGACGCTCGATCACCGCGCGCATCCGTCCGGAGACCCTGTAATTCGGGAACGTAATGAGCAGTTCGCCGTAATTGTCGCCGCCGGAAGCGAACGCCCTGACGAGGCAGTAACGGGGCGGCGAGCTTCCCTGGCTGGCCGCGACCTGGTCCACCTCGTCGTACATCAGCAGTTTTTCAGATATCTCCTCGAGATCCTGCTTTACCCTCTCGGGGCCGGTCTGCGGCGGCAGGGTGTACTCGACGTAAAGCTGGTTATATTCGAAATCGGGGAAGAACAGGTTCTTCACCTTGAGCGCACCGAGTCCGCACGCGAGCAGCACCACGATACTCACGACGAGCGTGGTGATCCTGCGGCGCATGAAAAATGTCAGCGCACGGCGCATAAACCTGCGCAAAGGAGAATCTATCTCACCCGTTTCGGTCACCTGCGCTATCTTATTCTCACGCGCGGGAAGCATTATCATCGAGAAGAACGGCACCTGCACCAGCGCCAGCACCCAGCTGATGAGCAGCGAGATGCCGAACACGAGGAACATGTCGCCCGCGTACTCGCCAGCCGTGTCGTCGGACATGTAGACCGGCAGGAAAGCGATAATGGCGATCATCGTTGCGCCGAGCAGGGGTATGGCGGTGCGTCTGACAATGCCCGTCAGCGTTTCGCGCGGCGGCAGTCCTTTAGCCCGGTCGATGAGTATGCCGTCCATTATCACCACGGCGTTGTCGACCAGCATCCCCATCGCGACGATGAACGCACCGAGGGAGATCCTTTGCAGGGTGCCGCCCATGGCGTACATCACCACGAAGGTCCCGAGAACGGTGAATATCAGTCCCGCACCGACGTTCAGGCCGCTCCGGAAGCCCATCGCGACGACTATCACGAGTATCACTATAATAACCGATTCGATGAGGTTCAGTATAAAATCGGCGATCGACGAACTCACCCTGTCGGGCTGCGAAAAGACCTTTGTATAGGTCATTCCCACGGGCAGGCGGTGATCCAGTCCGGCAAGTTTCGCGTCGACGCGCTTACCCACTTCAGTCACCACGACGTCGGGTTCCATCGAAACGGATATCGTCAGCGCGGGTTTTGCATCGACCCAGAAACCGAAGGTCTGCGGGTCGGCGTAGGTGCGTTCCACCTGCGCCACGTCGCCCAGGCGGACCTGCTCGCCCGACGGGGTCTGCAGGATAATGTCGCGGATGCTTTCGACGCCGGTAAGCTTGCCGTCCACGGCGAGGCGTATCTTCTGGTCGCCGGTGGTGTACGATCCGGTCATCACGGGCTGGTTCTGCCCGTCGACAGCCATCATTATCTGGGTGGGAATGATCCCTGTCCGCGCGATCTGCTCCTGCGGGATGGTGATGTCGATGCACTCCTCCCACGCGCCGAATATCTGCACGCGGCGGACACCCTGCACTTCGAGCAGTTGGTCCTTGATGTATTTGGCGTATTTCTCAAGCTCGGCATGGGTGTAATCCTCGCCGACGAGGGCGTAGAACATCCCGTACACGTCGCTGATATCGTCCATCACGATCGGCGACATAGCCCCCGAAGGCAGTCGTTCGGCCGCGATCTGCACCTTGCGGCGCAGCATGTCCCAGTACTGTTCCACCTCACGGTCGGGAACCGTCAACTCGAGGCTCAGCATTATCATCGACACGTTGTCCGACGAGGTGGACTGGATGTCAAGCACCTTGTTGATGGTGCGCAGTTCCTCCTCCATTACAGCGGTCACCTCCAACTCGACCTCGTGGGCCGAGGCGCCCGGATAAGGCGTGACGATCATCGCCTGCTTGATGGCGATGAGTGGGTCTTCCAGCTTGGGCATCTTGACGTAGGCGTAGATGCCGCCGGCCACGATGGCCACAATAAGGGTCCAGAAGAGGATTTTCCGCTTCAGGAAAAATTCGGTCAGCCAGGTCATAGCAGCCCTCCTATGTTGGTTTCAGACTGCGATATGACATTGACTTTCTCTCCTTCCTGCAGGTACTGCACTCCGGCCGAGACCACGCGGTCGGCGGGCGTCACGCCTGTTACGATTATGCTTCCGCTGTCGTCGAGGCCACTTACCGCAACCTCTTTTTTATGGACTGCGGATTCGCTCCCGGACACGATCCAGATGTAGTGTTTGCCGTTCTCTGCAAAGACGCTGTTCACCGGCAGGGTGCAGGCATCCGATGCCGCATCTTTCTGCCGCAGTTCTATGGCAACCTCGACGTTCATGCCTGCCGAAAGCGGCGTACGCGAGGCTCCGGCGATGGTCAACTGCATCTTGTAGAGTTGGCTTCCGCTCGATTTATGGCTTATGGAGAGGAGTTTCAGGGGGAATTGCTCTCCGGGCAGCAGATTGGCGCGGCAGCTCACCGTCCCGAAATCGCCGCGCTGCATATAAAGGTCGGCCGGCAGGTCGGTCTCGACCACAAGGCTGCTGGTGTCTAGAAGCGTGAAAACGGGCCTTCCGGCATCCACCATTTCGCTTTCGCGGAAATTGACCGACTGTATGTAACCCGACGCCGGAGACCTCAGCGAAGTGTATTCGACCTGCCTGCGGTTTCCTTCCAACTGAACGCCCATAGCTTCGAGGCCGGCCGCGGCTTTTTCGTAGTCGTTGCCCGGGATGCCGTTGCGCTTGTACAGCTCTTCAAGGCGCTCGACTTCGGTTTTAAGTTGATTGTACTGTATCTCTGTCGCCGAAAGCTGCAGGCGGTAATCCTTGTCGTCGATCTTTGCCAGCATCTGCCCTTCGCGCACGTAATCGCCCGCCCTGACATAGATGCGCTGGATCTGCCCCTGCGCCTTGAAGCCGAGGTTGACGGTCTGGTTCTCTTTCACGATCCCCGGCAGGCTCCGTTCGGCGGTCGCCCCCATGCTCACCGGAACGGCGGTTTTCACACTTCGGACAAACGCCCCGCCGCGGTTCTGCTTACACGACACGCACAAGGCCAGAGCCGCGATGCACAAAATTTTCACACTTTTCATCGGATAGTATTTAGTTTTCATAATCAATTCGTTGCAGGGCCGGAATTTCCCACGCAAAGATCATAACGTCCGGGATATATTTAGGAACCAAAAAGGATGAAAAATTGTTCCAAAAGTCGAAAGTGTTGTGTTTTTGTGGAAAAATATATGCTATTTTTGCGCAAAATCAACGACAGCCATGGAAAACAAAATATTGAAGGTCGGTTTCAACATGATGCGCGAAGTGTTCGAAGAATACACGCTAGGGGACGAGTTCATGCTCTTCGACAACCTGATGGAGAAGATAAATCCGGACGGAAATATGGACGCGACACACTACGATTTTCCCATCAAACTGGACGTTACGATAATCGTCGTATGCACCGAGGGTCTGTGCCGAGTGAAAGCCGGAGTGGACGAGATCGCGATAACCAGGGGAAGGGTCGGCGTTTTCCTGTCGGGCCAGATATTCCAGTTGCTGGAGATGACGCCGGACTTCAAAGGGATGTTCCTCGTCAACAAAAATACAGACCCCACGGACAATGTCATCGAAGCGATGTCCATCCACAGGGCTCTGATCCGGCAGCAGTACCTGGAATTCCCGGAAAGTTTCCTGTCGGAGTTCGTCACCATATACAACCTTATAAAAGCAAAGATCAGGGAGGAAGACAACAGTTACCGCGCCCATATCGTTCGGAATTACGGCGAAATACTGTTCTACAACATCTGCAACATATATATGCGGCAGGAAAACGTGAGGACCCGCAGGGAGAGGTCGCGCCGCGAGGAGATATTCGAGGCTTTCATCCGTGAAGTCGCCCAGAATTACCGCACCGAACATGCGATGGGTTTCTACGCTGACAGGCTCTGCCTCACACCGAAATACCTTTCGTCCGTGGTGGCCGGGGCGAGCGGCAAATCGGCGGCGGAGTGGATCGACGACTACCTGGTCCTCGAAGCCAAGGCGCTGCTCAAGGCGGGCAACCGCACCATCCAGCAGGTGGGCGACGAACTGAACTTCTCGAACCAGTCGCATTTCGGCCGATTCTTCAAACGCTGCACGGGGATGTCCCCGAAGGAGTACCGGAAAATGTAAAACAGGAACGAGGTTGTCAGTTTTTCGGTTGCACGAATGCGAACAGAATCTTAGCTTTGCAGTGAATCATTCGGAAATATCATGGAATCTGAAAGGGATATATTCTACAAAGCGCTTATCGAAAGGGACAGCTCGTTCGAAGGGGTGTTCTTCGTCGGGGTGAAAACGACCGGGATATTCTGCCGTCCAACCTGCCCGGCGAAACCCAAGCTCGAGAACTGCGAGTTTTTCCGTTCGGCGGGCGAGGCGATGCAGAACGGTTACAGGCCGTGCAAGGTGTGCCGTCCATTGGAAAAAATAGGGAATCCGCCCCCGGGCATCAAGCGGCTGCTTCAATATATGGAAGACAACCCCTCTGTCAAAATAACGGATACCGGACTAAATGATATGGGACTGGAACCCAGCCAGGTCCGCCGGTGGTTCCTGAAGAATTACAAGCAGACGTTCCACGCCTACCAGCGGATGCACAGGGCGAACAGCGCTTTCCAGCGCGTCCGGTCCGACCAGAGCGTGACAGATGCCGCCAATGATTCGGGCTACGACTCGCTGAGCGGATTCAACAGCATGTTCAAAAATATAATAGGCGCTTCGCCGCAGAAAAGCCGCGGCAAACGCATCGTCAATATCACCCGCATCGAAACAGATCTCGGGCTGATGATCGCCGGTGCGACCGACAAGGGCGTCTGCATGTTCGAGTTCGCCGACTACAAACATATCGACCTGGAATTAAGGCAACTGGAGGCGGAGTTCAAGGCCCCGCTCGTGGATGGAGACAATCCTCATTTCGCCGCGCTCAGAGAGCAATTGGATCAATATTTCAAAGGCGAGCGGCGCGAATTCGATATTCCGCTGGACCTGGCCGGCACGGAGTTCCAGAAACAGGTGTGGCTCGCCCTGCTGAAAATTCCCTATGGCTGTACTACGACCTATGCGAAACAGGCCGGGCTGATAGGAAAACCCTCGGCGGTGAGGGCCGTCGCCAATGCCAACGGGAAAAACAAGATATCCATCATACTGCCCTGCCACCGGGTCATAGGGGCCGACGGCACCCTGACGGGTTACGGCGGCGGCATCTGGCGGAAGAAAAAACTGCTCGAAATGGAGCAGGGTGTGAAGACGCTGGATTTATATGACTGATTCGCCGATTGACAAAATGTTTATTGTTCCAGCTATTTGTTACAACCCTGCATTTTAATGCAGCTACTTTAGTTTTTATAAATTTTGGCGGCGGTATGTCATCCTGAGCGTAGTCGAAGGATCTGATTGCGCCGGGCTTTGCTCGATCAGATTCCTCGTCTCCTGCGGCTTCCCTCGGAATGACGGCTTCAATCGCGCCATACGGGTTATACCCAATCCTCACTCAGAACCTCACCGGAGACCGAAAGCACGACGACTTTGACCGGCACGTTCCGCTGCGCTTTTTCGCGCGCCAACTGTGCGATCCGCACCAGTCCGCCGCAGCAGGGGACCTCCATTATCAGCACGGTAAGCGTGTTTATCTTCGCCTCGTCGATCATTTCAGCGAGCTTATCGACATATATCTGCGTGTTGCTGTCGAGTTTCGGGCAGGCGATGGCGAGCATTTTACCCCGCAGGAACCGGCTGTGGAACTCGCCGCTGGCAAAGGCCGTGCAGTCGGCGGCCAGCAGCAGGTCGGCGCCTTTGAAGAACCCGGCCTGCGGATTTACCAAATGCAGCTGCACCGGGAACTGGCGAAGTTCCGACGATTGTGAGAACTGCGGAGCAAAGCCTCCGGCGGGCGCGGCGGCAAAACCTCCCGGCTGCGGTCTGCTTATCTCACGCGCCATCGAACCCGGGCATCCGCATGCGAGCGGTTTGGGTTCCGGCGCTTCTGTCTGACGGGATTGGGCAGCTGATTCCGGGGCATGACGTATATTACCGCTGCGGTCGAGCCCTATTTTCGAGAGGTCGATGCTGTCGACGCCGTGTTCTTCGAGCCATGCCGCACCCTCGCGTACCCACTCCATCTCGTTGTGCTCTTTCAGGTGCCTGAGGTGGGCCAGCACGACCGCTTCACCCTTCGGGACCAGCCGTTCCATCACAGCCGCCTCGTCGTAAGGCGCGGCTTCGCGCTCCTCGAACGAAATGGCACCCACCGGGCATTCGCCGATACACGCGCCGAGGCCGTCGCAGTAAAGGTCGCTTATCATAACGGCCTTGCCGTCTATCAGTTGAAGCGCCCCCTCGTGGCATCCGGTGACACACGCCCCGCAGCCGTTGCACAGGCCTTCGTCTATTTTTATGACAGTTCTTTTCATAGCAATGTCTCTTTTATGTACCGCAAAATTACAGCAGGGACAGGCAAAAACACGTCACAAATGTTACACTTTGCAAAAAAAAAATCATAACTTTGCCTGAAACCGCTCCCAAAATGAATCTTGCCGCCCTGCTTAAAATACCGCTGTTCCGTTCGCTGACGGAACCGGAACTCGAAAGGATTTTCGCAGAGCTGAAGATCACCGAAACGCGCTTCCGGAAAGGAGAGATACTGGCCATGCAGGACGAGCCGGTGACGCGGCTGATAATCCTGCTGACCGGCAGCGTTAAAGGCGAGATGACCGATCCGTCCGGGAAGGTTGCGAAGGTCGAGGATATCCATGCGCCAAGTCCGCTGGCGATCCTCTTCCTGTTCGGCCACGACAACCGCTTTCCTGTACAAGCCACGGCGCTGGGGAACGGGACGGCCGTCATCATTCCGAGACAGTCGGTACTCAGGATGCTCTCGATGAACGAGATCCTGCTGAAGAATTATCTGGATATTTCGGCCGATTTTGCCGCCCGGCTGAGCCGCAAACTCAACCTGATGTCTTTCCGGACCATCCGGCAGAAAGTCGCCGCATACCTGCTCGAGCTCTCTGAAAAACAGGACTCTTACACGGTAACGCTCGACAGGTCGAAGAGCGCGCTGGCTGAATATTTCGGTGTGGCGCGCCCGTCTCTCGAACGCGAGATTACCCGGATGCATGAAGACGGACTGATCTTCTCGCAGCAAAAGCGCATTACGATCCGGGGCAAGCAGGCGCTGATGCGGCTGACGAACTAAAAATAAGAACGGCGGCATCCGAAAGATGCCGCCGTTCGTGCAGGTGGTGGCGGAACGGCTTTGCTGTTAGCCTCGAAGTCGATGTAATACCCCCCGGCATATACTTTTTTATTCGAGTGCGCAGCCGCCGCCTACACCTATTTTTAAGTATCGCGGTTAAACACCTTAATAAGATCTTCCATATCGGGGTTATTAAGGTTTTATTATTTCATGTTTCGTCGGACACAGGCGCTATTCGGGAACGGCGATAATGTCCTGAGGAGAATAATAATAGGTCGAGCCGGCAGGCCTGGGGATGGTAACCCAGTTGTCGTTCAGCCAGAAGTAGATCCCCATCGACCCGTTGCTGGTCGCCGCGAGGTACGTTTTGCCGCCGGCGACGAACACGCTCCTGGGCAACGTCGCGGTATTGCTGGCGTTCTGGCCGAGGAACCTGCACTCATCGCCTTCCCAGTAAGCCGAATTGAATGCATTGAGGCCTGTTTCGGCACATAAAGTTGCCGCGATGTAGATATTGCCGCCGCTGGCGACGATATCCACTAAACCGCCGGACCAGATGTAGTATCCTTCCGGCGGGGTGAGCGTGCGCGGGCCGTCGGCGTCCCAGAGGACCGTATAGGCGTAACTCGTGTTGAGTACATATCTCCCCACCGCGTACACCGTGCCGTTCAGGACGGCTATCGCACTGCATTCCGAAGATCTGGTGTCTGCGGGAACGGGGAGCAGGGTGTGCTGCGAGTCTTTCCAATAGCAGCCCCGGGTGCGGTTCGGGTCGGATTTCAGCCTGGCCTCGCCGCCGATATAGACCGAGCCGCCGGACAGGACCATGTTTTTGGATTGCGACAAGGAATAATCCTCGTGTAGCGGCAGGAGCGAGGGCGTCCCGTCCACCCAATAGATGGCGCGCGACTCTTCGGCCCGCCAAAACACACCGTAGTAGCCGCTGGCGTGAACCTTTCCGCCTGAAACGACGATCGCGTTGCAGTACGCGTTCTGGGTGCTGCCCACGCCGGACGGCAGGGGCAGGGTCACGAACGTGTTATTCTTCCAGTAACCGGGGATGGCTTTGCCGTTTGTGTCTGTGTAATTCCCCGCGATGTAAATATCCCCGCCGGAGACGGTCATTTGCGATGCCCAGCAGGAGACGGCGCCCGCAGGCATCGGCAGGTCGGTCACCGTCGCGTCCCCCTGTTTCCACGTCCATGCATAGTACTTGTAATCGGCGTCGTAGTAACTTCCGCAGGCCCAGGCCGTATAGGAGCTCGGGGCGGGCCGCTGGGTCACGGCGATCGTTGCGGCCGCACCGCCGGCGGTGACGGTGACGGTGGCCGGTGCGGGAGATTCTGCCGCCGCGTTTTCCGTGGCGTAGAGAGTGAAGCCGCTGCCGTCGGTGGTCTTCACCGCCTGGCACCATGTGGCGGTCGAGGGAGTGACGGCCACCTGCCAGTCGGACTGGTCGGTGGTCACCGTAAAGACGGGAGTGACGGATGTGGCGCCATTAAAGGCTTGTTGCCCGTCGTACGAGAATTCGACGGCCGTGATGTCCGGGCTGATGGAAAGGGTCGCGGCGGGTTCGGGATCGTCGCCGCCCTTGCCGCACGAGGTGCAGATGGCGGCTGCCGCGAGGGCGAGGGCTAAAAAGCGAAATTTTTTCATGGTTTTGGTTTTATGGGTTCGATTATTGACTTTGTCTTTAATCTCCTTACGGGGCATAGATCATGCAAGCATAGCTCTGCTCCCGCTTCGGATGTTGCCCTTCGGGCTTCTTCCTTCGCACCTCGGCATCGTGAGCAAGCTCACGTGCTCTCGGTTTGGCGTCGGTTCGATTATTGGAGGACACAGCGGATAGACATACTATTACCACGGAAGCCGTCGTGCCCCTGATCGGCACCACTGCTGCTGAAGTACAGGCAGCATGACACGAGGTCAGTCGAGCCCGCCGTACTCGACCAGCAGTACCCGAAGTCGCCCTCGTCGATGAGCTCACCGTCGTTCAAGCGGAGGCCGGCGGCGGGAAGAAAAATAGATTTATTGGAAGCTATGTTGGTAAATGTATAGCCTTTCTTTGAGTCATCCCACGCTTTAGTCACCTTGGTGCCGTCGGCGTCGAGCAGTGCTGTAAAATCATCAGTGGTCGGCACGCGCCAACCTGCCGGGCAGGGATCGTTGGCGGCAAGCCAGACGGCGCCGTCGTGCTGGTAAGGGAGATCGTCTCCCACCTTGCCGGCGGGCGAAGAGGTCAGCTCTCCGGTCGCACTCCAACCGACATTCGATCCCCATTTGTATAACATTCCGGGGCTTTCGGGCGTGGCGGCGAAAGTTCCGGGCGCGTCGACGTTGGTCTTCGCCCAGACCACTCCGTTGATCTCTACACCCCCGGAGGGATGCCCGGCCGGTTCGGGTGTTTCTTTGTCTTTGCCGCACGAGGTGCAGACGGCGGCTGCCACGAGGGCGAGGATTAAAAAGCGAGATGTTTTCATGGTTTTGGTTTTAAGAGTTGTGTTTAAATTCATTCGTAAGGTCTTCCATATCCGGGTTCTCCTTCCTCACCACCCCTTCGAGCGATATGCGGGAAATATTCGATAGCACGATGCGGTAGCCCGCTCCGGCGAGCGTATCCGGAAAGCGGCGGAAATACACCAGGCGTCCGCCCTCTTTTCCGGAGATGGAAACAGGGTCGCCGGTCAACCTCACGGTGTATTCATTGAGTTCCTCGTTCAAGAAGACACACACCCAGCAGACATCGCTATTTCCCACGGTTTTCATCGTCAGGTCGATTTCCATGCTGCAAATCTATACGCAACCGCGAAAACAGGTGTAACATCCCCGGTAAACTATGTAACAAAACAGAAACCGACTGAATGTCAGCCGGCTTCTGCACATGAAAATATGTCTGTCGGGGAGTTACATAGATGATAACTTGCGGAATTCCTCGGGAGTGAGGCCGTAATTGGCGCGGAAAAGGCGGTAGAAAGTCTGGCGGGTGCCGAAACCCGAGTCTATCGCAACGGCCTCGACCGTGTAGCGCTCCCCGGGATCAGCAAGCATCTCGCGCGCGTGGAACAGGCGGAGCGAATTGACGTATTCATTAAAGGTAAGGCCGGTATGTTTCCTGATGGTCTCGTGCAGATACGTTTCATTTGTCCCGAGGCTGTCGGCCACCATGCGGCGTGTAAGCCCGGTGTCGGTATAGAGTCTTTCGTTCTTCATCAATTCTCGCAGCGCAGTGAAGAGTTCGTCCTGTTTTTCGTCCTCGTCCTGGCGCGTTTCGCCCGGTTTCAGCGCCGCAAGCATACGGGCATACTCCTCTTCCATGCGGTCCTGCTCGCGGATGCGCTGCATCAGGCCCCGGTTCTTCGCCGCGAGCCTGCGCGAATAGACTATCCACACCCCCAGTGCCGCCAGAAGGAACACGCATCCGCCCAGAGCCAGCAGCATATAGTTGCGGTTGGCCTCCTTTTGGGCGGTTATCTTGTCGACCTCGTATTCGGTGCGCAGGCGTCCAAGTTCGTCCAGGGTCTTCTGGTCCCCGAGTTCCTGGTTCAGCTCAATGGCCTCGCGGTAGCTCGCCGCCGCCAGTTCGTAGTTTCCGGCCTTCATGGCCAGCCGTCCGGTGATCTCTTTGTAGGCGCTTTGATTACCCAGTCCGCCTATGCTTTCGTAGTAACGGTAAAGCGTGTCGACAGTCAGCATCGCCTGGCCGTAGAGCCCCTGCTGCTCGTAAAGGCGCGAGCGGGCCACGGTAAGCATATGCTGTTCGACCTCGCCGCCATGTACCAGCTTCTCAGCCTTATGAAGCTGGCCCCATGCCTCAGTGAAACGTCCGAGGCCCCCTAGGGCGCGCGCCTGAACATAATAAATATCGAACTGACGGCTGGAGGCATCCGGAAACTTATCCTCGCAGGCCTGCCAGCGGCCGCTCACATCCAACGCTTCGGCATACTTTTCGTTCTCGAGCAGCAGGTCGCACATCAGGTAATACAATTGGTACAAGGCTATCGGGGCTTGAGTGTCTTCGACCGTTATCAGCAAGCTTTCGGCCTCGCGGAACGCCGCGATCGCCGGATCGAACTGCCCCATGTTGTGATAGGTTTGACCCATACCCAGCAGCGCCGCTGCGGTAAGCAGGTCGTTGCCGTTCGTTTTGCCCAATTCATACTCTCTGGCAACCCTTTCGAGCGCCTGTTCAAAGCGTCCCGCTTCCAGGTCGAGGCATACGGCCAGGTCATTTGCACTTCCGTAATAGATCCAGAATCCGTTTTCACGGCAAAATTCCAGATATACGGGAAACTCGGCCCAAAATTCGGGCAATACATTGAGAACATAGAAGTTGCGCAGCCTGTAGTACAATGCCGACGCATAGGGTTCGCCGCCCAGGGGGCGCATAGCCTCGATGCGCTCTTCGAGTATACTGCTGTAGGCTTTTTCGTCGCCAGACTCTTCGTACAGCATACTCAGGTCGAAGTACGCTTTGACGTATTGGTCCTTGTCCGAGGCGGCCAGAGCCGGCAGAAGTTTGCGGATCGAATCGGCACTGTGCCGCAGCGCCGCGTCGTCCTGTCCTTGCGAAGCAGCGGGTGCCAACACCGCAAGCGCAATTAATATGCTCAGTATTGTCTTGAGAGAATTGTACATGGTATGCATCTGTTTTGTCGGGTTTGGACACAGCATTTCTTCAAATATAGTGAAAGATGAGCGCAATCAAGCCCGCTTGGATTGCCGAACCGCATCCTATATTCTCCAAAGATAGCAAAAAATCCCTGCCTGCATGAATCTGTCAACTGATTTTTACTACGCCCAGGGAATACCCGGATGCTTCCCTGTTCCAAAATTCACGTTAGTTACCGGACTTTTGCAGCATGTTTTCACTTTTGCACGGTAATTGCAAAAGAAGGGGGAAAGATGTAAAGCAATTAAGTTAAATATTTAAAAATCTATCTATTATGAAAAAATTCCTCTCTATCCTGGCCGTTTTGGCTGTCGTCTCCACTTCAGCTTACGCAGTAAAGGTTACTACGGACTACGACCACTCTAAAAACTTTTCGGGCCTGAAGACTTATGCCCTGTATGACAAGATCCCCGACAACACGGTGAGCTCGCTCAACGCCACCCGCATCATGACCGCCGTGCGCAATGCACTGAACGCCAAAGGCTACGTCGAAACGAAAGGCACCCCTGATTTCATGGTGAACATCAATGCCGTCGTGCAGAATAAGAAAGCTGTGACGGCCGATACCGATGTCTTCGGAGGCCCGTACGGCTACGGCGGCTTCTACCGTCCGTACGCTTACTGGGGCGGCCCGGTTTCGGCAACCACCAGTTTTAATGTGGAAGACTACGTGGATGGGTCGCTGATCATCGACATTGTCGATCCGGCAAGCCAGAAAATGTTCTGGGAAGGCATCGGCAATCAGGAAATCGACGGCCAGTTTAAAAATCCAGATCAGAAGATCTCCAAAGCCGTAACTAAGATACTCGCTTCGTTCCCCGTCGCAGGTGGTCAGCCTGCCGCGAAGAAGTAACTATTCGTACATTTTCGCGCCGCAAAGCGCGGTAATATAAACAGAACGCCGACCAGTGAGTCGGCGTTTTTGTTTAATGTCAAATCCGATATGAAAAGATGCCTGGATAGAATACGAAAAACACCGAATCCGATTAGGGACACGGTGTTGTAACAGTTCAATCCGGGAGGTAACGCACGGACATCCCATCCTTCGGCTTTGCTACCGGGATGCCGCCGCACCGCTTATTATATCGAGCAGTTCGGCCGTGATGGCCTGCTGGCGGCTCTTGTTGTAGAGAAGTGTGAGTTCATGAAGCAGATCGTCCGCATTGTCTGTTGCGAGCTGCATGGCGACAGTACGGGCCGCATGTTCCGCCGCCGCCGAGTCCAGCAGCGTCGTGTATATTTTGAGTTCCAGAACCTTGGGCAGCAGAATGTCTAGCAGTTCCTGCCTCGAGGGCTCCATTATGAAATCGGGTTCAACGTTCCATTTGTCCGGGCCTTCTTTCGCAGGACCTGCCTTTGCCGGCGCGAACGGCAGGTATATCTCGTCGGTCGGCACCTGCACCGCCATGCTCTTGAAGTGGTTATAAACAAGGATTACTCGGTCCACCTCGCAGTCGAGGAACATCTTCGTCAGCTTTTGGGCCAGCTCGCGGGCATCTTCATAACGCGGTTTCTCGGCCATCTCCTGAAAATCGCCCTGCGGCTCGTAGCCCAATTTCACTACGGCGTCGTAGATCTTGCGGCCCACCGGAAAGACCAGTATATCTTTCCTGGGCAGTCCGTGGCATTTTTCGGCCACTACCGACTGGAACTTCCTGGCAATATTTGAATTGAACGCCCCTGCCAGCGACGAGTTCGATGAGAACGCCACGACAGCCACCCGTTTCACCTCTTCGGCACGCACGTAAGGCGAAGACTCCATATCTTCACCCGAGAAAAGTATCGCCCTCAGCATCTCGTGCAGCCTCTGTTCATAAGGCAGCGCACCGGCGATCTCGGTCTGCGCACGGTGCAGTTTGGCGGACGCGATCATGCGCATCGCAGAAGTGATCTTCCAGATGCTTTTGACCGAGGATATCCTCCCTTTTACCTCTTTCAGCGATGCCATGCCGCGTATTACTGTTTATCTGATTTCATTGCCGCGGCGATGGTCCCGGCAACCTCTTCTATCTTGAGCGAAACGCTTTCGTCGAGCACTCCCCCTTCCAGCGTTTTGAACTCCGGCGTCGGGGTGAATGCATCGAGGAACTGCCGTTCGAATTCCGGCACCTGCTCGATCGCTATGTTCTTCAACAGGCTCCGCGTACCGCAGTAAAGCACCGCGATCTGCTGCGCCACAGGCATCGGGCGGTATTGCGGCTGTACCAACAGGCGCGTGTTCTTGCGTCCTCGGTCGATCGTGGCGGCAGTCACAGGGTCCATGTCTCCGCCGAATTTCGAAAAAGCCTCCAGTTCGCGATACTGCGCCTGGTCTATCTTGAGCATCCCTGCCACCTGCTTCATAGGTTTTATCTGGGCGTTGCCGCCGACGCGGGAAACCGAGATACCGACGTTGATCGCCGGGCGGTTACCCTGGTTGAACAGGTCGGTGTCGAGGAATATCTGCCCGTCGGTGATCGAAATCACATTGGTAGGTATGTATGCCGATACGTCGCCGGCCTGTGTTTCGATCATAGGCAGAGCCGTGAGCGACCCTCCGCCCTTTACTTTGCCTTTCAGGCTCTCGGGCAGGTCGTTCATCTCCTGCGCGACTTCCTGCTGGGCGATTATCTTGGCGGCGCGTTCCAGCAGGCGCGAATGCAGGTAAAAAATATCGCCCGGATAGGCTTCTCGCCCCGACGGACGGCGAAGGATCAGCGAAACTTCGCGGTAAGCTACAGCCTGTTTCGACAGGTCGTCGAAAACCACCAGCGCATGGCGGCCCGTGTCGCGGAAATATTCTCCTATGGCCGTTCCGGCGAACGGGGCGAAATACTGCATAGCCGCAGGGTCGGAAGCCGTTGCAGCCACAACCACCGTATAGTCCATCGCACCTCTCTCGCGCAGCAGGTTGACCAGCGAGGCCACCGTCGAGCCTTTCTGCCCGATAGCCACGTATATACAGAAAACAGGGTCTCCATTTTCATAATTCCCGCGCTGGTTGAGAATCGTGTCGACAGCTATCGACGTTTTGCCCGTCTGGCGGTCGCCGATGATCAGTTCGCGCTGTCCGCGTCCTATCGGGATCATCGCATCGACTGCTTTCAGCCCGGTTTGCAGGGGCTGGTTCACCGGCTGGCGGAAGATCACGCCAGGCGCTTTGCGTTCGAGCGGCATTTCGGTAACTTCGCCGCCTATCGCACCCAGTCCGTCGATCGGACGACCCAGCGCATCGATCACGCGCCCCAGCATCTTTTCGCTCACTTCGATCGAAGCGATGCGCCCTGTGCGTTTTACAGAATCGCCTTCCCTGATCTGATCGGTCGGGCCGAGCAGCACCACGCCCACGTTATCCTCTTCGAGGTTCATGACCACGGCTCTTTCCCCGTTCTGGAACTCGAGCAGTTCGTTGGCTTCAGCATTCTGCAGGCCGTAGATGCGGGCGACTCCGTCGCTAACCTGCAGCACCGTTCCCACCTCTTCGAGTTTCAGCCTCGATTCGATATTTTCCAACTGGTCGAGAAGCACCTGCGAAACCTCGCCCGGTTTGATTTGTTCGCTCATATTAACGTCTGTTCGGGATAAGAAAAAATCTTATCTCGTTATGTTTAAATTCAAAAATATTCGGCAGAGCGTGTGTCAGACGAGCTGCCGGTTATCGTTCGTAAATTGTTTTTTTATATCTTCGAGCTGCCCCGCCACCGATGCGTCGACCTCACGGAAGTCGATCCGGAACAAGAAGCCGCCTATAAGGGCCGGGTCGACGCGCATGTCGAGTCTGACGTCCGAATTCGTCGTTTCACTCAGATATTCCCTGATCCGCTGCTGCGTCTCTTCGGGAATCGGAACAGCCGTTTTTATAAGCGCCATACTGATGTTGCGCGCTTTCCGGTAGGTATCCATGTATCCGAGTGCGATCGCCGGCAGGAATGCCTCGCGCCGGTTATGAATGACCAGCCGCAGGAAGCGCGACATCTGGCGGCTGACACGTTCGCCGACGGCGCTTCCGAGCAGCGAGATCTTCTCCTCCCCGCCCAGAATTGGACTCATCAGCACTGTGCGCAAACGGGGTTCGAGCACGAAACTGCGGGACAGCGACTCCATCTCGCCCAACACCGCGTCCGACACCTTTTCGTGTTCGGTGTATTCGAACATCGCCCGGGCGTACCTCATCGCTATTATACCTTCGTTCATACGATCGCTTTCGTATCGGGTTTAAGAGCCCTGTTTTTCGGAACGCATCTCATCCAGAAGCCTGTCGACAAGCTCCAGTTGGGGTTCCTTATCCTTCAGTTCGCCGCGCAGCACCTTTTCGGCAACGTCCACCGCAAGGATAGCCACCTGGCTGCGCAGCGCGGCAAGCGCGGCTTCCTTTTCGAGCCGTATCTGTTTCCGTGTCTCTTCCTGCATCCGGGCACTCTCTTTCCGGGCGGTTTCCACGGCTTCGGCAAGTATCTGTTCCTTGATTTTTTCGGCTTCGCGCAAGACCTTCTGCTGTTGGGCCAGGGCCTCCGCCAACAGTGCTTTGCCTTCAGCCTGTACGTTGGCTAGCTGCCGGTTGGCTTCGTCGGCGGCCGATATCGACTGGTCTATATACTCTCGGCGTTTTTCGACGCTGCGGACGATCATCGGAAAGCCGTACTTTGCCAGCAAAAAGAAAACGATGCCGAACGACAGCGTCATCCAGAAGATCAGTCCGAAATCGGGCAGCAACAATGACATAGCGTTACGGGATTAAAGAGCCATTAAACAGACCAGGATAGCAAAAAGAGCGGCCCCCTCGACCAGACCGGCGGCGATGATCATGGACATACGGATGTTGCCCTGGGCTTCCGGCTGGCGTGCCATGGCTTCCATCGCCGATCCGCCGATCTTACCGATACCGATACCGGCGCCGATGGCTGCGAGGCCTGCGCCTACCGCTGCGATTGCGCCCAAATGAAGTGTGGTTTCCGTGGCTGCCTGTAAAACTGTCGTAAGTAACATAGCGTTAAAAATTTGAGTTATATGATTTATTTGGTTTTAATGACTTTAGGTTTGGGTTCATGGTGCGATTCCTGCCTCGAAAGGCCGATGAATACGGCCGACAGCATCGTGAAAACATAAGCCTGGATGTATGCGATGAGCAGCTCGAGGCAGTTCATCAAAAGGCTCATGAGCAGCGAAACGGCGGTCATGCCCGTATTTACCACAGGCCCCTTGGCGACGGTTATGAAGATCAGCCCCATCAACCCCAGTATGACCGCATGTCCAGCCATGACGTTGGCGAACAGACGGATCATCAGTGCGAACGGCTTGGTGAATACACCGAACAGTTCGATGGCGGGCATCAGGGGGATCGGTACTTTCAGCCAGATCGGCACGTCGGGCCAGAATATCTCTTTCCAATACTCCCTGTTGCCCCAGAAGTTGACCGCTATGAACGTGCAGATCGCAAGGACAAGGGTGACGGCTATATTGCCCGTCGTGGACGCCCCCCCCGGAAAGAACGGGATCAGCCCCATGAAGTTGTTCACCAGTATGAAGAAGAACGCCGTCAGCAGGTAGGGCGCATAGCGCTTGTAGTCGGGCCCTATGCACGGTTTTATCAGGTTGTCGTTGATATCCATTACGAACATCTCGACAGCGCCGGCAAGTCCCCCCGGAGCATTGTGTCCGGGCCGTTTACGGTACCAGCGCGCCGTCCAAAGGATTATTGTCACGAGTATCAGGCTGTTGATCGTCAGTGCCAGCGCATTCTTGGTGTAGGATATATCGAACGGGCGGACGACTTCCCCCGCGCTGTTCATCTCGACTACTTTCCCGGCATACTCGGCGCCCTCTTCCGCGAGGTAGAAACCCTTATATGGGCCGTGGTGCAGTTTCGCCGAAGAGAATATGTGCCAGCCGCTCTCCTTGCCGCGTACGATCACGGGCAGAGGTATCGTGACATGCGTATCGCCCCACGTGGTGATATGCCATTCGTAGGAATCCCCTATATGTGAGAAGATAATGTCTTTCACATCCAGCGTTTCTTCCGCAGCAGCATCGGACGACGCCCATGCCGTGGCGGACACCCCGGTCAGAAGCATCGCACAAAACAAATATTTTAAAACCCGCTGCATCTATTCAGTGCCGTTTTTTAGCGATTTCGCAAAATTGTTATACACGGCCAGTTCAACTACCATATGTATCATATAGAATATGAAAGTCATAACCCCGAAAACCAACATATTGTCGTGCACAAGACCGTAATAGAGCAAAAGTACGGCGATGGTGCATGTGAACTTGATTGTGCGCGTGAGCATGAACACCACCAGTATCTTGCCGGGCCTGCGTTTCTCGTAATGAGCCATAAAGAGCGCCATTACTATGCTCAGCAGCGCGAAATAGGCAGGGATGGCCGGATACCACTTGAAATAGTAGCCGGGCATCGCGTATTTCAACAGCACGAAACCCACGACCCCAGCCGCAGCTATTGTCAGGAACATGTACAGCGTCATTTTGAGGTGCATCTCTTTTTTCGCTTTCGTATCCATGGACAAAGTTTTTGTTATACTTCATTTCCGGCATCCGCTTTCCCGTCAATATCCCCCTCTTTTGTCTCTACGCACACGGTAATCCTGTTGTCAAGTACCTCTACAAATCCTCCCTCGATAACCACAGTTCCCGTCAGGCCTTTTCCCGCATAGGAAACAGCGCCGTCTTTCTGCAGCACGGAGATCAGCGGCGCGTGGTTCTCCAGCACCATGAACATGCCGGCTGTTCCCGGCAGCGACACGCTGTCGACTTCGCCGCTGAAAAGCGTCTTTTCGGGGGTCAGGATATCCAGATGCATCTCACTAATAACTTTTCACTCTTCACTCTTCACTCTTCACTTTTCACTCATCAGCATGCCACCGGCGCTTTCTGCGTTTGTTCCAGAAGTTTAATACCTTTCTCGATGGCGTCGTCGATCGTGCCTACGTTCAGGAACGCCTGCTCGGGCAGATGATCCACATCGCCGTCCAGGATCATCTTGAAGCCGCGGATGGTCTCCTCGATCGGCACGATCACCCCCGGCACGCCTGTAAACTGCTCGGCGGTGTGGAACGGCTGCGACAGGAAACGCTGTATGCGCCGTGCGCGGTTCACGACCTGCCGGTCCTCTGTCGAAAGTTCATCCATACCCAGGATGGAGATAATATCCTGCAGCTCCTTGTTGCGCTGCAGTATCTGTTTCACCCGCTGCGACGTGTTGTAGTGGTCTTCCCCGACGACCAGCGGATCGAGCAGCCGCGAGGTGGATTCCAGAGGGTCCACAGCGGGATAAATACCGAGTTCCGTTATTTTACGGCTCAACACCGTGGTAGCGTCGAGGTGCGTGAAGGTCGTGGAAGGTGCGGGGTCGGTCATGTCGTCGGCAGGCACATAGACCGCCTGTACCGAGGTGATGGAACCGTTTTTGGTCGAAGTGATGCGTTCCTGCATGGCGCCCATTTCGGAAGCCAGCGTGGGCTGGTATCCCACGGCCGAAGGCATTCGCCCGAGCAGCGCCGAAACTTCCGAACCGGCCTGCGTGAAACGGAATATGTTGTCGATGAAGAAAAGTATGTCCTTCATTCCAGTATCGCCGTCGCGGAACGATTCGGCGATCGTAAGGCCGGAAAGCGCCACCGACGAACGCGCCCCCGGGGGTTCGTTCATCTGCCCGAACACCAGCGTCGCCTGTGATTTCGCCAGCTCCGCCTTATCGACTTTCGAGAGGTCCCAATGTCCCTCTTCCATGCTTTTTTCGAACTCTTTACCATAGCGGATAACGTTCGATTCGATCATCTCTCTCAGCAGGTCGTTCCCTTCGCGGGTACGTTCGCCGACTCCGGCAAATACCGAGAAACCGTTGTGCTGCTTGGCAATATTATGGATCAGTTCCATGATTATCACAGTCTTGCCTACGCCCGCGCCGCCGAAAAGCCCGATCTTCCCCCCCTTTGCATAGGGCTCCAGCAGGTCGATCACCTTGATCCCCGTCAGGAGTATCTCGCTCTCGGTAGTCAGCTCGTCGAATTTGGGAGCCTCGCGGTGAATGGGATAGCCGCCTTTGAAATCAGGCTGTACCATACCGTCGATAGCCTCGCCGACGACGTTCAGCAGCCGGCCTTTGACCTGCGCGCCGACAGGCATCCGGATCGGGCCGCCGGTCGAAACCACTTCCAGTCCGCGCCGAAGTCCGTCGGTGCTGTCCATTGCGACGGTGCGCACCATATTTCCGCCCAGGTGCTGCTGGACTTCTACGGTCAGCGCTTTGCCGTCGTCCCGCAATACGGTCAGCGCATCGTGTATCCGCGGCAGCACTATAACACCGGCCCTATCTCCGCTGTCGAACGAAACGTCCACTACGGGACCTATGACCTGCGATATGCGGCCTTTATTGTTTGTCGTAGAACCAGTTTCAGGACTCATATAATATGCTCGTTACTAAAATTATACTTACAAATTTACCTATACACAGCATCTCATTCTGCCGGTGTAGCTGCAGAACAATAAAACTCACGGAACCAAAAAATGCCAATGATTATCCGGATAAAACTAAGTCATGCAAAGATAATCATATTTACATATTTAGAGTAGTTTTTAAAATATTTTACATATTAAATGGACCTGCAGGGCACTTTTAAGTACTTTGGGAGCAATTTGAACCGCTGGACGGCAGGCATTCCGGACAAAAGTTATTTAAATGCAAAGCGGGCCGTTATAGGGAAATGTAAAAGCCGCCTCAAAATTGCTTGAGGCGGCTTCGATTAAATCATCCGTGGTCAGGAATTTATTTCTTGGCTGCAGGTGTAGCGGCTGGTTTAGCGGCCGGTTTGGCAGCCGGTTTAGTTTCGGCTTTAGCGGCGGGTTTCGTCTCGGCTTTGGCAGCCGGTTTAGCTTCGGGCTTGGCCTCAGTTTTGGCAGCAGGGGCGGTCGATTTTGCCGTCGTAGTGGCGGGAGCGGGTTTGGCAGCGGGTTTGGATGCAGGCTGCTGGGCAGATAAGGCTACGCAGAACATCAGTGCGGACGCCAATACAAGAATTTTTTTCATAACACAAACGATTAAAATTATTTTTCCGTTGTGTTCAGATACGCGTAGAAAATAGCGTGTATTTGGACATACAATGTTAGGTAAAACGAAGGGGCGTTGTTCCGGGAAAGGGGAAAATTTTTATTTTATTTTTTTTGACGCAATAAATGCGCCCCGGTAACAGTTTATATATTTTTTTGCCCTGTCGTTTCCGGTCCGCCGGCCTGTCCTGGGGTCTGTATAAGCCGGTATCTCTCAAGCGTCGGTGCGATTTTGTATCGCCGCAGTGCTGCTCCGATTTTGTCTCTCTGAGCACTTCTTTGGAGTGGCAAACAGGCGTAAATCACGGCGCAAAAAATGCAAAACCCCTCTATAAGTCATATAGAAGGGTTCGTTGAGGTGCGAAGCGGATTCGAACCGCTGTAGCAGGTTTTGCAGACCTGAGCCTAGCCACTCGGCCATCGCACCGGACTTATGGGATGCAAAGGTAACAAGTTTTAGCTTTTATCCAAAACCGCAGACCCCGTAAAACTATTTTCAGCTCAGTTTTTCAAGCAGCGTGCGAAGGCCCGCCTCTTTGGCGATAATGGCCGGGACTTCCGTTATCGCAACCCTCTTCTGCTCCATCGTGTCGCGGAAACGGATCGTAACGGTGTTATCCTCGACGGTCTGGTGGTCGACGGTGATGCAGAACGGCGTCCCGATGGCATCCTGGCGGCGGTAGCGCTTGCCGATGCTGTCTTTTTCGTCATACTGCACATTGTGGTCGTACTTCAGGCTGTCGATGATCGTGCGGGCGATCTCGGGCAGTCCGTCTTTCTTGACGAGCGGCAGCACGGCGGCCTTCACCGGAGCCAGCGGCGCAGGAATGCGCATCACCACCCTTTCTTCGCCGTTCTCGAGCGTCTCTTCTTTATACGACGCCGAAAGCACCTGCAGGATCATGCGGTCGACGCCGATAGAGGTCTCGACCACATACGGAACATAGCTTTCGCCCGTTTCGGGATCGAAATACTGCAGCTTGCGGCCCGAGAATTTCTGGTGGTTGCCCAGGTCGAAATCGGTACGCGAGTGGATACCCTCGACCTCCTTGAATCCGAACGGGAACTTGAATTCGACGTCGGCGGCGGCGTTGGCGTAGTGGGCCAGCTTGTCGTGGTCGTGGAAACGGTACATCTCGTCGCCGAAACCGAGCGAGCGGTGCCATTTCATGCGGAACTCCTTCCAGTACTCATACCACTTCATCTCTTCGCCCGGACGCACGAAATACTGCATCTCCATCTGTTCGAACTCCCTCATGCGGAAGATGAACTGTCGTGCGACGATCTCGTTGCGGAACGCCTTGCCTATCTGCGCGATGCCGAACGGGATCTTCATGCGGCCGGTCTTCTGCACGTTCAGGAAGTTGACGAAGATGCCCTGGGCGGTTTCCGGACGCAGATATATGGTATTTGCTCCTTCAGCGACGGAGCCTATTTTGGTTTCGAACATCAGGTTGAACTGGCGCACATCGGTCCAGTTGCGCGTGCCGGAGATGGGGTCGACGATCTCGGCGTCGACGATTATCTGGCGCAGTTCCGTAAGATCGTTGTCGGTGAGGGCCTTGACCATGCGGCCGTGCACCTCGTCGCGCTTGGCCTGGAGTTCCAGCACTCGGGGCGAGGTGGCGCGGTACTGCGCCTCGTCGAACGCGTCGCCGAAACGCTTGGCGGCCTTCTCGACATCCTTGTCGATCTTTTCGTCGAGCTTTGCGAGGTGATCTTCGAGCAGAACGTCGGCGCGGTAGCGCTTCTTGGAGTCCTTGTTGTCGATCAGCGGGTCGTTGAACGCGCCGACGTGGCCCGAAGCCTCCCACGTGCGGGGATGCATGAAAATGGCAGCGTCGATGCCGACGATGTTCTCGCGCAGGCGGGTCATCGCCTCCCACCAGTAGGCTTTTATGTTGTTCTTGAGTTCGACGCCCATCTGGCCGTAGTCGTACACGGCGCTGAGTCCGTCGTATATTTCGCTCGATGGGAAAATGAACCCGTACTCCTTTGAGTGTGCAATAAGCTTCTTGAATAATTCTTCCTGTGTCATAGCCGTCACATTTTTACGCAAGGGACAAAAATAGGTGATTTTAATTAATTTTACTAAATTGCACTTCAATATTAAGAGTTTGTCTAAATTTTATTCGCACAAAATATTATGAGTCAGTTTTTTGATGATTTTTTTGCCCGCTGAGGGAGGCGTGGCGGTTCCCACGGCGAGTGAGGCGGGTGGAAAAAGCGCAAAAAAGGACATAATAGATGTGATGAATAAATTTTAGACAAACTCTAATCCTGCGATTATGAAAAAAACTCTTTCCCTGCTAATTCTGCCTGCATTATTGGTTTTTGCCGTTTCGTGCGGCGGCGGGCACAACATCACCGGCGGCATTAAGGGTGCTGACGGCGCTGTCGTCGTCTACGCCTATGACCTTGGCGGCAACGAAACAACAGACACTATACAGACCGGGAACGGGAAATTCGTCTACGACATTCCGGAATCTTTGTCAGACCCTGTTTACATCATGGTAATACCCGAATCCGACATATACACCAGTCCGGATGCGGAACATTATATGCCCGAGAGCAAATCATAAACCTGATAATGGGCCGCGGCGACCGCGTCCGTGTAAACGGCGAATCCACCCCCGGCGGATTACGCTACACGGTGAAAGGATCGGAAATGAACAGTACGATGGCCATTCACAACATGGGATTCCTACCGCTGTCAGCGAAGGCCGACAGCCTGATGATAGGGATATACGATGCGTACGCGAAACCCGAGTCCGAGCAGGACGAAGAGCAGATCGACGGACTTTACGCCGAAAGGGGGGAATATATCGGCGAAATGGCCGCCGTGCGAACGGAGTATATAAGGAACAACCCCGGCAAAGAGTTATCTGCATTTTACCTCAGATACGCCGGCGATTCCACGGAACATTATCTCGCCCTGCTGACCCCGTTCGCGACCGGAGGCCTTGCAAAACCATATATCGAGACGCTTGAAAAGCGTCTGGCCGAACTGGAAGCGCAAAAGAAGGCCAAGGAGTCTATCGTCGAGGGGGCGCCCGCACCGGCGTTTTCGCTCGCCGACCGCGGCGGCAACATGGTCTCTCCGCTTACCGACATCAAGACAGGCTACATCGTGCTGGACTTCTGGGGCAGCTGGTGCGGATGGTGCATAAAGGGATTCCCGAAGATGAAGGAGTATTACGCCAAATACAAGGGCAAGGTCGAATTCGTGGGGATAGACTGCCGCGACACCCGCGAACAGTGGATCGCCGCGCTCGACCAATACGAACTTCCGTGGACGCAGCTTTTCGACAACGTCGACGACAAAACGGCTGTAAAATATGCCGTCGAGGGCTATCCCACGAAGATCCTGATCGGCCCCGACCGTACGATTATCTCGATATTCCTCGGTGAAGTCGAGGAATTTTACCAGAAACTCGACGAACTGCTTAAATAAAATTACGAATTACGAATTCTCGGGATCAGACATAATTACGAACAGAGAGAGAGGCACTACATATTGAATCATTCTGGAAAATAGGCAGTTGCTCTCGCATTACCATCCTTTCTGAAGGAAGAGACAATTATTGCAAACATCCATGTTAAGACCGGGTTATTCCAACCATTAAATTCGTAATTCGTAATTATTTTTTCAGCCTGGCGTAGTGACAGACGAGCAGATTGCCGTCGTCGTCGTAGAGGTGCATGCCGTTGCCGAGGCACCAGCGCCACATCTTGCAGTCGGCGCACTCCCCTTTCCGCGCCCACTCGCGGTTGCGGAACTTGCCGAAACGGTTGTTCCACACGTCCATGAAATCGTCGGTATAGATATTCCCCTGATGGAATCCGGCGCGGATGCTGGTACACCCCGAAATGGCCCCGTCGATGCGGATGCTGCCGGTTGTGACGCCGCCCGAACAGTGGTAAAAATTGTCGCGGACTTCGGTCTCATACCCCCCCAGGAAACCCTCGCAGGCGTAATCGACCTTGATCCTGCCCTCTTTTTTGGTCGCGCGGATGAACTCCATCAACTCGCGGAACTGTTCGTTCGACAGTTGAAGTTTCGGATCCTGCGCGGCCCTGCCGACGGGGAATATTGTGAAAAGCCTCCAGGCCGTCACCCCTTCCGAGATGAGGAACTCCTTGAAATCGGGAAGCGTGGCGAGGCTGTCGGCCGTGACGCAGGTGACAATGTCGTAGACTATCGACGGTTCGCGCGAGATGAGGTGCATCGCCCGGATGGCGTTCTCATAGCTTTTCGGATGTTTCCGGATATAGATATGATCTTTCTCGAACCCGTCGAGGCTGAGCGTGATCGAATGGAGCCCGGCCCTCAGCAGCGAATCGAACCGCGCTGCATCCAGCAGCATCCCGTTGGTCACCATTCCCCACGGATATCCGCGTTTATAGACTTCCAGACCGGCTTTTTCGAGATCCCTGCGCACCAGCACCTCGCCGCCCGAAAAGACGATCATCACCTTGTGGGGGTCGACGTGGGGAGTTATCGTGTCGAGCGTTTTCAGGAAATCCGCGATGGGCATATCCTTGTGTGCCGGATCGACGGTGCAGTCGCTCCCGCAGTGGCGGCAGTCGAGGTTACACCTGAGCGTGCACTCCCAGAAGAGCGTCCTGAGCGGATGTCTTTCAACCTGGTCCCTGTACAGTTTCGAGAAAAGATCGAGGCCCAGACGCTTGCGCAGACCTACTTTAGTCCCGTCCATAGGCTTATTTATCAGCGGGCGGGGCCGTGGTTTCCGTATTCTCCTGCTGCGGTGCTCTCTCCTGGATTTCCTTTTCCGGGATGAACTGGCGCCTCGGCGGTCCGTACATAACGCGGATCGGCGCCACCTCCGTACTGTCCGTCTGCAGGGTTGTTTCCTGCGGCGTATCTTTCGGCGCCTTGCTTTTCGATGGACGGTTGGCGCAGCTGCCGAAACCGGCCAGCACGAGAACAGCTACTATGATCTTCGTCGCTTTCATTTTTTACTCTTTATCCTCTTCCAGCACGAATCGGACCTCTTTCAAAATCGCGCCCTCTTCATTGCTCCAGGTATAATCGCTGTGTTCCGGGCCGAAAGACAGCGGCAACTCATCGGGCTTGAACAGACCGTTCTCCCCGCCGTCGACATCCTCGGCCGATATAATATACCCGACCGGCAATGCGGCAGGCATCTTTCTCATTTTGAACGTTCCGTCGGCCGCGGTATAGACCGTGTCATTCGGGAAACCCTTATATTTTGCATCCTCCGAGTTTGGCCGCAGCACGACCTGTATCCCTTTTACCGGGTTTTCGCCGGTATCGGTCACCGCTCCTTTCACCACGAACGATTCGCGCAGCACTCCGTACATCACAACGTCGTCGCCGTCGCTGTCTCCCCACGGCGAGCACGCCGAGAATCCGAGCATCGCCAGCAATCCGGCCAAAAATTTGTTCTTCATTATCAGTCTGTTTTATCTACAGTTGCCTTTTCGAGTTCAAAGTTAACGGTTTTTTCGGCTTTTCCACTATACCAGTTGCCGCTTCCTCCCTTATAATCGGATTTCTCAATGGGCACTTCCTCCGTTTGGGCGGCAAAACTGCCGTCGTTATCCTCTCCGTCGATATCTTCAGCTATAACCTGAATCAATTTCATCGGGAACGCCCCTTCCGACTTCAGGGCATATTCTCCGACCGAGTTGGTATATGTAGTGTCGTTCTTGTAATTTCTGTTCTGATCGGGTTTCAGCACTACGCGAATGTTTTCCAGCGGGTTTTTAGCTTCGTCGGTGACCTTTCCTTTCACGGAATAATCCGCATTGGGAGTGCCGTATGCTGATACTGCATTATCACAAGCGCTAAACCCTATCAGAGCCAACAATCCGGGTAAAAATTTATTTTTCATATCGTAATCAATTTTCAGGCATGACCCCTGCCGCATCATCGTCAGCCGCCGTCCATACACCATCGACCGGCCCGTTTTCGACGGTATTCTCCTTTACTTCGAAACCGATAGACGGACAGGCATACATATCCGGCTGACAGCCGGTCATAACGAAACCAAGCACTCCGAGCAGTACGGGTATGAGTTTATTCTTCATTCTCCTCCGCTTTTTCCGGGATCGCTTCTTCCGGAACCGCGACGGCGTCTTCGAACACCGGCTCCGGTTCGACATATTCTGCTTTCTCCTTTACCTTGAAATCTGTAGGCACGGTGTCGTACATGGTTTTCGGACATCCGGTCAGGACAAATCCGAGCAGCGCCAGCAGCAATGGTATGAGTTTATTTCTCATTCGGAATTATCTTTTGCTTTTTCGAGCGTGATATCAACCGTTTTTTCGGCCGACCCTTCGTAGAACCACCCTCCGCCGCCTTTAAAATCGGACTTCGCGAACGGCACCTGTGTCACCTTTTTGGCAAAACTGCCGCCGTTATCATCCCCGTCGATATCTTCGGCGATGACCTGCACCGTGAAATTCCCGGACGAATCCCACCACTGCTTCTTAAATTCATAATTCCCGGAAGAACCGGTGGCTACAGTGTCGTTGGAATAGTCGTTGTCCGCATACGGTTTCAGCACCACCCGGATGTTTTTAAGCGGCCCGGCGTCTTCGCCCGAGACCTGCCCTTTTACCGTAAAGTCCACATAAGGAGCGCCGTATTCGGGCACGGGAACGCCGTACATATCGGGAGTAGGGCTTCCCCCGTTCGAGAAAGGATTGCAGGCCGAGAATCCCAGCAGCGCCAGCAGTCTGGTCAAAATTTTATTCTTCATCTCCTTCCGTATTGTCGGGATTTTCTTCTTCTGTAATGATGTCGGGGTTTTCGACCACCGTTTCGGGTTCGACATATGCGGCATTCTCCTTCACTTCGAAATCATTAGGCGGACAGTCGTACATTTTCGGGCACCCAGTCAGGACAAACCCGAGCAACGCAAGCAGTATTGGTATGAGTCTGTTTTTCATCGTAAGATATGCGCAGTTAGCAACGCAATATACAAAAACTCCTTAATATATAAATGCCCTGCATCCCGAAATACTGCACCAAAATTCATATCTTTGCCATAATCTATGGGAAAAAGCGAGAAAAAACAGCGGCGGGTCCCTGAAGCCGGAAAAGCTATGTTCGTCTTCACCAACGTATTGGTGTGGGTGATCATCCTGGCATATCCGTTCATGCTGGCCACGCGCGACGGCTCGCTTATGGAGTTTGAAAAGTACCTCATGGACAGTTGGATACCAGTGATGTTCATGCTGGTATTCTATTTCAACTACTACTTCCTGATAGATAAGCTGATATTCGAGAAACGCAACTGGGTGCTGTTTCTGCTCTCAAATTTTGTAGTGATAGTGGTCGTGTCGGTCTGCTCCCAGATATTGCAGGAAGTCTACAATACCCAGGTAGTGAACGACACTTCGGCCCCCCGCGAAAAGTTCACGCTGGCGCGGTACGTCATCCGCGACGGGTTGGTGCTGACGCTCGTTATCGGCCTGAGCGTAGCGCTGAAGATGATCGTGGCGTGGCAGGGTAACGAAACCGAACGCGCCAAGCTGGAATCCGAAAAACGCGACGCCGAACTGCAGAACCTGCGCAGCCAGCTCAACCCCCATTTCCTGTTCAACACCCTCAACAACATCTATTCGCTGACCGGTTCCAATCCCGACAAGGCGCGCGAGGCGATACATTCGTTGTCGAAGATCATGCGTTATATCCTCTACGACAACGATAGCAGCGTGCCTCTGGATAAGGAGCTCGATTTCATCCGCAGCTACATAGACCTGATGCGCCTGCGACAGACCGGCAACATGGTCATCGAGGCCGGCCTGCCGGACGACGGGCAGGGCGTCACGATAGCGCCTCTGATGTTCATGACGCTGATAGAGAACGGATTCAAGCATGGGGTTTCGCCCACCGAACCCTCGTTCGTACGGATCGCCATTTCGGTGGCCGAAGGCAAAAAGGGACGTAAATCGGTGAGCTGCCGTGTCGAGAACAGTTTTTATCCCAAGACCGATACCGACCGCAGCGGTTCGGGCATCGGCGTGGGGAACCTGCGCCGACGCCTTGCGCTGCTTTATCCGCGGCACCACGAACTCCGGTTCGAGCGCGAAGAAAACACCTATATAGCCCAATTGACCATAAAACTCTGACCTGTAAAAACTTTGCCCCATGAAACTTAGCTGTATTATCGTAGACGACGAACCCCTGGCGCTTGACATTCTGGAAGAATACGTGCGGCGTACCCCTTCGCTGGAACTCGCGGGACGGTTCACCGGGAGCGTCGACGCGCTGAAACGCATGAACGAAAACCCGGTCGACCTGGCGTTCCTCGACATACAGATGCCGGGACTGAACGGACTCGACGTTTCGAAACTGATCGGCGGCCACACCCGCGTAATCTTCACGACGGCTTTTCCGCAGTACGCGCTGGAAGGATTCAAGGTAGATGCGCTCGACTACCTGCTGAAACCGATCAGTTTCCAGGAGTTTTCGCGTGCGGTCGAGAAGGCCGGGGAGTGGTTCGCGATGAAGCGTGCGGCCGAAACCGGAACACCGGCCGGCGACGAACCGCACAGCCTGATCGTGAAGTCGGACTACAAGCAGTTCGTCATTCCCATCGACACCATAACCTGGATCGAGGGCATCCGCGATTATATCCGCATCCACACGGACGAAGGGTCGGTGCAGACGCTGATGAACCTGAAAACGGTCGAGGAAATGCTTCCGCGGGGCCATTTCGCGCGGGTCCACCGCAGCTACATAGTCAATGTGGACAAGGTAAAGAAGATCGAACGCACGCGCATCGTTTTCGGCGACGTGGTCATCCCCATTTCCGACACCTACAAGGAGCCTTTCCTGAAACTGCTCTCTTCCAGGTCACTGTAGCGTATGGCGGCGTTGTACGGATTGCTGGTTCTCGCCGTCCTGTTCGGATTGGGCTACGGCGTCGCCTGCATCATAGACCGTGTCCGCGACAGGAAGATTTACGGGAATGCCGTCGTTATGGACGACGGGGAGATAGTACGTCCGGCGCAGACCATCGATGTTATTCTGAAGGATTGTAAAGTGGTGTCGAAAAGCGAATACAGCGAGCCGCCGCAATCGCGACGGTTCGAACGCTACGACGCGGCTCTCGGCATGGGCGGCGACCCTGCTTCGAAAAGGATATGTACCGCCGTTTCGAGTCTGGAATATGAAACTACATACAAGGGCAGCCCTGTAAAGTTCGTGAGCGCCCTGATCCTTTTGGACGAAATAACGCTGCGGATGAGGATGTTCGACCACAAGACCACCACGATCGACATCTATGAGAACGGACAGGGACGTATCACCGACTTCGATTTCGATCTGGAGTTCCTATACGAAAAACGATAAAACGGGAACGTCATTTCAGGAAAAAAATATCATTTACATTAAATATTCGAGAGGGACAACGAAGACGATAGCGATTACAGCGGCAATAGTAATTACCGCTCCGATCAGACCAATAGCGATGACTCGCCACCAGGTAAATGAACGTCCGCCAGCCGCGAAATGACCTCCGATTTTCCGGCTTTGAAATTGCTCGACGATTAAAGCAGCAATACCGGTGTAGATGAACGGAATAATATATTTCGGAAGTTTATCAATAATGTTTTCAGGAATAAGAAAAATTCCGCCGAAAATAAGTATCGCAGCAAGTATGGTATAAATCCATGTTTTAAAAACACGATTCGGTTCGTTAAGCGCTTTGAAATTTTCAGCTATCAGATATCCGGCAACCAAAGGGCCTCCGAACATCGACCCGAACCAGATCATGTTTCTTTTATAAACCCGCCCGGTTGATACATCGTAGTCCGGAATCGGATATGGTTTTATGGAGTCGCCTATGCGTATCTTCAAAACCATCTGTTCTTCGGACAAATTGCCTCGCCTTTCCAATTCGTTCAATGCAATAAACCGCTCTTCCTCTGAATAAAAAGCGACATCCTGCGAGATGATTTGCAATTCCGTGTCCGTCTTTTGTAGAATCGTCTCCTGGAAGTTAAGTTTCATATGAGCGTTTTAAACATTTTTTAATCGGGCTGTCTTAATGCGCAGCGGTTCGAAGTTAAGAAAAATATCATTAAACAATTTAACCCGGCAGGTTAAATTATTTAACCGGGCACTCGTTACTGCTGTTTTTTCATCAGCATATCGACCGCCTTGTCGAGCGAAACCGTCGGCTCGATTATGTTGTAGTCTTCCCAAAAATCAGGGTCGTAAAAGTCGTCCACCTTTTCGGAGAGAATGGCGCTGCGGCTGAAGGCATCCCGCGGAAGCAGGGCCCGGGGCTCCGACCGTTCGACATGGGTTACGACGTAAGCGTTCGGTAAAGTGCGTATTGTTAGGTGATTGAAAAGGATTTAGCTTTGCGGGGATAATCGGTTATATTGTTGTTTTACATAAATTGAATGACCGTTTAGTAACCGTAAAAAGTATTAGTGAAGACCTATATCG
>JAVBRO010000022.1:0-78966 GCA_031547885.1 Rikenellaceae bacterium
GGCGTAAGTCAACCCCTTTTCAACCGTGTTTTTGGCTACAGTCCAAACGTTTCCCCTTGAACCAAAGTTACCTTTGGCAAGTTTTAAAACTTTTTTCCGTCTTGCCCTTGATGCTACTGCATTTACTGAACGTGGCATAATCTGAAAGTTTTACGAACGGCCGGCGGACGATTTTTCTTCGCCTCTTTGGGGCCGGAGTGTTCTTGATTGATACAATAAGTTTTCCGGAACTACTTAACTAAAAGCAGTCTGGTTTTGGCTTCGTCAGCCGCCGAAACGATTCCCGAATAGGTCAGGTTGCGTTTCTGTTTTGTGGTTTTCTTTGTCAGGATGTGTGAATGATAAGCGTGTTTGCGCTTGATCTTTCCTGTCCCCGTGAAGGTGAATCTCTTCTTCGCGGCGGAATTTGTTTTCATTTTTGGCATTGTCCGTATTTATTAAGGTTAAAAAAGCCCACAAAGATAAGAAACATTTTGCGAAGCCGCAAAATGTTTCTTATCTCAATTACGAATTACGAATTTCAAATTACGTTTTTCAACCACGAATTACATAGTAATAATGCATGCTCGTAATTCGTAATTATTAATTCGTAATTGAATTAGTCCTCTATGTCTCCGAGCGCCGCGTTGTACGGCTTGAGGATGCCGCGCTTCGAGTTGCGGACGAATTTCACTATCTCGTCCCTCTCGGGCGAACGCGGAACGGTGTCCTCGATGATGTCGCAGGCGCGTCCGTAACCGTAGCCGCTCTGGAAAAGTATGCGGAATATCTCCTGTATCTCGTTGATCTTTTCGGGGCTGAAATTCCTGCGTCTCAGGCCGATGAAGTTCGCGCCCACGAACGAAAGCGGGTAGCGTGCGGCCTTTACGTACGGGGGAACGTCCTTGCCCACCAGCGAACCGCCGCTTATCATGGCGTGTGCGCCGATCCTCACGAACTGGTGAACGGCCGAATGTCCGGAAATGATAGCCCAGTCGCCCACTTCCACCTCGCCGCCCAGCAGGACGCTGTTCACGATCACACAATGGCTGCCGATCACGCAGTCGTGTGCGATATGCGCGCAGGACATGATGAGGTTGTAGCTGCCTATCAGGGTTTTGCCTTTGGCCGCAGTTCCGCGGTTGATGGTCGCCGCCTCGCGGACGGTGTTATAGTCGCCCATTTCGACGGTCGAATATTCGCCCTTGAACTTGAGGTCCTGTGGAACACCTCCTATGACCGCTCCCGGATGTATCTGGCATCCCTTGCCCATACGGGTCCCGTCGAGGATCACGGCGTGGGGGCCTATCCAGCAGTCGTCGCCGATGACCGTATCGCCCGCTACGTATGCAAAGGGTTCAACAACTACGTTTTTGCCAAGCTTCGCGTCGGGGTGTACGTAGGCCTGTGTGCTTATCATATCTGTATTCATTATTCTTTTTTGCCGCTGGGGGTTACCTGAGCCATGAGGCTGGCTTCGCAGGCCAGCTTGTCGCCGACGAACGCCCTTGCATCCATCACCACGATTCCGCGGCGGATGGGTTCGGTAAGGTGCAGTTCGAACTGCAGCGTGTCGCCCGGAACAACCTTGCTCTTAAAACGAACGTTGTCTATCTTCAAAAAGTATGTGTTGTAGTAATAATCCGGATCCAGTCCGTGCAGTGCGAGGATGCCGCCGCACTGTGCCATCGCCTCGACGATCAGCACGCCGGGCATTACGGGCTCTTCGGGGAAGTGTCCCACGAAGAAAGGCTCGTTCATCGTGACGTTCTTGATGCCGGCGATGCTCTGGTCGTCTATGTGGAAGATCCTGTCCACCAGCAGGAACGGCGGGCGGTGCGGAAGCTTCTGCCGGATGGCGTTGATGTCGTAAATGGGCTCCTCGCCCGGATTGTAGCGGTACATGGGTTTTACGCCCTCTTTGCGCATCTGTTTGCGTAGCGTCTTGACCGTTTCGGTGTTGGCGAAGTGGCCCGGGCGGGTTGCCATGATCTTGCCTTTGATGCGGACGCCCATCAGCGCGAAGTCGCCCAGGACGTCGAGCAGCTTGTGGCGCGCCGGTTCGTTGGGGAAACGCAGGTTCAGGTTGTTCAGGTAGCCTTCCTGTATCTTGATATCGGGCTTGTTGAATATTTTGCGCAGACGGTCGAGTTCCTCTTCCGACGCGGGTTTTTCGACCACGACTATCGCATTGTCCAGGTCGCCCCCCTTTATCAGGTTGTGCTGGATGAGCGGTTCGAGTTCGTGCAGGAAGACGAAAGTGCGGCACGGGGCTATTTTTTCGCGGAAACTGTCTTTCCCGCTGTCGAAAACGGAGTACTGGTTGCCAAGCACCCTGCTGTTGTAGTCTATATGCACCGAAACGCTGAAATGGTCGTCCGGATACATGTCTATCTCGACGCCTTTATCTTCGACCGAGTACGAAATTCTGTCGGTGACCTGATAGTATTTGATCTCGGCTTCCTGTTCCGCCAGGCCGGTTTTGTCTATTTCGGCGGCATATTCCCTGGCCGATCCGTCCATAATGGGGACTTCGGGGCCGTCGATTTCGATCATGGCGTTGTCCACGCCCATCGTCCAGAGCGCCGCGAGTATGTGCTCCACGGTGCTGACCTTTACGCCGCCCTTTTCGAGCGTCGTGTTGCGTGATGTGTCGGAAACGAAATCGGCCAGCGCGGGTATTTCGGGCTGGTTTTCTATATCGGTGCGTTTGAACTTTATGCCGTGATTTTCTTCTGCCGGACAAACTCTCATTTTCACCTCGACTGCGGTATGGAGTCCTCTGCCTGTGAAAGTTATCGGAGCCTTTAACGTCTTCTGTTTATTCGACATGGGGTGTGGTTAAATGAATTCGGTCACAAAGGTAGGAAAAATTTACTAATCCGTATGATCCGGCAGCTAAATTTACCTTGTATAAAGTATTTCCCAGGAAATTAAATGGTTGCTAATCATCAAAAAAGAGGATGCGAGCCTGATCCGGCATGTGGAATATACAAAGAATAAGAAAGAGAATGCCGCCGGGGCGGTGCTGCGAAAGGAAAGAATGCTTATTTTTGCAACTATTGTTTGAAAAATCTTATGACGAAAACCCCTATCTCTCAGGCTGCGTTCGCAGACACAAAACCACATTATGATATACTCGACGGATTGCGCGGAGTGGCGGCCGTCATAGTCGTCTGTTTCCACATATTCGAAGCTTTCGCCACCAGCCATCTCGACCAGAGGATCAACCACGGTTATCTTGCGGTCGATTTTTTCTTTATACTGTCGGGGTTTGTCGTGGGTTACGCCTACGACGACCGCTGGGGAAAAATGAAAACAAAAGAGTTCATCAAACGCAGGATTATACGCCTGCATCCGATGGTCGTTATGGGAGCCGTTATAGGGGCGGTCATGTTCTACACACAGGGCTGTTCCGTGTGGGATATTACTAAAGTGACCGTGCCTGCCCTGCTTCTTGCGACCCTTTTGAATGCGCTGCTGATACCGGCCGCTCCCGGGATCGAGATCCGCGGCTTGGGAGAGATGTTCCCTCTGAACGGACCGAGTTGGTCCCTGTTCTTCGAATATATCGGCAATGTTCTCTATGCCCTGTTCATCCGCAGGTTCTCCACCCGTGTACTTGCATTGCTGGTTATCGCGGCCGGATGCGGTTTGGCGGCATTTGCCATATTCGGCCCGCTGGGCGATATATGTGTCGGATATTCACTGACCGGGACGGAATTTACCGGAGGGTCCCTGCGTCTGTTGTTCGCTTTTTCTGCCGGACTGCTCATTTCGCGTATTTTCAAGCCGCTTTCCAAAATAAGGGGCGCTTTCTGGATATGCAGTATAGCTATTGCGGTATTGCTGGCAGTGCCGCGTATCGGCGGCGCCGAACATCTGTGGATGAACGGGATTTATGATACTTTGTGCTGTATCGCGTTTTTTCCGATGCTTGTCTGGCTCGGGGCTTCGGGAAAGACCACGGACAGGTATACAACGTGGATGTGCAAGTTCCTGGGGGATATCTCCTACCCTTTGTATATGGTGCATTATCCGTTCATTTATCTCTATTACGCCTGGGTGAAGAACGGTAATCTCACATTCAGGGAGTCGCTGCCCGGTGCGGCGGGAGTTGTCGTCGGGAGCATCGTTCTGGCTTACGTTTGTCTGAAGTTCTACGATATACCGGTACGAAAATTGCTGGCAAAACGGTTTTTGAAGCCAAAAAGCAACGGTTAGCCTCATCTGATTGTGTCGATGTGTCTGAATTTGCCGGAAAAATAGTATTTTTGCATGGATATACGTTAGAATTCAGGGATGGCAGAGAACAATCCGGCGGCTGGCAACGGGCCGCAGGTACCGAAAAAACGGCCCCAGAGGCTTAATCTTCCTTTCACGAAAAGGAAGAGGGACGCCGGTTCGTGGGTATTCGACCACCGTGCAGGACTGTGTGCCATGTTCATAGTCTACCTGGTTATGGCCATCGCGTTTGTCGGGTCGAAAGTCATGGTCCGCGCGCCTAAGAGGCATGCAAGCATCATTGTCGACGTACGGACTCTCGAGGAACTCCAGAAGGAAAAGGCGCGCCTCGAACGCGAGGTGAAGATGCGCCAGATGCAGCAGAACGCCGCTGAAGAGAGCGGTTATGCCCGCAACCTGACGTCGAACGAGAACGCCGATCTGCGCGACGACCGCAACACCAATGTGTCGAACCTTCGCAACCGGGCGGAAGGTCTCGACGGCAAGATGCAGTCGAACCGCGACGCATGGGACCAGGGCATGCGTGAGATCGAAGCCATGAAGAACAACCGCGGCGACCGCGAGGGCAACGTCAACAACGACACCAAGGCGAAAGGCAAAGTGCTTGTCTCGTTCTCGCTCTCCAACCCGACCCGGTATTCGGCCGACCTGGTTGTGCCGGGATACCGCTGTGAAAGGGGCGGGGAAGTGGTGGTGCAGATAACAGTCAACCGCAGCGGCGACGTTGTTTCGGCGGTGGTAGACCGCTCGCTTTCGGACAACGACAGTTGCATGCACTCGACGGCGCTCGATGCCGCGCGGCGTTCGCGTTTCAACCTCGACTCTTCGGCTCCCGAAAGGCAGAACGGGACCATAACTTATATGTTCGTACCGCAATAATCGGCAATAAAAACGACCGCCTATGGATGTTACAATAACACTGATGATGCTGGTAGGATCGATCCTGCTGTTTATCAGTGTTTTCGCGAGCAAGGCGGGCTCGCGTTTCGGAGTGCCTTCGCTGCTTTTGTTCCTGTTCGTCGGGATGCTTTTCGGCAGCGACGGCCTGGGCATACCGTTCGACAACGCCCAGGCAGCCCAGGCTATCGGCACCCTTGCCCTGAGCGTCATCCTGTTCACGGGCGGTATGGAGACCAAGTATTCCGAGATACGTCCTGTGGCCGCGCCAGGTGTTGTTCTTGCTACGTTGGGAGTGCTTATGACCGCCATTTTGACGGGCGGTTTCATATATCTGATAAGCGGATGGTTCCATTTTCAGCTTACGTTCCTCGAGTCGCTGCTTATGGCCTCGGTGATGTCTTCGACCGATTCTGCGTCGGTTTTTACGATACTCCGTTCCAAGAAGCAGGGCCTGAAAGAGAACCTGCGCCCCTTGCTCGAATTCGAGAGCGGGAGTAACGACCCGATGGCCTACATCCTGACAATCATGCTTCTGGGCATGATGGGCAGTGGCCCCAATACCAGCTGGGGGCATGCGCTCTGGACTTTCGTAATGCAGATGTCGATAGGCGCCGCCGCCGGATACCTGCTCGGTAAAATAATGGTGTGGGTGATAAACCGTATCAATATCAAAAATGCGTCGCTGTACGGCATTATGCTGCTGGCGCTCGTTTTCTTCATCTTCTCTGTTACCGACACTCTGCGCGGCAACGGCTACCTTGCGGTTTACATCGGCGGCTTCGTGCTGGGCAACAGCAAGATAGTATACAAAAAATCGATGACCAACTTTATGGACGGTTTCACATGGCTGTTCCAGATAGTGATGTTCCTTGCGCTTGGGCTTCTGGTAAATCCGCACGCGCTGATATCGTTCGACACCGCCATGATCGGCCTTCTGGTCGGGGTGTTCATGATCGTTTTTTCACGCCCCCTGTCTGTCTTTGCCTGCATGGCGCCGTTCCGCAAATTCACGCTCAAGGCCAGGATTTATGTCAGCTGGGTCGGGCTGAGGGGGGCCGTGCCTATAATTTTCGCGACATATCCGCTTGTTGCGGTGGCCGACGGTTTCAACCCCGAGGTCGCCAAACTTATTTTCAACGTCGTATTTTTCATCACACTGCTCTCGCTTGTGATACAGGGGTCGACCGTCAGCGCGATGGCGAAGGGGCTGGGACTTTCGCGCGAACTGCCCGAGGATAATTTCGGCATCGACCTGCCGGATAAGATCAAATCGGCGCTCTCCGAGATAGAGGTGCGCGAGGCGTTTCTGGCAAAGGGCGAACAGTTGAAGGATATTTCGCTGCCGCCAAATACACTTGTGGTGATGGTGAAGCGCGGCGAGGATTATTTCGTCCCCACCGGCGGTACGGAGCTCAAACTCGGCGACAAGCTGCTGGTTCTGACCGACAACGACGTCGAACTGAAACAGGAACTCGAACAGTTAGGCATAGAATCCGAACAGAAATAAAAATGGCTCTCGAAAACCGAGAGCCATTTTTACTGTAATTTCTCTTTACGGCGATATTACTCGGTCATCCACTTGAGTCCCGAAGGAATGGCGGTGGTTACCAGATTGTCACTGTCGACCATTACGGCCATGTTCCATCCGGCTTTGCAATCGAGGGAGAATGTCGTGCGCGTTTCCGAGCCGTCGTTGTAATCGACGCCTTTGCCGTCCGCCTTGAAAGCCTGGTTGGCGTAGACATAATACATGAACACGTTTTTCGATCCGTAATAGATCAATCCTCCTTCTTCCGGATCTTCGTCCACAATACCGGCTAAGAGGACTATGGCGATCTTAAGGCCGGCATCATCGGCCGGGATGTCGAATTGCACGGGGGGGAGGAGCGTTCCGGTGGGCGGCGGGGCCGGCAGGGTGATGCTGAAACCACCGTTGGAAAGAGGCGCTTTGGCAATCACGGTTGCGGGTTCCATATCGGAATCCATTGCAAATGCCCACACTTCGTAGGTGTGTCCGGCAGGCAGGGCCGGCAGGCCGGTAATACTGGTTGCGGAGAGGGTCAGCGGCTTTTCGGCGTCCCCGTCTTTGTTACTGTCGCACGACGGAAATGCCACGAGCGCGGCCAGTGAAAAAAACAACAGTTTTTTCATAGATAAATTGATTGGGTTAAACAAAGCCGGGATGCGCAAATATACGAAAAAACTTGATTATCGCCTGTAAAATAATTATTTTACACCTTTTCTCTTCAGCTTATCTGTTAGAACACATGTGAAGTATCTCGGCGGCCTTTTTGCCGTCGACGTTGCCGCCTTCGCCGAAAGCGATCCCGCGCTCGGTGAACCGGCGTTCGATCTCCTTGATGGTCTCTTCGCCCACGCCCAGTTCGCAAAGGCGGGTGGCCAGCCCCAGCGAGCGGAAAAAATCCTCGGTCCTGACGATGGCAAGTTCGGCGCGGTCGTCGTCAGGACCGTCGTAGATACCCCACACGCGCTCGCCGTACTGGAGAAGTTTCGACATCTTCTGTTCTTTCAGTACGCGCATCATGGCCGGAAGCACTATCGCCAGCGTCTGCCCGTGAGAAATGCCCTGCAGGGCGGTCAGTTCGTGCCCGATCTGGTGGGTCGCCCAGTCCTGAGAGACACCCATCGCGATGAATCCGTTGAGGGCCATGGTCGCCGAAAGCATGAAATCGGCCATGGCGTCGTAATCGTGCTGGTCGCGGTGGATCTTCGGCGCGACCTCGATCAGCGTGTTGAGGATGCTCTCGGCCCAGCGGTCCATCAACGGCGACTGCCCGGCAGAGGTCATGTACTGTTCCATGACGTGTACGAAAGTGTCGCAGATGCCGTAAGCGACCTGCTCCTTCGGAAGCGAGAATGTGGTTTCGGGGTCGAGTATCGAGAACTCCGGGTAATTGCTGTAAAACGCGAATTTCTCGCCTGTGGCTTCATTGGATATGACGGCTCCGCGGTTCATCTCCGAACCAGTCGCCGGAAGCGTCATCACGGTCGCGAAAGGCAGTATTTCACCCAGTTTGTTCTCGTTCAGCACGATCTCCCAGGCGTCGGTGGCGTTGCGGATGCCCGAAGCGATCAGCTTTGTCCCGTCGGCGACCGATCCGCCGCCCACGGCCAGCAGGAAATCGACGTTCTTCTCCTTGCCGAGCGCGATAGCCTTGCGCAGGGTTTCGACGCGCGGATTCGGCTCGATACCCCAGAATTCGATGAAGTCGCGCCCTGCGAGCGCTTTGACGACCTGGTCGTAGACGCCGTTCTTTTTGACACTGCCGCCGCCGAAAGTGATCATCAGCCGGGCGCCTTCGGGTATCTCTCCGGCCAGGCGGGCGATGGTGCCCTTGCCGAATATAAGTTTTGTCGTGTTTTGGAATGTGAAGTTTCTCATGGAATTAGCTATTTTTGCATTAAGCAAAGATATAAATTATCGGGCACAATTAGTGTATCGGGTGCAGCATAAAATAGTGGAAAAACCATGTATATAAAGAATCTTAAAGCGTCGACAATATATAAAGGGATCTTCGTGCTGCTGTGCGCCGCGGCGCTGATCATCGATTTCGGAATCCCGCAGGGGCGGATGAAGTGGCATATCCTGAATTACTACACGGTCCTGAGCAACATTGCCTGCCTTGTCTTCTTTGCGCTGGCTTTCGCGGCCGGTGTAAGGGCTTGGGGTAGGGGCGAGAAAACATATTCGTATGCTCCGAAAGCGGAAGGTGCGGTCGTTTTCTGCATAGCCGTGACAGGACTTGTCTACCACTTCATGCTCGCTCCGGCAGCGGGCGGCGATTTCTTCTCGTTCCACAACATGATACTCCATTATGTCGGTCCGGCTATGGTCGTGCTCGACTGGCTCCTGTTCAGCCCCAAGGGACGGTTCTGTAAATGGGATCCCGTGAAATGGCTCTGCATCCCGCTCGCGTACTTCGCCTATATCATGGTCCGTTCGACGTTCGCGGGGGGCATAGGCGGCAGCGGCAGCCGGTTTCCCTATGACTTCATCGATCCGGCGGTGCAGGGAGGTTGGGAAAGAATGCTGTGGGGTGTGCTGGAGATCGCCGTCGCTATGGCGGCGCTCGGCTATGTGATCTATATCATCGACTGGCTGCTCGCAAAGAAAAAGAAAAGCAGAAAAGAAGAGGCTCCATGTTGATGAAGCCTCTTCTTTTTATTAAGCGTCCACAGCCTTATCCTTTTCCGAAGTGAGGATCGTGACGGGCATCCCCACGTAAATCATTTTCACCAGTTCCAGCAGGTCTTCGTTCCGCAGCCGGATGCATCCTTCAGTGGCGCGCTTGCCTATAGACGACGGGTCGTGGGTGCCGTGGATGCCGATGCCCTTGTGGGGCGGCGTCAGCAGGCGGATGAAATGCGAACCGTAGGCCCCCTTGATCTCGCCCTTGCCGTCCCTGAAATCGTGCGTCCAGGACGAAGCGTCCTGTATCTGCTGCACCTCGAATTTACCTTCGGGGGTTTTGTTGTCGCCCGCTTTTTTCTTGTTGCCCAGGTTGCGCCCCATGGCGACGGGATATTCGGCGATCCTGTTCCCCTGCTCGCCGAAGACTGACAGCGTCATTGTCTCTTTCGAGATGACGATATATTTGGCTTTTTGTCCGCGTGCATCCTGAGCGGCCGAAGGCAGCCAGAGAGCAAGTGTCAGAAGCGCTGTGAGTGCTCTCTTCATAGGGCTCTAAAACACAAATTTTGCCACGATCGGATAGTGGTCGGAAACGTATGGCACGCCGTAATTTCCGGTGACCGTCCTGAAGCTTTCAGGCGTTGCATTCCGGTAGAAGATATGGTCGATTATGATGCTGTTGGGCGCACTTCCGAATCCATTGAACGTACCCATTTTGTCGGTTTCTGGCGCATTGTCGCGTGCCGATCCGAACTGCGAGAAAAGCGGCTGCAGAACTTCGTCCTGGGGCCCTGCGTTAAAGTCGGCTGTAACGAAAACCACCCCCTTGCCTGCGATCTCGTCTATCTTGCGCACGAGTAGTTTAGTGCCTTCCGCCCTTGCCGTGGCGCCCATATGGTCGAGGTGGGTGTTGAAGAACCAGAACGAACGTTCCGACCCCTTCTCACGCAGTTCGACCCACGTTGCCGTGCGGTTGCAGGCTGCGTCCCAGCCGCGCGACACCGCGTCGGGGGTTTCGCTGAGCCAGAAAGTGCCCGCATCGAGCAGATCGTAGCGCTCGTTGCTGTAGAGTATGGTCATAATTTCGCCGCCCTGCGCTCCGTCGTCGCGTCCCACGCCGACCTGGCTGTATTGCGGGAGTTGTTCGGCAAGGTATGCGTTCTGCCGGACCAGCGCTTCCTGCAGTCCGATTATGTCCGGTTTCAGTTCCGAGATCATCCTCACAGCAGCCTCTTTTCGGTTTTCCCAGATATTATCCCCGTCCGTGGTATTTGCATACCTGACATTGAACGACATTACCGTTACGGGCGATTTTTCTACCGTCCTCTCTCCGCAAGATGCGAGTACGCAGCACAGAGCTATAAAAAGCGATTTTTTCATATTGGTTTTTTGATATTGGCAAATATAATCATTTACATTGAAAAATAAAGAAGTTGCCCGCCGGACAACTTCCCTATCTATTCATATCTTAAATTCGTAATTCGTAATTGTCAATTAATACTCGTCCCACGCCTTGATCTTGATATCGTCGGGTGTGAGGCGGCAGAAGGCGTTGATGAACGCCGAAGCGAGCCTTGCGTTGGTTATCAGCGGCACGTTGAAGTCGATGGCACTGCGGCGGATGGTGTAGTCGTTGTTCAGCTCCTGCGCCGAGAGGTTCTTGGGGATGTTTATCACCAAGTCGATCTTCTTCTCCTTGATATAGTCAAGCGTGTTGGGCTTTTCGGGAGAGTCGGGCCAGTGCAGCACCTCGGCCGTCACTCCGTTCTGCGCGAGGAAATCGGCCGTGCCTTTGGTCGCGTAGATGTTATAGCCCTTATCCTGCAGCGCTTTGGATGCGCTTATCATGTCGGTCTTCGAACGCGAGTCGCCGGTCGAGAGCAGTATATTCTTTTTCGGAATGGCGTACCCGACCGAGATCATAGATTTGAGGATAGCCTCGGAGTAGTCGTCTCCCAGACAGCCCACTTCGCCAGTCGAAGCCATTTCGACGCCCAGCACCGGATCGGCCTTCTGCAGGCGCGAGAACGAGAACTGCGGGGCCTTGATGCCTACATAGTCCAGTTCGAACGCCGACTTGTGGGGTATCTCCACAGGCAGGCCGAGCATTACTTTGGTCGCCAGCTCGATGAAATTCACCTTGAGCACCTTCGAAACGAACGGGAACGATCGCGACGCGCGCAGGTTGCACTCGATGACCTTGATCTCGTTGTTCTTTGCCATCAGCTGCATGTTGAACGGACCGGTGATCTCGAGTCCGGCAGCCACCTGGCGTGCGATCTTTTTCACGCGGCGCATGGTTTCGACATACAGTTTCTGCGGCGGGAAGACCATCGTGGCGTCGCCCGAGTGCACCCCGGCGAATTCCACGTGTTCGCTCATCGCGTAGATCAGCACCTCGCCGTCCTTCGCGACAGCGTCTATTTCAATTTCTTTGGCATGTTCCAGGAATTCCGTCACCACCACCGGATGTTGTTTCGACACGTTGGTCGCCAGCGTCAGGAAGTGTTCCAGTTCGCCGCGGTTCGACACGACGTTCATGGCCGCGCCGCTCAGCACGTACGAAGGACGGAACAGCAGCGGGAAACCGACCTCGTCGGCGAATTGATAAATATCCTCGAGCGACGAAAGCTCCCGCCAGCGCGGTTGGTCGATGCCCAGTTCGTCGCACATCGACGAGAATTTGTGGCGGTCTTCGGCGCGGTCGATGTTCCTGGCCGAGGTCCCGAGGATGGGGACTTTCGCCGCATCGAGCCTCAGCGCCAGGTTATTCGGTATCTGTCCCCCCATCGAAACGACCACCCCTTTCGGAGCCTCGAGGTCGGTGATATCGAGCACCCTTTCCAGCGACAGTTCGTCGAAGTACAGCCTGTCCGACATGTCGTAATCGGTCGAAACAGTCTCGGGGTTGTAGTTTATCATGATCGAGCGCAGGCCGTTCTTGCGGATGGTGTTGGCCGCGTTCACCGAGCACCAGTCGAACTCCACGGAGCTTCCGATGCGGTAGGCGCCCGAACCGAGCACTATCACGCTCTTGCCGTCGCGCGGAAAATCTACGTCGTGCTGCGTTCCGTTGTATGTGACGTACAGGTAGTTGGTCTGCGCAGGATATTCCGCCGCGAGAGTGTCGATCTGCTTGATGACCGGCGTGATGCCCCTCTGTTTGCGGTCGGCGCGCACAGCCGCCATCTCCTGCTCCATATCGGTGTTTTTAGGCTTCAGCACCTCGCGGGCGATCTGGAAGTCCGAGAAACCACGCTGTTTCGCTTCTAAGAGCAGAGCGTCAGGCACGTCCGTTATTTTATCGAACTTACCGAGTTCATTGTCTATACGGATGATATTATGCAGTTTATGCAGGAACCAGCGGTCGATCTTCGTGAGTTCGAAGATCCTGTCGACCGAATATCCGCGCTTCAGTGCAATGGCAAGCTGGTAGATGCGCTTGTCGGTGGGGTGGCTCAGCGCTTCGTCGAGGTCGTCCACCTCGAGCTCCTTGTTGGCGACGAAACCGTGCATCCCCTGCCCGATCATACGGAGGCCCTTCTGGATGCACTCCTCGAAGTTGCGTCCGATGGCCATGATCTCGCCCACGGACTTCATGCTGCTGCCTAATTCCCTCGAAACGCCTTTGAACTTGCCCAGGTCCCAGCGCGGGATCTTGCAGACTACATAGTCCAGCGCGGGTTCGAAGCAGGCTGTGGTCGATTTCGTGACCGAATTCTTCAGTTCATGGAGGCCGTAGCCGAGACCGAGTTTCGCGGCGACGAAAGCGAGCGGATAACCCGTGGCTTTCGACGCAAGCGCCGACGAACGCGAGAGGCGTGCGTTGACCTCGATCACGACGTAATCCTCGCTGTCGGGGTCGAGCGCGTACTGAACGTTGCATTCGCCCACGATTCCCACGTGGCGGATTATGCGGATCGCCAACTGGCGCAGCTTGTGGTATTCGGTGTTGTTGAGCGTCTGCGACGGAGCCACGACGATACTCTCGCCGGTGTGGATGCCTAGCGGGTCGAAGTTCTCCATGTTACAGACGGTGATGCAGTTGTCATATTTGTCGCGCACCACCTCGTACTCGATCTCCTTCCACCCCTTGAGCGATTTCTCGATCAGTATCTGGGGCGAATATGTGAAAGCCTTGCGGGCCAGCAGGTCGAGTTCATCCTCATTGTTGGCGAAGCCCGAACCCAGTCCGCCCAACGTGTAGGCCGGGCGGATGATGATGGGATAGCCAAGTTCCAGGGCGGCATCCTTCGCCTCCTCGACGCCCGTTACGGCGTGGCTCTTTATGGTTTTGACGTCGATCTCGTCTAACTTCCTGACGAAAAGATCGCGGTCTTCGGTGTCGATAATGGCCTGGACGGGCGTTCCTAAAACCCTCACGTTATATTTTTCGAGCACCCCCGCTTTGAACAGTGCGACGCCGCAGTTGAGCGCGGTCTGGCCGCCGAACGCCAGCAGGATGCCGTCGGGACGCTCCTTTGCGATCACTTTTTCGACGAATTCAGGCGTCACCGGCAGAAAATAGACCCTGTCGGCAATGTTTTCCGAGGTCTGGATCGTTGCGATGTTGGGGTTGATGAGCACCGTGCGGATACCCTCCTCTTTCAGTGCCTTGAGCGCCTGCGAACCCGAATAGTCGAACTCGCCGGCCTCGCCGATCTTCAGCGCCCCCGAACCTAACAGTACTACTTTCTTTATGCTATTTTCCATTGTACTCGCGGATTGTCTTTACAAATTTGTCAAAAAGTATTTCGCTGTCGACCGGGCCGCTGGTGGCTTCCGGGTGGAACTGCACCGACGAGAAAGGCTTGGTCTTGTGGCGGATGCCTTCGTTCGTGCCGTCGTTGAGGTTGACGAAGTATGGTTCCCATTCGTCCGTCAGTTTCGCCGGATCGACCGCGTAGCCGTGGTTCTGCGAGGTTATCATCGCACTGTTCGTCCCCACTTCCAGCACCGGCTGGTTGTGGCTGCGGTGGCCGTACTTTAATTTATAAGTAGTGGCCCCGGCCGCCATCGACAGCAGCTGGTTGCCCATGCAGATGCCGAAGATCGGCTTTCCGAGCTCCATCGCCTTTTTGATATTCTCCACCGTTTCCCCGGCCATTTTCGGGTCGCCCGGGCCGTTGGCAAGCATCAGGCCGTCCCACTCGATGGTCGTGACGTCGAAGTTCCAGGGTACGCGCACCACCTTGGCGCCGCGCCTCACAAGGCTCCTTATTATATTATACTTCACCCCGCAGTCGATAAGCGCGATGGTTATATCGCCGCCGTTGCCGTAGGTTTTGACCTCGTCCGTACTCACTTCTGCGACCAGGTTGCGCAGGTTGGGGTCGGTGAATTCCTTCGGTTCGGGCTGACCCTCGATCGCGATCTTGCCCAGCATGGCCCCTTTCTCGCGGATATGCTTGGTGATCGCGCGGGTGTCGACGCCGCAGATCGCCGGAACGCCGCTCTCGCGGAGCCATTTCGCAAGGCTCTCGTCCGCATTCCAGTGGCTGAACTCCTCGGAGTAGTCGGTCACGACGAGTCCCGTGATCTGCATCCGGTCGGATTCGAAATTTCTGAGCATTCCGCCCTCTTCGTCGAAGGGGGGGACGCCGTAATTACCGATGAGAGGGTATGTGAGCACCAGGATCTGGCCGCGGTACGACGGGTCCGTGAACGTTTCGGGGTACCCGAGCATAGCCGTATTAAAAACAACTTCTCCCGATACCGGCATTTCGGCACCAAAGGAGAAGCCCTTGAATTGTGTTCCATCCTCGAGGATAAGAACGGCAGCTTTTTTATTGGACATTTTCAGAAGATTTTCTGAGGCACAAAGGTATGTATAAAAATGAAAAATGAAAAATGAAAGTGTAATAATAATGTGTAATTTTGTATCAAATCAAATCGTACTATGAGCATCGCAAAAACAGTTTATGTATATAGGGAAGAAGAAATAAATATAGGGCAGGATGCAGTCATTGAATCCCTGTTCGATAATTATGAATATGGTGTCGTATTTGAAGATGACGGTACGACAGGATATTTTTATGCTGTAGGCAAGGATATGAGGGTGTTGGATGCATTGCATATTTACAATGTGGAGAATGTTGTCGATAAGCAAATTCCGTCAATTGTGAAAATTTTATGGAATGAAGACCTCAGTCAAAGTTTTCTTTCTATAAACGGCTATTATCACGCCGTATTTGATTTTAAAAACAGAGCAGGGTATTGCAGAAGCGGATTTCCTGAAACTCGCAGGAAGTGGATAAAAGTAAAGAGTCGCATTTTAACGGATGATTTACTTGCAAATATGTGATGGGAAAATAAATAATGAAAAAGGGAGAAAGGAAAGCAGAGTTTTTGTTTTTACAAAAAAGTATTACATTTGCATCTGCGAAAAGGAAGAAAAAGGGATTACGCTTCGCGTGATCGCCCCGACACGTTCGGCAAAAGTTGCGGAAGAAAAAAGGAAGGGATTACGCTGCGCGTGATCACCCCGGACCGCTCGGCAAACCGAATGTCGACGAAAGAAAAGAAACTGCGTTTCTTTCCGCGCCTGTAAATGTCGATAATATTCAAACAAGTTTGATATTATCTCCACTTACATCCGCATCAACTTCGTTGATTTTCTTTCGTCTTGTTTTTGCACTCACTTAATGGGGGATTAGCTCAGTTGGCTAGAGCGCTTGCATGGCATGCAAGAGGTCGCGGGTTCGACTCCCGCATTCTCCACAGGGGAGGCGTTGAGAAATCGACGCCTCCCTGCTTTTTCCCCATAAATGCGCTTTTCGATATCCGGTGTTTCGAAAGTCGGAAAATCCGGATTCTGTAGCCGGCCGGCCGGTATGTCACGGTTGGTATATTAAGTTTAGGTGAAAAATTACGCATAGCGTAAAAAATAAAACCCAAATCAAAGACAGGGGGCTCAAAAAGGCTGAAAAATATTTTTTCCTTATGCGCTCGGGTGCTGAATTTGCGATTCCCGCAACTACCTTTGTCTACGGATGATTAAAAGTCATTTGTAAGTTGATTGGTTGTCGGGTCGGCCCTTTTCCGGATGTGCTTGTGAAAGTGAAACCGCTAAGGGGCCGTTCTTTTTTATGGGGTATTCACACTCTCGAAAAAGACACCGGTTTCTTCCCGCTCACAGAACCGCCTTTTTAAACCGTTCAGGCGCGGCCCGTTTCTCTGAATTGAGGAAAATGTTCTATTTTCAACACTGTGAGTGATATTTTTGATAAAAAGTTTGCCGGGATGCGGAAAAAGCATTAATTTGGTCCTCGTTGAGCTGAACATCCCGGCTATCCTATCGACTTTCCTGAATTTTTACACGTTTTATTTAAAACCACGCTATGGATAACCAGCTTTTGCACGACCGGTTTATCGCCGAAGTTCGGGAGAAGATCCCACAGAAGAGTCGAATGTCGAGTACTCTTTCCGAAATCCTTATGATAGAAAAAGAGGCGGTGTACCGCCGCCTGCGCCGCGAGGTGCCTTTTACCTTAAATGAAGTTGCCAAGGTATGCCAGACGCTGGGAATATCCATCGACAATATCATAGGCATCACCACCGAAAAGAGCCGGCCGTTCCAGCTGAAACTGACGGAATATTATGAGCCGAAAGAGGTCGACTATATAATGATGGAGCAGTTCGCCGCTTTCCTCGAGCAGTTGGCCGGCGAGTCCTATTCCGAAGCGAATTCGAGCGGCAACCAGATACCGATGGCGCTTTGGACGCTGTACAGGAACATAACCCGATTCCACATATTCTACTGGAAATACCAGTACGACAGCACCGACCGGATAGTCCGGTACGGGGAAGTGAAATTATCCGACCGTTATCTGGACCTCTGCATGCGCCATTCCAAGGGCGCCCACAATATCAAGAATACGAGTTTCATCTGGGACCGGAATCTGTTTGCAACTCTTGTCGACGAGATACGTTTTTTCGAGAGCATCAACCTTATAACCGTCGACGAGAAACTGGAACTCAAGAAAGAGATAATGCGTTTCATAGACGATGTGGAGATGATGGCGGCGCGCGGAACATGGAAGGAGACGCCGAATGTCGTGAATATCTACATTTCCAACATCCACTTCGACACGAACTACACCTGTTACGAGGGCGGGAATTTCTATCTGAGCATGATCAACACATTCACGCTCAATTCGGTGGCGTCGCTCGACGAAAGCACTTATGACAAGATGAAGAGCTGGCTCCAGTCGTCGAAGCGTGTTTCGACGCTTATTTCGCGCAGCGGCGAGATGCAGCGCATTCTCTTCTTCGCCAAGCAGCGCGAGATAGTCAATGCACTTTGATTAACGCTCCCTACCGTAGGAGAGAGCTTAAAAAAACCGGCCATCGGCCGGTTTTGTTATATGAGATAACCATTGTTGCCGACAGCGTCATCACCGCCGCCATTGCAAAGCACGATAGTTTTTTCATAATCTTATTTTTTAATTGGTTGATAAATCTGTTCGTTCGGTTTTCTCATTTCATCGACTTGCGGACGGACATCAGATGGGTCGAACCCGTCCCTCTCCATCGCCTGCTCCACGCCCCGGATCAAGCCTTCGTAAGTTTCATTCGACATCTCTACATGGCCCATCGAGTATATTTTCTCTTTTACCTCCAGCCACCGGGCGCGGTTATATGCCGATTTCGAGTCATCCACATTTCCATTTTTGTGAACATATTCCAGGGCGATTCCCCGCAGCGCATCGTGTTTCAATATCAGACCGTGAAAATTATCGGGATAATGTTGCAGCGATTTCTCTGCACAGGCCATGATAAAACCGTCGCAATCGGAGGTTTCGTCATAGGTTCTTTGATAAAATGAGCCTAATTCCGTCAGCAGAAAAGCGATGGTTTCTTTCGTGTCCATCGGATACAGGTACACTTTGTTGCGTATGGCCTCGTCGGTGATCCCGAAGCTTTCTATATAATGGGCATCCCTCGACAGTCCGTGTTGTGTCAATTCTACATTTACCCATTTGACTGGATCCTGCTCGTCGCGGTGGCGTATGAACAAGTGCTGCGGGGCATGGGTTATATAGGCTTCCGCTCCGATAGCCTCGGCAAGAATCTTATAATAAAGCGGCAGAGAGCGACACTGCCCCGTATGGGTACGCATCAATTTGGTCACGAATACCTTTGTGAAGTCCTTGTGTCCGGCAAAGTCTTCGTAGTCATAAGTGAACGGCTTATGCCCGTTCATGGAATACGGTCGGCAGAAATACTCGAACAGGGCATAGTTTCCTCCCGTTTTGAATTGGCCGAGGTTATTGGCCCTGATAAACAGGTTCAGGTGGTGAGCGGTCGAGTCGATGCCTTTGCAGTATTCTCCATAATCCAACGTACCGCCCAGATAAGCCCATTCGAGCAGGAACACGGTCCGCTTTACCGACAACTCCTGTTTGCCGTCGAGCATATCGGCGATCTCCTGGTATGCCGAATTAAAATAAGGGTTTCCCGTTTCGGCTTGTTTGCCGTCGGTTATCTCCGTCGGGATTTGTTTTCCTGCGGATTGAGGATTGTCCGTGTTCTGGCCGGACGCGATGCATGGGAGCAAAATGCATCCGGCCAGAACGGCTGTCATGAGTTTGGGTGCTGCAGGTTTTGAGGTGGTCATAAACTGTCGGATATTACTTCCATAAAAGTAATACAACCGCCGGTCAATACCATGAATAAGCACCTTAACACTTTTGCGATAAGGCGCTGATTGCCAGATGTTACAAAATAATTTTCTTAACAGTGGGGTTTTGTTCCGGGAAGCAGGAAATTTAAATATAGATCAGTATCCCTGCGGCGGCGGAGAGGATTATCAGCAGGATGGGGTTCACTTTCATGAAGGATGCCGCCAGCGCCGTGCCGAAAAGAGCCCAGCTCCAGCCGTCGATAAAGCTGGCGCCTTCGGGGTCCGAGGGGAACATCAGCAGCAGAGCCGCGGCGGCGATCATGCCGATCACCACTGGGTGCAGTCCTTTCATGGCTCCCGCAACGTATTTGTTGTCGCGCAGCTTCATGTAGAACTTCGTGGCGAGTATCATCAGCGTCAGCGCCGGGATGCAGACCGATATAGTCGCGACGACCGAGCCCCAGATCCCGCCCACCGTGTATCCTATGTAGGTGGCGCTGTTTATTGCGATCGGTCCGGGCGTCATCTGCGAGACGGCAACGATGTCGGCGAACTGCGGTTCGGTGAGCCATTCGCGGTGGACGACCACCTCGTTCTGGATCAGCGACAGCATGGCGTACCCCCCGCCGAATCCGAAGAATCCTATCTTCAAATAGCTGATGAGAAGTTGCAGGTATATCACCGTCCCACCTCCTTTCTGCTGCGTATGAGGACAAATGCGATCCCCCCGGCGGCTCCCGCGATCAGCAGCAATACCGGCGAAACGGAGAGGTACCAGACCGCCACGGCGATCGCGGCGGCGAGGATGTAGCCCCACCATTTCAGGTCTCTGGCGAGTCCGAGGATCGGCGCGATAATCAGCGCTACGACGGCTGGGCGCATCCCCTTGAAAGCCGCGTCGACCCACCGGTTATGGCGTATTTCGGTAAAAAATATAGCCACGGCCAATATCACCGTGAACGCCGGAACGACGATGCCCAGGATGCCTGCGATCGCGCCGGGATATCCCCTCAGTTTGTAGCCGACGAACACCGATGTGTTTAGGGCTATGGGGCCTGGCATCGACTGCGCCAGTGTCAGCATTTCGAGGAAATTCTCGCGCGGTATCCATTTTTTGCGTTCCACGATCTCGCGTTCGATGAGCGGGACCATGGCGTAGCCGCCCCCGAAAGTGAAGAGGCCGATCTTAAAAAAGGAGTAGAATATGTTCCAGAGTCCCCGCATGCCCCTCAGGCCTGGTTGATGAAATAGGCTGCCATTACAGACGCCAGGGCCGCGGTTTCGGTGCGCAGGCGGCTTTCGCCCAGCGATATAGGAACAAAACCGTTCGTAAGGGCCAGTTCGACCTCTTCGGCGGTGAAATCACCTTCCGGACCGATCAGCACCAGCGCGTCGGTCCCCCAGGGGATGGCTTTCATGATATCGGTGCGTCCGCTTTCCTGACGGCAGTGGGCGATGAGTTTCACGCCCTCAAACGGCCGTTCGATAACCTCGCGCAACGGCGTCATCGGTTCCAGAACGGGCATATAAGCTTTGAGCGACTGTTTCGCCGCGCTGACGATCACCTTTTCCGGTCGGTCGGGTTTCAGGGTGCGGCGTTCGCTGTTGGCACACTCGACGGGGATTATGGTATCGACGCCGACCTCGGTGGCTTTTTCGAGGAACCATTCGAATCGGTCTGTATTTTTCGTGGGCGCGACGGCCATCGTGAGACGGTAATTGCGGCGGCCGTATTCCGACAGCGTTTCGACGATCTCGACGACACATCCTCGCGGGTCGGCCTTGGCGATTTCCGCCGTGTAGAGGTTTCCCCGCCCGTCGGTGATATGGATGCGGTCGCCCTGCTTCATGCGCAGCACCTTGACACAGTGGCGGCTCTCCTCTTCGGTGAGGGTATGCGTGGGCGGAACTATGCCTGAAGCATAAAAAAGCTGCATAGTAATTAGTCGAAAAATTATACCTTTGTGCAAAGGTAAATAAAAACGCGAAACCATGATCCTCAAACTGTTTTCGATAGCGATAATAGCGCTTCTGGCCGCGGCCGCCCTGCTTGCCGTCGCGATACTGCTGATCCGCCGGAAAACGCTTCCCAGCGAAAGGCGTAAAAAAACAAGGCCCTACGTCATTGCGGGCATCGTCTGCCTCGCCCTTGCCGGAGTTCTCTTCGGCGGGCGCTATCTCTACATCGTCAATCAAAAACCTGCCGATATGGGTAATCCCTTTTTCACAGGCTGGGACACGCCGTTCGGTGTTCCGCCTTTCGACCGGATGAAACCGGAGTATTTCAAACCCGCCTTCGAGGAGGGTATGCGCATCCAGAAAGCCGAAATAGATTCGATCGTCCTGAATACCGCACCGCCGGATTTTAATAACGTGATATTGGCCTACGACCGCAGCGGCGAACTGCTGGGCATGGTCAACCGGATATTCTCCAGCCTCACTTCCGCCGATACGAACGACGAACTGGAACTGATAAAGGCCGAAATGTCGCCCCTGTTGTCGAAGCACGGCGACGAGATCGCGATGAACCCGCAGTTGTTCGAAAAGATAAAAGCGGTCTACGACAAGCGCGATTCGCTGAAGCTCAACCAGGCCCAGGCGCGGTTGCTCGACAGGACCTGGAAGCGTTTCGTGCGCAACGGGGCACTGCTGGGCGAGGCCGAAAAAGAGCGGCTGATGCAGATCAACGAAGAGTTGTCGGTGCTGGGCGTGCGTTTCGGCAACAACCGACGCGAGGCCGTCAACAGCTACGAGCTGGTGATCGATTCGCGCGACGGGGTGGGACTGCCGTCCAATGTGGTGGCCAGGGCCCGCAGCCGGGCCAAGGAGAAAGGGCTGGACAACAGGCTGGTATTCACGCTCCAGAAACCGAGCTGGATCCCCTTCCTGACCTATTCCGAAAAGGACGACCTGCGCCGCCAGCTTTACCAGGCATACTTGGGCCAGTGCGCTGCCGGAACCGAGTTCGACAATACGCAGATTATAAACGATATGGTCCGCCTGCGCACCGAAAAGGCGCATCTGATGGGTTTCGAAAATTATGCCGCTTTCGTCCTCGACGAACGCATGGCCAAGACCCCGGAAGCCGTCTATAAGCTTCTGGACGACATCTGGACCCCGGCGCTCGAAAAGGCAAAAGAGGAGCGCGACGAACTGCTGCGGATGAAACGGCAGGAGAAGAATGACACGCTTGCCGTGCTGAATTCGTGGGACTGGTGGTACTACGCCGAGAAAGTGCGCAAAACCCGCTACAATTTCGACGAGGAGCAGGCGCGTCCCTATTTCTCACTCGAAAACGTCCGTTCGGGCATATTCAACCTATGCAACCGCCTCTACGGCATATCTTTCCGCCCGGTAAAAATGCCCGTTTACCAAAAAGATGTCGCGGTTTACGAGGTCCTCGACAGGGACAACAGCCATCTGGGCATGATCTACATGGATTTCTTCCCGCGTCCGGGTAAGGGCGCCGGGGCGTGGTGCGGTTCCTACCGCAACCAGGGCTACGACCGCAACGGAAAAAAAATATATCCCATCACGACCATCGTATGCAATTTCACCGAGCCTGTCGCCGGTTCTCCGTCTCTGCTTACGCTCGACGAGGTCGAAACCTTCTTCCATGAGTTCGGCCACGCCCTGCACGTCCTTTTCTCGAATGTTCCCTACCAGGGACTGCAGGGCATCGAACGCGATTTCGTGGAACTTCCGTCGCAGATCATGGAGAACTGGGCATTCGAGCCCGAGATGCTGAAAAGCTATGCCCTGCAGTTCCGCACGGGCGATCCGATGCCTGACCGCATCATACAGAAAATACAGGAGACCTCGCTTTTCAACCAGGGATTCAACACGGTCGAACTGCTCGCGGCGGCCTTCTCCGACATGGATATACACATGCTGAAGGAGTACGCGCCTTTCAACGTCGCCGATTTCGAGACCTACGCCCTGGCCACCAAACGCGGGCTTATTCCCGAGATCGAACCGCGCTACCACTATCCCTATTTCAGCCACATTTTCGACGGCGGCTACGCGGCGGGATATTACGGATACACGTGGGCCGAGGTGTTTGACAAGGACGCTTACCAGGCTTTCGTCGAGACAGGCGACATCTTCGACCTGAAGACGGCACGGGATTTCCGCTACAAGATACTCGCGCCGCGCGGATTGAAGGACGGGATGGACCTCTACATGGATTTCCGCGGCCACGAACCGAGCCGTCTTCCGCTTCTGAAGGCGCGCGGACTATGGGACGGACCGCCCGCGGATACGCTTCCCAAGGAACCGAAGTCGAGGGAACCGCTTCCCGATTCTGTCCTCCGCCAGATACTCAACGAAGGGCCGCTGGTGGAGTGAAGAGTGAAGAGTTGCGATAAACCGTCATTGCGAGGAATGCAATGACGAAGCAATCCAGATGAAAATGAAAAGAGTAGTAGTTATAATAACACTTCTTATACTGTCAACAGTTGTATTGCTTGGAGGATTGTACGCCAGGAAGAAATTTTATGACCCCGGGCATCGCCTCGGTAAGGCAAAAAAAGAGGTCGGGAAACTAATAGATAATGATGAGATACAAAATGGGGATTTGATTTTTCAGACTTCACTTTCGGCTCAGAGTAAGGCCATTCAATTGGCGACAAACTCAAAATATTCTCACTGCGGGATCATTTATAAGGAGAAAGAAAATTACTATGTTTTCGAGGCCGTTCAACCCGTCAAAATGACACCTTTGGATAAATGGATCGCGCGCGGGAAAAACGGGCATTATGTGATCAAACGGTTGAAGAATGCCGATGAAGTCCTGACCGACGAAGCGATAAGAAAAATGAAACAGGTCGGAGAATCGTTTGAAGGCAAAGACTACGATCTGACTTTTGAATGGAGCGATGATAAAATTTATTGTTCCGAATTGATCTGGAAAATTTATCAGCGTGCGACAGGACTGGAAGTCGGTAAACTTGAAAGACTTGGCGACTACGATCTGACAAGCGAGGCGGTAAAGGCAAAAATGCAGGAACGATATGGTGATAAGATCCCGGTGAATGAAATTGTAATTTCCCCTGCGGCGATATTTGACAGTGAACTTTTGGAAACAGTGAGAACGAAATAATCAGTGATATAATGCCGGCCATCACCGGCGTAAGTAAAGAGTGAAGAGCGAAAAAGAATCAACAGAATCCACCGTCGGCATCCTGGCTGTCATTCCGAGCGAGGGCGATGTAAAGACCTGATGCGGGAGATGAGGCGCCATCGCCCGACGAGGAAACTACCTTATAATTAGGCCAACAAAGGCGGGTGTTATAACAAAAGATAAAAAACAAAGATGCGGGTTTCGGCCTGCATCTTTGTTTATCCGATAATAAATATCGCCGGTCGTTTGTGGAGTTCGGGTGCGGGACGGCGGCGCCAATCGGCGGCGGAGAGCGTCAGTATAAATTCTTCCGGACCGGAAATATCGACGGCCACGGTCAGCCGTGTTCCGGGGTCGCACGACGCTATGAACTCCTCGAAAAGTTTCCCGTTGCGGTAAGGCGTCTCTATGAATATCTGCGCCTGGTTCTCGGTGCGGGCGCGGCGCTCGAAATGCTTTATAGCCCGCGAACGTTCGGGCGGTTTGACGGGCAGGTAGCCGTTGAAAGCGAACGACTGGCCGTTGAGTCCAGACGCCATCAGCGCCATCAGTATCGACGATGGACCTACGAGCGGGACTACGCGGACGCCATTGCGGTGCGCCGCCGCGACTATATCGCTGCCCGGGTCGGCCACGGCCGGAACACCCGCCTCCGATATCACTCCGGCGCTGCGGCCGTTCACTACGGGCGCGAGCATGGCCTCGATATCCGACGCCGGCGTATGTTCGTTGAGTTCTGCGAATTCGAGCCTCTCGATCGGCCCCATTCCGGCTTTCGACAGGAAACGGCGGGCGGTGCGGACCTCCTCGACGATGAAATAGTCGAGCGTGCGCATCACCTCGAAATTGTGCGCCGGAAGCACCTCCTCGGGTGCGGTTTCGCCTATGGGGCAGGGGAGTAGATATATAGTTCCTTTGGTCATCACTCTTTAGTATAAATGCGTTTCACGCGCGCAGAAACCGAAGTCAGCACCTCGTAGGGGATTGTCCCGAGGACGCGCGCCATATCTTCGACAGTGTTTCCCGGAACGGCGGAAAATATCACAACCTCGTCGCCGACGCGCACGTCCGGAATATCGGTTACATCGACCATGCAGCTGTCCATGCAGACGTTGCCCACGATGGGGGCGGGCCGTCCATGCACCAGCACCGACCAGTTGCCGCAGCCGAGATGGCGGTTCAGTCCGTCTGCATAGCCTATCGGAATGGTGGCGATGCGCGACTCACGACCCAATACCCCGCGCCGGTTGTAACCCACGGTGTCGTTCTGCGGATGCTCTGCGATATTCACGATGCTGGTCTTTAGAGATGCGGCTTTCTGCGCACCCTCCATGCCGACGCCGTAAAGCCCGATGCCGAGGCGAACCATGTCGAAATGCGACTCGGGAAAACGTTCGGCTCCTTTTGTATTGGCAAGATGGCGGCGGACGGGATAGGGCAGTGCGGCTGTTACCGCGCGGCTCATACGGTCGAAATCGGCTATCTGGCGGCGCGTGAAGTCATCTTCGGCGGGGTCGTCGGCCGCCGCAAGGTGCGAGAAAACGGTACTGACGCGGGCGTAGCGCGAGGTTCCGGCCAGCGCGTCGTTCAACCGATCTATGTCTTTTTCGCCGAAACCCAGGCGGTGCATTCCCGTGTCGAGTTTGATGTGGATGGGGTAGTGTTGTTCGCCGTGGCGTTTCAGAAGCGTTGTGAAATCGCCCAGCGAAATGAAGTTGTATATTTCGGGTTCGAGCCTGTGGCGGATCATCAGTTCGAAGCTGTCGGCGTCGGCGTTCAGCACCACGATCGGCATGGTGATCCCGCTTTCGCGCAGGAGCACCCCCTCGTCGGCGAACGCCACGGCAAGGTAATCCACGCCCTGCTGCTGGAGCGTGTTGGCTATCTCGAACGAGCCGTGCCCGTAGGCCGAGGCCTTTATCATCGGCATCACGCCCACGCCCGGCTCGAGGCGCGAACGGCACAGGCGCAGGTTGTGGATCATGGCGTCGAGGTCGATCTCCATAACCGTCGTGTGGCTTTTGCGTTCGAGCGCGTGGCTGATGCGGTCAAACTGCATCCGTGCGCCCCCTTTGATGAGAATGGCCCGGCCGGTGAGTTCCGCCGATGTGACCGAGCGCAGGAAATCGTCGGCCGACTCCCGGAACGAACTCCCCGCGCCGAACATCGCCGAGTGCGCCGCCATATGCGGACCTATCCCGACGAAGCGGCGCACTCCGGCGGCTTTGACGAGTTCCGCGGCGCGCCGGTAAGCGGCCTGTTCCCCGCCTGCCGCAACAGCCATATCGGCCATTACGACCATCTTCGGGCGTTTTCCCGCGGCGCGCCCGAGGTAATCCAGCGCGATGGCGAGCGAGTTGATGTCCGAATTATATGTGTCGTTGATAATGACGGAGTTGTAAAGCCCCTCCTTGACTTCGAGCCGCATCGCGACAGGCTGCAAAGTCTCGGCGGCGCTTTGCGGAACGTCGTACCCCTCCGTGCGCCAGAAACACAGGGCGAGCGAAGCGTTGCGGCGGGTGAAATCGTCCTGCCCGCCGACGGTCCCCGCAGCGTCGGTCAGCCGCGCCTGCGGATACTTCTTGCGCAATGCGGGGCCTATTTCGGGGCATTCGCTGTCGTATATTATGACGGGACAACCGCGGAAAAGCCCCAGTTTCTCATACAACAGATCTTTCTGCGATACGAAATTCTCGACGTGCGCCCGGCCTATGGCAGTGATGATGCCTATGTCGGGACGGATGATCTCGCGCAGGGCGGCCATTTCGCCGGGTTCTGAAATCCCCGCCTCGATCACGGCGTAATCCTCATCTCCCGCAATCATCAGCACCGAAAGCGGCACACCGATCTGTGAATTATAGCTCTTCGGACTGCGGAAGATATTCACTCCCGCGGGCGTGAGTTGAGCGATCCACTCCTTGACTATGGTCTTGCCGTAGCTGCCCGTAATGCCCACTACCTTGCCTTTGAACTGCCTGCGGTGGTATGCGGCGAGCGCCTGCAAGGCCTTTAAGGTATCGCCGGTTTTTACGAATCCCGCTTCGGGGAATCCCGCCGTGTCAAAATCCTGCGCGACGATGAACCCCCTGACCCCGCGTGCGTAGAGTTCGCCTATGTAGGCGTGTCCGTCGCGGCTGGCGGTGCGAATGGCGACGAAAAGCGTCTCTTCGCCCACCGGAAAAGTCCTGCTGTCGACGATGACGCGCTCCACAGTCCGGTCCGCGCCGGAAAACTTTCCGCTGCAAATCTCGGTTATTTTGCTTAATAAATATCTCATTCGTAATTCGTAATTTGTAATTCGTAATTACTGTTTGAAGGTTACGATCGTCAAACCCGCCCCTCCGCGGTCGGCGTGGTCGTCCAGGGCGCTTTCGACGGCCGGAATCGATTTGAGGTAGCGGCGGATCTCCTGTTTCAGCGCACCGGTGCCTTTGCCGTGGAGTATCGTGACGCTGTTTACACCGATCATCAGCGCGTTGTCGATAAAATCCTCGACCTCTTCGATGGCTTCTGTGGGGCGCAATCCGCGCACGTCGACCCTCGGTGAGAAGTTCAGTTTGCGGTCCGATATGTCGCTGCTCATATTGACGCGCGCGGTCACGGGACGGGTCGCGGTTTTGTATTCGCCCGAGGAAATAACCTCGAGCCGCTCCTTTGCGACGATCGAAAGTATATGCCCGAACGCCACGGTCGCCTTGTTGCCCTTGACCTCGGTCACTTCGCCCACGGTGTCCTGCCCCTTGATCCGCACCTTTACACCAGGTTCGACCTCTTTAGGTTTTGGTGCGGGCTTGGCTTTCTCCTCTTTTTTCTGCTGTGCCTTGCGTTCTGCGCGGTTCTGCTGTCGGCGCAGGATACGCTCCATCTCGGCGTCGATCTGCTGCTGTTTTTCAGCCTCGGCCTCGGCCGGAATTTCGAGTGTCTCGCGGAAATCGTCCATCTCGCGGCGGGCGAGGCGCGTGAGTTCCTTGTCGGCTTGCGATTCCTTGATGGTGCGGATGGTGTTCTCTATCTGCTTATTGGCCTCTGTGACGAGCGCCTTCGCTTCGTCCTTCGCTTTTTTGATTATCTCGCCGCGTTCGGCCTTGATGGCGGCCAGGCGCTGTGCGTAATCGGCCTCCAACTCTTCGACTTTTTTATCCGTCAGGCGTATCTTGTCGCGCTTGGTCTCCCAGTATCGGCGGTCGCGTGCGATCTCGCGCAGTTGACGTTCGAGGTTGATATGGTCGCTTCCGGCCTTTTCGCCCGCCGAACGGATTATCTCCTCGGGCAGTCCGATCTTGCGCGCGATCTCGACGGCGAACGAACTCCCCGGCTTGCCCCTTTCGAGGCGGAAAAGCGGCCGGATCGCCTGCACGTCGAACGACATCGAGCCGTTGATGACCCCCTCGTTGTTCGACGCAAAGTATTTTATGTTGGAGTAGTGGGTCGTGATGACGCCGTAGCACCCCTTCTCTACAAATTTTTCGAGCACCGACTCGGCGATCGCACCCCCGATGACAGGGTCCGTGCCCGAGCCGAATTCGTCTATGAAGACCATCGAACGGCTGTCGGCTCCCTGCAGCATCTGCCTCATATTCAGCAGGTGGGAGCTGTATGTGCTCAGGTCGTTGTCGATGCTCTGTTCGTCGCCGATGTCGATGAAGAGCGAGTCGAACAGCGGCATTTCCGAATTCTCGAGCGCCGGGACCGGGAACCCGCACTGGAACATATACTGCAGCAGCGCCACGGTTTTGAGGCACACCGATTTACCGCCCGCGTTCGGCCCCGAAATGACCATGATCCTCTCGGCGGGAGAAAGCGACATATCGAGCGGGATAAGTTCCTTTTTCTCGCGTTTCAGCGTTTGCGCCAGCAGCGGATGCCTCGCCTGACGCAGCATCAGCCTGCCGTCATCCGAAACGATCGGTTTGACGGCGTCGTTCGCGACCGCCCAGCGGGCCTTTGCGCGGATAAGATCTATTCCGGTGAGATATTCGCCCGAGGCCGCGATGCCGTCGAGGTCGGGACGGATCGAGTCGGTGAATTCGGTAAGAATACGGACTATCTCGCGCCGCTCGTCGTACTCCAACTCCTTGAGTTCGTTGTTGATCTCTACGATTTCGACCGGCTCGATGTAGAAGGTTTTTCCGCTGCCCGATTCGTCGTGAATGAAACCCGGCAGCTTCTTCTTGTTCATCGCCGCGACCGGGATCACGGTACGTCCGTCGCGGATCGAGAGCGTCGCGTCGGCATCGACTATGCCAGAACTTTGCGCCCGCGAGAGTATCTGCTGCATCTTTTTCGACACTTCGCCCTCGCGAGACCGGATCGTCCGGCGGATGCTGAACAGCTCGGCCGAGGCGTTGTCCTTTATCTTGCCGTAGCGGTCGATGAGCGAGTCTATATGTCCCGTGATGGCCGGAAAACCCTCGATGCCCGCGCTCATTGCCGCGAGACGCGGGTACTGCTGTGCCGGACGCGCCGCCAGGAACGCCAGCACCTCACCGACCGATGTCAGCGCGCGGTGCAGGGTGCGTATCTCTTCGACTTCCAGGAACGCACCCTCGATGCGTGCCTTTTTAACTATACGTTCGGTATCGGTGAATTCCCCTCCCGGGAAACCGCCTTCCATCAGCAGTATCGTGCGCAGTTCTTCGGCGAGTCCCAGCCGGAGTTCTATCTCGGGAGCGGAGGTCGAAAAAGTTTCGGCCGCCAGGCGTTCGCGGGCGGCCGAAGTGGTGCACAGTTCTTCCACCTGCCTGCGGATCCGGTCGAAACCGACTTTCTGCTCGAAGTTGGAAGGATAGGTCATAACTTTTTGTGATTATCTTACAGCCTCGTCATTGCGAGGAGGTCGGAACGCCGTCGGCGTTTTGAGCGACGAAGCAATCCAGTATATCTCTGGATTGCCGCGCTCCATTACATTCCGCTCGCAATGACGCTGTTTAGTAATTGCATTACAAGAATAGTTATTTTTCTTTCTTCTTTTTATCCTTATCCTTTCCGCCGAAGAGCGAGAAGTGTACGTAGCGTTTCGGATTTTCTTTCAGGTCCGCGAGCAGCGCCGACAAGTTGCCCGAGGCATTCACCAGCGAGTCGTACAGCGCAGGGTCGCCGATCAGTTTGCCGGCCGAGCCTTCTTTTGAGGATATGCTCGACAGGAGTGTATTCAGGTGGCCGACGCTCACATCCAGGCCATCCACAATCCTTTTTATGTCGGCTTCGGCGAGCTGGTCCGATACTTCGTCGAAGTTGCCGATGATGTTGTCGAACTTCGCGGCGTTATTCTTCAGCGTGCCTGTGAACTCGTTGAGGTCGAGTAGGATTTGTTTGAGCTTCCCTTCGGCAAGTGCGCCGGAAACTTCGTTGATGTGATCCATCGTGCCTTTGATGTTCTCCGCATTATCCGCCAGTATGCTGTTTAGAGTGTTTGAGGTCGTTTCCAGAGAGCTCGACAGTGAATTGAAACGGCTGATGATATCATCGAGGCTCAGCGAGGCGAACTCCAGCAGGCCGCTTTCGGTTTCGGACGGTATCACCGCGTGTTTTTCGAAATAGCTGTCGGCGGTTCCGGGGAGCAGTTCGATGGCCATGCTGCCCATGATGCCGTTACTGAAAAGCTTCAGCCGCGAGTCGGTGGGTATCTTCATGCTTTTTTTGATGTTTACCGTCACGAGCACCTGGCTGTGGTCTTTGGGATCTATGGTGATGCCGGTCACCGAACCGACCTTCACCCCGCGCAGCAGCACGGGAGAGGACGTCTGCAGTCCTTTGGTCTGGTCGTAGAGTGCGTAATACACCTTGTCCCCGCTGAAAAGGTCCTTGCCTTTCAGATAGTTGATACCGAAATATAGGCACAGCAGCATGGCAAGCGCATACAATCCTATTTTTACTTCGCGTTTGATCTTCATAATCGTTGGTTGTTATCGGTTGTTTTCAGCGGCGATACGCCTGCGAGCTTCGTCGATGGTGATCTGTTTGTCGCCGTCAAGCGCTATGATGAAAGCGTCCTTGAAATTCCCCCTTTTCATTTGATCGCGCATCCTGATGGCGTCGTTGAGCACGGTGTAGCCGCCGATGTAATATTTATACCAGCCGTCGATCTTTTTCTCGACCAGGTATTCCAGGCAGCCGTCGAACCTCGTGTCGTTTTCGCTGAATTCCACCCGCGTAGCGCACAGTTGGACGTAGAATCCAACTCCGTCCGTCATTTTCGGCGGGGCTGGTTTAACGGGAACCGGGACCTGCACAGGTTTCTGCTCCACTGGTTTGGTTTGGTCGATGGTGGTCTGTTGGCTGCCATCGAGCGATATGATGAAAGCATCCTTGAATCGTCCTCTTTTCATCTGGTCGCGCATCCTCACTGCGTCGTCGAGCTCGATGTATCCGCCGATGTAATATTTATACCAGCCGTCTATCTTCTTTTCGACCAGATGCTCCATGACATCGTCGAACCTGGTGTCGTCCGGGCCGAACTCCACCCGCGAGGCGCAAAGCTGGACGTAGAAACCCACGCCGTCTGTCATTTTCGGCGGGGCGGGTTTTTCCACCGGTTTCGGTTCTGCCGGTTTAGTCTGGACGGTGGTGGTTTGCACCGGTTTCTGTTCGGCAGGTTTTTGCTCTGCCGGTTTGATTTCCGATACCGTGACCGCAGGTTTTTGTTCGGTCGGCTTGTCGGCCGGTTTATTCTGTACTGTCGCGGTTTCCGCCGGTTTCTGTTCCGCCGGTTTGTTCTGGATGACCGTCACCTGTTCCGCCGGTACCAGCTCGACCGGCTTGTTACCCGAGATCACGACCGGCTTGTTTTCCGATCGGTTTTCCGCAACCGCGGGAGCTGCCTGCTGGTCGGTTTCGCCGCCCTTCTTCTCTGTTGCTTCGCGGTACTCCTGGAAAGCGGCGAAAAGCGCTTTGGCTGCATCGTTCTGGCCCTTCTCCGAGGTTATGTATTTGCGGTTGCCGTCGTTCGACAGGAATCCCATTTCGGTCAGCACGCTCGGCATGGCGGGTTTCCACAGCACATAGAAAGGCCCCTGTTTGGCGCCGCGGTTGGAGAACGATGTCTCCTTGGCGTATTGTTTTTGTATGATATTGGCGAACTGCAGGCTGCGGTCGAAATAGGCGTACTGCATCAGGCTGAAAATAATGTAACTTTCGGGCGAAGTGGGGTCGAAACCCTCGTATTTCTGCGAATAGTCGTCCTCGTACTTCATCACGGAGTTCTCGCGCATGGCCTCGCGCAGGTTGTTCTCGGTCTTGTCCATCCCCATGATGTAGGTCGATGCGCCGCTTACCGACGGTTTGCCGTCGATTGCGTCGCAGTGCAGCGAGATGAAGAGGTTCGCGCCGGCCTTGTTGGCTATATTGCCCCTTTCATCGAGTTCGATGAAAACGTCGGTCCTGCGCGTGTAGACCACTTTGACGTCCGGACAGTTATCCGAAATGAGTTTCCCGAACTTGAGCGCCACCGCCAGGTTTATGTCTTTCTCCTTGACTCCGCTGTAGTTGGCCCCCGGGTCTTTGCCTCCGTGTCCGGGGTCGAGCACGACCGTGAAAGCTTCCGGAGTTTTTTTATTCTGCGCAGCCGCATTCCCGCACAACAATAATGCACAGGCTGCCGTTAACGTGAGTATAAGAGCATTTCTCCGAATAATCATAGCGTCATCTGCAAAAATTTACCTATTTTTGTCAGCGAAAATATGCGTTCCACGCTGTTTTGGGGACGATTTTTTGATTTTTGCCGACTTTGTCGGCAAAGATAGCGGAATTAATCGACAATTTGGGCAGGCTAACTAAAAAATATCTGGTCTGGATCGCCCTTTCGGCACTAGTGGTGTCGGCAGGCGTCCTTGTTTCGTGCTCGTCTGCGTCGAAGAGTTCGTCGTCGAAAGGCAAACGCGCGCCGATCTTCGACAGGACCGAAACGACAGACGCCGCCACTGCTTCCGCCGCTCCCGTAACGCCCGGAGCGGTAAGCGAAAAGGGGAGTGATTCTGCGGTCGATTCCATCCGCCATTTCACGCCCGACGTTTCATCCATAGACATAAGTTCGCTCCCGGACGAGCTTTTCGATGCACGCAAAAACCTTGCCGTCGACTCGCTTATGGGGCAGTTGGCGGCATATCTTCCCGATTCCCTGAGCCAACTCGCCGCATTTATGCTGACGGTCCCGATCGACTCGCTGCCGGGATTTATCGATACCCTGCCGGCTGACGTCAAGGCCCTTATCCCTTCGGAACTTTCGGGTCTGTTGAGGCAATACGCGGCCGGCGGTGCGAAAGCTATCGGCGGCGTAAGGGGTCTCCGCGACACCCTTCGCAGGGGCATTCCGGCCTCTTTCCGAAGCATGCTGCCCGACTCGCTGCAGGGCCTTTCCGACGACAGCCTGCGGAGTTTCGCCGCTATGTACGGACTGGAGATCCCGACCGACCTCGATATACTCACCGATCCCGACGTGCTGATGGAAACCGGTGCGCTCACCATTATCGCCGACACCGCGCGCCGCAGGGACAAGGCGTTCCTCGAGCATCCGGTTTTCGGGAAGAACAAAGACTCTCTCATCTACGACGTGAAGAGACGCCTGATATTCGTTTACGGGCAGGGCGAGCTTGCCTATGAGGACAACGATCTCAAGGCCGACTTCATGATCCTCAATGTCAACACGAAAGAGATATACGGTACGGGCGTCGCCGACACTACCGGAAAGGTCAGCCGTCCGGAATTCGTGCAGAGCGGCGGCAGCTACACGATGGACACCATCACCTACAACCTCACCAGCGGCAAGGCCAAGATCAAGGGTGTCGCCACGAAGGACGGCGAAGGCTACCTGCTGGGACGCGACCTCAAGAAGATGGAGGACAATACGATCAACATCGCCGGCGCCAAGTACACCACCTGCGACCGCATAGACCACCCTCACTTCTATATCGCCATGACCAAGGCAAAGGTGATCCCCGGCAAGAAGATCATCACCGGGCCGGCTTATTTCGTGATGGAAGACGTTCCGATCTACTTCCTGGGTATTCCCGGGGGCTTTTTCCCGATAAGCAGCGGCCCAAGGTCGGGATTCATCATGCCGACCTACGGCGAGGAGTCGATGCGCGGTTTCTATCTGCGCGACGGCGGATATTATTTCACGTTCGGCGACTATGCCGACCTCACACTCACCGGCGGTATCTACACCTTGGGGTCGTGGGAAGTGGCCGGCCGCTCCAACTATGTCAAGCGTTACAAGTTCTCCGGCAACATTGCGATCAATTACGCCAAGACGATATACGGTGAAAAGAACGCCGCCGACTACGTGAACAACAGCAACTTTAAAGTTACCTGGAGCCACCGCCAGGACCCCAAGGCCAGCCCCGGTTCGACTTTTTCGGCCAGCGTCAACTTCTCGACCGCGGGTTACAGCAAGCAGGGTACGACCAATCTGAACGACCTTCTGAACACGCAGACCAACTCGTCGATATCTTACGGGAAGAGTTGGACGGCGGGCACCACTCCCATAAACCTTACCGTGGCGTTCTCGCACTCGCAGAACTCGCGGGACACCACCATAGGCTTCACCCTGCCCAACATCAGTTTCAGCGTCGGAAGTTTTTCTCCTTTCAAACGCAAAATGGCGGTGGGAAAGCAGAAGTGGTATGAGAAGATAACGCTGAGCTACTCCATGGCGGCAAGCAACATGGTGTCGTCGATCAAGGAATACGACCTGTTCACCGATGAACTGCTTAAGAAGATGAGCAACGGCGTTTCTCACAGAATACCCCTCAAAACCTCTTTTACCATGTTCAACGGGGCGCTCACCTTTTCGCCGTCTATCAATTACAACGAGAACTGGTTCTTCAAGAAGGAGCGCACGGAATGGGATCCGGTCCTGAAACAACCGGTGAAACTGGATCCCGAGTTCGGCTTCTACCGCATGTACAACTACGACGCCAGCGGTTCGTTCAGCACCAAGATCTACGGGATGTTCCAGATGAAGCGAAAACCCGGGAAGACGGGATGGCTGCAGGCCGTGCGGCATGTGATGACGCCCTCGGCCGGATTTACCCTGGCGCCCGACTTCCGGAAGCCGCAGTACGGTTTCGTGGAGTATTATCAGAGCGACTCCATGGCATCCAAGTTCACCGAGTATAACCCGTATGTCGGGTCGCAGTCTATGAGCGCCGGCATACCGAGAGCTCAGATCAACTTTTCGCTCTCCAATCAGGTCGAAATGAAGGTTGCCAGCAAGAGGGACACGTCGGGAATGAAAAAAATACCGGTTATAGAACAGCTTTCGTTCAGCGGGTCTTATAACTTTCTGGCGCCTGGCGACTCCATGAACCTCTCAAATATAGCAATCACGCTCCGTACAGGCAACATATTCAAGAATTTCGGGATACAGTTGAGCGCCACCTGGGATCCATATATGTATATCGAGGAGAACCGGAACGGGACGCCGGTGGCAAAGAGAATCGGCAAATTCAACGTAGGGAACGGCAAATTCGGACGCATAATAAATACGGGATGGTCGTTCGGATATACGTTCAACTCGTCCAATTCGGGGCAGCCGGCCATGAACGACATCAACAGCGGAGCCTATGTCGGGGCTTACGCCAATCCGTTCGACATGAGCAACGGGATGGAGCCGTCCATGCGGCGGCAGTATATGGTATCGAGCTACTACGACTTTTCGATCCCGTGGAACTTCGGTTTCAACTATTCGGTCAGTTACAGCTACACCGGTCTGAGGCCGGTCATAACGCAGACCCTCGGGTTCCAGGGCAGCGTCAATCTCACTCCGAATCTTGGTTTTTCATTCAACGGGGGATACGATATCGCCCGCCGCAGGTTAAGTCCCATGTCCGTCAATCTCACCCGGAAACTGCACTGTTGGGAGATGTCGTTCCAGTGGGTTCCGATCGGGACCCTGAAGAGTTGGCAGTTCCATATAGGGGTACTTTCGTCGATGCTGGCCGACCTCAAGTATGACAAATCGAGCAGCCGCTACGACAATCTTCAACAATAGTCGGAACGCCGACTGCGGATTTGATGATAAATGTTGCTGTCGGCCTGAAGCTTTTGGCACAGCGCCCCCGTCATTGCGAGTGTAACGAAGCAATCTATTTTAACCTTGCTCTTTATTCTCATCTTTCATTTTCGTGCAGCGAACGTCGGGCCGGTATGATCGCAGTTCGCGGTTGAGTTCGCGGTGCTTTCCGCAGGTAACGCGATCTAGCAGGGTGTGAAAACGTTCCGAGTGGTCTTTATGGACTGTGTGGCACAGCTCATGCAGGATGATATATTCCGCCAAATGGTCCGTAAGCAGTGCGATGAACAGCGAAAGGTTGATGTCGTTGCGGGCCGTGCAGCTTCCCCACTTGCTGCGCGAAGCCTTCACGCGGACGCCGCCGCAACTGAAACCGTGCTGTGCGGCCAGCCGTCCGACCATCTCAGGCAGCACCTCTTTCGCCTCGATGCGCAGGGCCTCCGTGACCCCTTTTACGGCGGCGGACTGCACCTCTTCGGACAAGGCGTCGAGTCCGGCGGGGTGTTTCACGACTATCACTCCGTCCTTTATCTTTACGGATGTTTTTTCGACTTTCGCAGGCTCGAAGTGCAGGGTATGCCGACGTGTGCGGTATGTCTCGTCGAGCGGTTCGACGTTGTAGCGGCTCTCCATTTTTTTGCGGTTGGCCTCGATCCAGTCGCATTTTTCGTCGAGGAACCTCATGGCCCGTTTTTGCGAAACGAATGCGGGGAAGGAGAGGCGCACCGATCCGTCGGGCCTGACCGACAGCGCGATACGCGTTGCGCGGCGTGTGCGCGAAACGGTCACTTCCCCTATCACCGGGTGAATAACAACGCCTTTCATCGCGGATTACCTCGCCAATTCTTCCTCGGCTTTTTCGACCTTGCCGAAACCGAACTGCGACATCACATCGTCCATCAGTCCTGCTATTTTGTCATTGCACAGGCAGCCGATGCTTCCGGCGTGGGTGTGGCGGACTTCGGCGGCGGGCTTGTATTCACCCGCCTCGATCTGCAGCCCGACGGCCTTGTAGGCGTCGCGGAACGGCGTCCCTTCCAGGACCATATCGTTGACGCTCTCGACGCTGAACAGGTAGGCGTAGCGGGGGTCGGCGAGTATATCGCGGTTGACACTGACGTGTTCCAGCATGTAGCCGGCCATCGACAGCACCTCTTTCATATCCTGCAGCGCCGGGAACAGCACCTCTTTCAGCAGCTGCAGGTCGCGGTTGTAGCCGAGCGGCAGGTTGGCCGTGAGCATGGAAATCTGGTTCGGCAGCGCCTGCAGCAGGTTGCATTTTCCGCGCGCGATCTCCCACACGTCGGGATTTTTCTTGTGCGGCATGATGCTCGAGCCGGTCGTAAGATTGTCCGGGTACGATATAAAACCGAAGTTCTGGTTTAAAAATAAGGTATTATCCATCGCGAGTTTCCCGACCGTCGCGGCGATCGACGACACGGCCTGCGCCACGATGCGCTCGGTCTTTCCGCGCCCCATCTGCGCATAGACCACGTTGTAGTCCATTGAGTCGAAACCCAGCAGACGGGTGGTCATCTCCCGGTCGAGGGGGAACGACGAGCCGTATCCGGCGGCCGAACCCAGCGGGTTGCGGTTGCATACGCGCCAGGCCGCCAGCATCATCTGCATATCGTCCACGAGACTCTCGGCATAGGCGCCGAACCACAGCCCGAACGACGACGGCATGGCTATCTGCAGGTGGGTGTAGCCCGGCATCAGAACGTCCTTATACTGCTCGGAAAGTGATTGCAGCGTGCCGAAAAGTTTGTGCGCAGCCCCGGCGATCTCCATGATCTCGCGGCGCAGGAAGATGCGCAGGTCCACCAGCACCTGGTCGTTGCGCGAACGGCCGCTGTGTATCTTCTTGCCCGTCTCGCCGATGCGCTCCGTGAGCAAAAATTCGACCTGCGAATGGACGTCCTCGACCCCGTCCTCGATCGCGAAACCGCCCTTGCGGATATCTGCCAGTATCTTTTTCAACTCGGCCTGCACCTTGTCGAGTTCGCTTTGCGTGAGCAGACCGATCGATTCGAGCATCCGCGTGTGGGCCAGCGAACCGAGCACGTCGGCTTCGGCCAGAAGCATGTCCATTTCGCGGTCCCTGCCGACGGTGAAGGCATCCACCGCCTTGTCGGCAGTCGGAACGCCGACGGCGGAAGTATTTTTCTGCCACAGTTTCGTTTGCTTCGCAAACGCATTTTCATCCTCGTTTCGGCAATCCGAGCTTGCTCGATTGCTCTCTTCTCGTCGAAAATTCATAACTTAAAGTATTTTCTGCTTGTCGTGTCGAGCGTAGTCGAGACATCTGATTGCGCGGGAGATTTTTCACTTGCTCGTTCAGATCCCTCCGCTGCGGTCGGGATGACAGCCGACGTTAAAGTATTATTTTGCCTAAAAGTTCTATGTACAAGTCTATGCCCTCCTCGATCTCCGACAGCAGGATGTATTCGTCGGCGTTGTGCGAACGGCTGCTTTCTCCGGGGCCGATCTTCACCGAGGGGATATCCAGCGCCACCTGGTCGGATGTGGTGGGGGAGCCGAAAGTCTTACGCCCCATTGCAACGCCGGCCTCTACTATAGGATGCTTCGGGGTTATGTAAGAGGGTTTGAGGTGTGTCGAGCGCGGCGTGACCTCGGATTCGACGTTCTGCCGGACTATCTCCAGCACCTCTTCGTTCGTGTATTTTTCGGTGACGCGGATGTCTACCGTGAAACGGCATTCGGCAGGCACGACGTTGTGCTGCGTTCCGGCCGAGATCATCGTGACGCTCATTTTCACTTCGCCGAACAGGCCGCTTTTGAGCGGGAAACGGTAGTCGCGGAACCATTCGATGTCCTTCAGGGCACGCATTATGGCATTGTCTCCTTCGTCGCGCGCGGCATGTCCCGAGCGTCCGCGGGCAACGCAGTCCAGCACTATCAGCCCTTTCTCTGCGATCGCCAGATGCATTCCGGTAGGTTCGCCGACTATCGCGAATTCGAGCGGGCCGAGTTCGGGAAGGATGCTGCGTATGCCGCCCTCACCGCTTATCTCTTCTTCGGCGACTAGCGCAAGGCAGAGATTGTATTTCAGATCCTCGTGTTCGTAATAGTTGCGGAACGCCGCCCCCAGCGCAGTCAGGCATCCGCCGGCGTCGTTACTCCCCAGCCCGTAGAGCCTGCCGTTCTCGGTTATCTCGGCGTCGAACGGGTCGCGCGTGTAGCCTGGATTCGGTTTCACGGTGTCGTGATGCGAACAGAGCAGGATAGTGGGTTTTGCAGGGTCGTAATGTTTATTATATGCCCATACGTTGTTGCCCGACATATGCACATCGTCCATTCCCCGCAATTGCAGGGCGGTTGCCAGTATACGCGCCGTTTCGCTCTCTTCGCGGCTGAAGGAGGGTCTTCTTATCAACACCCGCAGCAAAAATAATGCGTCGTCGTAAATCGTCTTGTCTGTCATATTGTTAGAATAAACCCTGTTTCGTCTGGAAAAATAATGAACAATAAATCGCTGCCGTCGTTACTGCCTTTGTCGAACTACTTCGTATAACATTACGGCTGCCGCGGCGGCCACGTTGAGCGATTCGATCCTGCCTTTCAGCGGAATGGCCGCCAGCATGTCGCACAATTTAAGAACTTCTTTCGAGATTCCCTCGTCCTCGCTGCCCATAACGATGACGGTAGGCTTGCGGAAGTCGGCCTGATAAATCGTTTCGTTAGCTTTTTCTGTTGCGGCGACGACCTGGAAACCTTCGGCCTGCAGCAGCTTTATGGTGTTGCGGATGCTTCCCACGCGGCATACGGGAATGACATTCAGCGCCCCGGCCGATGCCTTGAGCGCGTCGGCGTTGACGGGTGCGGCGTTCTTCATCGGCACGATCAGCCCGTGCGCGCCTGCACACTCGGCGGTCCGGGCGATGCCTCCGAAATTGCGCACGTCGGTCACCCCGTCGAACACGACCAGCAGGCCCGGTTTGCCTTCGGGTATTCCGGCCAGGATCTCATCCATATCGGAGTAGACGATGGCCGATATCTGCGCCACGACGCCCTGGTGGTTACCGCGGGTGAGGCGGTTGAGCTTCTCGACCGGCACCTCCTGCACATTGATGTGCTGGGCGCGCGCGACCGCTTTCAACTCGGTTATTAGCTGTCCGTCGGAGCCTTTTTTGATGTAGATCTTTTCGATCTGGCGTCCGGCCTCGATGGCCTCGATGACGGGCCGCAGCCCGAAAACTATATTATCCATTTTTATCAGTTATGAGTCATGAGTCATGAGTCTTCGGAGCGGCTTCGCCGCAACTTTATTACTCAGAGAGTATTTCTAATTCGTAGTTCAATTTCTCCCACTCGTGCATTTCACGGGCGAGGCGGCGCTTGAGTTCCTCGTATGCGGCGAAAACTTTGCCGTCCGCGAGGTCTATCCCATTGGCGTCGGGATCGGCCAGTTTCAGGTCCCATGCGGCGATATCCGTCTCTAGCGCCGTGATCTTTTTTTCGACCGCAGCGATGGCGTTCTCCACCTTGCGGACGGCTTTTTCGGACTCCTTACGCTTTTTGTAGTCGTCTTTTCCAGCAGCTTTCGGCTCCTCTTTTTTCTCCTCGACAGCCTTTATTTCGACCTCGCGCAGAGATTCCAGCTTTCGTTTCTCGAGGAAGTACCAGATGCCGCCCAGGTACTCGCGCACCCCGCCGTCGCGGAATTCGTAGACCTTGTCCACCAGGCCGTCCAGGAATTCTCGGTCGTGCGAAACCACTATAACCGTTCCGTCGTACTTCATCAGCGCGCTTTTCAGGATATCCTTCGAGCGCATATCCATATGGTTGGTCGGTTCGTCGAGCACCAGCAGGTTGTAGGGTTCGAGCATCAGCCGGGCCATCGCAAGGCGCGAACGCTCGCCTCCGGAAAGCACCTTCACCTTCTTGTCGATGTCACCGCCGCGGAACAGGAACGCCCCCAGAATGTCGCGCAGACGGGTGCGGATGTCGCCCACAGCAACCTTGTCCAGCGTGTCGTAGACCGTGAAGTTGCCGTCCATCAGGTCGTCCTGGTTCTGGGCATAGTAGCCGGTGTTGACGTTCGCGCCGACCCGTATCGACCCCTCCGTGGGTTCGAGGTCGCCGATCAGCATACGCGCGAAAGTTGTCTTGCCCTCGCCGTTGCGCCCCACCAGAGCGATCTTCTCGCCGCGTTCTATCGTAAATTCGGCACCGCTGAAAACGTGCTTCGGGCCGAAACTTTTCCCGGCGTTCTTCACCTCGGCCACCACCTGTCCCGATCGCGGCGCGGGCGGGAACTTTATGTTCAGCCTCGACATATCCTCTTCGTCCACCTCGAGGCGGTCGAGTTTTTCGAGCTGCTTGACGCGCGACTGCACCTGGTTCGACTTGGTCGGTTTGTAGCGGAATTTCTCGATAAACTCCTCGGTCTTTTCGATCATCCGCTGTTGGTTCTGGTATGCGGCCATCTGCTGTTCGCGCCTTTCGCGCCGCAGTTCGACGTAGTGGCTGTAGTTCGTTTTATAGTCGTACAGCTTGCCCAGAGATATCTCGACCGTGCGGTTTGTCACATTGTCAAGGAATGCCCGGTCGTGGGAAATGACCACCACCGCGCCGTTGTAATCCCTCAGGTAGCCTTCCAGCCACTGGATACTCTCGATATCGAGGTGGTTGGTCGGCTCATCCAAAAGGAACACCGACGGACGGGCGAGCAGCAGTTTCGCCAGCTCGATGCGCATCCTCCAGCCGCCGCTGAACTCGCGTGTGGGGCGGTCGAACTCCCCGCGCCGGAACCCCAGCCCTAACAGCGTTTTCTCGATATCGGCCTCGCGCGTGTCGCCGCCGAGGATGTGGTAATGGTCGGTGGCGTCGTTCAGGCGGTGCAGCATCTGCTCGTACGATTCGCTCTCGTAGTCGGTTCGCACTGCCAGTTGTTCGTTTATCCCGGCAATTTCTTTTTCGAGTGCAAGAACTTCCTGGAACGCCTTCGCGGTCTCTTCGATGAGCGAAGTGGTGTCGGCGACCTTCATCTGCTGGGGCAGGTAGCCCACGGTGCATTCACCGTTCTTGCTCACCACGCCCGACGTGGGGGGCTGTTCACCGTTGATTATCTTCAGCAGGGTGGTCTTTCCTGCACCGTTCTTACCTACAAGTCCTATGCGGTCGCGGGGATTTATGAGGAGCGAGACCTCGCTGAACAAATCCCAACCACCATATGAGACGGTTATGTTATCTACCGAAATCACTATTAAAATTACGAATTACGAATTACGAATTACGAATTACGAATGAAATTAGGCATTAAGCATTTTATCTATCTCGGCGGCGGGGTCGGGTTTGCCGAATATGGCGCTGCCCGCAACGAGCACGTTGCATCCGGCGTCAAACATTTCGCGCGCGTTCTCGGCCGAAATTCCGCCGTCTATCTCTATCAGCGTTTCGAGGCCGCGTTCGTCTATCATCCGGCGCAATTCGCGGACTTTCTCAACGCTCCCCTCAATGAAGCTCTGCCCCCCGAAACCCGGCTCCACGCTCATTATCAGCACCAGGTCGAGCTTGTGGAGATACGGCGCGAGGACCGAAACAGGGGTGGCCGGCTTCATCGAAACGCCGACTTTCGCCCCCGCCTCGCGGATCAGTTCGATGCAGGCGTCCATATCGGCAACCGCTTCGTGATGCACCGTGATAAGGTTCGCTCCCGCTTCGGCGAAGCGCTGCACGTAACGTTCAGGTTCGACGATCATCAGGTGCGTGTCCATGAATTTGTCCGTCGCGCAGCGGATGGCCTTCATCACCGGGAACCCGAACGAAAGGTTAGGCACGAAAACCCCGTCCATAATATCCATATGGATCCACTGGGCGGCGCTGTCGTCGATCATATGCGTGTCGCGGTCGAGGTGGCCGAAGTCGGCCGAAAGCATCGACGGTGAAATTATGCGTATACGTTTCATCCTAAAAAAACTTATCTTACAAAGGTACAAAATTTTCAAAATTATTGGATATCTTTGAAAGATAACTCAACACTTCTGAAATGGCAACATTCTACCTTATATCCGCCGTCGTGTTGCTGGTGCTGTGCGCCGTTCTGTTGATAATCTGGCTGGGGTCGCGCCGGCAGAATCGCGAAACGGGCCTGCTGTTGACATCCGAAAGGCAGCTCTCGGAGCAGTCGCGCGCCGAATCGGCCGCCAAATCGGTCGACCTCGCACGCGCCGAGGCCGAAATCGGCAAACTCCGTGAGAAGGCCGAAAGCGACCGGGCGGAACTCGAAAAACTGCAGGAGTCGTTCCGGCTGGAGTTCCGCAACCTTGCCAACGACATCCTCGAGGAGAAATCCAAACAGTTCAAGGAGACCAACCGCGAGTCGCTCGACACGCTGCTCAAGCCTTTCAAAGACAATCTGGCCGACTTCAAAAAGCGTGTAGAGGATATCTACTCCGAGGAGAATCGCCAGCACGGCGCCCTGAAAAGCGAACTGAAGAGCCTGATGGAGTTGAACCAGCGCATCACCGAGGAGACCTCGAACCTCACCAATGCCCTCAAGGGGAGCAGCAAGGTGCAGGGCGACTGGGGCGAGATGATACTCGAACGGATGCTCGAAAGCTCGAACCTGCAGCGCGGCGTCCACTATTTCGTGCAGGAGAATTTCAAGGACGGGGAGGGCAACAACCTGCGTCCCGACATCGTGCTGACGCTTCCCGAGGGCAAGCGGATCGTCATCGACTCTAAGGTTTCGCTGACCGCCTATGTAGGATATTCGGCGGCGGAAGAGGATGCCGGGCGCGAGAACTATATGAAAGAACACCTCGGCTCGGTGCGCCGCCATGTCGCCGAACTGCACACGAAGAATTACCAAAACCTGGTCGATTCGCCCGATTTCGTCATAATGTTCGTTCCAAACGAGCCTGCGTTCATGTGCGCCCTGCAGAACGACAAAACGCTGTGGGCCGACGCGTATAATAAGAAGGTGATAATCTCGTCGCCCACCAACCTGTTCGCTCTGCTGAAGATCGTCGACGACCTGTGGAAGCGCGACAGCCAGAGCAAACACGCGCTCGAGATAGCGCGCCAAGGCGGGGCGCTGTACGATAAGTTCGTTGGATTCGTTTCGTCGCTCGAGGATGTGGGCCGCAACATCGACCGCGCTCAGAAAAGCTACGACCAGGCTTATAATCAATTGAAAGAGGGTCCCGGGAATCTGGTCAGGCGCGCCGAGAACCTGCGCGAACTGGGCGTCAAGGCGTCGAAAAAACTCCCGGCCCAGTTGACCGACGCTTTCGACGACGAAACTGAGCCCAACCTCAAAGAGTAGTGACCAATCCGTCATCCCGAGCGAGTGCGATTCGATAGCATTCCGCGAGTAGAGAGGGTATATCGTACGACGAGGGAACTACGATATAAATTATGCGGAAGAAATGGCTGATTACAAGGTAGATTCCTCGTTGTCAGATGGTGGTTCTCAATCTTCGCAGCCTTATTGAATCTGACTCTCTCGGAATGACAAAATAAAAGTTCCGACCTCGGGGTGACAAAAAGTGACGTTCTGACAATCTTATAGATGCATCCGCATACAGACCATATGGCGGCACAGGATGCCGTTCTCGAATATGGGCTCAGGATAATGGCGCGTGATAAAATCGACGTCGACGGCATACATCTCGAAGCCGCATTTCTGGTACAGCGCCATTTGCCCTATCCCCGCATTGCCGGTCCTTACCTCCAATATAACATATCCGGCCGCCCGTGCCCGCTCAATGGCGTCGAGAACCAGCCGTTTGCCTATTCCCTGTCCCTGCCATTCGGGAGCGACCGCCACATTCACGAGTTCGGCTGTCAGCGGCCGCGTCGGCAGCAGGACGTATTCGCCCACTGTTTCGCCGTTTAAAGCCGCAACGTAACATTCGCCGCGATTCAGGTAATCCGCGACTGCTTCCCGGTGTTCGTCGGCGAGGTAAAGTAATTTATACGGGATTTCGTCTCCGGGCGCAAGCCTTTCGATATTAAGATTTTTCATTGTCGTAAAATGATTTATTACGGTTTGTTTTTTACACACCGAAGCATTCCTAAGTGGAAAGAGGCGTTTGCTAAACCGCCGTCGGCGTTCCGACTTCCTGCGCTTTTTCGGCAGGTTTCTCTTCCTTCTTTTGCTCCGTTTTGCGAAGCGCCCGCAGAAGATTGGCCCGAAGGTGTTCGTGCGGAATGCCGCGCTTTATCTCGCTGTCCTGGGCGATGGATATGGCGCCGGTCTCTTCCGAAACCACTATCACAATGGCGTCCGACACCTCGCTCATGCCCAGAGCGGCCCTGTGGCGCATGCCGTAGGATTTGGGCACCTGGACGCGGGTCGACGGCAGCACGCATTTGGCCGCGACTATGCGGTTCTCATGGATAATGACGGCCCCGTCGTGCAGCGGCGAATTCTTGAAAAATATATTCTCGAGCAGGGGCACCGAGGTCTGAGCGTCGATGGCTATGCCCGTGTCCGTCGTGACGGTAAGGTCGGTCTGCCGCTGGATCACTATCAGAGCGCCGGTCTTTGAATGGGACATGTCGGTCACGGCCTTCACGATGGGAGTCACGTCGATCTTTTCGTCTTTCTGGTCAGAACCGAACACTTTCCGCCAGAAAGAGTTGTTGCGGTTGTTCCTCTGCTTCAAGCCGATGGTCTGCAGGAACTGCCGTATTTCGGGCTGGAACACCACTATCAGCGCGACAACCCCGACACCGATAATGTTGCCAAGGATGGACGAGAGCAGTTCCATGTTCAGGAGCCTTGTCACTTCCCATATTATATATATGGTAATGATCCCGACCAGGATGCTGGGGGCGTTGGTGCCTTTGACCATACGGTACAGGTAATAGATTATCACCGCCACCGCGACGATGTCGATAATGTCTACAAAGCCTATCCGTATGAATCCCATTCCGTAAATATATTGAAAGCCAGGTGCAAAGCCATGCATGGATTATGCCTGGGGTATCTTATATTTTACAAAATTACAAAAAAAAGAAGAGCGGACAAACATTTGACCGCTCTTCTTTCAATGTTTTATAGCCGCTTAAGCCTTGGCTTCCTTGGTTTCTTTCGACTCTTTGCCGTCGCGGGATTTCTTTTTCATCATGTCGTAGGCGACCGGGGTGGCGATGAACACCGAAGAATAGGTACCCACTACGATACCGACCAGCAGCGCCAGAATGAATCCGCGTATCACCGTGCCGCCGAACAGGAAGATCGCCAGCAGCGTGATGATCGTCGTACCCGCGGTGTTCATCGTACGGGACAGGGTCGAGTTGACCGCGCCGTTGATATTGTCGCGCACCGAACGTTTCGGATAGAGCGTCTGGTACTCGCGGATACGGTCAAAGATTACCACCGTGTCGTTGATAGAGTAACCGATGATCGTAAGGATCGCCGCTATGAACGACTGGTCGATCTCGAGCGCGAACGGGAATATTCCGTGGAACAGCGAGAAGAGGCCGAATACCAGTATCGCGTTGTGTGCGAGCGATACCACGGCGCCCATACCCCACTGCCATTTGCGGAAACGCAGCAATATGTAGAGGCCGATCGCCAGAAGGCTGAATACGACCGCGATCACCGAGTTGCGCTTGATGTCGTGTGCGACGCTCGGGCCGACTTTATCGGATTGGATCACACCGTAGTAAACATCCTGTGTACTGTTGAACTGGTCGAGCGTCAGAGAAGTTGCGAACAACGGATTGAGCGCTTCCCACAGCATGCGGTTCACTTCCGCCGTAGCTTCGTCGCTCTCGTCGTCGAACTTATACTGCGTCAGGATTCGTTTTTCGGTGCCGGAAGTACCGTATGTCTTAACTTCGTAGCTTTCATCCGTACCTTCGAATATAATCTCCATGCGTTCACGGACGGCTTCGTCGCTCACCTGCTGGTCGAATGCCACGACATATGCGCGGCCGCCGGAGAAGTCGACGCCGTAGTTGAGGCCTCGTGTGGCGAGCGATACGAAGGTTATCAGGATGAGCGCCCCCGAAATGATGTAAGACCATTTGCGCCAGCTCACGAAGTCGAATTTGGTGTTCGAAAGGAAGTTCTGGTTCCACCTGCGCGAGAACGAAACCTTCTTGCCTTTCGAGACTTTACCGTCGATGAGTATGCGGGTGATGAAGATCGAAGTATACATCGAGGTGATGATACCGATTATAAGGGTGGTTGCAAAGCCCTGTACGGGACCCGTACCGAAAATGAACAGCACGATACCGGTGATAATGGTCGTGACGTTACCGTCGATGATGGCCGAGTAGGCGTTCTTGTAGCCGTCCACCACAGCGAGCCCGATGCCTTTGCCGGCACGGAGTTCCTCCCTGATACGTTCGTAAATAATAACGTTCGCGTCGACTGCCAGACCCATCGTCAGCACGATACCGGCGATACCGGGCAGCGTCAGCACGGCCCCGAACGAAACGAGTACTCCGAACAGCAGGAACAGGTTGGTTATAAGCGCTATGCTCGAGTACCAGCCGGCCCTCTTATAGTAGAGGCACATGTAGATCAGCACAAGGCAGAACGCCATGATGAACGACATCATACCGGAGTTGATGGAGTCCTTACCCAGCGACGGGCCGACTACGGAGTCCTGGATGATACGGGCCGGAGCGGGCAGTTTACCCGATTTCAGCACGTTCGCAAGGTCTTTTGCTTCCTGTATGGTGAAGTTGCCGGTGATCGACGAGCGTCCGCCGGTGATCTCGTTATGTACGGTAGGAGCGGAATATACATAGCCGTCGAGTACGATGGCTACGGATTTGCCTATGTTATCGGCGGTGAGGCGCGCCCATGTTTTGGAGCCGGTCGAGTTCATTGTCATGCTTACCTCGGCGTTGGAGCCGTGTTCCGCATAATTTTCGCGTGCGTCTACGATCGCTCCGCCGTCGAGAGGAGCTTTGCCGTCGCGGGTGTTGGCCTTGATGGCGTAGAGTTCGAAACGCGGGACCTTGTCCAGCCAGCGGTCGCCCGGGGTTTCCTTAACGCCCCACATCAGACGCAGGTCGCGCGGGAAGAGCGATTTTACCTGCGGCAGGGCAAGGTATCGGTTTACAGCCGCCGTATCGTACGAAGCAGCGGCGCCGATAGTCGGCCCGTTCGGATATTCGGCAGGCACCAGTTTCGAAAACAAGTTGTTGGCTGTGGAAGTGCCGGTTTCGGGAGCAGCATCGAATTCCGACAGTTCGGTGAGGATCGCATCTTCTGCGGTCTCGCCTTCTTCCGACGTTGCGGCCTCTTCAGCTGCAGTGTCCTCAACTGCGGCAGAAGGTTTTACCACTGCATTATATCGCGCAACTTCCTGGTTGGCCTGGATCAGAAAGGGGGATATTTCCTTATTGTCATATGTTCCCCAGAATTCCAGCGATGCGGTACCCTGCAGGAGTTTACGTACGCGCTCGGGTTCCTTGACGCCCGGAAGCTCGATCAGCACGCGGCCGTTTTCGAGTTTTTGGATATTGGGGTTGGCGACGCCGAAACGGTCGATACGGTTGCGCAGAACGTTGAACGAGTTGGATATTGCGCCGTCGGCCTGGGTCCTCAGGACTTTCACGACATCCTCGTTGGTGCTGGTCGGAAGGATGTGTTCCTTCAGGTCGGGAGTGTTGAAGATGTAGGCGAGGGGAGCGCCGCCCGACAGTTCGTTATAAGCTCTTGCGAAGAGGGTGATGTAGTCGTCGCTGCTGTTTTTCTGCTGGTTGCGGGCCTGGACGAGAGCCTGGTTGAAGATGGGGTCCTTGCTGTCGTTGGACAGTGCGCGGACAACGTCTTCCACCGAGATCTGCATCATCACGTTCATACCGCCGCGGAGGTCGAGGCCGAGGTTCAGTTCCTTGTCCTGACACTGCTTGTAGGTGAAGTCGATGAGGCCCAGATTGTAAACGACCTGCGATTTTACAGAGTCGAGATAGGCATCCCTTTTCGCTTCCTGCAGTTCGGGAGCGAATTGTGCGGCGTGTTTTGTCGCTTTGCGTTCCACGACCTTCGTTACCAGCGTGAAAGAGAGCTGATAGGCACAGGCCAGTATCAGAAGAGCCGTGAGTAGTTTGAGTGCGCCTTTGTTTTGCATTTCTATTGGTCTTTTATTTGTTTTTTGTTCGTTTTCCGGATTGGCAACTATTTAGAGCGCAAAAGTATATAATTTTTTCCGAACTAACGCCACCGCAGCGCAACAAAATTAATACTGGCACCTGTTTTTTACAAACAAAAAGGACAGACTCTCAGAGTCTGTCCTTTCTCGTAATTCGTAATTAATCCTGCTTCTCAGTCTTTTCCTCCTTCGCGCCTCGGCAATTCAAACAAGTTTGATTGCACTCGGCTTGGCGTCGGTTCGTAATTGATTATTTCACTTCTTCGAATTCCACGTCGGTGACGTTGTTCTCGTCTCCCGCGCCCGCGCTGCCGCCCGCATTGCCCTGATCCTGCGGACCGGGACCCTGCTGCTGGCCCTGCGAGTACATATCCTGGCTCGCGGCCTGCCATGCGTCGTTCAACTGCTGCGTAAAGCGGTCGATGTCGGCAATGTTGGCTGCTTTGTGGGCCTCTTTCAGACCGCCCAGAGCAGTTTCGATGGTGCCTTTCTTGTCGGCCGGGATCTTGTCGCCGTACTCCTTGAGCTGCTTTTCGGTCTGGAAGATCATCGAGTCGGCGGTGTTGACCTTATCGACCCTTTCGCGCTCTTCCTTATCCTTGGCTTCGTTGGCCTTGGCCTCGTTGCGCATGCGTTCGATCTCCTGGTCCGTCAGCCCGCTCGAAGCCTCGATGCGTATCTTCTGCTCCTTGCCGGTGCCTTTGTCCTTGGCCGACACGTTCAGGATGCCGTTGGCGTCGATGTCGAACGTCACCTCGATCTGGGGCACTCCGCGGGGAGCGGCCGGTACTCCGTCGAGGTGGAAACGACCCAGGCTCTTGTTGTCGCGCGCCATGGGACGCTCGCCCTGCAGGACGTTGATCTCCACCGAAGGCTGATTGTCCGCCGCCGTCGAGAAGGTCTCGCTCTTGCGGGTGGGGATGGTCGTGTTGGCGTCGATCAGGCGGGTGAATACGCCTCCGAGGGTTTCGATACCCAGCGAAAGCGGAGTGACGTCCAGAAGGAGCACGTCCTTGACCTCGCCCGTGAGAACGCCGCCCTGGATAGCCGCGCCTACGGCCACCACTTCGTCGGGGTTCACACCCTTGTTGGGCTGCTTGCCGAATACCTCTTCCACCAGTTTCTGTACGGCGGGGATACGGGTTGAACCTCCCACGAGGATAACCTCGTCTATCTGTCCGGCGCTGTAACCCGCGTCCTTCAACGCTTTCTGGCACGGCTCGACGGTCTGCCTGATAAGTTTGTCGGCCAACTGCTCGAACTTCGCACGGGTGAGCGTTACCACAAGGTGCTGCGGGGTGCCGTTCACGGGGGCGATATAGGGAAGGTTCACCTCGGTCGAAACCGAGCTCGAGAGTTCTATTTTAGCTTTCTCGGCGGCCTCTTTCAGGCGTTGAAGCGCCATCGGGTCCTTGCGCAGGTCGACCTTGTGTTCGTTCTGGAAAGTATCGGCCAGGAAGTCGATGATGACGTGGTCGAAGTCGTCGCCGCCCAGGTGGGTGTCCCCGTGGGTCGATTTCACTTCGAAAACGCCGTCTCCAAGTTCGAGGATCGAGATGTCGAACGTACCGCCCCCGAGGTCGTAAACGGCGATCTTCATATCCTTGCCGCTCTTGTCCATACCGTAGGCCAGAGCCGCGGCCGTCGGTTCGTTGATGATACGGCGCACTTTCAGCCCCGCGATCTCGCCCGCTTCCTTGGTGGCCTGGCGCTGCGAATCCGAGAAATATGCCGGAACAGTGATGACCGCTTCGTCGATCGACGTGCCGAGGTAATCTTCGGCCGTCTTCTTCATCTTCTGGAGTATGATCGCCGAGATTTCCTGCGGGGTGTACTGGCGTCCGTCCACATCCACGCGGGGAGTGTTGTTGTCGCCCCTCACGACCTTATATGGTGCGCGTTTCACGTCGCCCTGCACCTGGTCCCACGTTTCGCCCATGAAACGTTTGATCGAGAAGATCGTGCGTTCGGGGTTGGTGATGGCCTGGCGTTTTGCAGGTTCTCCCACTTTACGTTCGCCGCTGTCGGTGAACGCAACGATCGACGGAGTGGTGCGGTGGCCTTCGCTGTTGGGTATAACTACGGGTTCGCTGCCCTCCATCACTGCGACGCACGAATTGGTCGTGCCCAGGTCGATTCCGATAATTTTTGCCATGACTGATTTTATTTTTTAAGTTTTAATTGATTTTCGATCTCTGCATTTTTCCGTCGCAAACCGTGTGCCAACGGCAGAAATGACCCCCGCTTTTTCACGTTTGACTGCCAAAATCACGGGATTGTCAGTCGCGACGTGACACAATGACGCAAGGCGGCCGCAGCCCTGCCGTATAATAATCTTCAACCTTTCGGCAATTTAGTTGTTTATATTTGGAGAATATTAGCTGCGGTTCAGCAACCAAAATAAATTTGATTGCATTCTCCTTGCATTATATTTGGGGGATATGTTTTTTTTGTTTAATTTTAACCACAGATTTATAAAATTCACATTAAATTCTTAAAAATATGGTTATTACATTCAATGAGCTTCGCCGCATCAAGGATAGATTGCCAAGTGGAAGCTCACAGCGTATCGCTGACGAACTTGGCATTGATGTGGCGGCAGTAAGGAACTACTTCGGGGGCAGGCATTACGATGCGGCCGAAATTATCGGGATACATATAGAAAAAGGCCCCGACGGAGGAGTTGTAACACTGGACGACACGGCTATCCTTGATGCAGCAATGCGTATCCTGAATGAAGTAGTGCAATAATTTTTTTACCACCCGACGACAACCAAACAGCAGGGGCGACCGATAAGGCCGCCCCTGCTGTTTTCTCTTTAAAAACAGGAATCAGATCGTTTCGATGCTCGAACGGAATTTGACCACCGATTTGGCCGGGATCTCGACCGGCGTCCCGGTTTTGAAATTGCGGCCGACCCGGGCCGGCTTTTTAGTCACCACGAACGATCCGAAACCGGCGATAGTGATCTTGTCTCCATTGCGCAGGGTTTCCGCCGCAACGCTCAGGAAAGCGTCGACGCACTTTTTCGCATGTACTTTGGATACCCCGGCTTGTTCAGCGACGGCGTCGACGAGTTGGGCTTTGTTCATTTTGTACGGGCATTTTATGTTTTCGTTCTCTTCCGGGGGTTTTCTGCGAAGATAGTTATTATTTATTTAATATTTAAATCATTCCAACCATTGAAAAAAAATAATTATTTACGTTTTGCGGATATTCCTGATCCGGTCGGTCAATGTGCCGGGTTGTCCGGCCATAAGGGATGAAATTTACGTTTTAGCGGACGAGGGAAGATAGGTGTTTGTACGAGCTATGCCGATTAGGGGTAGGTGCAACCGGAGCCGGGTTACTGCCTGCAAATACAGGGTGGACAGAATTAAAACGAAGTTGGATCGCAAAATATGTTTTGCTTTTTTCCGGGCTTGCATTATCTTTGCGCCCGGAGAGATGGCAGAGTGGTCGATTGCGGCGGTCTTGAAAACCGTTGAACTGCGAGGTTCCGGGGGTTCGAATCCCTCTCTCTCCGCAAATGCAAATTAAAGCCAATTAAATCGCTGTAAATCAATAATTTACAGCGATTTTCATTTCGGAGATTTTGGGAATCGAACCTCCGGAGACAAAATAGAGGGAAGACCGCTATTAATCAACGTCTTACGCAAAGAGCAGTTGGCTGGTTTGCAGTTTACTCATTATTTCCACACGAAATAACACCCCTCTGAATACAATATAAAGAGAGCATACTTCTTTATTTAATTTACTCACGATTTAGCCATAAGTCATTGATTGTATATACATTGTCTCTATCTTGATTTTTTTAATAATAAACATTTCATTGAAGTTTATTAATCACTTAAAATCAATACTATGAGACAAACATTTCCGGTGCTTTTCCTGCTCAGGAAGTATAAAGGCACAATGGATCAACCTCAACACATATTCGTGAGGATAACTCTTAATGGCAAGAAAGTCGAATTATCCACCCATCTGAAATGCTTTGTTGCAGACTGGAATCAGAAGTACCATAAAGTCAATGGAAAAACCAAAGAAGCACAGACAACAAATAACCTTATCTCTTACGGGGAATTTGCTATATTTAGAGTGGAGATGTAACCTTTCCAAAAACTTTATTTATCGTTTTTTTTTGAACAACTTACGTAAACCGTCACATCCAATAGCGTTAAAAAAACAAAAAATACACTAATTTTACCTAACAAGTTAAAAACTACACCCGCCGAATCGGTATTGAAATTTCTTTAGAGAGACGAAATATGCTAATATATTTCATCCGGACGATCAATAAATGTGTAAAATACGCGCTCCTGTGCGTTGTGCTGCATTTTTCCTTGCCTGCTTTTGCCGATCCGGAATATATATTCCATACCATGTCGCCGGATGGCGGGATAAGCTTCAGCCAGATAAAAGCGATAAGGCAGGACGCCGAGGGGTTTATGTGGCTTCGGGTGGGCAGCGCCGACCTGTACCGTTTCGACGGATATCAATATGTTAATTATAACCGCCGGTTTCAGGACCGGTCGGGGCTAAGGATATTCAATAGGATTGAAACCACGGCTTCAGGGCAGCTGTACGTCATTGTAAATGATAAATTATATATACACCGCGAATGTAACGACACATTTGAACGAATGTCCGATATGGATTTGTTCTGCATTAAATCGGATTCGCAGGATAATATATGGGTGGTAAGCAGGGATATGAGAATGTTCATACTGGACCCCGCGACAAAAATCCTTACGCCCGTAAATATGAACGGCTTTCCTGTTCAGGATAATCCGGACCTGATATGGTTTGTCGGCGAAACGATATACTGGATTTATGGAAATACGGTTTATAGAGCCGACAGATCGACAGCCTCGGCAGAAGTTTACGGGAACTTATCCGTAAACGGCAATGCTATGTTAGCCCGTATTTATGAAAACGAACTATGGGTGATGTTTGGATGGAATGAGTTGTGCCTGCTCGATTTCGCAGCTCTCACCGTCGAACAATCGTATGATTTTTTCGCGACGCATGGCAAAATTACACCCACAATGAACATCGATAAGTTCGGCCATATGTGGATAGGCTCCGAGACGGGACTTTTCAATATAGACCCGCACACCGGCCGATACAGCACCTACTTACATTCAAAAGACGATTCTTTCAGCATCCCCGACAACTCCATCTGGTCGATCTATGAAGACCGGCAGCAAAACATATGGATAGGTACATATTCCGGAGGGCTCTGCTGCGCTAACCTGGAAGAAAAACGAGGATTCCGAAGCTATACGGTCGGCAATTCCGCCTTGAGCCATAAAATAGTCAGCAGCCTTGCCGAGTGCGGCCGGACGATCTGGATAGCCACCGCAGGCGGCGGAATAGACGCAATGGACAGAGCGACCGGAAAGTTCTCGCGCCTGAACACGAGCCTGCCCGACGACCCCACCTGTAATAATATAAACTATGTTGCCGCCGATCCGCAGCACCTCAGGTTGTGGATAGCGAAATTTTCTCACGGGATATATTGTTACGACATAAAACGCAACATATCTGTCCCCTTGGATCTTGCCGTAGGAAGCAGCCTGTTCTATAACGACGTCAATAAAATCGTTGTGGAGCCTGATTCGGGCTTGTGGCTGACATATAATATGTCGAACAGAACCATCTCGTTCTATTCGTTCGACACGAAGACGCTCGAACACATAACGGTCGATGAGTATGAAAGACATAATTCGATAACGGATATTTACAGGGATACGACCTGCAGTGATCTGTGGATCGTCACAAGGACCAGCCTGTATCTGATGGATGTGAATAACAGAAGTATCAGAAAGATGCCCCTCGCCATGACATCCGGCAGGGGCATTACGATGGATAGGAACAGGAATATCTGGATAACGGGCAGCAGGAACGAACTGATCAGATATTCGGTGGCAGACTCCGTGTGTCACGATTTTTCACACAAATTTTCCGATTATAATTCCATTGTCGTGCGCAGTATATGTTGCGACATGAGTAACAGCCTGTGGATGGGAACGAGCTATGGTCTGTTCAGATATGATATCGACCACGACAAGCTTACAAGATTCGGCGAAGGCAATGGGGTCGTTAACGGGGTTTTATATCCGGACGCCTGCATGACGGCAGGCACAGGAGAACTCTATTTCGGTGGTACGAACGGTTTTACGGTAGTCACCCCGTGGAACCTTTTCCATAACGACTATAAGCCCAAAGCGCTGATCACGGACGTGCTGATCGATCACGAGCCCGTATATAAGGATACAACGAAATTACATGGCCGGTCGAATGTCGTTTTAACGTATAAACAGACTACTGTCGGTATCCGGTTCTCGTCGGACAGCTACCTTGCCCCTATGCAGAACAGATACAAATACAGGCTGGTCGGATACAATGAACAATGGGTCGAAACAGATGCGTCGGCACGCACCGTTTTCTTTTCGAAACTCCCCGCCGGGAAATACTCCTTTGAAGTGCTGGCAAGTAATAATGACGGGGTGTGGGGAGAAAAACCTGCGGTATTGGCCATAAACAAACTGCCGGCGCCATGGTTCACATGGGAGGCATGGTCGTTATACGGAGTGCTGTTCGTATTGGGACTGTACGTTATCGGACGCCATTATTACAGGCAGAAAGAGTTGAAACTGGCCCTGTATAAAGAAGGACTGGAAAAGCGGAAGCGCGAAGAAACGCATCAGGCACAGTTGCAGTTCTACACCAACGTGTCGCATGACCTGAAAAGTCCTCTTGCGTCGATCATGGCCACTATCGACACCCTGAGAAAAGAGGACCTGAAGGAGTATTATTACAACATATTGAACAACAACTCCCAAAGGTTGCTCAAGTTGGTCAATGAACTGCTGCTTTTCCGCACCGTAAAGGCCGGCAAACTATCGCTCCATGTCTTGGAATCCAATGTGAATGCGCTGCTGACGGGGATCGCTTCGGACTTCGGGCACTACGCCAGGCAGCGCCACATAGATTTTAGTATAAATTGCGACGACAATTTATCCCGCAAGATATATATCGACAGGGATATATTCGACCGGATAATATTGAACCTGCTGAACAACGCTTTCAAGTTCAGCGAAAAAGGCAGCATATCGATCGCCACCTACTCCGATGCGGACGAGTTCCGTTCAGAGTACGCATCGTGCCATGTCGTAGGTGCCGACAATAGTGTCGCAAGCCCTTTCAGCATAGTTATCCGCGACTCCGGAAGGGGAATATCCGCCGAAAATATGGAACATATTTTTGATTTCTATTATAAGACCGATGTCGACAACAATACCGGAAGCGGAATAGGACTGGCCCTGGTGGAAGAATTGGTCCTGCTGCACAAAGGGTCCGTCTCCATTTGCAGCGAACAGGGGAAAGGCACCGACATAGTGCTTAAGTTTTCGACAGATAGATCGGTCTACGGAGAGGATGAGATATACGATGAACAGGCGTACTCGATAAACAGCGACCTGGCGGATTCATACGAAACCGACCTGACGGGAATAGAGAGTGATAAACCGGTCGAAGAGCAGATGTTTTTGCGTGAAGCGAAGCGCATACTTGTGGTTGAAGATAACGATGAACTGCGCCGCCTGATCGTAAATTACCTGGTGCAGCAATATGATATAATGGAGGCAGCCGACGGAGTGGCTGCTTCGGATATAATCGATAAAAATGAAATCGATTTGATAATCAGCGATATCATGATGCCCCTGAAAGGCGGAATCGCCCTGTGCAGCGAAGTGAAAAACAACATAGAGACCTCTCATATCCCCGTAATTCTTCTCACGGCGAAAAAAAGCGTCGACAGTAAACTGGAAGGCATGGACTCCGGTGCCGACGTATATATCGAAAAGCCCGTCAATCTGGAATTTCTTTTGAGCAATGTCCGCAATATATTCAAACACAGGGAGCAGCTGAAAGAATATTATTCCAGAACATATTTTGCCGAAACGGGCGAATTGGCGGATAACCAGGCAAACAATAAGTTTCTGAAGCATATCATAGCTATTCTGGAGGAGAACCTCGACCAGTCAGATCTCGATGTAAATTATATAGCTTCGAAGCTGTCTATGAGCCGGAGCAAGCTGTATCTGAAAATCAAATCCATTACCGGGAAAACCGCAGTCGAATTCATTCTTGGCTATCGTCTGCGGAAAGCGGCGCAGTTGATAACCGAAGGCGTGCATGCCATTCAGGAAATCAAGGATATGGTGGGGATCGAAAGCTCTTCTTATTTTACCCGCGCATTTAAAAAGGAGTTCGGCGAAACTCCCACGGCATTCTCTGCCAGACAAAAAAAGTAGCGCTCGCTACAATAGGGCAATTTCTAAATCAAATTGGGCAACGGCAAAATTCTTTGTCGCCATAACTTTGCCATAGTATTAGCGGACGATCTCTGCCAGTCGATCCAGACGTGCCATTGTCCTGAAGTTCAGAAAAAGTCCCTATCGCAGCTAACCTAACTAAACTACAATTGCCTATGGCGTAAACCACTTCCCCCTTGAGACAAGGTCCCTTCCTGTTTCGACTCCTCGGACAATTAGTAATTAACGAAGACAAACCTAAAACTAACCCTATCCAAACATTATGCGAAAAAACATGAAGAATAGCATTTACGCTGTCACATTGCTTTTGGCCGCTATAACGGTAGCGTGTAAAAGCGACGACGGCGGGAATAGCGGCGGTCAACCTTATGACCCCGGCAAGCCCATTGTGTTCGACTCATTTTATCCCGACGTGGGAGGCATGGCTACCAAAGTCATTCTGAGCGGCAGTAATTTCGGAACCAATCTCTCCGCCATCGAAGTATATTTTAATGACAAGCCTGCATCTGTTATCAGCGCCAACGGTAATAAAATATATGTGGTAACACCCAGGCAGCCGGGCGACGAATGTGATATAACCGTTGTCATAGATGGAAAATCCGTTACCTGCGAAAGCCAGAAGTTCACGTATAACACCATGGTGACGGTGACCACCATTGTCGGACAGAAAGGCACCTCTGAATTCAAAGGGGGGACTTTGGCTGAAGCCACTTTCATCCACCCCGCGTTCCTTTGTGTCGACAATGAGAACAATATCTTTTTGTCGCATTGGGACAATAGCTACGGAGGCAATTTTGTGATCATCAGCCAGGACAAAGACTATGTCGCGGAATTGGCTAATACCGGAGCCACCAACGTTCCCGCTCCCGATGCCGACGGAAAAGTTATCCTGGTGCCTACTGACGGCGGATACAATTATTATGCGTTTGACCCCGATGCCCAGTGGGCATCGAAACGTATGGCCATTCTCCGCCCGACACAGGAGGAGATCGATGCAGGGAAGGTGGATTTTCAGATAAACTATAAACATGGTTTTGCAGCCAACGAACTGGACGGCATGATGTACGTGCGCGCTCATGACGGTCAGCTGATCAGATTCGACCCCCTGACCAGGAAAGGAGAGAAGATCGCAGACCTGGGCATGTCCAACGACACCTATCTCATGTTCCATCCCGTTCAGAAGAACCTGCTGTTCCTTACATACTGCAAGAGCAATGTTATTTATACCTACGACCTGAATACCGGCAAACATGAACTATACGCAGGCAGCCTGGGTCTGGCAGGGTGGCGGGACGGCGACAGGCTGCAGGCCGAATTCAACTGGCCGCGCCAAATGGTGTTCGATGAAGAAGGAGCGATTGTTCTGGCTGACGAGAACAACCACTGCATTCGTAAGATCACCCCCGACGGCATGGTTACCACTATCGTGGGTATAGGCGGCAAGGCCGGTTACCAGGACGGCAACCCCGACGATGCATTGTTCTATAATCCCCGCGGCGTGTGTATCGATAAAGATTACAACATCTATATCGCGGATTATAATAATAATTGTATCCGGAGATTGGCAATCGAATAGAGTTCAGATCCGGATCCGAACGATTTGAATTCTAAAAAACAATCTGAATAACATAGAAGATCGATTATGATGAAAAATACCATTTTATTAATATGTGCCTTTTTGTTGTTCGTGCCGTCCGTCCAGGCTCAGCAGGAGACTTTCAACATAGAAGGAACCGTATACAACGAAACCGGCGAAACGATGCCCGGTGTTACCATATATCTTAAAGGCCGTGCGGGCATCGGGACTTTTACCGATGCGGCAGGTAAATTCACGATCAAAGCCAACATGGGGGATGTCGTAGTATTCTCTTCTCCCGGATACGACGACAAAGAGCATCTTGTGGTAAAAGGGGAAACAGACCTTAGAATCTCCCTCTCTCCGACAGCTATCGAAGTCGAAGAGGTGGTTGTTGTGGGTATGGGTACCCAGCGCAAGATAAGTGTCGTGGGTGCCGTTTCATCCGTAAAACCATCTGAGCTGCAGGTTCCGGCCACATCCATGGCCAATCTGCTCGGCGGCCGTGTGGCCGGCGTGATCTCCTTGCAGTCCAGCGGCGAGCCCGGGAAAAACATCTCCGAGTTCTGGGTGCGCGGTATAGGCACTTTCGGAGCCAACTCATCCGCCCTGGTGCTTATCGACGGCCTCGAAGGCAACTTAAACTCGGTGGACCCTGCCGATGTCGAAAGCTTTTCGGTGTTGAAGGATGCTTCGGCAACGGCAGTGTACGGAGTGCGCGGTGCGAACGGGGTGGTGATCATTACCACGAAACGCGGCGTAACCGGCAGATTGAAGATATCGGCGCGCGCCAACTGGACCCTGAGCAATCTGAATAAGATGCCCGAATACATGGGGGCTTACGATTATGCCAGGCTGGCGAATGAGGCGCGTGTGGTGCGCGGCGACGAACCGCTCTACAACAGCATGGAATTGGACCTGATAAGGTATGGCCTCGACCCGGACCTCTATCCGAACGTGAACTGGCAAAAAGAGATCATGAAAAAGCAGGGCTTCCAGCAGACCTATTATGTAAGCGCCCAGGGCGGCGGAGAGATCGCGCGTTATTTTATAAGCCTGGGCTTCTCCAAGGAGAGCGCTGCATACCGGCAGGACCCCAACAGCAAGTACAATGTGGGCGTGGGTTATAACACATATAACTACCGTACAAACCTGGATATAAGCCTTACCAAAAGTACTACCGTGTATTTAGGGACAGACGGCTACCTTTCGTTGAGGAAACAGCCGGGCATCCTCAACACCAACAGTTTGTGGTACGCACAGTCCACACTTACCCCGCTTACCATTCCCACGGTATATTCCACCGGGCAGCTTCCCGCGTATGGCCCCGATGCGGCCTATTCGCCTTATGTGATGCTGAATCACACCGGCACAACTTCGGAGCAAAATTACAACGGTAAGGTCACACTGGCGATCACACAGGATTTCTCGTCGCTGGTGAAAGGGTTGAAACTTAGAGTGCAGGGGGCTTATGACAACAACTCGTATTTCTACGAACGCCGCTATGTATTGCCCAGGATGTATGCGGCAACAGGGCGTAATACGAAAGGAGATCTTCAACTATCGAAAAGGGTGGATGAGGTTTCGGCTCAATACAGCGACAACAAGCAGCTGTATCGCAAATATCATTTCGAGTCGACTCTGAGCTATGAGAATACTTTTGGAAGCGACCATCGGGTTTCCGGGCTGGTGTATTACCAAATGAGCGACCTGAAGAACACGGCCGACACCTTTACGTCGGGCATAACGCCCAGTATGGCGGCCATACCCAAAAGATACCAGGGGCTGTCGGGCAGGATAACCTACGGTTTCAAAAACACCTACATGATCGATATCAACTTCGGCTACACCGGGTCCGAAAACTTTCAACCGGGCCGGCAATTCGGTTTCTTCCCGGCGATCGCCGGCGGCTGGGTACCCACAAACTACAGCGGGGTACGCAGGGCGATGCCGTGGCTCGATTTTTTCAAGATCAGGGCATCTTACGGAAGCGTCGGTAACGACCGTATCACGTACGGCAGATTTCCTTACCTCACGATCGTTTCCGAAACGTCCGCTACCGGATGGTCAGGTAATACCTGGGGCAGTTCGGGCATTACCGAAACCTCGATCGGCGCAGACAACTTGATGTGGGAAAAAGCGATAAAAATGGACGTAGGGCTTGAAGTCCGGATGCTGAAAGAGAGACTTTCATTCGAAGTCGACTATTTCAACGACAAACGTGACGGTATTTTCCAAAGACGGGAGCAGATACCCGATTATACGGGCTTACTGGCCATGCCGTTCGGTAATGTCGGTAAGATGAAAAGCTTCGGTGCCGACGGAACCGTTGCTTTTGTGCAGGAAATAAATAAGGATCTGCACTTTACGATACGCGGCAACTTCACCTACTCCAGAAACGAAGTTCAGAATTGGGAACAGGCGCCTCAAAAGTACCCTTATCAAATGTATAACGGGTATCCGAACGGTGCGGTGCGCGGCTATATAGCCACCGGACTGTTCCGCGACGAGCAGGATGTAGACAGCAGCCCGGTACAAAATTTCGGGACCAAATGTATGCCCGGAGACATCAAGTACAAGGATGTGAACGGCGACGGCAAAATAGATACGGACGATAGAGTGGCGTTGTCAGACTCCAATTATCCCCGCCTGATGTACGGTTTCGGCGGAGAGATAAATTACAAGAAATTGACTTTGGGCTTTTTGTTCAAGGGGACCGGGAACACCACTTTTTATCACGTGGGATACGACCATAATATGGGCTACATTCCGTTCTACGGAGGTGTGACCGGGAATGTGCTTCAAATAGTTGCCGACCAGTCCAATCGCTGGACCCCGGCCTCTTACTCGGGCAACCCCGCTACCGAAAATCCCAATGCACGATTCCCCCGCCTGACACACGGGTACAATGCCAATAACTCGCAGCTCTCCACCTGGTGGAAAGGCAACAGCCGCTATCTGCGCCTGCAGGAAGTGTCGCTGAGCTACAACCTGAATCACAGCTCTCTTAAAAAAATAGGCATCAGCTCGATCGACTTCCAGTTCGTAGGTTCGAATCTGTGCGTGTGGGATAATGTGAATTTGTGGGATCCGGAACAAGCCGCAGCGAACGGCCGCGCATATCCTATCCCTGCCCGCTATACATTACAGGTATATCTTAACTTTTAAAAATGAAACGGATGAAAATATTGAAACTTTCAATCGGATCAGTCATCTTTATGATGGTGGCAAATAGTTTTTGCTCATGTAATTTTCTGAACGTGAACGACTATTTCGAGGAGACGCTGAAGTATGACTCGGTTTTCCATAACAAGCGCAATGTAGAACGTTATCTGTGGGCTACGGCCGCATATTTCCCTGACGAAGGGGCCATCTTCGGCAATAACTATACGCCGGGCCCGATGGCTACCGACGAGGCTTTCTGCATATGGCCCACCGGGGAGTTCCACGGCATGGCATTCGTACTGGGTGAAGTGACATCCACAAGTATGTATAACATGAACACATGGCCTACCATGTATATTATAATACGCAAAGCCAACACGATAATGGCGCGCATGGACGAGGCCGTCGACCTTACCACCCTCGATAAGCGGGAAATATTGGGATATGCCCTTTTCATGAGGGCTTACGCCTATTACCATGTCCTGATGAAATACGGGCCGGTGGTTATATTGGGCGACGATGTACTTGAAACCAATGCGAGTACGGAGTATTATGACCGCCCCCGCTCGACCTACGACGAGTCGGTGGATTATATATGCCGGGAGTTGGAAACCGCAGCCGAGTATCTGCCCGCCAGCGTCCCCGTCAACTATTTCGGACGGCCCACACGGGGCGCCGCTTACGCTCTGGTCGCCCGTTTGCGCCTGCAGCAGGCCAGCCCGCTGTACAATGGAGGAACCGCTGCGCGTACCTATTTCGGCGACTGGAAAAGAAGTACCGACGACGTACATTACATATCGCAAACATATGATGAACACAAATGGGCGGTTGCGGCAATGGCGGCTAAACGTGTAATGGATCTGGGCACTTACTCGCTGTATACATTCCCGAGAGTCGAGGGCTATACATATCCGCTGCCGGCAAATGTATCGGCTTCCGATTTTCCGTATGGAGCGGGAAACATAGATCCTTTCAGGTCATATTCCGACATTTTTACCGGCGAAGCCCTGGCCGTACGCAACCCCGAGATAATATGGGGGCGCGCGTCCTCCAGTCTGACCAGCTACACCAAGCACTCCTTCCCGCTGCCTTTCAACATGAGGGGATGGAACGGAATGGGCGTTACGCAGAAGGTGATAGACTCATACTACATGGTCGACGGAAAGACCATAAACGACTCCAGCGAGGAATACCCCTATTTAACCACAGGTTTTATGGGAGGGGCTGGTAAAGTTTTCTCTGGATATCAACTTAGAAACAGCGTGCATAATATGTATGCTAACCGCGAAATGAGGTTCTATGCGAGCATCGGCTTCAGCGAGTGTTTCTGGACGGCAAACTCAACTTCGGATAATAACAGTAAAAACAGGGTTATCACCTATTACACCGATGGAAACGCTGGCAAAACAGCAACTACGGACGACAAGAACAACTATCCCATTACCGGCTATGTATTGCGCAAGTTCATACACCCGGACGATGCATGGGGCGGAACGAATGCGCAGGTAACAAGTAAAGCGTTCCCTACCATACGTTATGCGGAAACGTTGCTTTCGTATGCTGAGGCGTTGAATAATCTGACCTCGGTTTACACCGTGATGGACGAATCGGGAATGAGCTATACGTTCTTCAGGGACAGGGACGAGATCAGAAGCGCTTTCGACCAGGTGCGTTTCAGGGCAGGTCTTCCCGGGCTGACCGATGCAGAACTGGCATCGCCCGAGACGATACAGGCACTGATCGAAAAGGAGAGAATGATAGAGTTCCTGTATGAAGACAGGCGCTATTACGATGTACGCAGGTGGGGAATATACGAGATCACGGAAAATGAGCCTATCATGGGAATGAATACCGACGCTCCGAAAGCATCCTATTACACTGCCGTACCGGTTAACAGTTCCATAGCGCGTAACCGTGTGGTCGATAAGAAAATGGTATTTATGCCTATCTGGCTCAACGAGGTTAGAAAAGCTCCGTCGCTGGACCAAAACCCCGGATGGTAATATTGAGTCTTAACCATATACCTTAACAGACTATGAATAAAACAATTAAAATATTAGTGTTTTTGGCATTGCCATACTTCGTTTCGTGTGACCAGGAGAGCATATATGAAGGTGAAAAATACAAAAATGTCATCTATATGCTGAGCGGTACAAGCTACAAAACATATAGCATGGTGTACTCGCTCAACGAAGAAAGTTCGGTAAGATACGCTTCCGTGGGATGCGGAGGCAGCATGCCAAACCAGGAAGCGGTGACCATAACGCTGGGATTGGATGACAATGCCCTGTTCGACAAGTATAACAAGTCGAACTACGATATCGATACCGATTCCTATGCCAGGATATTGCCGCCCGACAAGTACGAGATCGCCTCATACACGCTGACGCTGCCTGCGAATTCTCCCGATCAGTATGTCAAGCTGCCTATAAAGGTGTATCCCGAAGGCCTGTCGCCCGACTCGATCTACTTTATCCCGCTGGCGATACAGAAAGTTTCGCGTTACGAGGTCAATCCCGATATGTCGAATATGCTGTATCGCGTTATGATAGAGAACGATTACGCCGAACAGATATCCACCACGCGCTATCTGATGAAAGGTACGGCAACATATGCCGACGGCGAAAGCCTGATGGTATCAGGGACAAAACCCATGAATCCGCTCGCCAGGGATAAAGTAAGGGTATTTGCGGGTTCCGACGTTCTGCAAACCGTTGGCAGCAAGGTGCCGGAGATAGAGAAGTACGCCGTCGTACTGCAGATACATGAAGACAATACGGTGACCATCACTCCTTACGGCACCATCGATGTGGAGCAGTTTTCGGCTGCCGAATGGAACAGGTACTCGATAGAGGGAAAGGAGAAGTATTTTTATCTCTATTACCGTTACCGTACACTGACCGCTCCGGCCACGGATGATACTCCCGCTACGTACAGCGACTGGATCACGATTCAGGAGACCATGAGAAGATTACCGCAATAATTCACTTCCGGCCGCTTAAATAACGGTTCCGGAATTTGAGCGGCCGGTTTTTAAAAGGAGAGACCATGAAAAAAATAATTTATTGTTTGTTTTTCTCAATGCTGGCGTTTTCGTGTAAGGAAAACGGAAACGATACCGGACCCAGTTCGGAAATAGATATTACTCCTCCGGGTGTGGTGACCGATGTGGTAGCCACGCCCAGCTATGGAGAGGTGCTTATCGAGTGGACCAGGCCCATTGATGAGGATTACGGCTATACGAGCGTCGAATTTGTCAGAGATGGCAAGGATATCGTCGTACAAGGCAGGGACCGCGTCACCATTATGGATTTTACAGATACTGAGGAGTACGAATTCAGTCTTTACGCGGTGGATAAGAAACAAAACAGGGCGGCGGCCGTAACGGTGACCGCAGCGCCTAAAGAGGCTCCGTGCATATTGGTAGACCCTACCATTATGGTGGAACCGGATATGAGTGCAGCTAATATTTCCTGGAGCAATGTTACGGAGAAAGTGGTCCTGATCTCCGTGGGCTATACCGACGTGAACGGGGACGCTCAGACAGTGGAGAGAATATCGAAAAGGCCCAAGGACAACATTAGCATTCCCTTAGAGCCTAATGTAACGCACGCCTTGAAAGTATCCGTAAGTTCGGGCAGCCTGAAGATGCCGGCAAAAGATTTTACCGTCACGCCGCTTCTCTCTATCGACAAGAGCACGTGGACCATCGCAGGGTTTTCTTCAGAAGAAGCGACCGGCGAGGGACCGGATAACGGTCAGGCTATCCGTGTTCTCGACGGGAATGAAGCGACTTTCTGGCATACCAAATGGAGCGGCTCGTTTAAGCCCACGCTTCCCAACTATCTTATAATCGATATGCAGAAAAATTCGTTGTTATGGTCCGTCAAGGTGGTTCAGAGGAACGGCGGCGGAGCTTCGCTGAACACGGTGGAAATACTTATCGGCAGCGATACGGACTCTTTCGAGAAGGTGGGCGAACTTACATTCCCGAACAGTGCGGGAGGCTCGCAGGAAACAAATCTGGATCCGCAGATCGAGGGGCGTTATCTGAAGATCAATATGCCCGATTCGCGTAATGCCACCAATCACTCGATGATCGCGGAAATTTATGCAAGAGGCATAGTTTTGGAAAACTGAACAGATCTGTAAACAAAAAAGGCGGCCCGGGCCGTTGAGTCCGGGGCGCCTTTTCAGTTTTGTTTGAATGATAAAACCCCGTCATGAAATTACATAATACATACATCCTCATTCTGTCATTTATCCTGCTTGCAGTATCCTGCGCGGCCCAAAACGCCGACAGTGTCTACAAGGCGTCATTGATCAACGGAATAGGCGCCATTCCGGTGCCGGCCACCAGCGACACGAAGCTCCTGCTGCCGGAAGTTCCGCAGGGATTCATACTGCACCTTGTCGGCAGCGACAATGAACAGGTCATAAACCAAAGGGGCGATATTTACACTCCGCTGGTCTCTAAAACCGTCAGCCTGTACCTGCAACTGACAGGGGGAGACCTCAGCCAGCCGTTGGACGTGACGGGCAGACAGGTGACCGTGCCCGGCAAATATCCCGACGGAGGGATCAATCCGCGGCCCGATGTGATACCGGCGTTGAGGGAATGGTATGGCTACGAGGGGATGTTCGATCTGAAAAAAGGAGCAAGGATCGTGGTGGACTCCGCCTGTGAGACCATACATGAAGCGGCCGGGATATTCCGGAACGACCTGCTTTTGCTGACGGGTTTGAATTTTCCGGTTAAGACAGGCTCGCCGCGCGCGGGCGATATCTTCCTTACGCTGTCGGCCGAAAGCTCTGAACTTGGCGAGGAGGGGTATTACCTGACCGTCGATAATTATATTACCGTTAGCGCCCCTGAATACAGAGGGCTCTTCCACGGCACGCGCACGCTGCTGCAAATACTGGAGCAGGATGCCGGACATGCCCGCATCCCAAAAGGCATTGCACGCGACTATCCGAAATACGAAATCCGCGGTTTCATGCTCGACGTGGGCAGGAAATTCTTCAGTATGGATTTTCTGCGCGACTATGTGAAGCTGATGTCGTACTACAAGATGAACGAGTTCCAGATACACCTGAGCGACAACGGGTTTAAGGAGTATTTCAATAACGATTGGGACAGTACATATGCCGGCTTTCGCCTGGAGAATACTACCTATCCGGGCCTGACCTCAAAGGACGGTTCGTACACCAAGGCCGAATTCATGGATTTGCAGCGGTTTGCAAACAGTTATGGAGTGAACATCGTTCCCGAGCTGGACGTACCGGCACATTGCCTGGCATACTCGCACGCGATACCCGAGGTGGGGAGCAGGCGGTACGGCCTCGACCACCTGGATCTGAACAACCCGCTTACCTATCGGGTGGTGGAGAATGTTCTGAAAGAGTATCTGCAGGGGCCGGATCCTGTTTTCATGTCGAAAACGGTACATATCGGAACCGACGAATACAACCGCAGGGAAGCCGAGCCTTTCAGGGCGTTTACCGACCATTTCATACGGTATGTGCAGAGTTTCGGCAAAGATGCGAGGATCTGGGGCTCGCTCACGCACGCAAAGGGTGAAACTCCCGTAACGTCGGCGAACGTGACGATGAACGCCTGGTACAACGGCTATGCCGACCCTGTCGAGATGAAACGGCTGGGCTATAAACTGGTCAGCACGCCCGACGGGTATCTGTATATCGTGCCGGCGGCCGGATATTACCATGATTATCTTGCGTTGGAAATGCTTTACAACCGTTGGGAGCCGCTTCTGGTGGGAAATGTGGCATTCGCTCCCGGCGATCCGGCCATCATCGGAGGCATGTTCGCCGCGTGGAACGACATCGTGGGCAACGGCATTACCATGAAAGATGTGAACGACCGGGTATTCCCGGCCATGCAGGTGCTTGCACAAAAAATGTGGACCGGGGCTGAAGAGGGCGGAGCTTACGGTTCGTTCGCTGAGGTCTGTAAAAATGTGGGCGAAGGGCCGGGTGTGAACATACGCGGAAAATTACCTGCCGGCGCAAACCGTCTGGTCGGAACCTGTGATTTTGAAAAACCGGACAGGCGGTCGGTAAATGTCAGAACAGCCGAAGGGTATAGCGGAAATGCCCTGTGGCTATGCGGGGCGGAAAGCTACGCAAGCCTGCCGTTTGTCGAAATAGGATACGACTATACCGTCTCTTTCCGGGTTAATGCGGGCGTTAACGCTCCCGGAGCGGTTCTATTCTCATCGCCCAACGCCAGTGTCATTATCACCGATAACGGGAAACTCGGGTTTTGCAGGGAGAACTACACCGACGATTTCGATTACGTCCTGCCCGAGGGACGATGGACGCATATCGTCGTCACTGGAACCGCCAGAGGAACTGCATTATATGTGAACGGCGCTTTGTACAAGAGGCTGTATGACAATGTGATCCATTATGAAGGACTAGAAAAGACCAATAAAAAAATACAAACTCTTTTCTTTCCCCTGCAAACCGTCGGCGACAGACAGAACGCATTCACCGGAGGTATCGATGAACTTCGCATCTTCAATACCGTACTTAGCGACAGCGAGATAAACAAATTGTTCAATCCTTAATTATAATGCATATTCCCATGAAAAGATATTTCAGATCTTTACTTTTTCTCTCTGCAATCATGATCACGGGCTGTTCGACGGGTCCGGAACCGGAAACGAAAACGGAACCGGAACCCAGAGAGGGTTTGATCAGCAGTGTCGCTGCGGCGGCCGACGAGGCCTGCGTGCTGCGTATGGATATAAAGATATCGGCAAACGGTGCGGACGGAGCCGAAGTGGTCTATTGGAAACGCGGCGACGAATCGGTCAGGCATACTGTCGCATCGGATCTGGCAGCGCCGGAATCGACTGTCACGTTACTGTTCCTGGAGCCCGACACCGAATACGACTATTTAGTAAAGGCGACGTCGGGTCCTGATGCCGAAACCTCCGAGATTTACAGTTTTACGACCGGAACTCTTCCGGAAGAGCTTGCCGAGTACACCCTGGTATCGGATGAAGGCTTTTCGTTCGACGGCTATATACACACGGCCAGTAAAAACGCTCCGGGATACCTGTACCTTTTCGACAGCAACGGCCGGATCGTCTGGTACCAGCCCACATTCGGCAAAGGAGTGGGCACGTCTAATTTCGACGCGAGGACAAAGACGTTCCAATGCCAGATAGGGAGCAACACGTACGAACGTTTTTGCAACAGCGCGGTCTATGTCGTCGATCTTTACGGGAACACCATTCTTCACAAGGCGGCCGCCGATCTCCCGAACCCGTTGATCCACCACGCCATATCCCGCCTGTCCGACGGCAATATCGCTATCGGTAACTTTTATGACGGGCAGTTCGACCTCACCAAATGGGGCGGAAGCGAGGATGAAACGGTAAGAGGCGACGGCTTCTCTGTGGTCAATCCGGCAGGAGAAATGATTTGGGAATGGAACGCTTTCGACCATATCAACCCCGCGGATGATCCTAAGATAATGGACCCCCGCGGAGAATATGCGGTCAACTACAGGAAGGATTGGCTGCACCTGAACTCCGTAGAGTCCGATGTCGACGGGAATATCCTCATATCGTTCAATAAGCTGAACCAATTCTGGAAGATCGACTCAAAGACCGGCGAGATAATATACCGTCTGGGAAAAGACGGCGATATATCCATACCCGAAGAGGGCTATATGTCGCACCAGCACTTCGTGATCCCTAATCCGTACGGCGAGGTCATGCTGTTCGACAACGGTTATTCATCCGAAATATCCCGTGTGCTCGCGTTCAAAATAGACGAAGCCACCAAAACGGCCGAAATATCTAAAAACATCCCTTTACCCGCCGATTATTTCTCCCCGAACCAATCGAGCGCATGTATGATAGACGAGGATCATGTGCTGTTCGGTGCGGTCGGGCCCAGGATCGTCGGGGTTATGGAGTTGTCCGGCAGGATATTATGGGCTTATCAGGTGCCTTTTGATTTCCACCTTGCGCTGTACATCGACAAACTTGATCTGCTGCCTGTATGAATCGGTTGACGCCTGCCATCGCCTGTATAACCATTTCGGTTTGTGCATGCACCAGCCCCCTGAAAGTCTGCAACAATTTCGAGGAGCTGCCGGACCCTGCAAGGGACTCCTCTGTCTGGAAAACCACGGATAACGGTTTGCTGGCATCGTTCGGAAGCATCGACGAGCGCTACCCGAAATCTGTCGAGCCCGCGGTCGTGATCCGGCGGTCGCTCGATGTGACGGGGTGGCGCGGCGAACGCCTGTCGGCGCAACTGCTTTTATGGTCGGCGGATGGCGCGGACCAGGCGGAATGCAAAGTGTCGGAGTTCAGGTCCGACGATGCGGTGCTGCCTGCGGGCATTGCCAGGGCCCGCTTCGTACGTTATGTGATGACCGATATTTTCGGACCCGGCTGCGGATACCGCAAACCCGAAAATTTTCCGGCCTCGTTGTCGCCGGATATGCTCGACGACATAGATTGCATGGATATCGAACCAAAAACGGTACGTCCCGTGTGGATTACGGTGGATATTCCGGCCGACGCGGCGCCTGGCAGATACACGGCTGCCGTTACCGTGGGCGCGCGGAAGCAAAAAACTCAGACACTGGAGCTGAACCTCACTGTGCAGAATAGGTTGTTGCCGCCCGCCTCCGAATGGAACTATTGGCTCGACCTTTGGCAGCACCCTTCGGCCGTAGCCCGCGTTCACGGACTTGAACCCTGGAGCGACGCCCATTTCGACAAGATGAGGCCTTTGATGAAAATGCTTGCCGATGCCGGGCAAAAGGTCATCACAGCCACTTTGAATAAAGACCCGTGGAATGTTCAGACACTCGATCCTTACGAAGATATGATCCTGTGGACAAAAAGTGCGGATGGATGGAGCTACGATTATTCCATATTCGACCGGTGGGTGGAATTCATGCAGGGCGTTGGCATAGGCAGCCGGATAAATTGCTACTCGATGATCCCATGGAATAACGAACTGCATTACACCGATGCCGCGACCGGCGGGATCATCACTGTTAAAGCCGACCCCGGCACGAAAGAATTCGAAGATATGTGGGCGCCTTTCCTCTCCGACTTTATAGAACACCTGAAAGAAAAAGGATGGCTGGAGATAACCAGCATCGCTATGGACGAACGCTCGCCGCAAACAATGAAGGCCGTTCTGGGCTTTTTGAAGGACCGGGCGCCCTGCCTTGGTGTTTCGCTCGCCGACAACCACAAGAGCTACAAAGAGTATCCATATCTGGATGAGATAGTAGTAAGTTTCGGTGACGCGGTGGATCGGGCGGACCTCGCCTGCCGGAAAGAGCAGGGGCTGAGAACCACGTATTATGTCTGCTGCAGCCACGAATTCCCCAATGTATTTTCCTTTTCGCCTCCCGTCGAGGCTGTCTACAGCGCATGGTATTCACGGGCCGCGGGTTTCGATGGGTATTTACGCTGGGCATATAATTCCTGGGTCGAGAATCCTCTTACCGACTCGCGTTTCCGCACCTGGCCGGCCGGAGATACCTACATTGTATACCCTGATGCGCGCAGCTCCATCCGTTTCGAACGGCTTCGCGAAGGTATTCAGGATGTCGAAAAGATCCGCATCCTGACAGAAGAGTTCTCCGCGGCAGGCAGCACGGATAAGATGGTGCGATTAGGGCAGGTCCTTGCAGCGTTCGACACCGTGGATATACCTGAAAATCCGGAGGAGACCGTAAACAGGGCTAAATCGATATTGAATTCGCTATCGGATTAGAAACGGGTCTCGTGTGCGCATTCATTCCGCTTTGTTCCCTGCCGGATATTACGATAGATAGATTTATTTGCAAAAAGGTAATTTGTAACATGGGGGGACAGCATTTTACCTTTTGGAACCGTATTCAAATCATTGGATACGGTTTTTTGTGGCATATTACATTGTGCTTCAAAATCATGGTTCTTATTCAATGAATCTCCTCGCAGCAGAGCTACGAGGTATCACAAAGGAATAATTCTTTCAAACGAAGCAAGCTTCGAGGAATTAGACCTCAAATTTTATTTAAAAACCGACCAGACGACCTCCCCCGTCCAGGCAAGAGGCTGCTTCAAGCGGAAAAAATGCAGTACCATCGCGGCCGTATTCAGGTGGTTGTTAGGCTCCTCTATCGTCATCCCCTGTTTGATGCCGGGACCTGTCAGCCCCCAGGGAACGACCATCTCCGAAACAGTGAACCCGCCGTGCCCTTTACCGATCCCGCCGTGGTCTGACAGGAAGAAAATATGGGAGTCCTTATATAAACCGCCCTCTTTGAGCTTCTGAAGAAAAATGCCTATCTGTTCGTCCGCTTCCTCGATCGACCTGATATATTCGTCGGACATCCATCCGGAACGATGTCCGGCATGGTCGGTATGCACCGAATATAGGAACACGACGGTCGGGTCATTCCTGTTCGCTGCGATAAAATCATACGCCTTTTCGTAATTCGGGATATAGGCGTCGTTTTCCAGATAGCTCACCTCGTCGAAGTAACGTTCGTTGTAGGGATAGAAAAGGTTGATCCAGTTGTAGTAGAAAGCGGTCTTAGCGCCCGGGAGCTGCTCTTTGACGATCTTGAAAAGCGACGGATAATACCCCTCGGCGTCGGTTTCTATTGCCGGCAGTTTTATCTTGTCGATCTGCCAGTCGTTGTCCACTACGCCGTGCTGTTCGGGGCCGCTGCCGGTCAGTACGCTGGTCCAGTTTGGCAGGGTGACGGACGGCATGACCGTGCGCGTTTCGAGCGAGAGGACCCCTTCCGCGACCAGAGCATCTATGTTCGGGGTATTGGCTTTCAGATAGCCTTCGACCGATATCCCGTCGAGGGCGATCATGACTACACGTTTGGCTTTCGGGGCGCCGAATCCTACGACCGGGATCAGGGCGAGCAGAAGCAACAACGATTTTTTCATATGTCCGGTTTTTAACGTGATTCGTTCTCTACGCGTTCGAGTTCCGCACTCAGTTCCGCGACTTTTTTAGGATATTTTCCTGCAAGATTGATCTTTTCGCCGATATCTTTTTTCAGGTTGTACAGTTGGGGCTCGGGGTCGTTGCCGAGTTCAATGTCGGTAAGCGCATCATAAGCGCGGCCGCTGCCCGGTGCGATATATTTCCAATCACCGACGATGATGGATTTCGAATAGGCATGCTCGACGGCATATTCGCGGTTTTTGTTTTTGCCGCGGAACGCTTCGCCGCTGTTCCGGCTGTCCGGGGCGGCTCCTTCAGGGATCTCACCGCCGCACACGGCCGACAGGGTCCTTAAAATATCGATATGGCTCACCAGCGCGCCTGAAACTGCGCTTTTGCGATTGGCTGCATCCCAGCGGATTATCATCGGCACGCGCGTGCCGGCCTCGAAATTGCTGTATTTTCCTCCGCGCATACGTCCCCACGGTTTATGGTCGCCGAGAAGCTCGACGGCACGGTCGGCATATCCGTCGTCGACCACAGGGCCGTTGTCGCTGCTCAGTATTATTATGGTATTGTCCGCGATGCCGAGGCTGTCGACTATGCGCATCACCTCGCCGACGCTCCAATCGAATTGTACGATGGCGTCGCCGCGATGTCCCATTCCGGTCGCGCCCCTGAACCGTTCGTTCGGATAGCGCGGAACATGAATGTCGTTTGTGCCGAAATAGAGGAAGAACGGCTCTTCTCCGGCGGCGCTGCGGCGGATGAAATCGACCGCCTTGTCGGTGATGCGGTCGGCGATATCCTCGTCTTTCCAGAGCGCCGATTTCCCGCCTTTCATGTAGCCGATGCGCGGGATGCCGTTGACGATCGATTGGTTGTGGCCGTGGTTTGGCGACGGACGCAGTTTGGTGAGCAGTTCGGGGTTGTCCTTCCCGGTCGGTTCGCCGGGGAAGTTCTCTTTATAACTCACTTCAATCGGATCGTTCGGATCGAGATCGACCACCCGCGAGTTCTCGATGTAGACGCACGGAACGCGGTCGCCCGTCGCCGCCATGATGAACGAATATTGGAATCCGATATCCGTAAGGTTCGGGGTGATGACTCCGTTCCAATTCTGCTTCGAGGTTTCGCCGAGTCCCAGATGCCATTTCCCCACTGCGCCGGTCGTGTATCCGGCTTCGGAGAACATATCGGCCATTGTGTACTGCTCCGGCTTGATTATCATGCCGGCGTCTCCTGCGGCTATTCCCGTTCCCGGCCTGCGCCACGGGTATTCGCCCGTAAGCAATCCGTAGCGCGACGGTGTGCTGGTGGCCGAGGTGGTGTGCGCGTTGGTGAAACGTACGCCTTCAGATGCGAGCCTGTCGACGTTGGGCGTTTTTACTGCCGTCGCGCCGTTGCAGCCCAGATCTCCATAGCCCACGTCGTCGCCGTATATTATTATCACATTTGGTTTTTCGCCGCTCTGGGCATTTACAGCGAACGGGAGCATCGCCGCTCCGAGGCCGATGGGCAGATAAGTCCTGATCTTCATCTTTATGACGGGTTAGTTTGTAAGCGTGATAAAATTAATAAAAATAATGGTACGGGATATCTGAAAACGTCCATTTGTTATTTGTTTGCGTCCTTTAAGCATCTTCTTTATTATTGCCGCTCCTGTATTGGGACGGCGTCATGCCGGTATGGTTCTTAAATACGGAGCTGAAATAACTCTGATTCGAAAAGCCGGTTATCTCGGTCACTTCATACACCGTTTTATCGCTGTTGGCGAGCAGGTGTTTCGCAGTTTCGAGCTTGTAGCGGTTGATGTACTCCTTGACCCCCATGTCCGTAAGCCGCTTGAAGCGCTGGTAGAATGCCGAACGGCTCATGTTGATCCGTCCGATTATGAAATCCACGTCGAGGGATGGATTGTTGAGGTTTTCGGACATGATCATGTGCACCGAATTCATGAATATTTCCTCGGAATTGTTAAGGTTTTTCTCCAGCGGGATGGCTATCGTGTGGTTGAGGTACAACTCTTTTATCATCTCTCTGTTGCTTAGCTGCGTGGCCGTAACTGCAAGCAGCGTCTCCATATCGAAAGGTTTGCTCAGGTATGAATTGGCTCCGGTGGAATATCCTTTCATCTGGCTGTCGCGGTCGCTGCGGGCCGTGAGCAGTATGATCGGGGTATGCCCGATGCTCTTATCGGCGCGGATATTACGGCACAGCTCATAGCCGTTCATACGGGGCATCATTACATCGCTTATGATCACATCGGGGCGGTGCTGTTTTGCCATGATCAGAGCCTCCGCCCCGTCTTTAGCCGTATAGATATTCTTATAATATACGCTCATGCTCTCTTTTAAGAATGCCAGCAGTTCAGGCTCGTCCTCTGCCAGCAGGATCGAACGGTCTCCGGGCGAGGCGGTGATCTCACTCCGGAAGGTCTCTTCCTCTTCCGGCGGGGCATTGAACAGTTCGTTGATAAAGGCTTTCCTGTTGCGGTTCGCCTCCTGTTCCAGGTTTGTCGGTATGTTAAAGAAGAAAGTCGCTCCCCGTTCGCTGTTGTTGAACGCCCCTATCGTTCCGTTGTGCATCTCGACCAACATCTTGGCATAAGACAACCCTACGCCGGTACCGGGACGGTCGTGGTTACCCTGGCTGAAACGGCTGAACAGTTTTCCGGGCTCGATATTCCCAAGCCCTATCCCCTGGTCGCTGATTTCAACACGTACATTCCTCCCGCCGTCGGCCAGAGCGGTCGATATCGTCACGGAGCTATCCCGGTCGCTGTATTTCAGGGCGTTGCTGAGTATGTTCGAGAGTACGGCGGTGCATTTTTTCCTGTCGAACACGATCTCGCCTATATTTTCGTCGGGGATGAAGTTTACGGCAATATTCTTTTCCGAGAACTCCGTCGAGAACTCGTCGGCCGACTCTTTCACCCATTGGTTGAACGGATACCGCCCCAGCTTGAGGCTCTCTTCCGAGACCTCTATTTTCCTTGCTTCAAGCACCATGTCGATGATCTCTTTCATATTCCTGGCCTGCCTGAATATGGCTTTCAGCGTTTTTTTGACATCTTCCGTAAGAGAGTCGGAAATCATGAGTTTTTTGAGCGGAGCGTAAACCAGCGTCAGCGGGGTCCGCAGTTCGTGGCTGACATTTATCAGGAAACGCACCTTGTCTTCATACATCTTCTTTTCCTGCTCCTTGATCGTCCATTTGATCTGGTTCCTGTGTCTGCGGCGAATGTATAGGTAAACTCCTGATATAGAGCCCAATATTCCAAAAATAAGTACTATGGTGAACCACGCTTGACGCCACCATGGGGGAGTTATGACAAAATTAAGTATCTCTTTCTCTTCGCTCCACTCCCCGTTGCCGATGCTGCAGGATGCCATTACTGAGTATGATCCCGGCAGCAGCTTCGGGATGTTCAGTACATTGCTCTGCATATCGACCATATGCCTGCTGGGGCCGTTTATGGTGTAGCGGAAAATGCGGCGCTGGAATATGTTGTCCTGATTGATGTGTACTTTAAGGGATATGGAATTGTAGTTATACGCAATTTTAATATTCCTGTCGGAGGCTGCCGCGGCCCCGTTCACATAAAATCCCTTCAGGGATATGACAGGAGCGGCGTAGTTGCGCAGCGAGAACTCGTTGTCGATGCGCAGCAGACCGTTCACTCCGCCGAAAAAGATATCCTCTTTCCGGGTCGTCAGCACAGACGAGGCGAGATATTCGTTAGGCAAAACCCCGTCGTTCTCATTGAAAAGGATGAAACTGCCGTCGTGCGGACGGAACAGGAACAACGATCCCTGCGCACCGATCCAGATGGAACCCGACGGATCGCACTTCAAGGCCGAGATCGCCCCGAAGAAAGTTTCGATCAGGGTGTATTCATTGGAGACCGGATCGTAACGGGCAAGCCCGTCCCTTCCGCCTATCCAGAAAACCCCATCCGCGTCCTGTGATACGGCGTCGATGCTGTACACCTCGCCCGAGTAGAGGGCTTTCAGCTTTTCGGTGTCGTGCCCGAGCTCATATATGGATGCGTAATCGCACAGGTATGATTTATTTCCGTTGCCGGAAATGAACAGCAGCGGTCCGGCCTGCCTGACGTCCGAAGATAAAGCCAGTGGCGAAAAGGAGTTGTTTTTGGCGTCGTATATATAGCTTTTGGGAGAGAGAAAAGCGTATTTCTGTTCGTTAAGCTGCAGGATCGCGACCGTACGCTGCGAGTTGAACGCCCTGTCGGTGGCCTCGTCCACGATAATGAACCTGCGGAGCGTTCCCGTGTCGGTATTGAAAAGATAAACCCCGTCGTCGTAGCACGAAATGATCAGTTCGTTCCTGTCGTACTGACCGATCGAGGTGACTTTCATCCCGTATGTTCTGGGGTAGTGGCGGAACTTCATGTCCGACGGATCCAGCCTGTTTATCCCGCCGCCGTCGGTCCCTATCCACACGATGCCTTTGTTGTCTTCGAAAAGCGAGATCACAGTTTTGTCGCTGAGCCCGACGCTCGACTCCAGCGATACGTCCCTGTACGTTTTCATGAACGTTTCGCTTATCAGGATCAGTCCGTTGCGCACGCTTCCCGCCATCATATCCCCGTTCCGGTCGGGACACAGACTGTTAAAAGAGTTAACCGGCAGCGAGGAGTCGTCGCCCGGAATATGTTCGAGCAGGGTAGTGCTGCCGCTTTCAGGATCGACGATGCATATTCCCCCGCCGTCGGTAGCCACCCATATCTTCCCCTTATGCTCCACGATATCCATGATAATATCGCTTCCGATATTCGAATTCGTGCTCCTGAGGTGCATATTCAGCTTCCCGTTCCGCTCGTAGCATTTCAACCCGCTGCCGTACGAGGATAGCCACAGCCGCCCCGAAGAATCGAGCAGCGACACGTTTACGTTAACTTCCGGATACAATTTGGCGCGGGTCATTTTGCCGGAGCCCGTGTCGTAATATGAAAAACCGGCCTCCCTCGAGCGCAGCAGCAGTGTGCCCTGTTCATAATAATGTATGCCGCGTATAGTATAAGACGAATTATCATCATACGACCGCGGCATGAGGGTGACAGAGCCGTCTTCATACGAATATTTATAGAGGCGGTTGTGTGCGTTGAATATGAATCCGTCCGGAAACATGAGATACGAGTAGGATATGAGCTTTGTTCCATCCGGTTCGATATATTTGAACGAATCGCTGTTGTGATCGTACTGAGCCAATCCTTTTTCGCTGGCCACCCATATACTCTCCCGCGCGTCTTCAAATATATAGAAGATCTGGTGTCCCGGCAGCGAACTCCGGTCTTGAGAAGAGGTGTTGTAGGAGTGGGTTTCGTAACCGTCGGTGCGGTTAAGGCCCGAACGCCCGCCTGTCCATATGTTTCCCCTGGAGTCGTGCAGGATGCACATGACATTGGAGTTGGACAACCCGTCTTTTAACGAAAAAGATTGATAATAATACCTCTGTATGGCATAACATGACGAATAAACAGATATATTTATCAGCAGGATAAGTAATGCCGCGGACAGGAGAAAGCAAGGCCGTTTCATCTCGTTTGGATTTTTAGGTTTCGTCTTTGCAAATACAGTGAAAGGTGAGAGCAATGAAAAGATATTTTCAATTGCCGAGCCGCATCCTGTATTATGCAAAGTAAGCGTTCGGTAAAGTGCGTATTGTTAGGTGATTGAAAAGGATTTAGCTTTGCGGGGATAATCGGTTATATTGTTGTTTTACATAAATTGAATGACCGTTTAGTAACCGTAAAGTCTTAAAATATGGGGAGAAAATTT
>JAVBRO010000006.1:0-86047 GCA_031547885.1 Rikenellaceae bacterium
ATGACGCTTAACCCCGTAATGAATTGTGGCACGCGATCCGCAATAAAAGCAGTTTTTTGTTCATATATTTTCAAATGCGATAAATATATGAAATATAATTATTTACACACCATCTCACCATCCCTTTTGCGTATTAAGCCACAAAATCCAAAGAATGCATCCCGCTATCCGCGCAAAAAAAGGAAAAGGACGGGTTACCCCGTCCTTCCCCCATATAGATGGCCCCTCGATTAGAGCTGCGATACGATGCTCTTGAGGTTCACGTCGGTCAGAGCCTTTGCCCTCAGCGACGGATCTTTGTCGATAGCTTTTTTCACGTTGTAAACAGCCGTGTTAGCGTCGCCTTCCTTGGCAGCGATCACACCGCGCAGGTAATCTGCATCGGCGCTGTTGTCACCGCTCAGAGCGTTTTTCGCTGCGGAGAGGTTGCCGTTGAGTACTTCGGCAACAGCCTTGTTGTAACCTTCGAGGCTGGAAGCGGCCTTGCTGTAGTTGCCTTCGGTCACAGCCGAAAGACCCTTGGCCTGAGCGCTTGCAGCGGGCAGATATTTGGCGGCTTTCTGGTAGTCGCCCTGTGCGAGAGCCGTGAGAGCGAGGTTGTTGTTGAGAGCGGGATCGGACGAAAGAGCAACGGCTTTTTCGAACGCCTTTTCAGCACCGGCCCAATCACCTTCTTCGGCATAGGATACGCCGAGGTTGTTCCATGCGCGGGCATCGTTGTATTTGTCAGCGGCAGCCTTGTAGACTTTGATCTTGGTTGCATTGTCGTCGAACAGCGTAGCGGCAAAGAGCATTTCTTCAACGTTCAGCGAGTTCACGTCGCTGGCGACAGCAGCCTTGAGTTCGGCGTCGGTCTTACCCTGGATGTCGGTAGTAGCGAGCATCTGGGTGCGGCGGAGCTGCGGAAGGATAGTCTTTTCGAGTTCGTCGAACACTTTCGACATGTTGCGGATCTCGCTGTCTCGCTGTGCAGACGAAGAGTACATGTTGAGAACCTGGAGAATCAGGTTTTTGTCTTTCATATCAGATGCTTCGACCATCTTCTTGAAACCTTCCCAGTCTTCGCCATAAGCGGCAACGTCGTAGTTCAGACCCTTAACGTTCTTGAGTTCTTTGCCTACAGCAGCCTGTCCGCTTTCACCGCGTTTTTTTGAGAGCTTGTCGTTGAGAGTTTCGGGACCTTCGGGAGAAGCGTAGCCTTTAGCCTGAATGTTGCCGAGGGTAACGCGGTCCTTATCCTTGTTTTCCTTCACGAAAGCTTCGAAAAGTTTGGTCTGTTCCTTCGAAAGTTCACCTGTACGTACATTCGACATGTTCTTCTGGTACATGATGTCTACAGATTCGCTGTCATGGGTGATCCTCTTGAAATCATCCGGCATAATGACCATCGGGCCTGCATAGTCGAGATCCTGCTGGAGGGTGTTGACACCGTCGGCAACCGGGATAACGGCTACCAGCTGGAAGTCGGCATCCTTACCGTCGCATTTGGCTTCGACCTTCAGTTCGAGAACGCTTTCACGGGCGCGGGGATCCCACGGAATGGAAATGGTCTGAGTGTAGACGCCGCCGGAATTTTTGGAGATAACGGGATAGTTGTCCTTAACTTTTTCGCCCTGTACATACTTGGGAGCGCCTTCAACGACACCTGCGTCAAAAACGAGCATCGGGGTAACCTTCAGGACAGCTTTGGGATTGTAATACTTTTCGGGGAAAACGACAGTCACGTCGGTCACCACGTTTTTACCAACCAGAACAACCGGGTCGGGATTAGCCACAACACTGATGGCATCGGCATTCTTAGCCATTTTCTTGAAACAGTTACAGCTCGAGAGCGTAAGAACGCAAGCTGTCAGCAGAACGCCGTACTTAACGATTTTTTTCATAATCAATACAAATTTTAAAGTTATCTAGTTTAAAAGAATCTCCGTGTCGCAAGCGTTTTTTTGCAATTGCCACAAAGATAACGCTTATTTTTCTTTTTCCATATGCGAAAACAGACAATTTTCAACAAATTAACGTGTTTTTTGCTCGATTTCCATCCGGCAACATTTATGCCATCTTCGGAACCCACGTTAATCCGTTATTTTTTTCTCCAAATATGGCACATCCTTTTTTCCGGATTTGCAACATTTTCCGGATTTCATTTCTAAAGAAAAAGCCCCTAACAATATAGGGGCTTTATCAATAGTCATGCCTTATCAGCTGAACTTATCTCTTATCGCGGTCGCGGTCGCCGCGGGGCTTGCGGTCGCGGTCACGATCACGATCGCCGCGGGGACGGTCGGGACGGTCTTCACGTGCGGGACGCTCTTTCTCGACCCATCCTTCCGGTTTTTCCATCAATATCTTGCGGGACAGTTTGAACTTGCCCGTTTTGGGATCAGAGCCGATCAGCTTCACTTCGAGCGTGTCGCCCTCCTTGATGCCGGTTTCTTCCATCGTTTCGAAACGCTTGTAGTCTATCTCCGAGATGTGGAGCAGGGCGTCCTTACCCGGAAGAATCTCGACGAACGCGCCGAACGGAACGATCGAACGGACCTTGCCGGTGTAGACCTCGCCCACTTCGGGAACGGCGACGATGCCCTTCACGCGGTTGAGAGCCGCATCCAGAGCATCCTTGTCCGGGCCGAAGATATCCACGAAGCCCTTGTTGTCGGCTTCGGTAATGGTGATGGTCGTGCCTGTAGTTTTCTGAATCTCCTGGATGACCTTTCCGCCCGGGCCGATGACGGCGCCGATGAAGTCGCTCGGGATGACGATCTGCACGATCCTCGGAACGAATGGCTTGTAGTCTTCGCGCGGTTTCGAAATGGTTTCGGTCAGTTTGCCGAGTATGTGTAGGCGTCCCGCTTTTGCCTGCAAAAGCGCTTTTTCCATCACTTCGTAGGGAAGTCCGTCTACCTTTATATCCATCTGGGTAGCGGTGATACCGTCTGCGGTACCAGTAACCTTAAAGTCCATATCGCCCAGGTGGTCTTCGTCGCCGAGGATATCCGACAGTACGGCGAACTTGCCGGCATCGGTGATAAGACCCATGGCGATACCAGAAACCGGTTTCTTGATCTTCACACCTGCATCCATAAGAGCCAGTGTGCCTGCGCATACGGTCGCCATCGACGACGAACCGTTGGACTCGAGGATGTCGGAAACGATGCGGATGGCATACGGATTTTCTTCGCCCACCGGAACCATCGGTTTCAGCGCCCTCCATGCGAGGTTGCCGTGTCCCACTTCGCGGCGGCTGAGGCCCCTCTGCGGACGCGCCTCACCGGTCGAGAATGGCGGGAAGTTGTAGTGCAGCACAAACTGCTCGCTGCCCTGGACCAGAACCTCGTCGATCTGTTTTTCATCGAGTTTCGTGCCGAGCGTGACAGTTGTAAGCGACTGAGTCTCACCGCGTGTGAAAACGGCCGAACCATGGGCGCACGGCAGGTAGTCGATCTCGCTCCAGATGGGGAGTATCTCGTCGGTGCGGCGTCCGTCGAGGCGCTTGCCCTCGTCGAGGATCATGTTGCGCATCGCGGTTTTCATCACGTTGTCGTGGAAATATTTCTTGATGAGCGGCATCTTCTCGGCCAGCTCCTCTTCGCTGAACTGAGCTGCAAACTCGGCCTCAATGGCTTCGAAAGCATCGTGGCGTTCGTGCTTGGCGGTTCCGCCGGTGGCTACAGCGTAAGCCTTGTCGTATGTTTCGGCGATGACCTTTTTGCGAAGGTCCTCATCGTTGATCTCGTGGCAATATTCGCGTTTGACATCCTTGCCGAGTTCTTTCGAAAGCTCGATCTGAACGGCACAGTGCTTTTTGATCTCGTCGTGGGCGACTTTGATAGCTTCGAGCATATCCTCTTCAGAAACCTCTTTCATTTCGCCTTCGACCATCAGGATATTATCGTAGGTAGCTCCCACCATGATGTCGAGGTCGACATCCTTCATCTGCGAATAGGTCGGGTTGATGACAAATTCGCCGCCGATCCTTGCTACGCGGACCTCCGAGATGGGGCCTCCGAAAGGTATATCGCTGACTGCCAGCGCAGCCGAAGCCGCAAGACCCGCAAGGGCGTCGGGCTGGATATCCTTGTCAGCCGAGATAAGGGTTACGTTCACGAACACCTCGGCGTGGTAATCGTCCGGAAACAGGGGACGCAACGCGCGGTCGATGAGCCTCGACGTGAGTATTTCACTGTCGTTGGGGCGTGCTTCGCGTTTGAGAAAACCGCCAGGGTAACGTCCCGCGGCAGCGTATTTCTCCTTGTATTCTACCGAAAGGGGCATAAAGTCCGTATCGGGTTTGGCATCCCTGGCAGCCACGACAGTCCCGAGAAGCATCGTGTCGCCCATCTTTACAACCACCGAACCGTCGGCCTGTTTGGCCAGTTTGCCGGTGCTGATCTCGATCTCGCGTCCGTCGGCGAGAGCGATCGTCTTTTTGATTTCGTTGTACATCATCTTTTTATTTTCTTTTCTCCGTAAATTGTCATCCTGTGCATCCTTGATCGTTACCTTCTCCCGTCATTGCGAGCGGAGCGAAGCAATCTATAATTTACTTTACGCTGGATTGCTTCAGGCTTTACGCCTTCGCAATGACGGTTTCCCGTTGCGTCTTCATCGTATTTTAGCAGAAAAAGGCAAATCCGTTACGGAAATTGCCTTTTTCACTGTGCAACCGTCCGGAAGGTTTACTTCCTGAGGTTGAGAGCTTTGACTATAGCCCTGTATCTTTCGATATCATTCTCCTTGAGGTACTCGAGAAGCGCGCGGCGTTTACCGACGAGGCGCAGAAGAGCGCGCTGCGTGCCGAAATCCTGGCGGTTCTTCTTGAGGTGTTCCGTAAGGTGGTTGATACGATAGGAAAACAGCGCAACCTGGCTCTCTGCGGAGCCGGTGTCAACGTTAGACTTCCCGTACTGGCCAAAAAGCTCCTGCTTTTTTTCTGCTGTTAAATAGCTCATAACTTATTGAATAACTTATGGTTCCACTCCACTGACGAATCCGCCTTACCGGATATCGCCGAAGCGTGGCGCAAAGGTAAATAAAAATTACGAATTACGAATTAAAAATTACGAATTATTTGTTTTTCAAATAATCAACGACGGAGGTCCGCTAGTCAGCCACAGGCTGGTGCGAATAAAAACCGACGGAGATAATTACGAATTACGATTTTTATTCATAATCACTAAAATAAACCCTTATCTTTGTTTTTTGTAATCCGACACCTTATATCTGTTATGAAAAAATTACTCTCGCTTATAGTATTCTGTGCGGCAGTTCTGCCTGGATTCGCCGCGGCGGATTCCACTCTCGTTTATGTCTACCCCATCCGTGAGACCATCCAGCCGAGCGTCGTGCGCCTCACCGACAAATGCTTCCGGCAGGCCGAAGAAATGGGCGCCGGCCTTATCGTCATCGACATGAACACCTACGGTGGCGTGGTGGAATCGGCCGACTCGGTCCGCACGCGCATCCTCAACTCGAAGATTCCGGTCTACGTATTCGTCAACAATCAGGCCGTCAGCGCGGGGGCTCTGATATCTGTCGCTGCCGACCGCATTTACATGAAACCCGGCTCGACGATGGGTTCGGCCACCGTGGTGGACCAGTCGGGCGAGGTGATGCCCGACAAGTACCAGAGTTTCATGCGGGCGATGATGCGCGCCACGGCCGAGGCCCACGGCAAGAAACCCGTCGTGAACAGCCGCGGTGATACGGTTTCCTGGACCTGGGTGCGCGATCCGCTCATCGCCGAGGCAATGGTCGATCCGACTATCGTGGTCCCGAGACTCGTAGACGACACCAAAGTGGTCAATTTCACGGCCGAGGAAGCCGTCAAATGGGGTTACTGCGAAGGCAATCCGGCGACCGTAAAGGAACTTGTCAAAATGGCCGGGGTCGAAAATCCCGTGATACACGAATACGCCCCTAACTGGCTCGACAAACTGATGAGGATACTGACCAACCCGGCACTGCAGGGCATACTGATCATGTTCATCATCGGGGGCCTCTATTTCGAGATCCAGTCGCCGGGCATCGGCATGGCGCTGGTGGTGGCGATACTGGCCGCGCTGCTCTATTTCGCACCGCTATATATAGAAGGGATGCTGAATTACTGGGAGATCATACTTTTCGTCGCGGGCATCGTGCTCATTCTGATCGAGATATTCGCCACGCCCGGATTCGGCGTGCTGGGCATACTGGGTATCATCTGCACCGTTCTGGGCCTGGTCTTTGCACTGATCGACAACGATCTGCTGCGCCACATACCGTCGGGAGCCGTTTCGATCGGGGTTATACTGAAACCGCTGGGACTGGTGGTGATCTCGCTGTCCGTGGGCTTCATGGCCGCGATATGGTTGGGCAGAAAATTCCTTGTCGGCCGATCGCGCCTGCAGGGCAGGGTCGTGCTGAACGCGGAGATCGGCGAGACCTACGTTTCGCACGTCGCTGTGGAGGAGGACATGACAGGCCGTGAAGGCGTGACGGTCGTCGCTCTGCGTCCGGCAGGCAGGGTCGAGATCGACGGACGCCGCTGGGAAGCCGCCGCCGACAACGGACTTTTCATCGACAAAGACAAACCGGTCGTCGTCACACGGCGCGAAGGCGGCATATTATATTGTATCGAGAAGAAATCATGAGAAAACCATTTGTAATACTTTTTTCACTTTTCACTCTGCTTACCGGCTGCAAGCAGGATCATTACGCGACGTTCAGCGGATTCGAACAGGGTACGACATACAGTATCGTCGTGAAAAACCCGGATAAGAATCTCGGCGGCAGCATCGACTCGGTATTCAACGAGATCGACAACACCTTTTCGATGTTCAACCCCTCTTCGCTCGTCAGCCGGATAAACCGCAACGAAACATCCGAAACCACTCCCCTCTTCGACGAATGCTTCGCCATTGCGAAAGATGTCTACGTGCGCACCGGCGGCTACTACGACCTGACGGTAAAACCACTCGTCGATGCGTGGGGATTCGGCCCCGGAGAACAGCAGGATTCCCCGTGCGTCGAATGCATAATGGAATACGTCGGCATGGACAAAATCCACCTTGAAAACGGCCGCATCACCAAGGACGATCCGCGCGTGCAGCTCGACTTCAGCTCGGTGGCAAAGGGTTTTGCCGTCGACAAGCTGTCGGATATGCTCGAAAGCAAAGGAGTGACCGACTATATGGTCGATGTGGGCGGCGAAGTGAGGGCCAAAGGCGTCAACGCTGTCGGAAAGAAGTGGAGGATCGGCATAAACAAACCCGTGGAGGGCGTTTTGAACGAACTGGAAGCCGTGGTTACTTTCGACGACAGGCTGCGGGCCATCGCCACCTCGGGCAACTACCGCAACTGGTTCACCGACAAAGACGGCAACAGGCGCGTCCATACGATCGATGCGAAAACCGGACTGCCCGCAATGGGAAATATCCTCTCTGTGAGCGTCGTGGGTCATAGATGCGGGGTTGCCGACGCCTGGGCGACGGGAATAATGGCGACACATGACATAGAGGCGGTCAGCCGCATAGATACGCCCGGGGAACTCGAATTTTTCATTATCTTTGCTGATGACGCCGGTGAGCTCAATATTTTAAGTTCCCATGGATTCCCGGTAGTGGAACAATGAGAAAAGTAAGGTTCATATATAATCCCACCGCAGGAGAAACTTCGATCGGCGAGTGGCTCGATCGGATCGTGGCGCTTTACCAGTCGCGCGGGCTGATGGTCACGCTGTTCCGGCTCGATTTCAACGGCCCTATGGACGGAGCCGTCGACGAGATCGACCACACCTACGATCACATACTGATAGCCGGCGGAGACGGGACGGTCAATTTCGTGGTCAACCTGATGAAGCAGCGTTCGGTGAACGTTCCGGTGGCTGTCCTGCCCGTGGGGACGGCCAACGATTTCGCTAAAGCCTTCAAAATGCCGTCGGATGTGGAGAAAGCCGTCCGCGCCATACTCGACGGCGAGATCCGTCCGGTGGACCTGGGGGTCGCCAACGGCACGTGGTTCGTCAACATACTGAGCTGCGGGCTTTTCACCACCGTTTCGCAGAACACTCCTACCCAGATGAAAAACATCTTCGGGCGGCTGGCCTACCTGGCCGGCGGCGCGCTCGACCTTGCCAACTACCGCAGGATAAACCTGGCGGTAAAGTCGGACGGCGGGGATTTCGGCGGCGAGGCGCTGATACTGCTGGTGTTCAACGGAAAGACCGCGGGAAGCCTGAAACTCGCACGCACCTCGGAACTCGACGACGGGCTTCTGGACGTGTTGATAATCAAGGGGCACAACCCGCTCGAGACGCTGAACACGGTGTTCCTGCATATTTCGGGGATCACGAAGAAATATCCGCGCGAGATCGCGCATATCCGCTGCAGCCACCTGACAGCCAAAGCCGACAGCATGGAGACGACCGACATGGACGGCCAGCCGGGCCCCGATCTTCCGCTCGAAGTGTGGTGCGACAAAGGCGGCCTGCGCGTCATCTGCCCCCGCCATAAAGAGAAAAAGAGGCGTCAGAAATCCTAAATATGTCAAGGTGTTTTATAATAAGTGAGGGCCGGATAAATCCGGCCCTCACTATATTCATGGTGATCTATTCGAAGGTCATTTCGACCGTGTCGCTGAACACGCGGCCGTCGTCGGCCGTCAGAGTCACAGTGAATGTGTGGGTTTTGGATAGCGTAGGCTTTTGCCGGAATTCCAAAGCTCCGAAATATCCGACAACAGCCGGAATCGGACGATAAGCAGTTACTCTATCTTCTCCGGTGAGTACCAAGTCCTCAGGGATAAGGTCTGAAACAAGTTTCTTGACAGCAGAGCCCGGATCGCCGTAGATGGGGTACACATACCCATTATCGATATATGGTTTTACAGAACTCGAAATAAAGGTCGCAATATCAGCCAGAGATGAACCTGCGGGGTGGCGATCATCAAAATCGGCATCGCTTGTTATCTCTATCGAGACATAGTCTACCCCGGGATATGCTACATACTCTCCAGGCATCTTCAATACAGTCCTGCAAAAGGTCATATCCCCGTGTTTCTCGCATAATGCATCGTAGGCCTCTTTTTTCTCCCCCTCATCAGTATAACCTCCAATCCAACCGTCCACGAGATTGTTAACAGTTATTCGGGCAGATTCTTTGTATGCGGTTAAAACGATGCCATCCACATCATAATACGACATCACATAGGAGCGTAAATATATCTCGGAAGGCTTTGTCACTTCCCGATAACATCCGCATAATATTAAAATAAATATTATTAATATTCTCCTTTTCATCGCACCTTGTATTTCAATATTTTGATCCGGCTGTTATAGTGGTTTGAGCCCGGATAGGCTGAATATGGGTCAACGCCAGGCTCAATCGTTTCGGGACCGTCTATAGTATTGAATACATCGTAACGATAATAACCATCGCAGTGACCGAACCAGCCGAAATTGCAGTGATAGAGAGCGCGGGATACGGTCGATGAACTATGATATACACCGTTTACATATTTCTTAGTTTCTTTGTTCTGCGTCGCCGAACCGTCGATTACCCAGGCATGGCCGCCGTTATTAGAGCGTCCTTTAATATAAACCGGGAGCCTATTATTCAGCATACCTTTTATATGGTCTTCCTTATCTGTTGCTTTTTTATCTATATCGTAATAATCCGATATGCCTTTAAGATATTTTTTAGCTTTCCCTATAGAAGAATTACTGCCGTCATAATAGCTATACCCCATATTCACACCATTACCGATAGCACGGATTATTTTGGCCATATCATCACGAATCCGGATTGCATCAGGTGTAGATGCAGTAACTAGATAATTATGATTTTTTAGTTCTTCCCATGTCGATGTAACGGCACCATAATAATTGAATGTTGAAGGTGCCGGTTTCTCATTGAAAGCGATGATTTGTGCCAAAGCAATTGCAACACAGCCAGCATACGATGTAAGACGGTCATTTCTTGGATCAACAGGACAAAACTTATTAAACGGACTGCCCTGATCCCATTGAGTAGTAAGCAACGGCTCGATCTTTCCGGCAGCCTGGAGTGTCCAGGGGCCTTCGACATAAGTAACTGTGGGGTTGGGGTCGCCGCCAAAGCCGTCAGGAATTTCATCATACGGTTGTGTTAAACGGGCCACTCTTCCTTTGATAAAAGAATCATTCTGGGCGTATATCAGATAGTCGCCGGTGTCCTCCTCGGGCGTGTCGCCCTCGTCCCAGTCGATACAGTAGTCCTCATAGACGAACGGGTCGGGATTACCTTCCTCGCCGTAGCCGTAATTGTGGATGTCCTCGTAGCTCATCCACTCGGGAGCGTCGCCGTCAGGATCGGAACCGCTGCGAGTCTGAGGTTCGTTGGCGAGTCTGAGGTATTCTTCAAGCGTGAAAGAACCCTTTTCGGCGATGCAGATGACTGAAGGCATGTAGACGTTCGCTCCGAGCACTGCAAAGCCTTCGTCGTTGCCGAAATTGACAAGGTAAACCCTTTCATCGGGCGATCCGGAATCACCCTCTGTGCGGGTATGCCCTGCAAGTTGGGAAGACATCACAGTCTCCACGGTAGCAGCACGGCGGCTGCCTGCGCGGGTCTGGACGCCGTAAAGTACATCCATCAGGCCGTACATCTCGTCCAGAGCTTTGTCAACAGGGACGACGAGGGGATTGGCGGCAACGGGGTCGGATGCGCCGGAAACCGGTTCGCGGCCATCCGTAACGCACTACGCGAAAAAAGCCAAAAACGCGATCAGAGACAAAATCTTTTTCATAAGCAATATATTTAAGAGGGTTGGTTTTTGTAAAGTTAAAATATATATTCCTGATTTCCAACACCTGCGCCCGAATGCGTTAAAGATAAAACCGGACAGAGTATTGTAGAGTGCATGCCAAAATAAAAAGGGACCCCAACGGGTCCCTTTTCAGTATAAAGCTATAGCCGGTGCGGCGCGCGCACCCTAATATTGCGGGAAAAGATTTACTTTACAGCGACAACATTGATAGCCTGAGGGCCTTTCTTGCCTTCGTCGAGGTCGAACTCTACAGCCTGGTCCTGTTCGAGGCCACGGAAACCGTCGCCCTGGATGCCGGTGTAGTGAACGAATACGTCCTGACCTTCTTCGGTCGTCACAAAGCCATAACCTTTAGCCGTGTCGAACCATTTTACTTTGCCTGTCATAACAGATAAAAAATGTATTAAAAAATAAATACGGGAACCCCCTGTTTGGGACAGCGATGTTACCTTAACACGGCAAAGAAACACAAAAGTTATTGATTTCCAAAATAATCAGACGTTTTTTTCACCCGAAACCACTTTTTTGATCCTTTCGAGGCCGGTGCGCAGGAGCGGAGTCCCTGCAAAAATGCGGCTGAATTCATCCTCTTCCATCGACAGCCAACGCTCCGCGGGAAGATCCGCCGGGTCGAGAACAGGGTCGAAAGCGGGGTTCTCGTGCTTCGGGCGCGCCCTGTTCCACGGGCAGACGTTCTGGCACTCGTCGCAGCCGTAGATCCATCCGTGGAGTTCCGCAGCGGCGGGTTCGCGGACTTTTTCTATGGTGAGCGCCGAAATGCAGCGGCCGGTGTTTATCGTATGCGCACGCGGTATCGCCCCGGCCGGACACATCTCCATGCACCGCCGGCATTCGCCACACCCGGGGCCTTCGTAAGGGGCGTCGTAACGGTCGCATTCCGCATCTATGACGAGTTCGCCCAGCAGCAGGAACGAACCGTAATCGGGATTCACCAGCAGAGAGTTGCGGCCTATCCAACCGAGCCCTGCCTCGGCAGCCCAGGCTTTTTCGAGGATGGCGGAAGTGTCGCAGAAAGCGCGTCCTGAGACATCCGGGATATCAGCCTTCAACCGTCCGAGCATCTCCGTCAGCATGGCATTGATTTTGGGCTGGTATTTGGTTGAAAGGGCATACGAACAGATTTTCGGACCGGGAAAACCGTCCGGATATCCCCCGCTGTAGCGGTTGCGGTAGTTGACGGCGCAGACAATAACGCTCCGTGCCCCCGGAACGAGATATGACGGATCGAGGCGCCGCTGGGGACGGTCGGCAAGGTAATGCAGCGCGCGGTCTCCGCTCGCCTCAAGTCCGGCGGCGAAACGGGGGGCGTATTCATCCAGCACCCTTGCGGACGCGATGCCGCAAAGCGTGAATCCCGCCTCCGCAGCGTACTTTTTTATGTTATCCGAGTGCAGCTTCATTTTATGGTACAAAACTAACAATAATTCGATTTTTTAACGTTACTTTTAAATAATATGGGATGCGCCTCGGACAAGCAAAATAAATTTAGGTTCAAACCTAGTTAAGTTTATTTTTTCGTAGTTCTTTGAGTAAAATTAGATAAATATTTTGGTTTCGATAATTGTACCTGAACTCGCACTCTTTTATGTGTAAATAGAAGGTGTGTTTATGTACCCCTCTGAACTTTGCGAGCCTTACTTTGCATAGTCCCCAGAAGTTCTCGATCCCATTAATATGTTTGTGTCCAACAGCAAATTCGTTTTCGCCGTGCTTGACGCGATAATGCCTTTTATACCCGTAATTAACAAGACCGTCATAGGTCTTAAAACCATCGGAATAAATTACTGCATCGGTGTCTGCTTTGCCCTTAATAATGGGCAACAGTTCACTCACAGAGCAGTTTTTGACAACCTGGGTATAAACCTTATCGCCTCGTTTAAGCATCCCGAAAACAGGGATCTTACCCTTGGCTCCCCGCCCTCGGATCCCGCGTACACGACGCGCTCCGAAGTAGCTCTCATCGAGTTCGACCTCGCCGTTTGTGAACGGACTTTCCGCCTCACAAAGCTCGGCGATGCGCTCTCGAAGTTTGTTATAAATGTTGTTGACCGTGTCCTGATTTAAGCCTGCAAATTCAGCTGTCTTTTTTGCTTCCAGATCAAGGCAAAAAAGACGTAAAACTGTCCTGAATTTCTCGTCAGAAATCTTGGCGCGAAAAAAATACTTGTTACTCATTAATCCAAAGATAGTTAAATAGTATTTATTACTACTTAACTAGGTTTGAACCTAAATTTAATTGCATTGAACTTTACAACGCTCTGGATCGCAAATAAATTTGCGTCCTCTCGCTTAATAAAGTTTTGCTTGTCTCTCGACTTTCACTATATTTGTAGAATATTATAGATTGGAGTATTATGGCCTCGACGTTAGCCGAGATATATAAAAACAGTATAGATAAATACGCCGAGCGCGTCTCACACGCCATGTTCGAGCGCGAGAAGGTGACGTTCCGCGAATTCGGGGAGCGGGCCGAGGCGGTGCGGGAGATGCTGCTCGACGCCGGGCTTTCGGCCGGCGACAAGGTGGCCCTGCTGAGCAGCAGCATGCCCAACTGGCCGGTCTGTTATTTCGCGGTGGTATCGGCGGGGATGATCGTCATCCCGATCCTGCCCGGATTCTCGGGCGAGGAGTTCGACCAGATCATCGCCCACTCCGATTCGAAGGCCCTTCTGGTGTCGGACAAGCTATACACCAAACTCTCGAAGGAGACCCTCGAAAGCCAGAATATAGTCATCCGCACGAAGAATCTGGGCATCATCCACAAGAAAGAGGATATGGTGCGCGGTAAGGGCAAAGAACCCGCTCCGGAAGATACGGCGGCGATAATCTACACCTCGGGCACAACCGCTTCGCCCAAAGGGGTGATGCTGTCGCACGGTGCCTTGGCGGCCCAGATCGACATCTGCTACGACGTGTTCCCGATCTCGAAGGATGACGTTTTCCTATCCATCCTGCCGCTGTCGCACACCTATGAATGTTCGCTCGGAATGCTTTTCCCGTTCACCTACGGATCTACGGTAGTGTACCTCGACCGACCGCCCACGACTTCGACGCTCATTCCGGCGATGCGCGAGATCCGCCCCACGATCATGCTGAGCGTTCCGCTCATCATGGACAAGCTCTACAAGACGCAGGTGCTTGCTAAGTTTACCAAAAACGCGGTTTGGAGAGCGTTCTATTCAAAGGCGTTTTTCCGCAGGCAGTTGCACAGCTTGGCCGGAAAAAGGCTTTACAAGATATTCGGCGGCCGGATACGCTTCTTCGGAATAGGCGGTGCGAAACTCGACACCCAGACTGAAAAATTCCTCTTAGAAGCCAAATTCCCCTATGCGATCGGCTACGGACTGACCGAAACGGGTCCGCTGCTTGCCGGTGCCGCTCCGGATGTGGTAAGGTTAGGTTCGACCGGTCCCGCAGTAATGAACGTGACGCTGAAACTGTCGGACGTCAACGAGAACGGCGACGGGGAGTTGATCGCGCTGTCGCCCTGCGTGATGCAGGGATACTACAAGAATCCGGAGAAAACCGCCGAGGCGTTCACGGCCGACGGCTGGTTCCGCACCAACGACCTCGCATATATAGCCGACGACGGGTTCGTATTCATAAAAGGCAGGCTCAACAGCATGCTGGTCTCGTCGACCGGCGAGAACATCTACCCCGAAGAGATAGAGAGTATCCTCAACAGTCTTGTCTATGTGAGCGACTCGCTGGTGACCGCAGACCAGAAAGGGAAGCTTATCGCGCTGGTACAGTTCAATTACGACGAACTGGAGCAGAAATACTACGATTTCAAGGAGAACCTCTCCAACAAGATGGACGAGATACGCAATGACGTCAAGAACTACGTCAACTCGAAAGTGGCGAGTTTTTCGAAGATAGCCGAAGTCGAGGAGCAGAAAGAGGAGTTCCAGAAAACCCCGTCGCTCAAAATAAAGCGCTTTATGTACAACCGTAAAGAGTCGGCGGCGGGACAGGCGGGAAAAGGCCAGAAATAGAAAAAACAGGACAATTAGCGCCGTCAGGCGAGGTTCACCGCGTCAAAAATAAGAATCACCGCGTCAAAAACGCGGTGATTTTTTCGTAAATAAACAACATCTTGCCAAAAATCTATACTTCAATATTTTGCAGTTCCGTTTTTTATACTAATTTTGACTCGTTACAAGCCAATTCAACTCGACCAATTTTTTACTAACCAATTTAAATTTTTCCTACAATGGCAAAACAACTCAAGGAACTCGTCCTTTTCGAAGGCGAAAAAGTGCTGTACCAGGTGGAAGGCAATGCTTACACAGACTCTTCGAACCCGTTTGACAAGCTCATCATGTTTTTCGTCAAGATCATCTGGCTCATCATGGGCATAAAACTCAAAACCTACATGGTTGCGACCGACAGGCGCATCATTCAGGTGGATAAGAGAACTATCCTGTGGGGTATGATCACTGGCAACGTTTCCGTCATCACCCTCAACAAGAGGACCGTCCAGAGCGTAGGTTACGCACATGTGGTACGCTGGTTCGTCATCAGGACATCCTATTTCATTCTTGCCAACATGACGTCGGTAATCCACATCACATACAAGGGCAACCGCGACGAACTCGGCAACATCGTTGCTGAATTCAGCCGTCTGGTTTCCGAATAGTCAATCTTACAGTGACTGCAGGGCCGCTCTTACTGGAGCGGCCTTTTTTTGTTGTCCTCAAAAAAACATTATCCGCCAAAACCCCTCTCGCACTCCCAAAACCCCGCATATCATATTATTTTCACACAATATATTCTAAAACGGTATTATGTATTGCATAGTATTATTTTTATATTTATATTTGCAGTATGAAATCATAAACAGCTAATTCATCCGATTATGACTCCGAACGTAGAAATCATGAGAAGCGCCAAAGCCATCCTGCGGGAAAAGTGGGATTATTCGGCACTCACCACCCTTGTAATGGTATTGATAACGGGCATATTCCCGTTCCTGCTGGCCGGGCCGCTCATGCTCGGCTTCATCATCTACCTGAAAAGGCTGAGGGACGACCGCGAAAACGCCAGGCTCGAGGTTATTTTCGACGGATTCAACGATTTCGGCCGTGCGTTCGTCGCAACCCTGCTCATCGGCATTTTCGTCTTCCTGTGGAGCCTGCTGCTCATCATTCCGGGCCTCGTGATGAGCATAGCCTGGTCGATGACGATGTTCGTTATCGCAGAGGACAGGAACATCTCGGCGATGGACGCCATGCGCCGCAGCCGCGATATGATGACCGGCTACAAATGGAAATTTTTCTGCCTGAACCTGCGTTTTATCGGCTGGGTACTGCTGGTCATCGTTACGCTCGGCATCGCAAGCTTCTGGTTCGAACCATATATGCGTATGAGCTACCTGCAGTTCTACGAAGACATAAAGGCCGATTACAACAATCGCAAATAATTTGAAAATTTGGAGATTTGGAGATTTGAAAATAAAAGAATTGTCGCGCAGCGACACCTTCGACTCATGACTTATGACAACACAATGAAAAACCGGCATTCAGCCGGTTTTTCATTGTATCATATCGGCTCCTGGTACTGTGGCTCGGGTTCGGCCTTCGTTTCGTCAGGCTCCTCGAAAAGTTCCAGATAGGACGATATTGCCGCATACTGCTTGGTGCGGTCGTAGTACCTGGCTATCTGCGCAAGTCCTTTCAGGTCGCGGTACTTTTCATACCACACGTCCTCTACAAGCCGCCCCTTGCGTCCCTTGAAGGTCAGGTAATACTCTCTGTAATCCTGCAGGGTGTTGGCGTAATCTTCCAGCAGTGCGTCTCCCTTTTCCATCGCCCCCGCATCGTAATACCCCTCGATGATGGGATAGATGCTCCAGAAGTCGAAATTGATCTGGCTGGTCGGATATTCGGTCATGGCCCGGTCGAGCACCTCCACGGCTTTTTCCTTGTCGCCCCGCTCCGAAAGGCGCTGGGCGAGGCGGGCGAAAGTGTTGTAAGCCTGCACGAAGCGCAGGTTTATTACAGAAGTGTAGTCGACATAGACGTGCGGGTCGCCCGCGTTGCCGTACTTGTACTGGTTCATCACCAGGTCGTAGGAGCGGTCGACGTCCATGCGCCCGGCGTCGAGTATGTCGAACTCGGTTTTGATCGGCACGAAACGGTATGCCCATCCGTCGGCCTGCAGCCAGTCGCCGAGTCCTATGTCGCGCATGTTGCGCGTCATGGTGAAGTAGAGCGGGCGTTTCCAGTCGAAATTGGCCACAAGGTCCAAAAGCATCAGCTGCGTCTTGTCGAGGTAGTGGGCGGGAAGGGTGAAGTGTATGGTGTCGACCATCAGGTGGGCGTCTTCGGCGCGGACTATGCCCGATGCAAGGGCGGCGTCCTTATCGACAGGAAGCGCTATCTTGCGCGTGGGTATATAGTCGGTCCTGTCGCCGTTGGCAAGCTGCCCCTGTGTCTTGGGATCGCGGCTTTTGATGAATTCCACCACCCATTTCGCCGGCATGGGCCTTCCGAGGCGGTCGTCGACGGGGATCATATCGTACTGCGTGTATACGCTGTGCGGAATGGTATAGGGTACGGGGGCCGATTCGTTGTAGGCATGGGTCATCTCCTCGATATACCAGTCGGCGCCCAGGTAGCTCATGTTCATTATGCGGACGTCGGGACGTATCTCCTCGACCTCCTGGTTGTACCACAACGGGAACGTGTCGTTGTCGCCGTAGTTCATTATGATCGAATTGGGCAGGCACGAGACCAGGAAATTGTATCCGACGTCGTGGCCTATGGAGCGGCCGCTGCGGTCGTGGTCGTTCCACCCTTCGGCGCACAGCAGCACGGGAACTATGGCGCAGACGACCGTCGCAATGACCGCCGAGGCAATGCTTTCGCGCTTTTTGAAGAGTTTCGCCCATTTCGCGATCACCTCCTGTATCCACATCACCCCGAATCCTATCCAGATCGCAAAGGCGTAGAACGAACCGGCGTAGACATAGTCTCTTTCGCGCGGCTCCGTGGGGGTGGTGTTGAAATAGACGACCAGCGCCACACCCATCATTATAAAGAGCCACATCACCACCGTGAAACCCTTTTTATCCTTGCTGAGCTGGTATATCAGCCCCAGCACCCCGAGCAGGAACGGCAGGAAGAAGAACGTGTTGCGGGCCTTGTTGTTCGCAACCTCGTCGGGCAGGTTCTTCTGCGGCCCGAGGTAGAGGGCGTCTATCGGCCCGATGCCCGACAGCCAGTTGCCGTTTATGAGATCGCCCGTACCCTGTATGTCGTTCTGCCGCCCCACGAAATTCCACATGAAGTAACGCCAATACATGAAATTCATCTGGTAGCCGAAGAAATACTGCATGTTCTCGCCGAAGGTGGGCACCCTGACCGACTCGCCCGACACCCGGACGGTGCGTCCCTTGACGTCGACCCAGCTTTCGTAGGCTTCCTTGTGGCGGTAGCTCCACATTCGCGGGAAGAAGAATTTCATTTCGGGAGGATATTCATACCCGGTCAGCGTAACCTTCTTCTGGTATTTACCGTTTTCGTTGAGAACATAGGTGGTGCTGTATTTCTCCTCTACCGGCATCGATGCATAGGCGGGGCCGTAAAGCAGCGGCTGGCTCTCGTACTGGTCGCGGCTCAACAGGCCCAGCAATCCGTAGGGATTGTTCGGGTTGTTGCTGTTCATGGGGGGATAAGCCGCGGCGCGGATCACCACCGACGCATACGAGCTGTAGCCTATCAGTATGACCCCGGTACAGAGCAGGATGGTGTTCAATAAGACCTTTCCCCTTTTGTGGGTGAACCACACGCCAAGTGCGACCAGCGCCAGCAGAAGCAGCGCCCAGAACGCCAGCCCGCTGTTGACGGGAAGCCCCATGCCGTTGACGAACATACGGTCGAACCACGCCCCGATGGAGACGGTGAACGGTATTATTATGGAATTTATCGCCACGAGCATGCCGGCCGAGGCGAGCGTCGCCCAGAGCACACCTTTCCATATGATCGTCTCGGTCTTGCGGAAATAGTATATGAACACGAGGGCGGGGATGGTCAGCAGGTTCAGAATATGCACCCCTATCGACAGGCCCATCATGTAGGCGATCAGGATCAGCCAGCGGTTTGCGTGCGGCTCGTCGGCCACATCTTCCCACTTGAGCATCAGCCACACCACCAGCGCTGTGAACATCGACGACAGGGCGTAAACCTCGCTTTCGACGGCCGAGAACCAGAACGTGTCGGTGAATGCGTACGCCAGCGACCCTATTATGCCGGCCCCCATGACGGTCCAGACCTGCGTTTTGGTCGGCTGCTCGAAACCTTTTTTGCCGTACATTTTCTGCGCCAGGCGGGTTATGGTCCAGAACATGAACAGGATACAGAACGCGCTGGCCGTACACGACATCAGGTTTGCCGCGAACCCGACGGCCGCTGTGTTGCCGAACGAGAGCAGCGTGAACAGGCGCATGATCATCATGAAAAGCGGTGCCCCCGGGGGGTGTCCCACTTCGAGTTTATAGGAAGTCGCTGTGAACTCCATGCAGTCCCACCAGCTTGCGGTCGATTCCGTCGTCAGGATATATACGACGAGGGCCACGACGAACACCGCCCATCCCGTCCAGTTATTGTACTTCTTGTAGTAATTCATTGCACTTTCTATTTCTAAGCATCGCCCTCCCACGTCATTCCGAACGCATTTGAGGAATCTACAAAATATGAACTAACCTTTTAATGCAACTTGTTGCTATATCATGGCAAAAATAGGCATTTTAACCGGAATTTGCACACACATGAGTCTATTCGGCAAAAAATATATGAAAACCTGCAGATAAAAAAGATACCGGCGTGATCTTCCGCCGGTATCTTATATTTTACAACCTGATGACGGTTATTTTACATATATGGCACTGCCTACGCTTCTTTCGCCGGCGTGGTCGAATGTGCCGTTGTCGCACGGATAGTTCACGACCCCTTTGCCTTTGATCCACATTGTTGTAGATCCGCCTCCGTCGAGGTTCATCGCATCGTCGCACCCCAGGGCTTTCATTATCAGGCCGAGATCGGTGGTGGAAACACCCACGGCATTACTCGGGAATCTGCCGTCCACGGTGACCAGGAATATCTTCCCTGATTTCGAAGTCCCTATGGCGGTCCTGGGATGGGTGTCGGTGAAATGGCTGCCCGACTTCTGGGTTATGAGTTTGGAGTCCAGCAACAGCAGCGGCCCGCAGGCCATAATGTTGCTGTAGCTCAATGAAACGGCGCTCGGATTGCCGCTGGCCAGTTTTACGAAGGTTATGCCGTAGTTTTCCGACCATATCATCGCCCCGTCGACCTGTGACGGCGAAGTGCGGCCGGTCGTATATACTTTGCCGGCAACCTTGAAATAGTCATGCGGGCCGTTCGAGTTGAAATAGGATGCGTTTACACCCGCCACTGCGTCCTTGCCCGAACACATCGTACTGGTCCTGGCAAGGGATCCCCATCTGAAGTCGAGGTCCACCACGGTATTTGCCGAAGGGGTTATCTCCAGGACATTTATGGAGCGCGGCTTCCCGTTATAGTCGAATATCACGGATTTCCACACGATATCCGATCTCAGGGTCTCGGTTTTCCAGGGAGCGTTGATGACCGGCAGCAGGGCATATCTGTCGGTGTCGTGCGTAAAGGTCTTCTTATTGGAACTGTAATCGTCCCTGACGACATACACCTGATATGTTTTCACGGATTTGTCCAGCTCCGGGATCACAACCTCTATCCGGGTGTCGGTCACAGAGGTTACACTGGCCTTCTTATTTCCGAAATATATCTCTATCGAGGATGCGGAAGTGCCGTACCGGCTGCCTTTTATCTCTATCGTTTCCCCGGGGATGCCGGTATCGGGACTTAATAAAGTGATTACCGGGGAATCAGTCCCCTGTCCGGGTCCCTGTTCGGTCCCGTTATTTCCGGAACAGGAAAGAGCCACTCCCGACGGCAGAATGCAGGTCGACAGGAAGAGGAATAAAAACAGCAGTTTTTTCATTTTTACAGGTATTGCAGTTAGGGTTTTAATTTTGTGAAATTAATAATAATACACAGTTTAATCAAAAATTACCTAATTTTACGGGCGGAAATGCTGAAATCTGTCCGTTATGGAATCAAAGTTGACGATCTACAATACGCTCACACGTTCGAAAGAGGTTTTCGTCCCGCTCGATCCGCCGCTCGTCGGACTCTACGTCTGCGGCCCGACGGTCTACGGCGATCCGCACCTGGGACACGCCCGTCCGGCGGTCACTTTCGACCTGCTGTTCCGCTACCTCACTTCGCTGGGGTACAGGGTGCGCTACGTGCGCAACATCACCGACGTGGGCCATCTGGAGAACGACGCCGACGAGGGCGAGGACAAGATATCGAAAAAAGCGCGCCTCGAACAACTCGAGCCGATGGAGATAGCGCATTATTACACCGTCCGCTACCACAGATACATGGACGCGCTGGGAATGCTCTCTCCATCGATAGAACCGCAGGCTTCGGGACATATCATCGAGCAGATCGGCATGGTGAAACAGATACTCGAAGCCGGTTACGCCTACGAATCCAACGGATCGGTATATTTCGACGTCGAGAAATACAACCGCGACCACCGTTACGGCCGTCTTTCGGGACGCAACATCGACGATATGCTGGCTAACACGCGCGAACTGTGCGGCCAGGACGACAAACGCTATTCGTTCGACTTCGCTCTCTGGAAAAAGGCCGGGCCGGAACACATCATGAGATGGCCCTCGCCCTGGAGCGACGGTTTCCCCGGATGGCACATGGAGTGCTCGGCGATGAGCCGCAAGTACCTGGGCGACCGTTTCGACATCCACGGCGGCGGCATGGACCTGGTCTTCCCCCACCACGAAGCCGAGATCGCGCAGAGTACGGCGGCGTGCGGACACGAGGCCGCGCGCTACTGGATGCACAACAACATGCTGACTATCAACGGCCAGAAGATGGGCAAGTCGCTGGGCAATTTCATCACGCTCGAGGAACTTTTCACGGGCAGCCACCCTCTGCTCGAACAGCCCTATTCGCCGATGACCATTCGCTTTTTCATGCTTCAGGCGCACTATCGTTCGACGCTCGATTTCAGCAACGAGGCGCTGCAGGCCGCCGAAAAAGGACTCGACCGCCTGATGAAAGCTGTCGAAACGCTGAACAAACTCGGCGCGTCGGCCGGGAAAAGCACGGTGGACGTGGGCGACCTCGAAAGGCGCTACACCGAGGCTATGAACGACGATCTCAACTCTCCGATGGTGATTGCCGCTCTGTTCGACTGGACGCGCACGATAAACCAGCTGCACGACGGATCGCAGAAAATATCCTCGGAAGACCTTGCCCGGCTGAAAATGCTGGTCAATATGATCGTTTTCGAGGTTCTGGGCCTGCGGGATGAAAAAGCCGCTGATACGGTAGGCGGGACCGACCACCTGACACCGGTCGTAGACCTGCTGCTGGAACTCCGCGCCGAGGCCAAAACCAATAAGGACTGGCCCCTGAGCGACCGCATCCGCAACCGCCTCGCCGACGCCGGAATAAAAGTGAAGGACCAGAAGGACGGCCCCAGCGAATGGACAATTGAATAACCCCTAATAATACCTAACCCCGTGAAAAAACAATTTATTTTAGGCACACTCCTGTCCATACTGGCCCTGGGACTGTGCGCATGCGAAAAAGAAGGAGACGACAACTCCATTAAGATCACCGACGTACAGAACAACTCCGTCGGTATAGTTTTCCCCCGAAGCGATGCGTTCGATCTGACGATAACGGGAGGGGACGGACAGTATGAGGTCGTCAGCGACGACGAAGACGTGGTTACCGCCGAAATAACGGAGTCCGGCACCCTGTCCCTCACCGCCGTCACGACAGGTGAAACCACCGTGACCGTGACTGACAAATCGGGCAACTCCTATTCGCTGACCGTGAATGTTCATTACGCTGAAGATACCATGATCGTCCAACAGGTTTACGCCTGGGCTGAAGGCGAAGATCTTTCCGTAGAGGACAAGAACGCGATAGAGGAAACCATGCTCGCTTCGATCCCGGTGGAACCCGGAGGAAAATACGAGTTCACATATACGCTCGAGAATTATGCCGGAGGAGATGTCGCTATCTACCCCAAATCCGGCGGCGACGCCATAACCGGCACGTTCCTTCGTCAGATAATGACAGACAAAGAATCAAAAACTTACATGAATTTCGAGATCACTATTGATGAAGAGGTGCGCAACTTACTTCTCTCGCAGGATGGAAAGTTTCCGGAAACGAGAATGTCCTTTACTCCGCGTACATATTATTTATTCGAAGACTTTACCGAAAGCCTGAAAACGGGATATCCAGAGCTTGAAAAAGCCTATTCGGTGCAGGCTGTAACCGCCCACTAAACACCATATCGCCGCATGGCAACAACCGTAGAACAGATAAAGGAACTTTCGCGGAGGTTGGAGGACCTCGCGCGACATCTTAATATAGAGGAGCGCAAAAGCCGTCTGGCCGCCGAGGAGCTGAAAAGCCAGGCGCCGGACTTCTGGGACGATCCCGCGGAGGCCGAAAAACAGCTCAAAGGCATATCCGCCATCAAAAGCTGGACCACGGCCTATGACTCTGCGGCGACGCTCGTCGACGACCTGCAGTTGATGCCAGACTTTATAAAAGAGGGCGCGGCGTCGGAAGAGGAACTCGACGAAATGTACGCCCGGTCGCTCGCGGCAGTCGAGGAGCTCGAGATGCGCAACATGCTCCAGGGCAAAGAGGATAAGCTGGGTGCCATCCTGGACATCAACGCCGGCGCCGGCGGCACCGAAGCTCTCGACTGGGCGTCGATGCTGTTGAGGATGTACACCCGCTGGGGTGAGGATAACGGCTACAAAATGAAGACCCTCGACTTCCAGGAGGGCGACGAAACCGGCGTAAAGTCGGTCACGCTCGAATTCGACGGCGACTTCGCCTACGGCTTCCTCAAGAGCGAGAACGGCGTCCACCGCCTGGTGCGCCCCTCCCCTTTCAACGCCCAGAACAAGCGCCAGACCTCGTTCGCGTCGGTGTTCGTTTCGCCCGCCGTCGACGACACCATCGAAATAAACATCAATCCGGCCGACCTCGAGTGGGACACCATGCGCAGCAGCGGCGCAGGCGGGCAGAACGTTAATAAGGTCGAAACAGCCGTCCGCCTGAAGCACATACCGTCGGGGATCGTCATCGAGAACAGCGAGACCCGTTCGCAGCTCAACAACCGCGAGAACGCCATGCGCATCCTGCGGTCGAAGCTCTACCAGCGTGAACTCGAAAAGCAGATGGAGGCGCGCAACGCGCTCGAAAAACAGAAAAAGAAGATCGAGTGGGGTTCTCAGATCCGCAGCTACGTCCTGGACGACCGCCGCGTGAAGGACCACCGCACCAACCACCAGACCTCGCAGGTCGAGGCCGTGCTGGACGGAAAAATAGACGATTTCATCAAAGCCTACCTGATGGAGTTCGGGGCCGAAAGCGCAGAATGATAGATGAAAAATGAAAGATGAAAGATTAAGGTGCGGAGCTTTTGCTCCGCATTTTTTATTTGTCATCCCGGGCGAGCCGAAACAAAAACGGTTCGTCGAATTGTCCGCCAACTTTCGGCAACGAGGGATCTACATTACAACCAAACCCGATTGGGTCTTTCTACTATAAGGTAGTTCCCTCGTCGTGCGAGTGGCAACGGCCACGGCGATTTGTTTTGCGACAAACAAAAAACCGCTGCCGGCGTTCCGGCTCGCACTCGCTCGGGATGACATTATTTTTTCGTGTCGCAGCGCTGTCTCGTCGCGATTCCGAAAAATATTTTCATCATGCGTAAAATGTGGCACGCACTATGATATTAACTTTCCCGGAAACGGGACAACCCCGGTTACCCGGAACGGGAAAACAATAAAAAAAACTTAAAATATTATGAAAATCATATCTACTCTCACAGGCATCTTCGGCGCGAACGCGGCCGCAACAAACACTCGCAGCCATTCAATCGACCGCTCGGTCGTAAGGGATTTCCGGATGGAAGAATTCACAGGCGTATGGTACGAGATCGCACGCCTCGACAATGCGGCCGAACGCGGACTTTCGCACGTCAGCGCGATTTTCACCGTCGATGCGGACGGCGAGGCATCGCTGCGCACCGAGAGTTTGCGCTGCGGCGCCGCTTCGTTCGAAGTGACACGCTCGCAGGTATCGGTTCCCGACCCTTCGCGCCGCGCCGCTATGAAGGTTTCAGGCATGCCTTTCACCGACCGCGAATTCAACGTACTCGAGGTAGATGAAGATTATAATTTCGCTCTGGTGGGCGGCCGTTCGGCAAACCGCCTGCGCATTCTGAGCCGCGCGCCGTATATCCCGGATGACGACCTGGGCTACCTGATCGCCCGCGCCCTCGAACGCGGCTACGACATCTCGAACCTCGTATTCCCCGAACACGCCGCAGTGGTTTCGCCCCGCGAACTCCTCGCCTGCGCAATCTAAAGAGATATAGCAACAACTATAAAAGAACGCACTCCACAAGGAAAGGAGTGCGTTTGCTTTTTCAGACGGCCTGGCAATTTCTTACCGGGGGAAGAACATATGTTCAGCCCTGATGCCGCACTCGTCCATCATTTCGAAGCTGTATTCCAGTTTGCCGATCGCGGGATCGCCGTTGTTGGTGCCGAAAGCCAGTTTCACGCCGGCATCCATCGCGGCCCTGATGATCTTCGCATTGGGAATGCGGTAGCGCGCGTTAACTTCCAGTGCCACGCCGCTCGTAGCCAGGGCGTCCACCACCCTTTTGATGCGCGTGTCGGTCCACAGCGCGTCGTAATCGGCGAGCATCGCAGTCGGCAGAAAGCACGGATTGACGTAAATATCTATGGGTTCACCGGTTATCACACCAACGGCCTTATCCACGATCATATCCATATACTCCTGCTGCGGTATGTCGATCACCACCTCGTCGTCGATCCAAAGGCGGACGCGGCGGCCCTTGTGGTCGGTAAAAGTGAGCGCGTCGGTAAAGACGTAGTCGAATTTTTCCATCGAAGCCCGCGAAAAGGTCTGCGGCCACTCGCGCCCCTCGCCCTGCATCGCCATGAAAGCCGGAAGGTTGCGCGTCGTGTCTATGAATTTGGTGACGTCGGCGTCCGAGGTTATGGGAAAACCTATGCCGCAGTTGGGGGCGATCCCGTAGAAAATGCCTGTTTTGCGCGAGTTGTCCATCGCCTGGTTCTGGTCCCAGCCCTTGAGGTGGACGTGGAAATCTATCACGGGGAACCCGGCCTGCTGCAGTCGGATCACGCGGTCGGTGGTTTCATCGACGGCATCGGTGCGCCCCTCTGCGTCGTCGGGAAGCCGCATCACCTTCATTTCGCGGAAACGGGTGGTTCCTTTATAAGGCAGGAGCGCGAAAGTCCCGCTGCCGATCCGGGCGTCAATTTCGCAGAGACGGAAGGGTTCCTCAGGTTCTACGTAATCAACCGTAGTAATGCCGTTTATTTTGACCACGATGTTTTTGCCTTTGACCGCCACTTCCAGATCGAACCACTCGTCGTCGGGCGCCATACTTTTGTAGACGTTGCGTATATTGTTGAGACTGCCGCGTTTCTGAAGTTCATTGTCCCCCAGCAATATCTCACACCCGAAAGCATCGTAGTCACGATGGAACCAGAGCGACGAAACGGCATCGGGAGCGGTGAGTATTTTCGCGGAAAGTACGAAATTACGGAACTGCGGGACCGGCATATGTCCATAGTACACGAATTTGCTTCCGGAGAGGACTATCTCCTCGCCCGATCCGTAATCAATGCCGTCCACCGGCAAATCCCAATTAGAGAAATCCTTGTCGGGCATCATCGACACCCATTTCCCAGTGCGCTGGCCGCACGAAACAGCCGACAACAGCATAATGCCGGCGAACAGGTTCTTCATCAGTTTCATAAAAGTCGGTTTTTAGATTAGTCTGATTAGTTTAGCCTGAAACTGAGACGGGTATCCCCAGGGCCTCGACCCGCTCGGCAATGGTGCGCAGTTCCTCTACCGGAACTTTGTGCAGCTCTTTTTCGGGGGTGTCGCGGTCGATGGTGTATATCATCACCTGCCGCGGACCGATCTCCCGGATGAGTTCCAGCCATGCCGACACTTCGCGCTCCGTGGTATTATCTACAGTTTTTCCGTCATGTTCGCCGCGCAGGAACATAGTCTGGACTATCAGCCGCCCGTCGAATTTTTTCATGTTCGCAACGGTTTCCACAACCGAATAATTCCCCTGCGGGCCGTTTATCAGCTGCACCGTTTCGTCGAAAGCCGAATCGAGCTTCAGGATGTTGTTGTCCACTTTTTCGAGTGCGCGGCGGACGCTTTCGCGACCTATCATCACGGCGTTGCTCAGCACCGATATCTTCGCCGACGGGCATATCTCGTTGCGCAAGGCGATTGTATCGTCGATTATCGGCCCGAAATCGGGATGCATAGTGGGTTCGCCGTTGCCCGCGAATGTTATCACGTCGGGGCACTCCCCCGCGGCGGCCATCTCGCGCAGTTTTTCACCCAGCAGGCGCCGCACATCCTCACGGCTGTTAAAACGCGGGTGCTCTCCGACCCTGTTCCACCCGCACTCACAATAGATGCAGTTGAAGTTACAAAGTTTGCTGTATGTCGGGAGCAGGTTCACCCCCAGCGAGATGCCCAGGCGCCGGCTGCGCACCGGCCCGAAGATCACGTCTTGAAAAAGCGCTGTCATAATGCAAAGATAGTAAATCATGAATCATGAATCATGAATCATGAGTGAAAAGTTCCGGAACACCGTCATTGCGGGGACATGATGTCCTTTTTCAATTATCTTTTTTTTCCGTAACTCCGGCAGCAAATTTGCAGACATATATCTATTTTTGCATGATAAAAACCAACCCTGATAAGATGTCACAGAAAAGTTATTACGGCCTTTCAGCCGGAGAAGTCGAAAAACAATTCGACACGAACGCCGAAAGCGGCCTTTCGGAAAAAGAGGCCGGTGCGCGGCGCGAAAAATACGGGCACAACGAATTCCAAAAGACCAGGCGCACGAGCATCATGGTCAAGTTCCTGAGCCAGTTCAAGAGCTTTATGATCATCGTGCTGATAGCCGCGGCGGGTATTTCGGGCGTCATCGGCTACATGCACGGCGAAGGTTTTACGGACGCCATAATCATCCTTGCCATAGTTATCTTCAACGCCATAATCGGCACGGCGCAGGAAGCCAAGGCCGAGAAATCGCTCGACGCGCTCGAAAAACTTTCCGCGCCCCATTGCAAGGTGATACGCGGCGGGCAGATCCGCGTCATCGAGTCGCGCGACCTGGTTCCGGGCGACGTGGTGGTGCTGGAGGCCGGCGACTCGGTCCCTGCCGATATGCGCCTCACCGAGGCGGTCAACCTGAAGATCGAAGAGGCGGCGCTGACGGGCGAATCCGTACCGGTGGAAAAGGATACGGAGACCATAGCGGATGAAGTTCCGCTCGGCGACCAGTTGAACATGGCCTTCGGGTCGACGAGCGTCACCTACGGCCGCGGGAAAGGGATAGTGGTCGGGACCGGGATGAACTCCGAGGTGGGCAAGATCGCCTCGATGATCCAGTCGGTTCCCAATACCCGGACCCCGCTGCAGGAAAAACTCGACAAGCTGGGCAAGGTGCTGGCAGTCGCGGCGCTGGTAATCTGCGTCGTGATATTCGGGGTAGGCGTGCTCTACGGTAAGGAGCTGCTGACCATGTTCATGACCGCCGTAAGCCTCGCCGTCGCCGCGATCCCCGAAGGTCTTCCGGCCGTCGCAACGATCGTCCTGGCCGTGGGCGTGCAGAGGCTGGTCAAAAAGAACGCCATCGTGCGCAAACTGCCGTCGGTCGAGACGCTCGGAAGCACGCAGGTGATCTGCTCCGATAAGACCGGCACGCTGACGCAGAACCGCATGACCGTAGTAAGGATCTATTTCGACGGCAAAACCGAAAACGTGGAAGAACTTTCGGCAGAGAATTTCGTGGCTTATCAGCCGCTCGTCATCTATTCGATCCTCGCCAACGACGCCCGCATCAGCGACGAAGGCGATGGATGCAGGACCGTCGGCGACCCGACCGAGACCGCGATGCTCGACCTGGGGCTGAAATACGGAATGAGCAAGAACGACCTCGAAAGCGACATGCCGCGCGTCGAGGAGATCCCGTTCGACTCGGAACGCAAACTGATGACCACCGTCCACAGGCGCGATGGGCAAAAATACCTTGTCGCCATCAAGGGCGGCCTCGACGAACTTCTGGCCACCTGTGACCGGATATTGGAAAACGGCAAGGTGCGCAGACTCACCGCCGAAGACCGCGAAAAGATCAACGCTGTCAACATGTCGATGGCAGAGGATGCGCTTCGCGTGCTGGCCGTCGGCATGGACGAGATAGACGCCGTACCGGCAGAGGTCTCGCCCGCGACGCTCGAAAAGAACCTCGTTTTCGTGGGGCTGCTGGGGATGATCGACCCGCCGAGGGAAGAGGTGCGGGTGGCCGTCGCAACCTGCCGTGAAGCGGGAATCAAACCCGTGATGATCACCGGCGACCACAAGATAACCGCCGTCGCTATCGCCAAACAACTGGGTATAATGCAGGATGGCGACGGTGCCATAACCGGCGTCGAACTCGCAAAAATGTCGGACAGCGACCTTTTCGCCAACATCGAAAAAATATCTGTCTACGCGCGCGTCGCGCCCGAACATAAGGTACGTATCGTGCAGGCTTTCCAGTCCCACGGTAAGATCGTCGCGATGACAGGCGACGGAGTGAACGACGCCCCGGCGCTGAAACTGGCCGATATCGGCGTCGCGATGGGTATCACCGGGACGGACGTCTCGAAAGAGGCTGCCGACGTGGTACTTACCGACGACAACTTCGCGACGATCGTAACGGCGGTCGAGGAGGGGCGCCGCATCTATGACAACATCCTGAAAGCGATCCAGTTCCTGCTCTCGACAAACACCGGAGAGGTCCTGGTTCTGCTGGTGGCGGTGCTTCTGAACTGGGACACGCCGCTGCTGCCGATACACATCCTGTGGATCAACCTGGTGACGGACAGCCTTCCGGCGCTGGCGCTGAGCGTCGACCCGGCCGACCCCGATATCATGCAGCGCAAGCCGATCGATTCGCGCAAGGGCATCATGACCGGGGGGTTCGCAACAAGGGTAATACTACAGGGCATCATGATCGGCGGGCTGTCGCTTGTCGCCAACCGTATAGGCATACAGTACAGCCCCGAGGTGGCGCACACCATGACTTTCGCGGTGCTGGCTTTCTCGCAGATAACGCTCGTAATGGGCATCCGCTCGCCGCGTTACTCGGCTTTCCGCGGGATGTTCAACAACGGCTGGCTGTGGGGAGCGCTGCTGGTCGTTTCGGCCCTTATGTGGATCGTGCTGGAGATCCCGGCGCTGAAAACGATCTTCCACGTCGCCAACCTCGACTGGCTGCAGTGGGGATGGGTACTCGGCCTCTCAGCCGCACCTATTGTTATTACCGAAACGGTAAAACTCTTAGCAAAACTATTCCGCAAGGGAAATTAGAAACAGACGCCATAACGAAAAGGAATGGGACGCTGTATTGGCGTCCCGTTCTTTTATGCTGTCTGCGTCCCGGTTATTTTGCTTTCGCTTTCGGGCTGCTTTTCTTATCCTTTTTAATAATACCGACCATTTTCTGAAGGAAAACGCTGTTGGGAATGACGATCAGTTCGTCCTCCTCGGTACGGATGTGGGTATAAAAAGTGCCGATAATCTCGATCGTGGCCGTGACGGGCATCTCCTTGTCGATCATTTTGATGGTGTTACCGACACGGTAGGGGGCCGAAAAGAACATCACGATGCCCGCCGTGATATTGCTAAGTATCGACCACTGGGCGAACATCGCGACACCGATGAATGCGAACGCCGAGGTCAGACCCAGCACCAGGTTCTGCGGTTTGACGCCCCAGATCATAGCGATCAGCAGTATGAACAGGACATTCCACATAATGGCGACCACATGTCTGATCTGGCGTACGCGCGGCTGCGACATGTCGGCCATCCTGCCGTACCTCTTGATGAGTTTCTTCGAGACCAATTTGAGCAGCGGCAGCAGCACCAGTGAGACGGCGGTGGCTATGATCTGCGGCATGTATTGTTTCAGTGTTTCGAGCATCTCCTCCATATCGAACGTAATTTTGCACAAAGATACGTAAATTACAACAAAAAGGCCGACATCTGCACGACGCCGGCCCTTCATTTCCAAATCTTCAAATTTCCAAATCTTCAAATTTTGATTTCGGCGTTATGCATGTCGCCGGTCTCCATGAACGCCTTGTGGAAAGCGAAAGCGTTGTAGAGGTTGACCGGGGTCTGCCCTTTTACGCCTGAGTCGAGGTATGCGCGCAGAAGCGGACGGTAATCAGGATGCGCCACATTTTCGACGATCTCTTCGGCCCTCTGGCGCGGCGATTTCCCGCGCAGGTCGGCCACGCCGTACTCCGAAATGAGCACCTTGACCGAGTGTTCGTTCTGGTCGGTGTGAGACACCATCGGGACTATAGCGCTGATATTGCCGCACTTGGCCGTCGAGGGCGTAAGAAATATCGAGAGATATGCGCTGCGGGTGAAGTCGGCCGAGCCGCCCACGCCGTTCATTATCTTGCTGCCCATAACGTTGGTCGAGTTGATGTTTCCGAAAATGTCGGCTTCGAGGGCGGTGTTCATTGCGATGATGCCCAGGCGGCGGACGATCTCGGGATTGTTCGAGAATTCAGTCGAGCGGAGCAGTATCCTCTCTTTGAAAAAAGGCAGTTTTTCGTAGATATGCTCCATCGTGGGATTGCTGACGGTGAGCGAGCTGCCGCTGGCGAACTTCACACGGCCGGTCTCGAGCATATCGATCACCGCGTCCTGGATAACCTCGGTGTAGACCTCGAAATCGGGAATGTCGGGACTTTCGCAGAGTGCCGCCAGAACAGCGTTCGCGATATTGCCGACGCCCGACTGGATGGGCAGGAACTCCGTCGGGATGCGGCCCGCCTTCATCTCCTGGACGAAGAATTTGGCCACGTTCTCGCCGATCTTATGTGTCGTTTCGTCGACCGGCGCGAAACCCGACCCTTCGTTGGGCAGGTTCGTGTCGACGACGATTATCTTCGCGGGATCGGCCTGGATATACTCCTTGCCTATGCGGTCGGCAACGCCCGTGATGCCGGTGTCGTGCCTGTGGGGGGGGTCCTGTATCTGCGCCAGGTCGTGTATGCCGCGCAGTTCCTTGGGGTGCCAGCTGTTCAGCTCGACTATGACGGTCTTGGCCAGGCGGCACAGCGTGGGCATGATCCCCACACCGCAGGTCGGTACGATCTGACCGTCGTCGGTGAGGTCGCAGGCCTCGATGATGGCCACGTCGACCGGACCGTAAAATCCGTAGCGCAGATCCTGCGCCAGCGTCGAGAGGTGGACGTCGAAATAGGGTATCTCCTCGTTGTTGATCGCGTCGCGCATATCCCTGGTGGTCTGATACGGCGTGCGGAACTTCACAGCTTTGGCCCTTGCCAGCGCACCGTCGATCGAATCGCCGGTCGAGGCTCCCGTGAACATACCCACCTTGAACTCCCTGCCTGCGGCGTGTTCCTCTTCGGCATACGCGGCCAGCGCGCGTGGGACGGCTTTGGGACATCCTGCGTGTGTGAAACCGCTGAAACCTACGTTGTCATTGTGTTTGATGAGCCTTGCCGCTTCCTCGGCGGACATCTTTTTTAGGGCCATTTCGAGCTGTGTTTTTTTGAGTTAGAACTACATAAAGCCGCAAATTTATAACAAAAAGAGTGAATAAAAAAGGATTTTTCGAAATAATTGTTATTTCATTCACAGCACTGAAAGAATTGATGATTACGGGTTGTTAATGTCATCCCGAGTGAGCCGAATGTATTATGGCTTTTGGTATATCGAACGGTTATATTCGGCGACGAGGGATCTACAAAATAGTTCGGGAGATTGACGCGGATTTAACTATTTGGCAGATCCCTCGTCGGCAGATGTTAATTCTTTGCCCTTTGCAATCTCACCGGATCTGCCTCGCTCGGGATGACTTAATATTGCAACAAGGCGTTTTGCGGGACGCGGATTTTTTGCTAAATTGCATGAATTTTAACGTTAAAAACCAAACCGATGAGACGGCTGACCTTACTTTTCGCATTGATAATGAGCGTCGCGGCTCTGCAGGCGCAGGACATCACGGGTTCGTGGAACGGCAAGGCCGAACTGGGTATACACAGGCTGACGATGGTGTTCCACATCGAAAAAACCGGTGCCGGATACTCGTCCAAAATGGACAGCCCCGACCAGGGCGTCAAAGGCATCCCGGTCGACCAGACCTCGTTCACGGGCGACACGCTGCGGATCACGATTTCCCGCATCAACTTCACATACACCGGCATTCTGAAAGGCGGTGCGATCAAAGGTTCGTTCACCCAGCACGGGGTTACGTTCCCGCTCGATCTGGAGAGGGGCGATATCGTTCTGAACCGCCCGCAGGAGCCTAAACCGCCCTATCCCTACCGCTCCGAGGATGTGGTTTTTGAAAATAAACAGGCTGGCATCCGGCTTGCTGGAACTCTCACGATGCCGTCGGAAGGAAAGAAATTCCCGGCCGTGGTACTGCTGACCGGCAGCGGGGCGCAGAACCGCGACGAGGAGATAATGGGCCACAAGCCGTTCCTGGTGCTGTCCGACTACCTGACGCGGCAGGGGATCGCCGTGCTGAGGTTCGACGACCGCGGTTTCGGCGAGTCGGGAGGCGATCGCGCTGAGACCACTACGGCCGATTACGCGACCGATGCATCGGCGGCAATGGACTACCTGCGCACCCGCAAGGAGATCGACAAAAAGAAGATAGGCCTCGCGGGACACAGCGAAGGGGCTGCCGTAGCTTTCATTACCGCTACAAAGCGCCATGACGCGGCTTTCGTGGTGTCGATGGCAGGGGCGGCGATGCCCGGCGACGAAATTCTCATCCGCCAGAACCGCGATATCCTCAACGCCGAGCCGAATGTGCCCGAGGGTTATGTCGATTACTATATCGAGACGCTCCGCCGGACCTACGACATAGTGAAAACCAGCGAGCCGGCGTTCCTGAAGGCTAATGCCGACAGCCTTGCCGGGGTGGTGACGCGCCCGTCGCTCTACTACAAGCAGACGCGCGAACAGATACGGCAGATCTTCGATCAACTGTCGGAGCCGTGGTTCGTCTTTTTCGTCAGATACGACCCCGCGGAGGATATCCGCCGCGTCACGGTTCCCGTGATGGCGCTCAACGGCAACCGCGACCTGCAGGTCAACTCTGCGAACCTCGCCCTGATCGAAATGGCGCTTCGCGAGGCCGGCGTAGAACGCTTCAGCATCAAGGAGTACCCGGGCCTCAACCACCTTTTCCAGACCTCGCAGAGCGGCCGCATCCAGGAATACGGCCAGATCGAGGAGACCATTTCGCCGCGCGTTCTGGAAGACATCGCCGCGTGGATACTGCGGATAACGAAATAGCAGGCGGACTGCATATAAAAATGTCATTCCTAGAGGAGCGTAGCGACGAGGAATCTACCTTATAACTAAAAGTATTTTTCTTTAAACTACTTTTTGACGAACAAAAAGTAGCAAAAATTCGCCCACCTTCCAAAAATCTACTCCGGCTTGCCTAAAATGGTACGCCTTGAGCTAACGCGGAGCTATCGCACATGGCGACTTCCATTTTAGTCGGCGCCTGCGCTCACGATTTTTGAAAAGTGGGAATTCCGTGCAGCGACAGGCTGTTAAAGAGGGTATATACTTCAACTAAATTATTTTCGTTATCTTTGTGACCGGTAAGTTCCGTCTGAAGACGGCATTCAACTTACAAAGCGCACTGAAGTCGAACTAACAAAAGTTTCAATGAGAATTTCCAGATAACAAAGGCGGGCCGCCGGGACCGTCGTGCCGCGCAAAACGGCGAATGCAATTAAACGATTGTGTCCTAAACCTTATTTGGAATACCATGTCATTGAACCTTCATAATATCTCGTTCGGGTATCCCGCCCGTGAAATCCTTTTTGAAAACGTCAGCCTCTCCGTTGCGGATGGTGAAAAAGCGTCGCTTATAGGCGACAACGGAACAGGGAAATCCACACTTTTACGTATAATAACCGGGGCGCTGCAGCCGCTCTCGGGCGAAGTTTCGCGTCCGGACAGCCTATGGTCCGTGCCCCAGCATTTCGGACAGTACGACAGCCTGACCATAGCCGGTGCGCTCGGCATCGACCGGAAACTGCAGGCGCTGGAGTCCATTCTCGCGGGCAGCATCGCAGAAGAGGATTTCAGCGCCCTCGCCGATGATTGGAATATCATCCAACGTGCCGAAACCGCCCTTCCGGATTGGGACTTATCAGGTTTCAATCTGGATCGACCCTTTAAGACTTTGAGCGGCGGGGAAAAGACCAAAGTTTTCCTTGCCGGCATCGCCCTGCACGACCCTGCGCTTGTCGTAATGGACGAGCCGACCAACCATCTCGACACCGAAGCACGGCAGAAACTCTACACCCTTATTGAAAAAAGCCGCGCGTCGATGCTTATAGTCAGCCACGACCGTACCCTTCTAGATCTTATGCAAACGACATGGGAACTGACGGCCCGTGGTGCGGAAAAATTCGGAGGAAATTACACCCGTTACCGCGAGATCCGCGACGCCCGCCTCGGCGCCCTGTCGCAGCAGATCGGCGAAAAGGAGAAGGCGCTGCGCCAGGCCCGGCAGACCGCCCGTGAGACCATCGAGCGCCAGCAGAAAAGCGAAAGCCGCGGAGGCCGCAAAGCGGCCGGCGAAGGCATCCCCCGCATTATGATGAAAACACTCAAGGACAGTGCCGCCGCAACGACTGCAAGGCTGAAAGGGGCGCACTCAGAGAAGGTCGGCGCGGCAGAAGAGGAGCTCCGCGAAAAACGCGCCGAAATGCCCCGCGCGGCCGACATCCGGATCAAACTGTCGGATTCGTCGCTCCACACGGGCAAAACGCTGGTCGAAGGCCGCGGCGTCAATTTCAGCTACGGCGGCAGGCCGCTCTGGAACGAGCCGTTCGACTTCCGGATCGGGAGCGGCGAACGGATCGTGATCCGCGGCGGCAACGGAAGCGGCAAAACCACTCTCGCCCGCCTCATCCTGGGCGAACTGCAGCCGACAGAGGGCACAATCACCCGCGCCGGCGCCCGCATCCTCTACATCGACCAGCAGTATTCGTTTATCGACGACCGTTTGACCGTGGCGCAGCAGGCGGCGGCTTTCAATACCCGAAACCTGCCGGACCATGTGGTCAAGACCGAGCTTCACCGTTTCCTTTTCCCGGCTGAAACCTGGGACAAGCCGTGCGGCGCGCTGAGCGGCGGCGAGAAGATGAAGCTGATATTCTGCAGCCTGCTGATCGGCGACAGCGCGCCCGATGTCTTCATACTCGACGAGCCGACCAACAACCTCGACATCCGCAGCCTGGAGCTGATAACGGCCGCTCTGAAAGATTACGAAGGGACGGTCATCGTCATTTCGCACGACGCGAAATTCATAGAGGATATCGGGGTTACGAAAGAGCTACTCCCCGGAAAAACGGTTTTATAGGACTCATCAGATGTCATCCCGAGCGAGTACGATTCGTCAACATACAGCGGGGCAAGACGGTCTATCGTACGACGAGGGACCTACAGAATAATTCAATGGATCGAAGCGGGTTGTTTATAAGGCAGATCCCTCGTCTGCAGATATTAACTCCCAATACTTTATAACATCATTTAATCTGCCTCGCTCGGGATGACATAAAATTAATCGTCGTCATTAAGACTATATTTTGGCAGGAAAATTGATACCTTTATAGGATTACTGCAAATCCTTCAAAAACATAAAACGATTATGAAAAATCTTACAACAATCATTTTCGGAGTGTGTGCGGCGGCGCTCGCTCTGACGGCCTGCCAGCAGAAGCCCGACAAACCGGAATTCGCTTCGATCAGCAAGACCGAAACTTTCAGGGACGGTGAGGGCACTTTCGAGCTCGACTACCGTTTCGAATACCTTTCGTGGTATTCCGACGAGGCTGTGGCGTCCATTATCCGAGGCGCCATGATCACCGACTTCTTCGGCGAGGAATACGCGGATATGGACCCTGAGGAAAGTTCAGTGGCTTTCGACCTGGCGATGGCCGACCAGTATGTCACCGGTGAGACCGACACCTATAAATGGAGCGGTTTCATGAAGATCCGTTCGCATCACGACGTCGTGGGTGAACGCCTGGTGGCCTACACGGTCGAACAGGAAGAATACATGGGCGGGGCCCACGGGATGGAGACCGTCAAATACTACAATTACGACCTGCGCACCGGCGACCGTCTGACGCTCGACGACGTTTTCACCACGATCGGCAAAAACCAGCTCGCCGACAAGATCCAGATGAAGATACTCAAAGACCATCAGAAGGTCAATTGGGACGAATTGGGCGAGGAAGGGTGTTATTTTGCCCTTGACAAGGTGCAGCCGACCGAAAATTTCCTGCTGTCTAAAGAGCATATAACGTTCATGTACAATCCCTATGAGATCGCCTGCTTCGCCCAGGGCCGCACAAAAGTGACGCTTCCGCTCAACGGGCTCGAAGGTTTCAACAAGGATATTCTCGTCAAATAGGCCGGAACGCTTCCCGATAAAACCCACCGCCGGACCATATTGCAGTGTCCGGCGGTTTTTGTATATTCGCACCGTATAACCTACTTACAGCGAAGCCCATGAGAACAAGAGCCATGCTCGGCGTGCTGGCCATAGCGTGCACCCTGCTTGCCGGATGCCCGAGAAGCAAAACGCCCGCATCGACTTCAGAATCGGCACTCACAGAGACGCTTCCCGACGGCATCGCCGCGGCATCCGGAGAAATGCCCCCCGAAGATACCCCCCGGGACAGTTCCGACATCCTCACGCTGATCCCCGACCCCGTATTCCGCGCTTTCTGCCGGTTCAGCATGGAAAATAAAACCGACACCTATGGCAAAGACGGGATGCTGCCTGCGTGGGACAGCGACGGCGACGGCAAACTCTCGCCCGGAGAGGCCGCCTCTGTAACATATATTAACATCTACAGGGGCCATGACGGCGAAAAAATCTCTTCGCTGACCGGGATAGAGTGTTTTACGGGGCTGACCTACCTGAATTGCGCCGACAATGAGCTGACGGAAATCGATCTGTCAAAGAACACAAAGTTGACCCACCTGGATTGCAGCTGCAATTACGATAATCTGACAAAACTGGATGTGTCCGGTCTCGCGGCGCTGACCTACCTGGATTGCAGTTATAATCAACTGGCGGCGTTGGATGTGTCTAAGAACGTAAAACTGGCCAACCTGTATTGCAGCTGCGCGTTGACGGAACTGGACGTGTCGAATAATCCGGCTCTGGCTTTCCTGAATTGCAAAGACAACCTGCTTGTGGAATTGGATGTAACAAAGAATGCTAAGCTGACCGCCCTTACCTGCAGCGGAAATCGGTTGACCGCACTGGACGTAACCAAAAATGCGGCGCTTACCAGCCTTGACTGCAAGGAAAATCTGCTGACGGAGCTGGATGTGGCGAAGAACACAAAACTGACCTACCTGAATTGCGGCGACAACCGGCTGACCGCGTTGGATGTAACCGGTAACAGGGCTCTGGCCCGCCTGGATTGCTATGGCAATCTGCTGACGGAACTCGATGTGTCGAACAATAGAAAATTGAAAACCGAAGGGCCTTACCTCGGACTGAATTGCAGCGGCAATCCCGGTAACGGTGCGGCACTGCCTGTGAAGGCGTGGTTCGGCAACGACGCCATACCGGATGATTTCCCCGAAGGCGATTGGGAGTATGACGGGAAAGAGATAAAGATCGATTACCGGAGAGCGGATTGATACGTTTCCCTCCGCGGGAAGAGTTGTGCTTAAAACAAATACAGCCTGACCGATATGGGTCAGGCTGTATTTGTTTACTGCGCGTGGATGCTATTCGCCGCTCTTCACTGCTTTAAAATCCGGCTCGAGGTCAACGTTGCCGCTGAACGACATGCCCTGCTTGTTGACCGCATTTATGTTCAGGTAAGCCTCGCCTGTATTGTAGATCTCGTAGTTGAAAGTATAATCGTCTTCCGAGGTGCGGGCGTTGAACGAAATGACCTGTTGTCCTTTTTTGCCCGTCTGCGCGGTATAGTCGGTGATCGGAGCCTCGAAACGCAGACCCTCGCCTCCGCCGTACGGGATAGAGTAAGCGCGTCCGAAATAGGGCAGGTAAGATTCCACACGGTCGCCTGTCACTGAGACAAAATAGGGAGAGGTCAACGCGAAAGATGGTCCCGACGTAGGGTACGCCCTGTCGAAATCCACCTTGTACATCTTTTTGTCGAGCATCTGCTGGACGAGTTGCTGGTTCTGGGCATCGGCTGCACTCGTCGATGCCGTTTTGGCGGTCGATTTGGTAGACGACTGTGTCGTCGAGCATGCTGTCGCCGTCATGCCCGCAAGTGCGATAATAATAAATAACCTTTTCATATTCAATGAGTTTTAATAAGTTTTGCAATATTACACAACACTTTATACAAATACTATACAAAACTCGCGCCGCAGCAGATTATTTGTATCAGAATATGAAAACAAGGGTTCCTGCCCTACTCTGCGGCCGTTCCAGCGAACTCCATCCCCATACCGCTGCATACCATAGAGAAAGTGAGGGCCGACGGTGTGGCGGTTCCTTCCAGATTCATGACAGTTCTGTCGGGATACGGTGTCCTGTTACCGCTTATACCAACCATGAACGGGATAATGTCGTTCCCGCTCAATTCGATGCCGTCCTTTGTTTCCGTCGCTGTCACTTCCGGAATTGCAATAACGAGTGTCACAGGCATTGCCTCTGCAAATTTAACCCCGTCCATTTCGATCTCGGCCTTGCCGTCATCCCCGTATGTAACTTTAACCTTTACGTCATCCATGGTAAATGCAGGTGTTTCAACCGTAACGGTTCCCACATAGGTCCCGTCTTCGACCACCGGTTCGTTGTCTTTTCCGCCGTTGTCTTTTTCACAGGCCGCAAACAGGGTTATGGCGGCTAAAAGGAAGATAATTTTTTTCATAGAGCTATAAGGATTTAAAGATTTATGTCGAGTGTTATCCCGAAGCGGAGCGGCTTCCCGCGCTGCACGAAGGAGTTGCCCACCGATTTGAAATAGAAAGTATAATATTCTGTATTCGTGATATTCCGGCCCCACAGGCTGACCGCGACCTTCCGCATATTCAGGGTCGCCGAAGCGTTCAGCAGGCCGTAGAAAGGCTGCGTCGCCGTATTCGCCTCGTTCCAGTAAATTGGCCCGGCCCCCTGCCACGACACGTTCAGCACGATGTCGTCGGCCCAACGCCACGGCAGCGGCTGGCGGTATTCGCACATTGCCGAAACGGTGTTCTGCGGCACATAGGGGACATAGAGGTCCGACCAGTCGTTGTCGCCGGATGTGTATTCGATGAATTTTGCGTTGGTATAGCCGTAGTTTCCCGCGAGGAGAAACCTGCCGGCACGGTACGAGATGGAAAGCTCGGCTCCGCAGCTGCGCGAACGGCCGGCGTTAGACATCATGCGCCCTGTCGTCTGTCCCGGCGGGAAGACCGTGATCTGCTGGTCGCGCAGGTCGATATAAAACAGCGCCGCATCCACCGCCAGACGACCATCCAGCCACTCCAGATGCGCTCCGGCCTCGTAATTCCAACTGTATTCGGGTTTGTAGGAGATCGCCTCGTCGACATTGTAGGCGCCCGGTCCGTCGGGATATACGCCGATGTCGGCCATCATGTCGAGCATCATTTTATTCTGCAGGATATCGGAGAAAATCTGGGTGTTGTAGCCGCCCGATTTGTACCCTCGCGTGGCGGAAGCATAGACTATCCCGGCGCCGGTGTCGAAAGAGGCGGAAAGATGCGGCATCAGTTCAAAGAACTGTTTGCTCTGGCGGCCGCTCATCCGCACGGGCAGCGCGCTGTAGTCGCCTGCATCCGGCGTGGCGGTGAACATATAATTTATGACCGCGCCGTTCGAATACTTTATGGCAGTATGCTCGTAGTCGGCCCGCAGACCCGCCGTGAATTTCCAACGCCCGGCCTGCCACGACGACTGGTGGTACAACGAGATCCCGAACACGGGCAGTTTAAACGCGCTCTCGATGGGAAATGAATCTTCCTCTATTAAGATTTCGTAGTCCGAAGAAAAATAGTCCTTTATCTTCTCGTTTGCATTGTCCAGAATAAGCTCGTCGATCCCGTCGCGCTTGAAAGTGACCGGGGCATCCATATTACCGTGTTTATAGAACCCGAACGCGCCGGTTATCCACTGCCAGCGGCCGGTGTCGTGCGAGCGGAAGACGAATTCCTGCGTAGCGGCGTGTTCGCGCTGGGCCTGCCGCAGGGTGAACATCGAGGCCGGCAGGAAATCCTGGTCGAGCCGCATATCGTCGTCGGTGAACTGGTAGCTGGTTGTGGACGAGAATCTGAAACGGCTCTCTTCGTAGCGGAAAGTCAACCCGTCGGTGACGTTCACCCGCTCGTAGGAGCAGGGGTCGTTATGGTTTATGGGCGAGACTGCGCCTGTCTGTTCGTCGTAGAGCGAGTATGCAAAGCCTTTCTGTCTGACGTAGTTGGCAAAGAGCGTGTTTTCGAGCGACCATCCGCCGTCCAGCAGTGCGATGACCTTCACGCGCGCGCTTTCACTCAGGCACCGGTCGGCCGGCGAGCCGTCATATTCGTTGGTGAAGAAGCCGTCGGTGTACATGTGGTTGAGCGCAACGGAAAATGCGAATTTCTCCGACGGGCGCTGATATGTGGAGACCCGCAGCTCTGAACTGTTGGCGTTCCCGTACCCGGCGTGCAGGCGCGTGCCTTGATAATGCATCGGCGAAAGGGTGTGCATGTCGATCACCCCGCCGATCGTGTTGCGCCCGTAGAGCGTTCCCTGCGGGCCGCGCAGCACATAAACCCGGCTCAGGTCATAGAGGTCCTGGTCGTAGTTGTTTTTGTTGAGAATGGGTATGTTGTCGATGTATAGTCCCACTGCGGGCTGCTCCATGCGCGCGCCGATGCCGCGCATATAGACCGAACTGGTCATCTTCGAGCCGTAGTCAGCCTGCATGAAATTGGGAACAATGAATGAAAGGTCTTTCGGCTCGTTGATGCGCTGCGCCTCGAGCCGCGCGCCCGTGAACGACGACACCGACAACGGCTCCTCGGCAAACCTGCCGTTGTGCTTGACCGACCCCGATACGACTACCTGCTGGAGTTCATGCACCGGAAGCGAATCCGCTTCCGGCTGCACGGGCAGCAACATCAGTAAGGCGTATATAAAATTCATCGGCGGTTCGGAAAAAATTCACACCGCAAAATTAATCCCGCCGGACGGATGATTTTAGGACTAAACCGGACTGTGATAGGATTATGACCGGTGGTTTTTCCGGTATTGGACAGGCGTGAGTCCGGTTTCTTTTTTAAAGAGGCGAGAGAAATAGGCGGGGTCATCGACGCCAACGCGGCCGGATATCTCGCCGACTGTCAGATCCGAGCTGAGCAGCAGCGCCTTCGCCTCGAGAATGACGGCCTCGCGGATCCACGCCACCGGCGGTTTTCCAGTAAAACGCTTCACCACTTTCTGCAGATAATCGGGCGATATGCCGAGCCTCTCCGCATAGTCGGAAACGGGGATGCGCAGGTCGCACTGCCCGAACACCGATTCTATGAAGCGGTTGCAAAGATTATTTTCGGTGGCAAGTCCGCGGGTATTTTCCGACGCTTCCTCGATCTCGGTAAGCAGCAGCGCCAGGTATGATTTTATAATGCGGGGACTTCCGCCTGCTTCGAACTCCGAGCAGAGCCTGTCGAAGATGGCCGAAACACACTCCCGCACCTTTTCGTCGAACATGACCTTGTGGGCCCCCCAGCGCCTGAGCGAGGCGTAGGCCTGCATCGGATTGACGCCGTTGTCGCTTACGAACCCCGTGCTGAACCCGCCCATATATCCCGCGCAGTCGTCGAAATAGCGCACCGAAAAAGTCTGTCCCGCCGGGATCGAAGCGCATTCGCCCGCCTTGAACAAGTAGAGCTCGTCACCGATATTCATCAGCGCCTCGCCTTCTGTAAGATAGAAAAAACTGTGTATCCCGGAGTGTATCACCGACCTCGGCGGCCCTTCGACCTTGACGCCCTTCATATCGAGGCGGCGCACAACGAAAAAATCGGCGTCGCCGTGGGGCATCCTGCCGAAAATTTCGGCCATTGCCGACGGGGTCTTACTGAGGTGATCGTGCATCTGCTCCGAATCTTATACGGCCTCTATAATTTTTCGCAAAACTCTATTTTCTCTTCGTTAGGGCCCAGTATAATGAAATACCGTATCCCGCGCTCCCAGAAAGGCAGCGACTGGATCTCCGGAGTGAGCATGCGGAATCCGCCCGCTTTGACCTCTTCGAAAAGTTCGCCGATATTCCTGACATCCAGGGCGATATGGTCGACGGCACCGGCCTTGAGCAGGGCTTTCCTGTTTTCGTAGGCCTCGATCGTAAGATTGCCGAGCCGCAGGAACACCACCTTTTCGTCAGCAGCTTTGTTCTCTGTAAGCAGGTCGACGGTAAAACCCAGCGAGGTATAGAAAGCGATAGTCCGCCCGATATCGTTGGTCGGTATGCCTATATGCTGCAGCCCGCCGCTGTATCTGTTCAGATCGATCATTCCCATAGAATTAGTTTATATTCCGGTTTTACAAATATAGACTTTTTTCTCTATTTAATCTTTCAAAAAAGAAGGGCGGCCTTTACAGACCGCCCCCGTACTCCCTCACGGGCTCGGCCACAACGCCGGCAGCGGTTTATTTCGAACCAGTGCCGATAACGCCCTAAACTCCGGCAACAAAAAAGCGGTCCCTTTTCAGAAACCGCTCTCGTACTCCCTCACGGGCTCGAACCGTGGACCCCAACATTAAGAGTGTCGTGCTCTACCAACTGAGCTAAGGAAGCATTTTTTTCGTGGGTGCAAATATAGTGCAAGCCGAGAAATTATGCAAATTTATTTGCAATAAATCCGAGGCGCAGCCTATATGGAACGAGTGCAGCGAGTTAGAAGTTCAAATTATTTCCCTGCCAAAAGAAAATCTCCGAAAAAATTGCGGAATCGTCCCGACAGCCCCGCCTTACAACCGGGAAAGGCTCTCCACGATCTTATGCTGTTCCTCCAGGAAACCGATCCTCTCCTTTTCGCCGCTGCCGGTGATCAGCACCGACTGTTTCTGCAGCGAATGCATCCAGAGTTTCGCCTCTTCGAACGTCGCCCTGTCCGAGGAGACGATCCCATTGAGCAGGAAGGCCTTTATTATCGTCAGCCGGCAGTCGGGCGCGGACACATACACATAACTGGTCTCGACATTCACGCCGGAGATATAGATATCGACCTTTTTGCCGGTCTCCCTGAACGTTCCCGTACGCGACAAATAGTCTATTTCGTCCAGTATCCTCAACAGGTCGTCCATGATCGACATCACCTCGTCGCGGGTTATCAGGCCGATGCAATGGAAATACTCCACGTTGGTAACGAAGTCGCGGAAAAGCATGCGGTCGAAAACGTAATCCCTGTGGATGTGTTTGGTCCATCCGCCATATTCTTCCTGCACTCTCTGCAGCTGCTCCGGGACCGCGATATCCCTATATGGCACGGCATGCTCCGAACGGTTCGACTGGTATTTCCATTTGAGCAGGTAAAACCTGAAAACATGCTCATAGTACACATATAACGGCTGCGGCAATATATTCGTGACCTCTCCTGCATGGGCGTCCGGACAATCCTTGCATGATTTCATGATCGCGATGATATCTTCCATCATCGCGAAGTCCGACTCCTGCGGATCCATATACTCGATCAGTTTCAGCCGGAATGGCTGGGTCTTGGGCGAATTGTCCATCTCCAGGTTATCCAGCGAGATCCCCAGCTGGCGGGAAATGGTCATAACTTCGTAGAAAGTGAACGGCACCTCTTTCCTCAATCTTCTGTAAACGGCCTCTTTGGCCAGGCACAGCATATCGGCGAGTGTATTTACGACATCTATCTTTTGTGGTATCTTCTGTACAATCTCCCCAAGGAAACTATTGTACATAGTATCTTCTTTCATAATTTTTATGCGCGGGCATCACATAATAATAGTGCAAATACAGTGAAAGCCGAGAGGCAAGCCAAGTTACACTTGAGCTTGTCCGGGGCGCATCCCATATTGTACGGTAAAGCCGTACAAATATACCAATATTTCCGGGGTTTCATCCCGGCTGCAGCAGGTGAGATGCTATTTTTTTTATTGTAATTCCGCCGTTTTTCTCTATCTTTGGGATAATGAAACGGATAGGCATAATATCGGACACCCACGGCTGTTTCGACAAGCCCCTGCAGGACTTTCTGGCGGGTGTCGACGAGATATGGCACGCCGGCGACATAGGCTCGCTCGAACTGGCCGACCTGATCGCCTCTTTCAAACCCCTTCGTGCGGTCTACGGCAATATTGATGCCGCACCCACCAGGCGGGCTCTCAAAAAGACCGAGTTCTTCGAGTGCGAGGGACTCAGGGTCATGATGACGCATATCGGCGGATACTCGAACCGCTACGAGCAGAGCGTCGCCGAGACCATTGCCGCCAAAAAACCCGACATTCTCGTGACCGGACATTCGCACATCCTGAAAATATTCCGCGACAAAACTTTCGGTCTTCTGAACATCAATCCCGGAGCCGCCGGATGCTACGGATTCCACGCCGTGAGGACCGCCGTCAGGCTGATCCTCGCCAACGGCGAAGTGCGCGACCTCGAAGTCGGCGAATGGCCGCGGTAGTGGCAACGGCCACAGCGATTTGATGATAAAGGTTGTTGATTGTCCGAATCTCCCGGCACAGCGCCACCCTCATTAAGAACATAATGCAAGTCATAACGATGACGGCAGTTTAGGTTTGTCTCAAAAATAATTTGCTGCGGGCCGACGGCCGTTCAGCAATTTCCCCCTTTATGCAAAAGATTATATTTATGGATTTTACGAAATTCATAAAATATTCTTATTCTTCGCTTCGTTATATTTCCGTTACAATTTGAAATCAGTTCAAAAACAAAGTTAATACAGCCCTGTGACAGGGGCCTGATTTCCAAAACGGAGGATATAACAAATGCAAAACAGACAATCTAGGCTTCTCGAAAACCTGATCGCGCTTTCGGCTTTCGACGCGGAGAAAAAAAACCACCAGACCAATCTGCTCGACAGGATATTCCTGCTGCTTCTGGGCCAGGACAATTGCCACGCCATGCAGATACTGCGCGGGCGGCTCAAGGATTGGGAACTGTACCAGATAAAGATCCGCGTGGAACGTGAGATCGAAAAAGCCGCAACGACCGCTCCCAAGACCGGGCGAGAGGAGTTTTTTGCGGAACTGATCGAAAAACTGTCGAACGTTTCGGGTCCGGAAGTGAAGCCCAACACGGCCCACCTGCTTTTGCTCGTGCTCTCCGACCCCGAGAGCATCACCGCCAGGGTACTCGCCCTGTACCATTTAAAGACAGAGGAAATCTCCCTAGAGCTTGCGAAACTGCCTGCCGAAGAGGGGTATGTGAGCGAGATACGCATCATCCGCCGTCGCGACATACGTCCTGAGGAGGATGACTGGGAACTTCCCGAAGACGAGGAGCCGAAATCCAAAAAAGAGAAACCGGCGATGCTTGAGAAATACGGCGTCGAACTGACCCGTGCGGCCAAAGAAGGACGCATCGACACAGTCGTGGGGCGCGCCAGGGAGATCGAACGGCTTGTCCAGATACTGGGCCGCCGCAAGAAGAACAACCCGATACTGGTCGGCGAGGCCGGCGTCGGCAAGAGCGCCATCGTCGAGGGGCTGGCCCTTCGGATAGCCTCGGGCGAGGCCCCGGATTCACTCAAAGGCAAGAAAGTGCTCTCGCTCGACATGGCTTCACTGATCGCAGGTACGAAATTCCGCGGCGAGTTCGAGGAGCGCATCAAGGCGCTGATGAACGAACTGGCGAAACAGAAGGACACGATCGTCTTCATCGACGAGATACATACCATCGTGGGCGCGGGAAGCTCGCAGGGCAGCCTCGACACCGCGAACATACTGAAACCCGCCCTAGCGCGCGGAGAACTGCAGTGTATCGGCGCGACGACGCTCGACGAATACCGCGAGAACATCGAAAAGGACGCCGCGCTCGAACGCCGTTTCCAGAAGATAATCGTTGAGCCGACAAGCCGCGAGGATACTCTCGAGATACTGCGCAACATCAAACCGCACTACGAAAAGCATCACTCGGTCGTCTACACCGATGAAGCGCTGTGCGCCTGCGTCGACCTGACGGAACGCTACATCACCGACCGCCACTTCCCCGACAAGGCAATCGACGCGATGGACGAAGCGGGTTCCAAGGCGCATATCTTCGGCAATGGCTGCGACGGCAACCCGGTAAAGATCGCTCCCGAACATATCGAGGAGGTTATCACTACGATGACGGGCATCCCCGTTGAAAAGATTTCGCAGGGGGAACAGTCGCGCCTGGCAACGCTCCAGCAACACCTTTCCGAAGTCGTTGTGGGACAGGACGAGGCCGTGGGAAAAGTCGCCCGCTCGATCATCCGCAGCCGCGCGGGACTGAAGGACCCGAACAAACCTACGGGCGTATTCATGTTCGTCGGACCTACCGGGGTCGGCAAGACCCTGCTGGCGAAAGAACTTTCGAAATGGATGTTCGACCGCAGCGACGCGCTGATCCGCATCGACATGAGCGAATTTTCGGAGAAGCACAACGTGTCGCGCCTCATCGGCTCGCCCCCGGGATACGTGGGTTACGGCGAAGGGGGGCAGCTCACGGAAGCGGTCCGCCGCCAGCCCTACTCGGTGGTGCTGTTCGACGAGGTCGAGAAGGCCCACCCGGACGTCTTCAACGTGATGCTGCAGATGTTCGACGACGGGCACCTCACCGACGGCCTCGGCCGCAAGGTGGATTTTCGCAACACCATTATAATAATGACTTCCAATATCGGGTCGCGAGCCATAGCGCAAAAAGGTCCGGCTGTAGGGTACAATACCTCAAAAACGATTAGTAGAGAAATTGTCAATAAGGATGCGGATTACCGCTGTGCCCTCAACCAGACCTTCGCGCCCGAATTTATAAACCGCATCGACGACGTGGTGATATTCAATACGCTCACTGGCGAAGACATAGGCAAAGTGGTCGACCTCGAACTCGGGGAGCTGGTTGCGCGCGCCGGAAAACTGGGCTACAGGCTCGAGATTTCGGAAGCGGCCAAACGCGAACTCGCGGAGGTGGGCTACGAACCCGAATACGGAGTGCGTTCGCTGAAGCGCGCTATACTCGACCGGATCGAGGAGCCTCTGGCCCAGATGATAGTCGAGGGGGGGATAAAACCCGGCGAGACCATCGACATCGTCCACTCGGGCGAAGCGATAGAGCTGCTTGTGAAAAAGCAGTGCGACGACAAACTGCCGGTCAAAGCGGCGTAACGAAAAAACGCGCCTGTAGAAGCGCGTAACGACAGACTGCCTCCAATGGCAGCGAAACCCGACAACCTTAATTAACCTGAAACCTTTGTTGACAGGCCGCCCCAATCCCGGGGCGGCCTTTTTTCAACCAATATATTGTTTCCTCGATTTTTTATTAATTTTACAATCAATCACATGCTAACCGGAATAAGTAATATGAAAAAAATTCTAACCCTCATTGTAATATTGTTTGTCGGAACGACAAAAACATTCGCAACGGCTTGGAATGAGCCCTGGACGGACAAAGTGATTAAAGAATCGGATTCGTTCGTTTTGGCAGACATCCTCTCTTTTGATACGAAGAAAGGATTGAAAATCAAAATTGAGAAGCATTTGGGAGGAGAAGAGCTGCCCAAAGAGATCAACATCACAGATTTTTACCTTCTGGAACTGGCAAGTTTTTCGGGAAGTCCGATTGAAGAATCCCATTTCGAGAAGACGGGGAAAAGCTATTTTTTCATAAAGAAGAGTAGCAAGGGGAAATATTGCGTAGCTACACCTACAACCGGATTCGATGGCGTCGAAAACGGGAATGTGTCTGCCACATACCGACACTCTTATCACAAGGCTTTGGCCCCTGCCGATATATATGAAATGACAATGACGGCCATATTTAACCATTATCACCAACTGCCGTATGATAAAAAGCCTATAGAGGATTTTATCGACAAGCAACTTTCACAGGCGCCTGCAGGTTTCGGCGAAGATGAAATAGACACATTCTTTTTACAGCATACCGCACTGGAGACAATTTTTCACCTGAGACTCGACGGATATTATGAACGGATACTCCCTTTCTTCAACGACAAGACGAATGTTCACAACAGGGTATCCGCTTCAAGGGCTTTGGTCTCATGCAATACTGCCGAGACCAGGCTGTTGCTATTAGACAGGATCGCGAATAACGATAATGATGATTTCGCAACTGTAATTTGTATTTGGACCCTACAGGAATTTAAGCCTACGGAACTGAAGCCGGAACTTAATAAGCTCACAAAAAAAGCTTCTACAGAAGAAAACGGATTCGGCGGCAATATAATGGGCCCAAGAGTGGCCACCCAATTCCCGAATGTTAAAGCCGCATTGGAATCCCTGATTAAAACGCTTTAACAAAGACAAGGAACTCCGACCGGCCGGGAACTGATTATTTTACTATCAGTTCGCGGACCAGTACGGCGCCGGATCGGACGTTTATCTGGTCGCGCAGAAACGTGCGCTGCATGAAGACCTCGTGGCGGACTACGGACGAGGTTATTTTCACGGTCATAATACCGTTTTTGTATGTAACAGCGTCGGTACAAGAGGCAACCATAGGGCCTGCCACCTCGGCCCACGTATCGGGCAGCCGTCCCTCGGCGATCTTCCGCCTGATCGTCGGGTCCCTGAACAGGTCGTCTACCAACTCCCCTACTTTGACTGTCCGTGTCCTGCGCATATTATTAAGATTTAAATCCAGGCTATTGAGATTTGACAACATTACTCCTCTGTCTCAAGAATCGGTATGATTATCGATTTATCAAGTTTCTCAATAAAATGTTCTTTATGACAGAACAGCTGCTGTCCTTCTTCATTGTTAATATTAGAATATACAATAAGCATCATTGCATCTTCCATATTTAAAGATTCGCCACAAAAACAACAAATTACTTGTTCCGAATTACTGATGCCATCCATAATTTTCCGCTGATCTATTCAATGCTTTTTTGAAATATTTAATTAGTAATTTCCGTCACCTCTCCGTTTTTGAGTTCGAACAGCGAATATTCGCGGCCGCCGTTACGCAGGATGGTTTCGAGGCGCGGGCGGTTGCAGTCCGATATGAAGACCTGCCCGAAATGCTCGGTGTCGACCAGCCGGATAAGCCTTTCGACACGCCCTGCGTCGAGCTTGTCGAAAAGGTCGTCCAGAAGCAGTATCGGTTTTTCGCCCAGCGCGTCGCGGACAATGGCGAACTGGGCCAGTTTCAGAGCTATGAGGAATGACTTCTGCTGCCCCTGCGAACCGTATTTTTTGAGCGGATGTCCGGCGATGCGCATCACTATATCGTCGCGGTGGATGCCTGTGGTGGAGAACTGGTTGATAAAATCCTTCTCACGGGCCGCAGTAAGCACTTCCAGAAAATCGCGTCCTGTCAGCTCCGACCGATATCGAAGCTCCACTTCCTCGCGGTCATCGGCGAGCGTGCGGTAGTAGTCGGCGACCAGCGGCTGCAGTTTTTCGATCACGGCGGCACGTTTGTCGTATATCTTCTGCCCGTGTTCGGCCATCTGCTGGTCGAGGATGCTCAGTATCTCCATCCGTCCGGAATTGACCGGCTGTTTCAAAAGGCGGTTGCGTTCGGTCAGGACGGTATTGTAGCGCATCAGGGCATTCAGGTATTCGCGGTCGAGCTGCGAGATGAAGGCGTTGAGCCAGCGGCGGCGTTCGTCGGCCGCATCGGCGATCAGGAAGGCATCGGACGGCGAGACCATCACCATCGGAACCACCCCGACGTGGTCGGAGAGGCGTTCATACTCTTTGCCGCAGTATTTCAGCTTCTTGCCCGCCTGTGCAGAGAACGAACATACGACGTTCAGGCTGCGCCCTTCGTCGTCGGTGTATTCACCCTCGGCGACGAAGAACTCCCCGCCGTGGCGCAGCGTCTGGCGGTCGGTCATCCCCAGCGAGCTCTTACACATCGACAGGTAATGCACCGCGTCGAGAACATTGGTTTTCCCCGCCCCGTTCTCGCCCACAAAACAGTTGATCCCCGCCGAAAATTCGGGCGCGGCGGAAGCTATGTTCTTGAAGTTGACGAGCGACAGTTTGCGCAGTTTCATCGTACGGCTGTTTTACCAACTCCAAAGTTAGCAAATATCCCGGGATTGCCCTCAAATTTTAACCGCCCGTATTTCTTTTTTATTCAAAAACTTCTACCTTTGTACCCTGATTTAAAAAACCCGAATAATAATTCGTAATTCGTAATTCGTAATTCGTAATTTAATAATAAGATATGGCAAAGCAAGCAGGCACAACCGCAAAAAAGGCCGCAGTTGAAAAAGATCCCGAAGCAAAGATCGAGAACGCCCTCGGCAGAACCGAACTGTTCTTTGAAAAGAACTGGAAAACGCTGACCACCGTCGGTGTAGCGATCCTCGTACTGGCCGGAGCGATATACGGATACCAGATATTCTTCAAAGCCCCGCAGGGTAAAAAAGCGGCCGACGCGATGTATGTCGCCCAGCAGTTTTTCGCCCAGGAAGACTATGCCACCGCTCTCAACGGCGACGGCAACAACCTCGGTTTCGCAGACATAGTGGACAGCTACGGGAGCACTCACCAGGGACATCTCGCCGCCCACTACGCCGGCATCTGCTACATGCATGAAGGCGACCTGGACAGCGCTCTGGAATACCTGTCGAAATACAAAGCCACGAAAGGCGCCCCCAATACCCTTGTGAACGCCGAGAACGAAGGGCTTAAAGGCGATATCTACGTACAGAAAGGCGACTATGCCACTGCCATCACGCATTTCGAAAAAGCCGTTGCCGCAGCCGACAATGTAGCCACCACACCGTTTTATCTCAAGAAACTGGGCCTGGCCTATGATGCATCCGGCGATTACGCCGCCGCTGTGAAGGCTTACCGCCGCGTGTCGGACGAATATCCTGCCAGCTTCGAAGCCCGCGACATCGAAAAATACGCATCGGCCGCCGAGCAAAAGCTGTAATTATCGATGGCCCTCAAAAAGAAAGACCTCTCGCAATTCGACTCCCCGCTACCGCCTGCCGACGACATGAAGTTCGGCATAGTGGTATCGGAATGGAACCGCGAAGTGACCGAGTCCCTGCTCACCGGGGCCGTTCGGACGCTCCGCAGCGCCGGTTGCGCCGAGCATAACATCCTCATCAAATACGTTCCCGGAACCTTCGAGCTTCCGCTGGGCGCGCAGTTCTTCGCCGAATACACCGACGTCGACGCCGTCATAGCGCTCGGATGCGTCATCCAGGGCGAAACCCGCCACTTCGATTTTATCTGCCAGGGGGCAACCCAGGGCATCATACAGTTGCAGATGACGTGGAACATGCCGATCGCATTCGGGATTCTCACTACTGAGAATATGCAGCAGGCGATGGACCGCGCGGGAGGCCGCCACGGCAACAAGGGCGACGAAGCCGCCGCGACTGCCGTTAACATGGTGAAGATCCAGAACGAGATGGAGCAGTCGGCCGAAAACATCAACCGCGAATTCACCCGCACCGTAAATTAATTACGAATTTCAAATTACGAATTACGATAGTCTCAAAATGGGAAACCCGCTGAAAAGCGGGTTTCCCATTCTTCATTCTTCTCTCTTCATTCTTCATTTGCAATCATAAATACATTTATGATTGCATGAATTCCTCGACTTCTTCGGTGGTAATGGGGATGCGGCGAAGGCCGAGCAGGCGGTTGCCCTCGTCGGTCACCAGCAGGTCGTCCTCGAGACGGATACCGCCGAAATCGTAATAGTCGGCCAGTTTGTCGAAATTGACGAATTCGGCGCATGTGCCCTCGGCCCGCCATTTCGCGATGTAGTCGGGAATGAAGTAGATCCCAGGCTCGACCGTTACGACCATTCCGGGCTGCAGACGGCGTCCCATGCGGCACCTCGACACCGAAGGATGGGTCGAACGCGGCGTCTCGGCGTCGTAGCCCACATAGTTTTCACCGAGGTCTTCCATGTCGTGAACATCGAGTCCCATGTGGTGGCCGAGTCCATGCGGCATAAAGAGCGAGTGGGTTCCGGCCATGACCGCATCGTCGATGTTTCCGCGCACCAGTCCGAGCGAGTGCAGCCCTTCGACCAGCACGCGCGCCGCCGCAAGATGGACGTCGACATAGCGGACATCGGGCGCGGCGAGCGTGAATGCATGGTTGTTCGCCGCAAGGACTATGTCGTAAATATCTTTCTGTTTCTTCGTGAACCTGCCGCTGACAGGCATCGTGCGCGTATTGTCGCTGCAGTAGTTCGACACGGCCTCGGCCCCTGCGTCGACAAGCAGCATGCGCCCGTTCTGCAAGATGCCGTCGTGGCTGTGATTGTGAAGCGTTTCACCGTGCTGCGACACGATCGAGTGGAACGAAACGCCCCATCCGTACTGTATCGCAACGCCCTCTATGGCCCCGGCGATCTCCCTTTCGGGCGTCCCGTGGCAGCACATCTGCATCGCAAGAGTGTGCATCCGGTAGCCGATCTCGCACGCCTCTTCGATCTGAATCACCTCTTCGTCGGACTTCTTATCGCGCATCGCAACCACCTCGCGGATCAGTTCGTCGGACGGTGCCAGGCCGCCAGGAACAAGGTTCCCAATCAATATTTTGGTCTCGCCGCGATAAGGCGGCAGAATATGTACGGGCCGTCCCTTCGCAACTGCAACTGCGATCACCTCGGCCAGACGGGCGAAAGGCGCGGTGCTGCCCACGCCCACTTCCGCCGCAAGTTCTTCGACTCGGGGCTGCGGTCCCATCCAGATTATGTCGTCTATGGTGAAATCGTCGCCGAAGATGGTGTCCGTACCGCTGTCGGTGTCGATCACTCCCGCGAATCCGGGCAGGTCGAGGCCGAAAAAGTAGAGGAAGTTGCTGTCCTGGCGGAACCGGTAGGCGTTGTTGGGATAATTCACGGGTGATTCCACATGACCGGGAAGCAGGATAAGTCCCTTTCCCTGCATCTTTTTGCGCAATGCGGCGCGTCTCTGTGTGTAGGTTTCTTTTGAGAACATAGCATCAAATTATTAACCATTAATCATTAACCACTATTTTATATAGTTTATCGCCGCGGCGCAGGGGGATATCGCTCTTTATCGAGCAGTAGATTCCTTGCGGGGCTGTGCCAGCCGGTTTGTCGGCCACATAGACCTCTACGGCAGGGATTTCCACCGCTCCGGTCGTCTCTCCCATCACCACAACGTCGCTGCCCGATTCCAGCGGAGAAGCCTCGACGAGTATCTCGGCGACGGATATTTTCTTGAAATAATTCGTCACCTTGCCCACGTAGACTTTGCGTTTTGTGGCCGACGAACCGTAATTCTTGCTCAGTTCGGGCACCGGTTTCCCGAGATAATATCCACCCCAGAAACCGCGGTTGAAAACTTCACCCAGGCGGCTCTCCCACCCTGCAACCCTCTCTTCCGAAAAAGTCCCGTCGGCGACAGCCTTCACGGCTTCGTCGTAAACCTCGACCACGCGCTTCACATACTCGGCCGAACGCGCCCTGCCCTCTATTTTCAGCACCCGCACCCCGGCTTCGATGAATCGGTCGAGGAACGGCAGCGTGCAGAGGTCCTTGGGCGAAAGCAGCCAGCGGTCCTCGACAACGATCTCGTCGCCTGTTTCGCGGTCGCGCAGTTCGTAGCTGCGGCGGCAGAGCTGGCGGCATGCACCGCGGTTGGCCGAGTTGCCGCTTTCGTGCAGGCTGAGGTAGCATTTCCCCGAAACCGCCATGCATAGCGCTCCGTGGGCGAACATTTCTATCTTGACAAGTTCCCCGCGCGGTCCGCGCATATCCTGCCGCCGGATCTCCGCGTGTATGTGTGCCACCTGCTCCAGCGACAGTTCGCGCGCCAGCACCACCACGTCGGCCCACTGCGAATAGAACTTCAGCGTGTCGACATTGGAAACATTCAGTTGTGTGGAGATATGCACTTCCATCCCCACGGAACGGGCATACAAAATTGCCGACTGGTCGGAAGCGATCACGGCGTCCACCCCCTCTTTCGCGGCGCAGTCGACGATCTTTTTCATAAGTGCCACCTCGTCGTCGTATATGACCGTATTGACGGTAAGGTAGGTTTTGACACCTCGTTTGCGGGCGCGGCGGACGATTTCGGCAAGGTCGTCGAGCGTGAAGTTGGCCGACGAACGGGCGCGCATGTTCAACCCTTCGACCCCGAAATAGACGGAATCGGCACCCGCGTCCATAGCCGCCATCAGCGACTCGTAAGAGCCGGCCGGCGCCATGATCTCTATGTCCCTCCGTTTAATCACTTTAGATTTTAAAGTTTCACCTATGCGTCATCCCGACAGAGGCAGACGAATAGTCTTGAAGTGTATTGAATTCTCACCTCTGCCGACGAGGGAACTACCTTTATATTAAACATGACCCTATTATGTAGATTCCTCGTCGTGTGATATACCCTTTCATTGTGCGTTATATTGTTGGATCACACTTGCTCGGAATGACGTATCATTTAGTTCTCCCGAGCAGTCCGAGTGCGAACTCTTTCAAAACCGCGGCCTTTTCAGCCGGAACCGAGAGTTTATCGAGCGACGCGGCGGCAATGGCAAAACGGCGGCCGATCTCCTCTTCCGTCGCCCGCTTCACGCCGTAACGGTCGTATATATGCCGCACCCTTTTGATCTTTTCTTCCTGAGAGTAACGTATATCCTTGTGTATCATTGCGAGCTCCATCCGGTCATCCGGATCCGCGGCAGCCATGGCGTTCATTTTGAGGAAGGTCTTCTTCCCTTCTAGAATATCGCCGCCGACGGTTTTGCCCAGGCGCGCATCGCCGTAGCTGTCCAGCAGGTCGTCCTGCATCTGGAACGCGATGCCGAACTCGAGGGCGAAATCGCGCAGGTGGCCGATATCTTCCGCCGACGCTCCGCCGACGACCGCACCCATCGAGACCGCCCCCACGAAAAGGGCCGAAGTCTTCAGTTCGATCATTGCTATGTGCTCGTGCAGCGACACGTCGTCACGCCCTTCGAAATCCATGTCGTACTGCTGTCCTTCGCACACTTTTACCGCCGCCTCGCCGAAATATTTAAACATTTCCGACAACAGCTCCGGCCGCGATTTAGATAGCTCCAGGCACGAATACACCATCAGCGAATCGCCCGAAAGTATTGCGACATTTGCATCCCACTTATTGTAAACGGACGGATGTCCGCGCCTTAGCGGGGCGTTGTCCATGATGTCGTCGTGCATCAGCGTGAAGTTATGGAACATCTCGATGCATGCGGCGGCGTGCAGGCTTTCCGAAACATCGTCGCGGAAGAGACCGCAGGCCATCAGCACGAACATCGGCCTGAGCCGCTTGCCTCCCTCGGCGAGCGAATAGCGGATAGGATCGTAGAGTTTCTCCGGAAATGCCGGAAACCCGGCCGACGAGATAAACTCCTCTATCATATGACCATAGCGGTCGGTCAGATTCATAGCGTCCTGTTTTGGCATCACACAAAGATTGATCTTAAGAGGTGGCGTCTTAGTAGATCCTTATATATTTTACCGCCCTTACTTTATGGCTCGTGTCTTTGGCCCAGCTTATGCCATTCGATTTAAAATAGAGCAGGGTGGCGGCTGCATCCTCTGCAGGGCCTTCGGTCGAGGTCCAATATGGCGGTATCGACAATTCGTCGGGTTCGCCAAACGGCGTTCCGCCCAGATATTCGATATAGTCGCCCAACCAAACCGACTCGCCGGTCTCCGGATCAGGGAAGCTCGTGTTATAGAGTTCCCGCATTTCCGCGGCGGAAGGGAGGTACCAGCATCCCGTGCCGTTCTTGTTTTTGTCGGCGCACCATTTGAAGGCGGGATATTTCGTTTCCCAATCCGTCAGGGCCTGTATCGTTTTCTGGTTTTCGAGCCCGTTCTCCAGTTCGTCAGCTCCGGTTTTGACATATTCGGAAGACCATGACAACTCGGCTTCATCCATCGATACGGCCAGCGCATACATGCCTCCCGATATCGTCACCACCTTGTAGACCACCGCCTTTTCGAGACCGACGCTATACAGGTCTCCCTCTTCATAGAATATTATTTCCGGGTCGCCGCCCGTGTTTTTATTGCAGCCTGTCGAGAATAGCACGGCGCAGCACACGGCCGCGGCCGCCAAAATGTTAACACGTTTCATTGTCGCTCGTTATTGATATCTTACAAAGATAGTCATTTCCCGTGAAAGGAGATAAAAAAACCGCCCTTTCGGACGGTCTTATCTCGGATAAAATGTTGTATAAAAAGAGTGGGTTACAGGCGGACAAGGCGGAAGGAGCGGAGTGTACTATGCGTACATGAGCATCCTAGCGGCGAAGTCCAACACCAAAACCGCCTTTTTAGGCAGCTTTTATTTCTGTTCCGGGGCGCGCATGATCATGCCCTTGTCGACCTCGATATCGACGTCCTTGCTGATCTGCAGAACGATGGTAGTAGCTTTAACCTCCTTGATGACACCGTGGATACCGCCGGCCGTAACTACCCTGTTGCCCTTTTCGAGCGCGTTGCGGAAGTTGGCGAGTTCTTTCTGCTGTTTCTGCTGCGGACGGATCATGAAAAGCCACATCACGACGAAGATCAGGACCATCATCAGGATCATGCCCACGCTGGAGTTCATACCGAAAAGCCCTTTAGCCTGTCCGCCTTCGGCAGCCGCACCCTGTAACATTATTACCAATGGAGTAAACATAATTTTTTATCTTTTATAGTTAGAATTATCGACGCAACTTACAAATATATCAATTTTTTTCAGCTTTACAAAAAGTCGTCGTTCTCGACCTGCGCCTGCACGAACAGTTGGAAAGCCTTCGGCCCTGCCGAGGTGCGTATATCGATCGCTTTCATCTGCATACCCCACATTCCGCGGCTGTCGAACCGGAACGAAAATTTCCCTTTTCCGCCGGGCGGGATCGGCTTGTGTTCGAAATCGACCGAGGTACATCCGCACGATGTCTCGACTTTGATGATAACGAGCGGGACCTCTCCGGTATTGCGCAGCCAGGCGTCGTACTGCACGATCTCTCCCGCGCGCAGTTTCCCTATCCAAACGGTCGTGTCGGCCCTTTCGCTGAGGATTCCGGGCGATATGTCGAAAACGGCGTTCTCGCCGCCCGCCGTTTTAGTTGCCTGCGGCCCGCCGCAGGCAGTCGCAAAAAAGAGAAGTATAAAAAGAATTACCCTTTTCATTCTTGCCGCTTTTTCAACTCGTAATTCGTAATTTTTAATTCGTAATTAAACAAGTCCCCTGCCTTGTTTGTCGATGCGTCCTTCTTCGGCCAGCGCCTCGGCCACCTTGTCGAGGATGCCGTTGATGAAGAGGTTGCTGCCCGGGGTGCTGTAATATTTCGCTATCTCGATATATTCGTCCAGCGTCACCTTGACCGGGATCTCGGAGAAAGTGGTCAGTTCGGCGATGGCGGTGGTCATGATCAGGTTGTCCATGAATGCGATGCGCTCGACGTCCCAGTTCTGCGTGAATTTCTCGACGTACCGCAGGTTCTCTTCGAAGCCATCCACGGCCTCGACGAAGAGGCGGTCTGCGAATTCGGGGTCGTCAAGGCTTTTGAACTCGTCCAGCACGGGAATATCGCACTGCGCCGCACGCACTTTTTCGAGCGTCTTGACCACCATGACGAGCGCAAAACCCAGGTCGTCGTTCCACAGGATGGACTGTTCCTCGAGCACCGATTCCAGGAGTTCGCTCTCTTCGAGTTCGGGCGACGAGTAGAAATCGCGCACAAACTCCGTATCCTCTTTGAGGTTTCCCTGCGGCGAGTCCATATACTTTTTGTAGTAACTGCTGCCGACCATCTGGTTGTAGAGTTCCTTAATGAGTTCGGGATAGTTCGACCATCCGAGCGACTTCTTCTTGAGATATGCGATCACTGCGTCGCTCTCCTCGATGCGCTGTATTAGTTCGTTTTCGACGAATTTCAGGTTCGGATTTTTCTCTTCGGGGGTGGGCAGATGCTTGCGGCGTCCTATTTCGATGCGTTCCTCGGCATACCGCCTCACCTCGACGATGAGCCACAGCATCTGGAAATAGAGGTCGTAGGCCTTGTCGATCGAGAAGCGCAGGTTCTTCCGCGACACCTTCACGGAGTCCCCCTCCGCCTGGAAATGGGCGTAAAGCGCCTTTATAACCTTAATCCTCAACAACCTGCGGCTCAGCATAACATCATTTTCTTAAAGATACGGCGACAAAGGTAATGAATTACGAATTACGAATTACGAATTACGAATTAAAAATCTCCTTTTATTGATATCTTTGTGGCTTAAATGACGATACCCCGAATGGAAGAGATACAGGATAAAACGCCCGAGGAAAAAGTTTACGACCTCGTTGTGATAGGCGGCGGCGCGGCCGGACTGATGGCTGCAGGAACGGCCGCGCGCGACGGAAAGTCGGTGCTGCTCATCGAGAAGATGGAAAAGACGGCACGAAAAATAAACATTACGGGTAAAGGACGGTGTAATCTGACCAACAAGTGCGAACCCGAAGAGTTCCTCGCGAAAGTGCGGGCGAACGCCGATTTTTTCGCTCCGTCGCTCCGGTTCTTCGGCATCAACGCGACGTGCAGTTTCTTCCAGAAACAGGGCGTTAAACTCGATGTCGAACAGGGCCAGCGCGTTTTCCCGAAGAGCGGCAAGGCCTACGAGATATCCGACGCGCTGCGTTGGTGGTGTCACGACAACGGCGTGGTGGTGATGCTCAATACCAAAGTTGAAGAAATTCTGGCCGCCGGGGGGCGCGTCTACGGCGTCACGTACACCAACAAGCGCGGTTTCCGCCGCAAAGCCGAGGCCCGCAACGTGTTGCTGACAACCGGCGGAGCATCATATCCCGCGACCGGGTCGACCGGCGACGGCTACAAACTGGCGCACGCGCTTGGACACCATATAGTTCCCGTTCGTCCATCACTGGTGGCGCTGAAAAGCACCCATCCTAAGATGGCCGACCTGGACGGACTGAGGCTCAAAAACATAAAAGCGGAGCTCGTCGTGGACGGAAAGATCGAGGCGGACGAATTCGGCGAGATCGAGTTTTCGCGCCGGGGCCTGGAAGGGCCGGTCGTCCTGCGAATGAGCCGCACGGCCGTCGACGCGCTGATCGACGAAAAGCGCGTCGAGGTGCTGTTAGACCTGAAGCCGCCGCTCACCGAAGAAATACTCCGCGGACGCATCGCCCGCGAGAGCGAACAGCTTCAACCTCAGGCTTTCGCGATCGAACTTCTGCGCAAGATGCTGCCGCGCAACCTCGTCTATTTTGTCGCCGACCAGGCAGGACTCCATCCGAAAACCTTCGTGAGCCGCCTGACGGACGATGAAATCGGGCGCATTATAGCCGCCATGAAGCGCATCGTGTTCCCTGTGTCGGATTACGGCCCTTTCGAAGAGGCCGTGGTGACGGCCGGAGGTGTCGACGTGGCGGAAGTCGATGCCGAAACCCTGCAGTCGAAACTGGTCAAAGGGCTTTATTTCGCGGGCGAGGTGCTCGACCTCGACGCCGACACGGGCGGCTACAACCTGCAGATCGCCTTCTCGACCGGACGGCTGGCGTCTCAGTTGAAAAAGTGAAGAGCGCCAAGAAATGTCATTCCGAGCGAGTGCGATGTAATACCTTTACCCGAAATGAGAGGTGCTATCGCACGACGAGGAAACTACAACATAATTTACATGGCCAAAGCGGACTCAATACAAGGTAGATCCCTCGTCGGCAGATAGAAACTCTTACTCAAAGTCATCTCATTTGATCTGCCTCGCTCGGGATGACATTTAAGTCGCCGACGCGGAAGAGTGGCAAAAGCGGATGGATTGAAAAAATAAAATGAAGAAAAAGAGAAACATAAAGGGCAAAATAGCCCGTGCGGCGGTCTATTCGCGGACGCTGGCGCACGTCAGACACTATCGCGGCGCGCGGGTGCATTCGCCTTTCGTCTACGGAGTGATTCGCAACGCCATCATGAAGCACACTCCGGAAGACGACCACGCCCTCTTCGACCAATTGCGCGGGCGAGGCTTCTCGAAACGGCGCGCGGCTCAGTTGCAGAACCTCTACACATTCCACAGCTACACTTCGGCCCCGTTCGCCGAGAAGGGCGGAGCGCCGCCTGTGCCCGATGCCGGAACGCTCTGCTTCGTGATGCCGTCGCTCACCGCCGAAGATACGCTCGATCTTGTGGAAAGAGCGGAAGGAACCGGATGCACGCTCTGCATCATCTCGCCGTACGACAGCCGCAAACGCCACCGCATGGCGCAGAGGCTCGTCGCGTCGCACCGCCACACCAGCGTCGACAACCGCGGCTTCCTGCTCCTGTTCTTCAACGAAAGGCTGCCAAAACAGCATTTCAAACTATAACCGGATTTTCCGGCAGCATATTTGCATTAACGCGACGACAATATGAAAGTGTACACGAAAACAGGCGACAAAGGCGACACTTCACTGATAGGCGGCGAACGTGTGCCCAAATGCGACAAACGTGTCGAGGCCTACGGGACTATTGACGAACTGTCGGCCCACCTGGCCATGCTCGGGGACCTGATGCGCGAGAACGGCAATTTCCCGGAGATCACGGAATGGCTCGGGGATATTCAGGGCGACCTGATGCAGGTCGAAGCGATGCTGGCTGTCGGCAAGGGGGGAGAAGAGAAGATCGCAAAACTGCCGGAAGTTTCAGTGGCAAGGCTCGAAAGGCAGATCGACCGGATATCGGAAGGACTCGCCCCTGTTACCGGATTTGTTATCCCCGGCGGGCATCCAATTGTGTCACAGAGTCATATCTGTCGTACCGTGTGCCGCCGCGCCGAACGGGCAACGGTCGCAATACCGGCCGAATGCACCGTTTCACCTGTGGCGGCGGAGTACCTCAACCGGCTTTCCGACTGGCTTTATGTGGTTGGAAGAAAGGCTGTTGACATTTTATCGGTGAAAGAACGCTGTTGGACCCCCTGAAATGTTTTGAAATATCATTTTAATTTTTATTTTTGCACTCTGATACGGCGGGGCATGCCTGCTGAAAATGTGAAAAATAACAAAAAACACGATAAGAAATGTACTGGACGCTTGAATTGGCCTCGAAACTCGAAGACGCTCCGTGGCCGGCGACTAAGGAGGAACTGATCGATTACGCCGTCCGTTCAGGCGCTCCGCTCGAGGTGATCGAGAATCTGGAGGAGATAGAGGACGAGGGCGATATCTATGAGAGCATAGAGGACATCTGGCCCGACTACCCGAGCAAAGACGATTTTTTCTTCAACGAGGAGGAATATTGATCCAAAAAAATCCATAAAGTCCATAAAATGAACGGCTAAACGATTTCTTTACCATTTTAACTTAAAGGCCCGCCTGTAAAACAGGCGGGCCTTTAAGTTAAGCTAAACGGGTAGATTCCCCGGAATTTGTTTCTATATGCCTAAAATTATTCCGCCTGATGCTTCGCAGCAGAGCTGGAAGCGGTTTATCGATCATAAAAGTCCTATAATAAAAATGCTTCTCTAAACTCCCGGTATTTTAGCGGGTTAAATATTTTTTATTACAGATTTATTGTTTTATATTTGTAGAAAAGAGACATTTAGAGTCTGTCTAGATTTTATTCAATAAATTTTAGACAGGCTCTTAGCATCAGGCGTAAACAATATTGCAAATACGGACTTGGAGCAGACAGTAGTGAAAACTTAACGGCGCGTCTCTATTGAACGCGGAATATTGAAGATTTGAGAAACCGCTTTAAAATCTATCCGTATAATCCGGATCGGTAAGGAAGTATCAGATGTAATGATATCGAACCTCTCTCTCCAAGTCCCTTTTTTTGAAAAGCTATGTCAGAGCATGCAGGTTTCGCAGCGGTTATCGGCATTCGCCAGAATCTCATCACTCTTCTTCTGAGCGACTTTCCCAAGGAAATCAAAACATCCGCGTCGGACGACGGTCCGTCGCTCGATTTGTTTTGCGATCCCCCAAAAGCTTATTTCGATAAAAAATTTAAGCGGTCCTTAATCATCCGCCTGCGTGGCTGGGGTAAGATATCAGTCGACGCTCTTCCGCTAATAGGCAGCATGTCGTGCGAGGCCGAAGTGCATATGACAGTCAATGTCCCGATTAAGATTGAGGTCAATGGCAGAAAAGTGGTCATAGGGCTCGATATTCCCAAACTTGAAGTGACCGAGGCGGTGGCCGCGATATTTCAGGGACGAAAAGTGGATGCCATACTTAACGAATATCTGAAAACGCCCAAGGCGAGAGGTAAGCTTGCGGATACCATACGCGGCAAAATACCCGAGGATTTTTTAACCCGGCTCGACCACCTGTACACTCAGGATATCAGTTTCCTTGACCCGTTTGTCAACCACCTTATAAAGAATGGCGGAAGGATCGAGTATTTAACCACATTCAGGGCGTTGGATGGATTACTGAATATTGGGATAGACCTGCGCGAGGCGTACGGAAAAAACTCCGCAGGTGAATACAAATACAGAGTGATCACCGACGGCCGGCCTGAGGAATTTACGGATATCAACAAGGGTCTGTATATCGCTGCCGGGGTCAATACAGGTGTTATCGCCCCCATGCTCCGGGAGATGCTTTTGGATGGATATAGCAGCGAATATTTTAACATACAAAGTATCCGCAAACTGATAGCAGACAACGGCGCGGAACTGGACAGTTTCGATCTAACTATTCAGACTGGGAGATTGCACGTTGATATAAAAGCCGATCACAGCAAGGGGTCTGTTCATATCTGGCTCGACGTTGTCCCGCAGATATTGCAACACACCGAAAGGGTCCTCGAAGACGGGAGATGGAAAACTATTCCCGGGAAAGTGGAACTTACATTCATATCGGAGAATGTCAATGTGGATATTGAAAAAAAATGGTGGGTCAAATTACTGCCCATATTCGGCACTTTTTTCGGGGGAATATTCGGGATAATATTCGTGAAATCGAGTATCGACAATTTGGTGAACGGCATATCCAAAAAGATTTATTCAGAAGCGGATCAGGACTTTACAGTATATGGACTCGATCAAAAGGTTATGGGCGCCATAAAGCGTTTTGAGATCCAGCCTGATATAATAAATATCGGCATTTCTGTCAGCAGCCAGACGGTCTTTCCGCATTTCAGGACCAGCCACTACCATAAGGATATAGCTGAATGGATGCGCAAACCTTCGGCTGAAATGTCCGTAGTCATACCGCCGAGGTTTACAGGCGATCCGTATCTTCATGTCGTATGGGAAGTGCGGTTTGCCGGCAGCGGCAAGTTGATCAGGGTTCAGGATTTATGCAGCGACAAGGCAAAGTGCGATAAGGTGACGATCACAAGCAAGGATATCCCTGCAGACAAAGTAGCGGACCTAAAGATCGGCTGCCGGATATTCCGCAAGTTGGGAAATAGTACGGAACCATTTTTTAATGGGGAGAGAGATCTCGAATTTTACGACAGGGTAGACCGCACATATCGTTTCGTCAGGTGGAATCATTACGTAAGGTATTACGATATCAAGAAAGGGCAGCATCCCAATCAGATTGCGAACTGCACCATTAAATACCGCCGCTCGAAGATACATCGCACCGACATGGTGGGACGCTGCGCGATGGTTTCGCAAATGAGTGTTGCACAGCCCCCGGGGGCGCAAAAAATGCCTCGTTACGTCGAGCCGAAGGCTGAATATACGAACCGCCTGCCATGTTCCGAAAAGGACCTCCACAAATACCGCAAAATATTGTGCGACTACTGTTTCTTCGGCACCCCGCAAAGTGATACGCCCAAACCGCTGCTCCCGGAGCCGTGATTCGCGCTTTCCGTTACGGTGATTTATAACAATCCTTATCTGCTGTTTATTTCAGGCTATCCATACCCTACTCCACCGGCATATCGGTCCGGAAATCGTAGAAAGTTTTGCGCATCAGGTCAGCCAGGGCGAGCTGGTAATTGATATATGCCGTCAGGTGCGAAGTGTAGGCGGTGTTGAGGCGGTTCCGTTCGAGAGCTAGCGACTGGCTGTCGATATCGCCGTCGGAGTAGCGCTTGAGGGTTATATCGAAACTTTTCTCGGCGACCGATACGTTCTTTTCGAGCAATTGGAGGCGTTTGAGCGTCGAGCTGAGGTTCGACACCAGGTTGCGCACTTCGGTCTCGACGCTGCGTTCCGTCTCTATCTTGCTGTATTCATACTGCCTCATCCTGGCTTCCGAAGCTCTGACATTGGCCTTGTTCTGCCCCCAGTTGAAGATCGGCACCGAGATCGTCACCCCCACCCCGAAATTCGACGGACGGCGGGTGAAGTCCTTGAACGTGTTTTCGAATGATGTCGGATAACCTGCGTTGAAAGCCTCGGTCGAGATACCCGACCTTTCGTAATATGCATCCACATTTATCGTCGGCTGCCTTGCGGACTTGCGCTGTTTGATTGTAAGTTTCTGCAGTTCGATCTGGATGTCGCGTTCCTGTATTTCGAGGCGGTTCTTCAGGGCGAGTGCGACCGCGAAATCCGAATCCACGCTCACCGGTTCGTATTCCATGTTGCTGTCGAGCGAGACGGTGTCGTGCAGTCCTATGCCTATCAACTCTTTGAATGTATTATCCGCCGAGGCATGGTTGAGCACAGCGACGTCGTAATTGCTCTGCGCTTCGGCAAGGTCGACCTCCATCTGAAGCGCATCCACCTCGCGGATCAGTCCCGACTCGTATTTGTTCTTCGAGATTTCGTAGGCCTCGGTCTGCCTTTCGAGGTTCAATTGTGCGATCTCGGCACTTTTTTGCAGCGACAGCAGGTTGTAGTAGGCGCTGCTGACGCTGTATATCAGGTTCAGCTCGGCACGCTTGAGCGACTTTACAGATTGCTCGTAGGCCAGTCTGGCAGACTTCACCGCGGAACGGTTGGCGTTATATCCCCACAGCGACTGTATAGGCTGGCGCAGCCCTATGCGGGTGGTGAAATCTATGTAGCGCGTATCGACGTTGTAGTCGTTCAGGTTGTTCAACCCGCTCCGCACATAAATGCTTCCGTCGGTAGGCAGCGGCTGGGTGATGGTCAGCCCGCCGTAATTGGTAAGGTGTTTTACCGAATAGAATTTTACCCCGCTGCTCTCGTCGGCCTGCCTCACGCTTTCTGTGTAGTTGGGCAGGGTGAGAGTCAGGTCTATGCGCGTCCGCTGTGCGGCAAGGGTCGATTTGAGGTTCTGCGCCGCGATCTCGGTATCCTCTTTCAGGCTCAGCATGCTGTAGCTCTTCTCCATGGCTATTTCGATGCTCCTGTCGAGCGTGAGGTCGTAGTGCTGCTGCGCCGCAGCCCCGTGGCAAAGGAAAAACACTATGACCGCCGCTGCGGCCGACATTATAACTGGTCTCTTCTTCATGGCTGGTCGATGGGGTTTTTCAGGTTCTCTTTCTTCCGTTCTCATCGGAATGTATCATTCCGTCCTTGAGGTATATCATGCGGTTGGCGTAGTCGGCGATCTCCTGTTCGTGGGTGATAAGGATGATGGTGTTGCCTTCACGGTGCAACTCGTCGAACAGGCGCATGATGTCGTCGCCGGTTTTTGAGTCGAGGGCGCCGGTGGGTTCGTCGGCCAGGAGTATCCCGGGATTTGTCACCAGGGCGCGGGCTATGGCGACCCTCTGGCGCTGGCCTCCGCTCAGTTCACCGGGCTTGTGGTGGAGACGGTCGGTTAGGCCCACACGGTCGAGCGACTGCAGTGCTCGTTCGCGGCGTTCGGCGGCAGGGGTTCCCGAGTATATCAGCGGCAGTTCGACGTTCTGCAGGGCGTTGAGCCTCGGCAGAAGGTTGAAGTTCTGAAAAATGAAGCCGATCTCGCGGTTCCTCATGGCCGACAGCGCATCGTCGTCGAGGGTGCTGACGTCCGTGTCTCTGAAAATATAGTTGCCCGTTGAGGGGGTATCGAGACAGCCGAGGATGTTCATCAGGGTCGATTTTCCCGAGCCCGACGGCCCCATTATGGCGACGTATTCATTCTCCCCTATCTCGAGGTCTATATCGCGCAGGGCGGGGACTTCGGTCTCGCCCAGCGCGTAATTTTTGGTCATGTTCACTATCCGTATCAGCATGGCGGGCATTTATTCGTAGCGGATCGAGTCCACTGGTTTAAGGTTCGCGGCATTCTTTGCGGGCAGGTAGCCGAAGCTGATCCCCACGATGACCGAGAAGGCGAAGGCGACGACAATGGAGTAGAGCTGTATGGAGGTCTTTATATCGGTAAACAGGGTGACGAAGAGCGAAAGCGCCACCCCCAGCACCACCCCTATGATGCCGCCCGCGATGCTTATTGCGACTGCCTCGGTGACGAACTGGCTCATGATGTCGGCCTTGCGCGCCCCTATCGCGCGGCGGATGCCGATCTCGCGCGTGCGTTCCATGACGGTCGCGAGCATGATGTTCATGATGCCTATCCCGCCGACGATCAGCGAGATGGCCGCGATGGCACCCAGCAGGAAGTTATAAATCTGGCGCTCCTTCTCTTCCTGTTTCAGCAGTTCGAAAGGGATCACGATGTTGTAGTCGGCGTTGTTGAAGTGGTGCCTTTTCAGGATCTCATCTATGAGGCGCGAACTCTCCATGAGGCGCGCCGAATTTTCCACCTGCACGGTGATCTGCTGCACCTGGCTGGTCAGCATATTCTCGTGCGACATCCTGCTCATAAAGGTGGTGAGCGGGATGAATACGTCGGTATTGAGATCCCTCGCCGCAAGTTCGCCGACGGTTTCGGTAAAGAGCGTCTTCGATTCGAGAATGCCGATAACTTCCATCCACTGGTCCTCGATCTTCACCATCTTCCCGACCGGGTCCTCGCTCTGGAAGAGCGTCCGGGCGGCTCCGGCGCCGAGCACGCAGACCTTCTGGCGCTGGTTGTAATTATTTTCGCTGATCATCTGCCCGTTCTGGACGCGGTAGTTCATCATGTCGAAATAGTCGGGCGTGACCCCCAGGACGGTCGATTTCACCGAGCGGTCGGCGTATTTCACGTCGGTATTTATCTCGCCCTGCGCCGCGACGCGCGTAACGTCCGGCACGATATCCTTTATCACGGCGGCGTCCTGCAGCGAGAGTCCCTGCGAGAACTTTGCGCGGACCTCTTCCAGTTCGGCGTCCGACATTTTCTTCTCGCGGACGATGATATTGTTGACCCCCAGGTCCTGGTATTTGGCTATGGCCTCGCGCTTGGCCCCCTCGCCTATCGAGAGCATGGCGATGACCGACGCCACACCGAATATGATCCCGAGCATCGTCAGGAACGACCGCATCTTGTGGTCCGCCAGACCGCTTACGGCCAGCCGTATGTTTTCTTTATACTGCATGGTCAGTCTGTTAAATATTCACAACTCACGGTCATCCCGGGCTTCAGCCTTTCGTCCGATTTGGCTATATGGACCTCGACGTCGAACACTTTCTGCCGCGATTTCTCATCCTTGCGGTGGCACAGCTTGCCTATATAAGCTATCTCGGCATCGAACACCACGTTGGGGAGCGCGTCGAGGCGCACGGCGACCTTCTGCCCGTTGTGTATTTTCAGGAAATCCTGCTCGCTGATATAGGTATTGACTTTCATCCATTTCAGTTCCGGCACATTGGCGAGGTTGTTGCCCGTGTATATCTCGTCGCTCACCTTGACAAGGGCTCCCGTGCGGTAGTTATGCGCTATCTGGAACACCCCCTCGATCGGGGTGCGGATGGTCAGCGCCGGTATCAGATCCTTTGCATAATTTATATCGTTCTCGATCTGCCTTACGCGGATACGCTGTATTTTCAGGTTGTTTTCGTTGATTATGCCGGCCAGCTCCATTTTGCGTTTCTCCTTGGCAAGCGTTATCTCGGCCTGCCGGAACTCGAGCGCCTTTATCTTTCGGTAGCGCTCCGATTCGAAACGCGAAGACTCCAGCTCTATCTTTTTAAGTTCGAAAGTGGCCAGCTCGCTGCGTATCCTCGAGTCCGCGGCGTTTTCGGAGTTGGCCTGATCGACCTGTAATTTTTCGAGCGCCGCCAGCTGCGTTTCGAGACTGGTCTCCCGGTCGACGATGAACTTCCGGATGTCGGACGGGTCGAGCTGGATTATCGAGTCCCCCGGAGATACCAGCGCGCCGTGTTCCAGTATGCCTATAACGCGCATCATGTACCAGTTGCGGCCGTAGCGCGGCATAACGAACGATTTGGAGTTGACCGCCGCAAGTTCGCCGGTCTCGACGATGTTTTTACGTGCCGCCTGCCTTGCAGCTTCGTCCTCCCCGTTTTTTTTGCCGCACGAGACCCCCGCAAGGAGCACCCCGAGCGCAAACGGCATTACGATATATAAAGCCCTCTTTCTCATGACGCCTGCCCTCCGGTCGTTTGTTTGCTCTCGTCTTCGGGATTAACCGTGGGATCGGCCAGAGCCACGGTATCCTTCTCTTCCAGGCCGGATACGATGACCACGTAATCCGAGTTGACTGCCCCCGTTTCAACGAACACCTTATCGTAGCCGGCGCCGCTCTTGCGGAAGACGAAACTGCGGTCGGCTTCCGAATGGAGGGCTTCGATAGGCAGATAGAGTACGTCTTCCAGCTTATCCACGATTATCCTGCAACTGACGGTCAGCCCCGGCAGCAGATTCTCGTCGGTCTCGTTCATCAGGATCTCGACCGGGAAGACCTTTATCTTCGAGGACTGCTCCTTGTTGACGGCGAGATTAGCCACCGACATGACCGAACCGGTGAACATGCTTTCGGAGAATGCGTCGGGTTTTATCTCGACGTTCTGGCCCTTCTGTATCTTAGCGATATCGACCTCGTTGATATTGACTTTGGCCTTCAGCGACGAGAGGTCGGGCAGCTGTATGAGCGGGAAACCCGACCAGCACTGGTCGCCCACCTGGAACTTGTTGCCCGAGCTCCAGTTGTTCGAGATTATGGCGATGCCCGGAGTCGAAGTGGTGACGCACATTTTGCGCAGGGTCTCGTGGGCTTCTTCGAGTTGTTTGCGGTCCTGGTCGATGGAGAGGTTCTTCTGCTTGATCTCCTCTTTTTGTATCTTGATGCGGTTATCGATCTGTTCCCTGGCCTGTTCGAGCGAGATGTTCGCCTTTTCGAGGTTGAGCTGTATCTCTTTTTTCTTTATCTCGGATTCGTATTCGGCCTGCTCGAAGCGTATCTGCGATATCTCCTGCGAAATGCGTGTGACCTCGTAGTCGGCCTTCAACTCCTCGAGGTCGGATTGGTGCTGGGCGACCATTTTTTCGAGTTCGGCCTGGCTTATCTCGAGCCTGCCTTCAGCCTCGACGATCCCTTTATGCACCTCCGACGGGTCGAACATTATGAGCGTATCGCCTACTTTAACTTCCTGGCCGTCCTTGACCAGCTGCGATATTTTGAGGTTGCCGTAGCGCCACGATATCGTCGGCGAGGGGATGGTGACCGAGCGTATGGCCTCTATTTCGCCCTCTTCATAGAGGTCGATATAGAAAACGCCCTTCGCCACCTGCGCGACAGGGATTTGGCTGGTGTTCCTGTTGCCGCAGGCGCACAGCGTGAGTATAATCAGGGCAATGGCGGTGAAGCCTGCGGCGGTTCGCCGGGTTCTGGTTTCCATAACGGTTTGTATTTAGAGATGGAGTCGATTGCGGGATCGTATTCCTTTCTTTTGGGCGGGAGCAGCGTTTTTTTCCTTACGAGGGAGAGTTTGGGTTTTGCCAGCGATATCACCTCTCCCGGCTCGAGTCCTTCGGTTATTACGGTCTCCCTGAGCGATGAGGCCCCGGTGGCAACCTGCCTCATTTCGTATCCTCTCCTCTGTTTCACATACGCCACCCGTACCGAATCCTGTTCGAAGACGGCTATCTGCGGCACGACTATAACGTCTTTTATCTTCTGGGGCACGACGCGGCAGCTTGCCGTGAATCCCGGCTCCGGCATCACGGCCACAGAGTCTATCGAGGCTTCCAACTCGAACACCTTCACTTTCGAGCCGCGTTTTACGGGTTGCCCTACAGGGACTTTCGAGATGACCTTTCCCGAGGCGAAATTCCCCGGCATGGCGTCGAAAAGGAAACTCACGGAATCATTCACGTTTATCTGCTTGAACTCGCGTTCGCCCGTCCTCATCCTGACCTTCATTCCGTCCATCTGCGGGATGGTTGCGATGGGCATATTCCCCCACAGCGGATCGCCCACCATTAATTTCTGTCCGGTCAGCAAACTGTTGGAGCGTACCAGCAGTCCGCTTTCCGGAGCTTTTACATTGAGCGCGTCCATCCTCTCCTGCACGGTTGCAACCCGATCCGTAAGGGTTCTTATCTGAACTTCCCACCGGCGTATCTCCGACTGTTGGATAATGGCCAGGGCTTCCAGCTTTTTATCGAATTTGGCCTTCGAGATCGCCGAGCTTTCCAGTTGCAGCTCCATGATGCGCCTTTGATTCGGGGTGGCGTAGACAAGCTGCAGGGAGTCCATCCGGGCGATCTCGGCGTCGGCTTCATTGCTTGCGACCTGCGACGCAAGAAGCGCATACTGCATCTCCAGGTCGGCCCTTGTCTTATTGAGCGTCGCCTCGGCATTTTCGAGCGCTAGTTTCGTCTGGTCATAGTTGCTTCCCAGATTGGCATCCTCGAGAACGCAGATCACGTCGCCTTTTTCCACTATCGTGCCGTCGTCGACCAATGAGATTATGGTGCCGTCGATAAAGACCGGGCATACTATCGGTGTGGAGCGCAGCGGTTCGACGAAACCTTCGACCGGGATGACATTTTCAAAATCGGAGTATGAAACCGTAAGCAGGGCGGCATCTTCGACCCCCGTCGTTTTACAGGAGCATGCGAGACATGCCAAAAACAACAATACGCTAAGCCGGTTCTTCAGGTAAAAATGCACTGTAGCTAAGAGGTTTCAATAAAAGGTTCAACAATGATACGAAAAATATTGCGTTTTATTGCATACGTAACACCCTGCAACAGAACTTTTTTTGAGGTTTTTGACTATTCGACAACTAAATTATTAGTTAATTGACTGGCATACAGTGCAAACGGCACAAAGAGGAGAGAGTGAAAACCGGCCCTGCAAATGCCTGCCGCGCCGCTTTAAAAAATCATTAAATTTCTTCTGCAAAATGTGCCGTTTATTTTTCCGAAATTCAGATTGATTTTCTATATTTGAATCCTGCTAATAAAATCTGCTAACCGCCGGACAACTTCAAATGTTGCGGAATGTTTTTTGCGGTAAAGCGGAGAATGATTATTTTTGCGTCCGGAGAAGACTTTTGATCCGGAAAAAACAGCGTTGTCAGATGAAAAACAGCATACGGCTTACAGAGAGTAAACACGGATCGCGCTTTCCCGGAGCAAAATATTAGGATATAGACCCTTCCGCATTATTATAGTGCAGGAGGGTTTGTTATCTTTAATACAGTAAAACAAGGAAACACGACCGATGCCGAGACTTTTTATCATAGCGGGCTGCAACGGAGCCGGCAAGACCACCGCTTCGTACACCATGATGCCCGAAATGCTGGAGATCTCGGAACTGGTGAATGCCGACGAGATCGCCAAGGGACTGTCGCCGTTCAACCCCGACAGTGTCGCCATACAGGCGGGCAAGATCATGCTGATGAGGGTGAGGGAACTTATCCTGATGGGCGCCGACTTCGCGTTCGAGACCACTCTGGCGACGAAGTCGTACTACAACCTCATCAAAGAGGCGCAGGATAGGGGCTATTTCGTGACGCTCCTGTACCTTTGGCTGCCGTCGCCCGAACAGGCGATCAAGCGGGTGGCCCAGAGGGTGAGCGAAGGGGGGCATAACATACCGGAAGCCGTGGTGCGTCGGCGCTACACGGCGGGGATCAAGAACCTGTTCAATATATATATGCAGGCGGCCGACTACTGGATGATCTACGACAGCGGCGACATAAATTACGGCAAAAAGATCGCCGTCGGGTCCAAAAATGAAACAAAAACGATATACGATTCGTTAGTATATAGCAAACTCGAGAACTATGAGTGAAAACGACATCAAGGAAATGCAGGAAAAGATCGACGAGGGCATCCGCAAAGCTCAGGAGAAGCTCGTCGAGAAGGTAAAAAAAGAGGACGGAAAACTAATCGTCACGCGCGACGGCCAGATTCTGGCGCTGAATGCGAGCGAAGTGTGATCCGCCCGTAACCATTAAAAAAGACCTTTCCCAAACGAAACAGACAAAGACTAACCGACAACACAACACTAACTGAATTTTGCGGTCCGGGATCCGGACAACACAAGGGCAGCGTAAAAGGCTGCCCTTGTGTTGTTTAATTGAAAATGACCGGGAATATATGTCATTCCGAGCGAGTGCGATCCGACAACCTGCTGCGGGGATACTGGGTCTATCGCACGACGAGGAATCTACCGAACAACTTGAGTGATCAATGCGGGTCTGTTTATAAGGAAGATCCCTCGTCAGCGGATGATAACACATCTCACTCGTAAACTCTTCTGATCCGCTTCATTCGGGATGACAATCTTTTTTGTATTTTTGGACGGAAAAACCAGACGATCATGCGTAGTTTTGCGAGCGACAACAATTCGGGGGTGCACCCCGCAGTGATGAAAGCCATCGAGGAAGCCAACGCCGACCACGCGGTAGGCTACGGCGGCGACCCCTGGACCCAGCAGGCCGAAGCGGCTTTGAAAGAGGTTTTCGGCGGGACGGCCGAACCGTTCATTGTCTTCAACGGCACGGGGGCGAACTCGGTGGCGCTGCAGGCCGTGACGCGGCCTTTCAACAGCATCGTCTGCGCCGACACGGCCCATATCTACGTCGACGAATGCGGCGCTCCGGCGCGCATGACCGGCTGCCAACTGACACCCATCGCGACTCCCGACGGCAAGCTCACGCCTGAACTTATCCGCCCGCATCTGCACAATTTCGGGGTGGAGCACCATCCTCAGCCCGGGGTGGTCTACATCTCGCAGGTGTCGGAACTCGGGACGGTCTATACGGTCGAAGAGGTCCGCGCACTGGCCGATCTGCTGCACCCGCTCGGCATGTACCTGCATATGGACGGTGCGAGGCTGGCCAACGCATGCGCATATCTCGGATGCACCATGAAAGAAATAACTGTCGATGCGGGCGTGGACGTGCTGAGTTTCGGTGGGACGAAGAACGGGATGATGATGGGCGAAGCTGTGATAGCCTTCCGTCCGGAGATCGCCGGAAACATGAAATACTGGCGCAAGCAGTCGGCGCAGCTGGCGTCGAAGATGCGCTACCTGTCGGCCCAATTCCTCCCCTACCTCGACGGACTGTGGCTCGAAAACGCGGCGAAAGCCAACGAAAGCGCCGCCCGCCTGGCCGCCATTTTAGCGCAGTATCCGCAGATACGGTTCACACAGAAACCCGAGACGAACCAGATATTCTGCATCGTCCCGCCGCACGCTCTGGAAAGGCTCCGCGAACGTTATTTCTTTTATATGTGGAACGAGGATCGCGGCGAGGCGCGTTTCGTCACTTCATGGGATACCACCTCCGAAGACATCTCCGACTTCGGCCGCCTGCTCGAAGATATCTTCAGATAAAAACGACTTTATGAAGCAATAACTGCCATGAATCTACTCAAGCCGATAGATTACATCATTTACAAAATCTACAGGATATTGTGGCCGGATGATATAAGCTCGGTAGCCTCATTTGCAGTCTTGTTAATATTAAACCATACAACTGTAATCATTTGGACTCTCCCTGCATACTACAATTCCAAAGTTTTTTTATCTTTGAGTCTGGGGGTTTATATCTTTTTATCTTTTTACTATAATGAATCCCGGTTTCTGAAAATAGAGGAACGATATAAGAATGAACCACCAAAGCAGAAACTTTGGGGCAGCATCGTTGTAATAGCCTACGGGATTGCAACATTTGTTTTATTGTTCTGCGCTATAGCATATCGAAATAAGCTCAACGGATTTTAGAGACAAACATGTTAAATGATCTGTGAAAAACGAAGAGGCGGCCCATAATTCAGGGACCGCCTCTTCTTCTCAAGTATGAGTCAGTAGTTTAGGGTTTTCTTTGCTATATCACCGCCTTGGAAGCGCGGGCATCGATGTTGACAACTTTGCTGTGCGACGCCGAGGCTCCAATTTGGTCACTGTACACGACACGCGGCAGGTCGTGCATGTTGTAGCACGAAGCCATCGAAGCGCCGTAAGCCCCTGCCGATTTGATCGTCACAAGATCGCCGCGCCTCAATTCAGGCAGCATGCGTCCGCTTGCGAAAACATCCGACGATTCGCACACCGTCCCCGCCACGATATAGGGTTTCACTTCGCTTCCCGGGCGTGCGTCGAGGTTCTCGATCTCATGGTAGGCCTCGTAGAGCGCCGGGCGGATCAGTTCGGCCATGCTGGCGTCTACAATCACCACCTCGTTGCCGGCCGAATTTATTTTGTTGAACAGTACGCGCGTGATGAGTTCGCCGCACTGAGCCACGACCGCACGGCCCAGCTCGAAATGCACCTCCACATCGTCGACATCCAGATTATTGCGGAAAGCGTCGAAATATGCCTTGAAATCTGGCATCGGCTCGGCGTCGGGAGCGTCGTAGTTGACGCCCAGGCCGCCTCCCATATTTAAGTAGGTGAGCGGAAAACCCTTTTCGCGGAACCATCCGACGAGTGAATTGACTCTTCGGCAGAAGAATTCGAACACGCGCATGTCGGTGATCTGCGACCCGATGTGAAAATGCAGCCCCTGGAACTCGAGATTTTCATACTGCGCCAGCTCTTCGCCCACCAGGTCGATCTCCTTGTACGAGATGCCGAACTTGCTGTCGGCCTGCCCGGTCGAGATGTGTCGGTGGGTCTGGGGATCGACGTCGGGATTGATGCGCAGCGCCACGCGGGCCTTCTTGCCCACTTCGCCCGCTATTTCGTTTATCACCTGAAGTTCCTGGCGCGACTCGCAGTTGAAGGCGCGGATCCCCTCCTCGATGCCGAGGCGTATCTCCCAGTCGCTTTTTCCGACGCCTGCGTAGACGATTCCGTCGGCGGGAAAACCCATACGGCGGATCAGCCGCAGTTCGTTGCCGCTGACGCAGTCTATGCCGACACCATGGGCCAGCACCGCACGCAGGATGGCCTCGTCGTTGTTGGCCTTGATCGCGTAGTGCATCTTGTAGCCGGAGCGGTTGGCTTCGGTCATAATTGCGTCCAAAGTTGCGTTCAGCAATCCCATGTCGTAGAGGTAAAACGGCGTGGGATAACTTTTCAAGGCTTCTTTTATCTTTTTGCTTAACATTTTCCGGTTTGTTATATTTATCTTATAGAGTATGCAAAAATATGTCGCTTTGTTTGTTTTTCTGACAAGTTTTGTGTTTTTTTGCAACAAATCTCCGTACAGTAAAAAATTAGACATATTGGCGGAGTAAATATAACATCCGCAACCATAAAACCGCATATTTAAACAATCCCACAATAATGCTTACCATACCGAACGTAGTAGAGGAGGTGATCAAGAAGAAGCCGTTCCTCGAAGGCGCCCTGATCGAAGGGCTCATCAACCTGTCGGCTCTCGCCCGCCAGCTCAAACCCGAAATCGAACAGAAGATCGGCAAACCGGTCAATGAAAGCGCCGTCATAATGGCTCTCAACCGCCTTGTGCCGCGCCTCGAACTCACCTCTACGATGAAGTTCAAACGCATAATAGCGGGTGTTGGCGATATTATCGTCCGCTCCAACCTGACGGACTTCACCTACAGCAACACGGCCAGCCTCTACAGCCGCCAGGAGGAGTTGCTGCGCGAGGTCTACTCGGCGACCACCGCCCAGGACGTTTTCTGCACATTCTCGCAGGGCATCTACGAAACGACGCTGGTTGTGAGCAGTTCTCTCAGCGAAATGGTCGAAAGGGTCTTCCGCAGCGAAATACTGATACTCAAGCGCGACAAGCTCTCGTCGATCACGGTGAAACTCCCACCGGAAAATACGGCATGCCCGGGGGTCTACTACTACATTTTCAAGGAACTGGCGTGGGACAACATCAACATCGCCGAAGTTATCAGCACCTCGAACGAATTCACCGTCGTGGTGAGCGACAACGATATCCACCGCGCCTTCACCATACTGATGGAGGCCAAACGGGGCGTACAATAGAATTGACAATGGAAAATTGACAATTGACAATGATTTTTCAATGAGAGTAAGGATATGATGAAGATCAGTGAAAAGATAAGCCGCCTGGCCGAACTGGCCGCAGGATGGGAGACGCACGAAACGGTCGATCCGCTGGAACGCGACCTGGCGCTTGAACTGTTGCGCGAGTTGTATTCGGATATCAAGTTTGCAACGCCGGAGATTCTGCCGGAACCGGCCGCCGGGGAAGAACCTGCACCGGAACCTGTTGCGGAACCCGTTGCCTGCTCTGTCCCGGAACCCGGGCCTGTCATCGAAGAGACGCCCGAGCCCGAGCCCGAGTTCATTATAGAGCCGGAAGAGGATTTCGTATCCGAACATGTGCAGGAAAATATTCCTGAGCCGGAACCAGAGGTAATGCCCGAACCGGCCGGGGAAAACATTCCGGAACCGGAACAAGAACCGGTCGCAGAACCGGAACCCGTTGTCGAGCCGGAACCAATAGCCGAACCCGAGCCGGAGTCTGAACCCGAACAGCTGCCCGAACCGGAACCTGCTCCCGAGGCGGAAGATATACCCATAAGGCACCGGAGGCTCGATCCGGGAGTGATACGTTCGCTGTATGGGGACGACAGTCCGGCACAGGTCAAAGATGAACCGGCAAAAGAGCCGGAGCCTGTGGTCGAACCTGAGCCCGCGGTCGAAGAAAAACCGGCTGAGGCCCCGGTCAGAAAGACCCCCGAAAAAGAGGCGCCTGTAAAAGAGACATCGCAGGCGGCATCAGGAGCAGTCCTGGGCGACGTGATGAACGCCGGGCAGCAGACTCTCGGAGAGACGCTTCGCAACAGCAAAAAAGATATGGCATCGCAGATCGCGGCATCGGGACATCGCGACCTGAAGCAGTCCATCGGCATCAACGACAAGTTCCTGATGATCCGCGACATGTTCGACGGCGACTCGGGCGCTTTCAGCGACGTGATCGGCTACCTGGACACCTTCACCGACCTCGACGAGGCGATAATCTACATCCACGACACCTATGACTGGAGCGCCGACAGCGACGGCGTGAAACTGCTCGTCGAACTTCTGGAGCGTAAGTTAGGCTAAGTCCCTGCTTATGGGAAAATTATATATAACCCCGACCCCGATAGGGAATCTGGAGGACATCACCCTGCGCGCGATCCGCGTGCTGAAGGAAGCCGATTTCATACTGGCCGAGGACACCCGCACGACGTCGGTCCTGCTGCGCCATTACGGCATCGCCACGCCCATGCGCTCGCACCACAAGTTCAACGAGCACGGCACTTCCGAGCGCGTTGCGGCGGACATCCTGGCCGGGCAGACCATAGCTTTGGTGAGCGACGCCGGCACCCCGGGGATATCCGATCCGGGTTTCCTGCTGGTGCGCACGTGCCTCGAGGCGGGAGTCGAAGTGGAGACGCTGCCCGGTGCTACGGCTTTCGTTCCGGCGCTGGTGCAGAGCGGATTCCCGTGCGACAGGTTCTGTTTCGAGGGCTTCCTGCCCCAGAAAAAAGGTCGCGCGAAGCATCTGGAAGCGCTGGCAGACGAGGAACGCACCATGATATTCTACGAATCGCCCTTCCGGGTGGTGAAAACCCTGACGCAGTTCGCCGAAACCTTCGGGCCGGAGAGGCCTGTTTCGGTATCCCGCGAACTGACCAAAAAATTCGAGGAGACTGTGCGCGGCACGGTAAATGAGGTTCTCGAACATTTCAGGGCCCGCGAACCAAAAGGCGAATTCGTCATAGTCGTGGCCGGAAAACCGAAGGAGAAGAGAAACAAAAAGGAGCGCGAAGATGGAAGAGAAGACGAAGAAGAGTAAAGCGACCGGAGCGGAGCGGAAAGCCTGGCGCCGTGCGTTTTGGGATGATACGAGAAAGCGTTTCAGCCTGAGGGAAGGAAGCGCGCCTCAGCCGGAAGTGGTCGCGGAAATAACCAACGGCATATACTTCCGTGGAGCGAACATGTGGATCCTGATGTTTGCCACGATGGTCGCTTCGCTTGGCCTGAACGTCAACTCGACGGCCGTGATAATCGGCGCGATGCTTATTTCTCCACTGATGGGCCCGATCATCGGGTTTGGCCTTGCGATGGGCATCAATGATTTCGCGCTGATGAAAAAGTCGCTCAGGAATTTCGGCTTTATGGTCGGCACGGCCATCGTGACGGCGACACTGTTCTTTCTGGTTGCGCCGATGAGCGGCTCCCAGAGCGAACTCCTGGCCCGCACCACTCCCACCATCTACGACGTAATGATCGCATTTTTCGGCGGCGGCGCGGGCGTTGTCGCCTATACCCGCAAAGACCGCACCTTCACAGTCATCTCGGGCGTTGCGATCGCGACTGCCCTCATGCCCCCCCTGTGCACCGCCGGTTACGGCATCGCGACGGGACAGTGGCAGTTCTTCGCAGGGGCCCTCTACCTGTTTCTCATCAACGCTATCTTCATCGCGCTGGCGACATACGCCGTCATCCGCGGCCTGAAATACAAAAAGGCCACATTCATAGAGCCCAGGAAAGAGCGCCGGGTGCAGAGGATCATGTGGCTCATCATCATCGTCACGGCGCTGCCGAGCATCTACATCGCATTCCGGCTGATAGACAAGTCGGTGTTCGAAAGCAACGCGGAGCGTTTCATTGCGACCGAGTTCCGGTTCGACGACACCCGCGTGCTCGAAAAGGACGTGGAATACGTGCTCCACAGCCGCCAGAAACACCGCACCATAACGCTGGCCCTCTACGGCGATCCGCTTTCTCAGGATGTGATCGAGAGCATCCGCCGCAAAATGGCGTCGTACGACCTCAAGGAGACCGACCTCATAGTCAAACAGGCTAGCGGCACCACGCAGATGGATTTCACCCCGCTGCAGCAGGGATACGCGCAGGTGCTGGATGAAAAGAACCGCCAGATCGCCGAACTTCGCCGTCAGCTCGGGCGTTCGTCGCAGGCCGACAGCGCCGCCATGCGCGAAACGGTCGCCGAATTCAGGGCTATCATGCCGGGCATCGAACGTGTCTGGATGTCCCGCGAGCCCGTATGGACGTCAGGCGGCGCCGTGGCCGACACCGCTTTCGTCTGCATCATAAAACCCTCGGCGAAGATCACCGACGAAGATATGGCGCGCATGAAACGTTGGCTGCAGGTGAAAAGTAAAACCGAAAACGTCAGGATATATGTCGAATAAAAAGGTCCCGTTCGGAACGAAACTCGGCTTTTGGCTGATCTACGGCTCTTCCTGGACCGTAGGGTTGCTGCCGTACTGGTTTTTGTATTACGTGGTGGTGGAAATACTCTATTTCTTCGTTTATATGCTTGCGCGCTACCGCGTCAGGGTCGTAAGGATAAACCTCTCGAACTCATTCCCTGAAAAAAATAAAAAAGAGTTGCGGAAGATAGAACGCGGCTTTTACCGCAACCTGGCCGAGTGTTTCGTCGACGCCATGGATCTTGCATCCATCACCGAAAAGCAGTGGAAAAAGCGCGTCGTCTACCTCAACCTCGACGAGATGGCGGCACAGATGAACGGAAGCAACTGGGTAAACACTCTCGCCCACTTCGGCAGTTGGGAAATGTTCAGTTCCTATGGGTTCCATCCGACGGTCGGGGCGTGCGTGGCGTCCTACCATCCTCTGAAAAGCAAGGCTTTCGACATGTATTACATCAAGATACGCAACACGTTCCCCGGCATAAAGGCGGTCCCGGCGAACGAACTGCTGAGGTTCTATATGGCCCACCGGGACAAAAAAGTGGATGGCCGTCCGATCGGCCTCGCCCTGATAGCCGACCAGAGCGCCCCCATCGACGCACAGAGCCGGTGGATACTTTTCCTCAACCAGCCGACGGTGTTTTTCCACGGCGGGGAGAAAATAGCCCGCAAGTTCGGCATCCCCGCATATTATATGCACCAGCGCAAGACCGCACGCGGGAAGTATGAGGTGTGGTACGAACAGATATGGGACGGTTCATCGCCCGTCGATGACCACGAAATAACCAACCGTTACGCCAGCCTGCTGGAAGCCGATATCCGCGAACGCCCGGAACTGTGGATGTGGTCGCATAAAAGGTGGAAACACCGGCCGAAACCAGAAGAGTTGGCCGAACTCAACAAAAAATGGGGTACCGACATCCCTGACGGGTACCCATATTGAGAATGAAGAACCGACGCCAAGCCGAGAGCCATCGAGTTTACTCGAATGGCCGAGGCGCGAAGGAGGAAAAGCCTGCGAAGCAGGATTAATGAAGAATGAGGAATGAAGAATAAAGAATTGTGCGAAGCACGCCTTAACTCATGACTCATAACTCATGACTAAAAAATGCCTGTAACAAAAGTAGTCATACTGAACTGGAACGGCGAGGGGAACCTATCCCGCTTCCTGCCTTCGGTGGTGGAAAACACTCCGCCTGAGGTCGGGATCATCGTTGCCGACAACGGCTCGACGGACGGTTCGCGCGAAGTGCTGCGGAAAGATTTCCCGTCTGTAAAACTTATCACGCTGGATCAGAACTACGGTTTCGCCGAGGGGTACAACCGCGCCCTGCGCGAGGTCGAAGCCGACTACTACATACTGCTCAACTCCGACGTGCAGACCCCCGCCGGGTGGTGCGAACCTTTGATCGACCTGTTGGAAAACCATCCTAAATTGGCCGCCGCCGCTCCGAAACTGCTTTCGTACGCCGACTACTCGATGTTCGAATACGCCGGGGCAAGCGGTGGATTCATCGACTCTCTCGGTTATCCGTTCTGCCGCGGACGAATCCTGAACAAAATCGAGAGCGACCGCGGGCAGTACGACGACGCCCGCGAAGTCTTCTGGGCAAGCGGGGCCTGCTTCGCCTGCCGGGCCGAGGTTTTCCGCGAACTGGGCGGTTTCGACAACGCATTTTTCGCCCACCAGGAGGAGATCGACCTCTGCTGGCGGATGCAGCTGGCCGGATACCGCATCGCCGTCGAGCCCCGCAGCGTGGTATATCATCTAGGCGCCGGGACGCTTCCGCCGTCGGCGAAAAAGAATTACTACAACTACCGCAACAACCTTGCGATGCTCTATAAGAACCTTCCGGCGGGCCGGATGCAGCTTGTCATCTTCACGCGCCTGCTTCTGAACGGACTTTCGGCGGCGATATATCTCATGAAGGGCGAGAGGGAGAATTACGAGGCGGTGGGGCAGGCGCACCGCGATTTTCGGGCGATGCGGCGCCGCGACTGGAGCGAAAAGCGCCGCCACATCCAGTCCACCCGCAAGGCCGAGCCGACGCAAATCTACAACGGCTCGATAGTCCTGCGCTATATGTTCGGCAAGCGCCGGTTCGGCAAACTGATGTAAAATTCCGCGACGACCGGTACAAAAAAGGCCTCCGCTGCCGGAAGCCTTCCCATAAATATCCTCTCCCCGTTTAAATCACTTTCAATAACATCGCCCCTGCGGAGTACCCTCCGCCGAATGTCGCTACACAGACGTTGTCGCCGCTTTTGAGTTTGTCCAGGTTCTGGGCCAGCGCCAGCAGCGAACTGCCGCAGCCGGTGTTGCCCAACTCCTGTATGTTATTGATCGCACGCTCTTCGGGCAGCCCCATCGACTTGCAGACGTGCGACACGATGCGCATATTGGCCTGGTGGCTGACGAACCAGTCGAGCGAGGCGACGTCCATACCGTTGCGGTCGAGCACCTCGCACGAACACTTTTCGATATATACGCATGCCTGGTTGAAAACGTCGCGCCCGTAAGGCATGCGGATGCCGTCGGTCTGCGGCTTGAGTAAAACACCCGCCGGACCGGCGCCGAGATGTCCCAATCCGTGCGTTTCGATATCTACGAGTTCCATATCCCCCTTGCCGAATTGTTCGGTCGAGAAGAAATAAGCCACCGCGCCGTCGCCCCAGAGATGGCCGTGCTGCGGATCGTTGTCGTCGGAATATGTTGAGTTGCGGTCGGCCGCCACGACCAGCGCTTTCGACGCGATGCCCGTCCGGAAGAACGAACGGACGATCTCGACGGCATTGAGCGCCGACGAACATGCCGACGACACATATAATGTCTTTGCATTCTCGATGTTGAATTCGCGCTGGATGACGTGCGCCGTCGTGCCGACCGTGTCGTCGGGACTGTACGACGCGAAAATTATGAGGTCCACTTCCCCTATCGGAAAAGGCAGGCGCTTCATTGCATCCTGAACCGCCATGATGCTCATATAGTCGATGGTTTCCTTTGCTGACGCCCTCGAGCGGGTCTGGATGCCCGTCCGCTGCACGAACCACTCTTCGGGCTTGTCATGAAGCCGTGCGAAGTAGCTGTTGGGTATCCTTTCTGCGGGAACGAAATATCCTGTAGCGTTGACGTAAGTGTGCGTTGTCGGTTCTCCTGCTGCCATCTCTTAACAATTCCTTAACATTTGGGAAGACGCCGCAAAAATAAGACACTCCGCTGTATTCTCAAAATATTTGGCGCTAATTCGTAGAAAAAATCCGCCGTTTCGTCGACAATGGATTGTATATGCCGGACATACAGGCAGGTACGCCGTGGTATTTTCGCCGCGCGGTCCTAAAACTAATTAAGCCATTCATTACAAGCGGCTTAATTCATCAAACTAACGAGACTTTATGATTTCCAGCGCTTTTTCCAGCACTTCATCGCGGCCCTGCCGTATTCCTTCGACCGTCGGCTCGACGTAATGGTCTATCCTTATACCGACACGCTGGGTATTCGTGCCGTCAGGATAAAAGACTCCCAGACCGGAAAAGAATGTCCAGATATTCCGGGGAAGTGCAATCTTCACCGCATCTCCATCAGCCCCGGCCGTTTGTGAGCCTACGACAATCGTATTCGGACATGCCTGAAAAGCCATTGTCGTATATTCTGCCTGACTTTGGGTCTCTTCATTAACCAGAACCACGACCTGTCCTTTGTAACAATCGTAATTTTCATATCCCAATGACTCAGTACATTCCATATAGTACCCTGGCAGGTTTTCGGCAGGTTGTGTAAATATGACATGTAGCGTTTGATGGGAAACAAAATACCGTCCGACAAATTCAAAAGGCATGAAATCCGAAGGGTAGCACCTCATGTCGACGATTATGGCTTTAGTATCCCTGAACTTGGACATTATGGCGCTGGCGTCTTCATTTTTATATTTTGCACAGTACATATAACCGATAGAATCGTTCAGCAGTTTATAATATGTCCTGTTTTTGATCCGATCCCTGTATCTCTCATAATACTTCTGCGTGGTAATCGTTGTTGCATGAATATCCATCTGTCTTCCATACCTTCTAATTGAGACATCCACTCTATCTGTTGACGTCTGTGTGGCAAGTCTGGCCGCATCCCGCAGCAATGCGTTTTCGTTCGAAGCCGCAATGTATCGGCGTGCCCGATTCACAAAATAGTCGGGAGAGCGGCCGTCGATTCTGATTATCTCATCACCAGTCTCGAATAAAGATGTTTCATCGTCAGCCAGAAATTTCCGATTATCGGATACTATCAGTTTGTTCTCAATGAATTTCAAACTGATCGGTAGCCAGAATCCGGAATAGATAGGATTATTCGGTATCACCGAATGAGTGTCGCTAAGTTCGGCAACAAGTTCGGCAGTCGTCCAGCGCATATTTTCCGTTCTTGCAAACTTCGGGACGTATTCTTCCAGCACTCCGGCCCATTTTTTGTCGGTTATATTGACGCTGGGGAAATAATATTCGGCCATGTTCCAAAGCCTGAACAGCGTCAGCAAATTATAGCCTGCATCCTTCGTAGAAAGAGGCCCGGCAGAGGATTCCGCGCTGAAATCAGCCTGCCCGGCTTCTCTAAAAACCATATAACGATTAGGTTTAGTACGTTTGGCGTACCGCATATTTTGGAGCAGACTGCTCAAATTTTCTCCCAAAAGTCCGGTATCGTATATCCAGTCGACATCCGCCGCCAGAATGTAGCCATTGTCAGCAATCTCTTTAAGATACTTTTCTTCAGCCGCTCTGAACTTTCCCAAACCTCTCACCCAATCTAAAAGTGCCGCATTGCATTCCTCTTTCCCTACATATGCGACTTTCGGCAAAAGTTCGAACAGTTCATAATCTATATTATGGATTGAATCGGCAAAGACCGGATGGTGGTATTTGGCGAATCCCCATACCTTCCCCAGCGTTACGAGGCTCTCGAAGTTAAGACTGTCCGGATTCGTAACAACAAACCCCGACCTGTCCGAATAATCGGCATATTGTTTCGGTTCCGTCGTCGAACAGGCGGACAGGACCATGACAAGAACAAAAACCGGAATGATATTTTTGATATTCATCTCTATGGGATTTTGATCGATGGTATGTTTACAGGAGATGGGTAAAAATAATAGGGTGGCTTATGAATATCAAACGCAATATAATCTTTTCCCTGGAGAACCGCAAGCGGGGCGGAGTTTCGGTAGTCGATAATGTTCCGATCCGGATGCGGGTGACTTATGCCCGGAACCGCATCGAATTTACTACCGGTTATCGTATCGATGTTTCAAAGTGGGATGATGAGCTTCAAAGGGTGAAGAAGGGCTGCACAAATAAACTCAGGTAGAGTGCCGGGGAAATTAATGCCGATCTCAACACCTATTCCAATACTATTCAGTAAGCGTTCGGTAAAGTGCGTATTGTTAGGTGATTGAAAAGGATTTAGCTTTGCGGGGATAATCGGTTATATTGTTGTTTTACATAAATTGAATGACCGTTTAGTAACCGTAAAGTCTTAAAATATGGGGAGAAAATTT
>JAVBRO010000036.1:0-17753 GCA_031547885.1 Rikenellaceae bacterium
AAATTTATAGATGAATATTTCAGAGCGTCATTTGACCTCACGAGGCGGGGTTAACCCCGCCTCGTGAGGTCAAATGACCATCCCTTGTGCGTATTACTCGAAAATACCCCGCTTTTCACCATCCCTTTTGCGTATTAAGCCAATTATCAGAGAATAAGGCGGTCCAGGCGGCGGCAACGGCCGCAGCGATTTATAGAGTCTGCCGTTGCGGATAGGGACCGCACTGCAATCACTTATCATAGAATTAGCCTTGACAGCCTTTTGGCGATGGCCGTGCGCTCGCGGTCGAGAGTGGTGATGCGGCGGACGATCTCGACGGCCTCCTCTTCAGGCAGGTCCTGCTCCTTCAGGCGGCTGCGCAGCTCCGCCGAAAGTTCCTCGATCACTTTCGATTTATAGAGTATCACCGCGCGGGGCAGGGCGTCCGTAAGGCGTTCGCGCTCGGTCGCAACCGACATCTCGTGCTTCTTCCACAGCTTGCTCGCGACATAGTTGTCGTCGGCCGTCAGAAGGTCGACAGCCGCGTTGCAGACATCGGCGTCGTGGTGGGTGATGAAGTGGTGCATCGGGACCTCGACACCCTTGCCCAGCTCGCCGAACTGCTCCAGATAAGTGTCGTAGAGAGCCCGGTAACGCGGGTTGCGGAACGCCAGGCCGTTGGTCTGCAGTTCGCCGATTATCGTCTCGGCGATGTTCAGCTCCACAGTGCTCTTGCCGTCGCGGAAGTCGAATCCCTCGTGGCCGTATTTCAGAAGGTATTTTATCAGCTCTTTCTCCAGTTCCTCGATGCTGCTGCCGGCCGTAACGCCCGTCTGAGGGGTCTGGGCCGCGATGTCGGCGCGGCGGAAAGACTCCTGGCGGCGGATGAACTCGCGCGATTCGGCGTCGGACGAGGTGGCCGAAAGGCGCTTTTTGGCAACTTCCGAAATCAGAAGCTGCTCGTCGATGTCCATTATCTTGGCGCACTCCTTTATATACATCGAGCGCGGGATGGCATCGGGGATCCCGGCGATCGACTCGACCATCTCGGTGACGACCTCCGCACGCTTTATGACGTCGCCGCGCGTCTCGCGCATCAGCAGTTTCGACTTGAATGCCAGGAAATCCTCCTCGTGTTCGCGGATGTAATCCTGAAGCTGTGTGGCGTTGTGCTTGCGGGCGAAAGAGTCGGGGTCCTCGCCGTCGGGCAGAAGCACGACCCGGACGTTCAGACCCTCGCGCAGGATCATGTCGATCCCTCTCAAGGACGCCTTGATACCCGCGTCGTCGCCGTCGTAGATGACCGTGACGTTGTCGGAAAAGCGTTTCAGCAGCTTGACCTGCTCGGTCGTCAGCGATGTGCCCGACGACGCCACCACGTTCTCGACACCCGCCTGGTGCATCGAAATGACGTCCGTGTAGCCCTCGACGAGGATGGCGTTCTTGAGCTGCGAAATGGCCTTCTTGGCGAAAAAAATGCCGTAGAGCGTCTGTTTCTTGGAGTATATCTCGCTCTCGGGGGAGTTCTGGTACTTGGCGACGTTTTTGTCGGTGCGAAGGGTGCGGCCGCCGAATGCCAGCACGCGCCCCGTCATCGAGTGGATCGGGAACATCACCCGCTCGGAAAAACGGTCGTAATATCCGCCGTTGTCGCGGATGATCGTGAGGCCGGTCCCGGTCAGGAACTCCTCTTTATAGCCCGCCGCGACGGCCGCTTTCGAGAAGGTGTCGAAACCGGATGGGCAGTAGCCGAGCTGGAATTTTTCTATTATCGCGTCGGTGAAACCCCTGTGGCGGAAGTAGGTCATACCCACGCTTTTGCCCTCGGGGGTGTCGTGCAGCGAATTTTTGAACCAATCCGCCGCCCAACCGTTGAGCGCCATCATGCTCTCGCGGTTGTCGTTGCGCAGGGTCTCCTCTTCGGTCAGCTCGCGCTCCTGCACCTCGATGCCGTATTTCTTAGCCACGAATTTCAGCGCCTCGACATAGCTCATACTCTCGTGCTCCATCACGAAAGTGACAGCGTTGCCCCCCTTGCCGCAGCCGAAGCACTTGTACAGTCCCTTTGTCGGCGAGACTACGAACGACGGCGTCTTTTCGTTATGGAACGGACAGCAGGCCTGGTAGTTGACCCCCTTCTTGCGAAGGGTGACGAAATCGCTCACCACCTCCACGATGTCTGCGGCGGAATATATCCTGTCTACGGTGGCTTTGTCGATCATGGCTTGCTTATTCCAATATAAAATTGTAGTTTTCCGTAAAAAGATTGTATCTTTGACGGACGTACTTTGAGCTCCTAAAGATATGGATTTTTTCCGAATGCGCGGACTACAAATTAAGAGATACAACCATTCGGTTGTATCTCTTAATTTGTAGTCCCGACAGGAATCGAACCTGTACCGTCAGAACCGGAATCTGAAATTCTATCCATTGAACTACGGGACCAGCACGCGCAACGGCTCGCCGTTACGGGATCACAAAGATGGTGTAAATTTATAAAAAAAGCAACGGCTTGCTCAATAATTGGCAGAGAATAGAACGTGTGGTGAAATGGACCGGCTTGTCGGTCAATTCGTTCGCCCTGTCCATAGGGCTCCACCGAAGCGAAAACCTCTACCAGATCAAAAAGGGGAACAACGGCATCAGCCGCGAACTCGCGGGGATGATCGCCGCAAAATACACCCAGATCAGTAAGGCCTGGCTGCTCACCGGCGAGGGCGATATGTTCACCGACGAGGCTGTCAGGCGCGTCTCGATACCCTTCTACGACGCCGACGTAGAAAAATATGTCGCCGCGCCGCAGAAATTCACGGATAAGAACTATATTTCGCTGCCTATGATAGAGGATGCCGATTTCGGGGCCATGTACTACGGACGCGCTATGGGCGACGCAATCCCGGCCGGCTCCGTCGTGCTGATGAAGCGGGTGACGCCCGAAAACCTAATCCCCGGCGGGGATTACCTCGTCGCGGCAGACAGCGGGACGATGCTGCGCCGTGTCCGCCGCAATATCGACAGCGGAATGCTCCGCCTGATGCCCGTGGACGAGGAGAATTTCGACGAAATACGCATAGACGAATCGCAGGTCAGGGAACTTTACATGGTCAGGGCGGTAATTATTAATAAAACCATATAAAAATTACGAATTACGAATTACGAATTACGAATTTTCGGGTGCTTCGCACGTGTATTAATTCATTGATTCATAATTTATAATTCATAATCCAAAAGATTATGTTTTCGGGTATTGTAGAAAGAATGGGGCGTGTGACAGGGATACGCACCGAACAGCAGAACAAACATTTTACCCTCGAGGCCGGTTTCGAGGGAGAGCTCAAGATCGACCAGAGCATCTCGCATAACGGAGTGTGCCTGACCGTCGTGGAACTTACCGAAAAGAGCTACACCGTCACCGCAATGCACGAAACCCTCATTAAAAGCAACCTCGGGCTGCTCAAAGAGGGCGACATGGTCAATCTGGAACGGAGCATGAAGCCCGATGCGCTGCTGGACGGACACATCGTGCAGGGGCACGTCGACCAGACAGCCGTCTGTACGAAGGTCGAAGAGGCCGGGGGAAGTTGGTACTACACATTCGAGTACGAACAGCAGGGCGACAACGTTACCGTCGAAAAAGGGTCGGTCACCGTCAACGGCGTCAGCCTCACGGTCGTTAATTCGCAGGACGGGTCGTTCCAGGTGGCGATAATCCCCTACACTTACGAAAATACCAACTTCAAATACATCAAGGCGGGGACCGTGGTCAACCTCGAGTTCGATATAATCGGGAAATATATCGCGCGGCTCGTTAAACAGTATATGCAGAAGTAGAAACCGCCACCCCCGGCGCGGTCAGATCCCTCGGCTGCGCCCGGGATGACACTGGATTGCTTCGCCGCCAAAGGCTCCTCGCAATGACGGGGGGTGGAAACAGGCTTGGGTACAAGGTAGATCCCTCGTCGTGCGATAGATTATGTCGTCGGACCGAATGTTATCGGATCGCACTCGCTCGGGATGACGTTTTTTTCTGGATTGCTTCACTTCACTGCGTTCGATTCGCAATGACGTTCCTGCTAAACCGCTGCCGCCGTTGCGGCCTCGCCTGGGATGACACTTAAACCGCGGTCGGCGTTCCGACCTCGGGATGACAGAACACCTTCACCCTACGCTTTGCGAGGATACTCCTTATTACTCGAAGAGGAGAATTTTTTAACCATTTTCAATTTTCAACTTTCAATTTTCAATTAATATGGCGCGTCCACTGCCCGATATGCTGAAAGAGAACGTGCGGCTCAAAATACGGTCGATCGACCATGCCGCTCTGCTCATTGCGCTGCTAGTCACCATCGTGGTGATAATTTCGGGCAGCGTAGTCGTCCGCGTGTTCCACTTCTTCTGGTGGGGGCTGCTCATAATCTGCATAGCGACTTTCGTCGTCACATACCTCTTCTCGCGGCTCGTCGTCAAAAAGTTCGTCATCTACAAGATGAAACCCATCTACCAGATAGTCTTCGAACGCAATATGAAGACACGCGAACTGGAAAACACCCTGCTCAAAAGGGCAAACCTGCTCGAAACCGTCAGCGCCGAGATCACCGACTGGGCAGACCGCAACCAGATGGAGATAGAGCGCCTCGAGGAGACCGAACGATACCGCCGGGAATACCTCGGAAACGTGTCGCACGAGATAAAAACACCCGTGTTCAATATCCAGGGCTACATCTCGACGCTGCTCGAGGGGGCGCTCGAAGATGAAAACGTCAACCGCCTCTATCTGGAACGCGCTGAAAAAAGCATCGAACGGCTGATAGGCATAGTGACCGACCTGGACGAAATATCGAAAATGGAGTCGGGCGTGCCGAATCTGGAGTTCAGCCGGTTCGATATAGCAGCCCTTGCACGCGAAATAGCGGAGACGTTCGAAATGGAAGCCCAGGCGCGCAGGATCGCGATACGCTTCAAGTCCAACACACCGAACAGCCTCTACGCGGTGGGCGACCGCAGGTATATAGGGCAGGTATTCGTGAACCTCATCTCGAACTCGATACGTTACGGGACCGAAGGCGGATGGACCAAAATAACCTTCATCGATATGTTCGACAAGGTGATGGTCGAAGTCTCGGACAACGGCGAAGGGATCGAAAGGGAGGATATACCCCGCGTGTTCGAACGCTTCTTCCGCACCGACAAAAGCCGGTCGCGCGGACAGGGCGGTACGGGGCTCGGCCTGGCCATCGTCAAACATATCCTGGAGGCACACGGCGAGACTATAACCCTGCGCAGCGAACTGGGCGTCGGAAGCACTTTCTCGTTTACATTGAGTAAAATATAGCCTCCGGCGGAGTTTTGTAATCAAAACTTACTATATTTGCATGATATAGGATGCGCCCCGGCAATTCAAGCAAGCTTAATTGCGACCGGCTCTCCTGTATTTATGAGTTGGAAACCAATGAATGTATAGATGGTGAATTTTCTGACGGTAACGTGGGACGTCAATCCGGTGCTTTTCCACATAGGCAAGTTCGAGGTGATGTGGTACGGCCTTTCGTGGATGCTCGCCATCCTGATAGCGGCTTTGTTCTTCATCAACTTCGTGAAACGCGAGGGAATGAACCCCAAGATCGCCGACTCGGCATTCTGGTGGGGAACGATCGCCGTAATTCTCGGGGCGAGGCTCGGGCATTGCTTCTTCTACGAACCGGCATATTATTTCCAGCATCCACTCGAAATCTTCAATATACGCCAGGGAGGAATGGCAAGCCACGGGGCTGCAATCGGCCTGCTGCTGGGACTCTACGGCTTCGCGCGATCCAACAAGCTGCCTTACATCTGGCCGCTCGACAGGATACTGATACCGGTTACGGCCGGGGGGGCGATCGTGCGCCTGGGCAACCTCATGAACTCCGAAATATACGGACGGCCCACAGACCTGCCGTGGGGTTTCGAATTCGTACGCGACCGCCACTGGAGCATGCCGCTCGAAGCAGGCGGATCGGGAAGCCTGCCCGTGCATCCGACACAGTTGTATGAAGCCCTCTGTTATCTGGTCGTATTCGGGATAATGCTGTGGCTATACTACGGGAGAAATATGGGGCACAAGCGTCCCGGACTGCTGTTCGGAGTCGGACTTATCGGGATATTCCTGACGCGCTTCTTCATCGAATTTATCAAGAATCCCCAGATCGCGGCGGAAACCGGGATGACCATCAACATCGGACAGATACTCAGCATTCCGTTCATACTGGCCGGCGTACTGATGATCGTATGGCCGTACACAAAATACAAACTCGACCCCGATGCAAAAAAATGGGGCGGGCTGAGCAGCCGATACAATATAAATCCGACCAAAAATAAGGCAACCAAGAAAAAGAAGTAGTGAGAAAAATTTATTGATATGTTATTTGTGAGCTATTTTGAGATGGATTTCGATTTTGGAAGAAGGAGTTTAGCGGGCTAAATGACTGAGAGCAAAATTGAAAGGCACTCGAAAGAGCCGCAAAGAGCATAATTAAATAGAAAATCCACTGCTTTAGAATATTTCAATAAATTTTGAACACTACTTAAAGCTATGAGTACAGTCGATAAAGTGATTTTCGATGCGCTGGCAAAACGCCAGAACGTCGTGCTCCCGGGGGTAGGGTCCCTCGAAGTGAAAAGGAGAAAAGCCAAAAAAGTCTCCGATAACCGCATAATACCGCCCCAGAACGTGGTGGTGTTCAACACCGAAGAGATCGCCGAGGGCGAATCGATCGTCTACCTGCTGGCAACATCGGAAGATACCGACGACAGGGAAGCCAGAGCCAAGTATAAATCGTGGCTCGAGGAAGCGGCATCAGACAAAGGTCTGAATATAAGGAATGTCGGCGAAATCAGCGACGAAAAATTCGTGATCGCGCAGCCGCTCCATGCCGCACTTAACCCGTCGAAAGACGAAGTGATCGTTATGGAAGAAAAAGAAGACAAAGGCGGCAGTCCGTTTTGGTTGTGGCTGGTCTGCGGCCTCCTGCTGGCGTTTATCGCCTATATGCTGTTGAGCTATTACCTGAGCGGGTCACTCTTCGGAATAGAGAAAAAACCGAAGGCTGTCACAACCGAAGTCGTAGCTCCGGTGGCCGACACTCTGGCCGTGAACCAGCCCACATCGGAAGAGGTTATTGCCGAAACCATGCAGCAGCAGGCAGCGGCGGCGGCTCCCGCACAGCACCGCTTCCATGTGATCGCAGGCTCTTTTTCCGTAGAGAAGAACGCCGACAACTTCATGAAAAAGGTCCAGAGGGATTTCCCCGACCTGAAACTGGAAAAGCTGAAGAACCCGCGCAATGGCTACTGGATGGTGAGTATTTTCAACGCCCCCACCGAACGACAGGCATACAACAAGATCAAGATGTATTGGGATATAGACCTTAACCTCTGGGTCTACGAGGAAAAATGAGTCGGAACGCCACGGCGGATCTATTTTGATAATAGTAAACGCGGCCTTTCGGGGCCGCGTTTGCTGTTATATATTCCGGATTGCTTCGTCGGCCTGCGGTCCTCTCACAATGAGGTTTTACGTAAACAGTCCGGTATTTAGGCTTCCGCGCAATCAGATCCCTCGACTGCGCTCGGGATGACAAATAAATCCGCCGTCGGCGTTGCGGCTGGATTGCTTCGTCCTGCTTCGTGTCTCGCAGTTCCTCGCAATGACGGTCGCGCTGTGCCGAACATTACCCGTCCGTAACACGAAATCTCATTAAGCCGCTGTGCGCGTTCGCACCCGCTGCGAGCGTTGCCGCCAAAACCGCTGTCGGCGTTCCGACCTACTCTTTTTGGGCGCCGCGGAAGGTGAAGTATTTCTGCATCAGATAGCTGTAGGCGACGGTCAGAATTGTGGTACATATTTTCGAAGGAGTGGGGTAGATGTGGCAAACCTCCACGAAAAATTTGAGGAAAATGTAATTCAGGATGAAAGCTCCGAGCCCCGACAGAGCGTACCGGAAGAGTTGGGTCGCGTTCTTCAACGGGGAGTTCCTGAAAGTAATGTGCGTGTTGAGCCAGAAACCGACGAAAAAAGTCACCGGAACCACAAGGAACAAGGCCGCGATGTGCGGCGATATCACCACGAACCCCAGGTCGAGGTTCTCCCTGCGGAAGATGAGATTGTAGGCAACTGCGTACCATACGGTATCACCCGCCATGTTGAGGCAGCCGCAAAAAGCGTAACGGAATGTCTGTTTGTCGACTAACCGGCGAAACGGTCTCCAATAGAACCAGTCTATTATCTGTGTAAGCCGTACGGCGAATGTCATGTAGTATGCTTATTTCTGGATTGCGTCGTTTAGCTTGCAATGATGGAAAACTAAAGCGGGCTTAATTACAAGGTAGATCCCTCGTCGTGCGATAGGCCGCCCTGTCCCGCGATATGCCGCTGAATCGCACTCGCTCGGGATGACAACCATCCCGTCAGTCGTTCCGACGGCCACCCCTCAATGGGAGGAAAAGTCCGCGCCGCTAATTCTTTAATTGCGTGGATTGCTTCGTCCTGCTTCGTGTCTCGCAGTTCCTCGCAATGACGGTGGCGCTGTGCCGGGAGATTCGGGTAATCAGCCACCTTTATCATCAAATTCGCCGCGGCCGTTGCCGCTACTCTTTTTGGGCGCCGCGGAAGGTGAAGTGCTTCTGGGCCAGGTAGGTCAGCACGGCCGTGATGCAGTAAATTATGATCTGCGCCAGGGTCGGGTAGATGTGGCAGACGTCGACGAACAGCTTGGTGAACAGATATGTGATGACCAGCGCGATCAGCGCGATCGTCAGGTGCCTTATCAACTGAACGTGGCCCCGGAGCGGGGATTTCTTGAAACTGATGTTCCGTTGCAGCCAGAAACCCAGCAGAAAATTGATAGGCAGGGATATACCCAGAGCCGCGACATGAGGTGAGATCACGATGGGGCCGATGTTGAGGTTCTGCTTGGCGAAGATGAAATTGTAGGCCAGCGAATAACAGCCGATGGTAACTATGAAGTTGACGATCCCGCACATCAGATAGCGGAAAACCTGGATCGACATTATCTTACGGAACGGTTTGATGTAAAACCAGTCGAAACATTCGGATATTTTGTGGTGTATGGCCATGCTAATTATTTCAGTTTCTCAATATTGCGGAGACAAATATAAGAAAACTTTGAGAGTCTGTCGAAATTCAATTGAAATTCGTTGTCGTGTCGAGTCAAACGAGACACCTGATCGTGCGGGGCAAATATTCCTAAGCGCGGTCGGATCCTTCGACTTCGCTCAGGATGACAGACCATCCCGACGTTGCGGGTACCACTCCATGGGGGAGGAAAGTCTATAACCTCCCCCCCGGCAAAGCCGGGGTACTCCTCGTTACTTCCCTTTCGGTCGGTGAGCTCGCCCGCCGCTAACGCGGCGACTTCGGTTCGCAAGGAGGAGAGTTTTGTCTCAACTCATTTTCAATTTTCAACTTTCAACTTTCATTGTCGATTAACCCTGCTGCGCAGGCTTTGTCTCCTCGCGGCTCGGCAAAACGAACAAGTTCGCTTTGCTCTCGCTCCGCAGCGTCGGTTGTCAATTGTCAATTGGTCAACTGGTTTCCTTCAGTTTGTCCTGAAGGGCGTACATAAGGTTGCGGAATCTGGCCGCCGCGGCGAAGTCGAGTTCCTGGGCCGCCTTCTCCATGCTGCGACGCACTTCAAGGATCTTCTTTTCGAGTTCGGATGCGGTGTAGACGGCTTTTACGTCGGCCGCGATGTTGAGGTTCCCGCCGCCGAAATCGTAAGTGAAATCGCCGCCCGCCGCTGTTCCGAGCAGGATGTTGCCGCGCGAACTCTTTTGAGCCTGCTGTGGGACGACGCGGTGGCGCATGTTGTAAGCTATCTGCTTCTCGCGGCGGCGGTTGCTCTCGGCGATCGCTTCGCGGATCGAATCGGTGCGTTTCTCGGCGTAAAGTATGACGTTGCCCCCCGCGTGGCGCGCCGCACGGCCCGCTATCTGGGTGATCGAACGGGTGTTGCGCAGGAATCCCTCCTTGTCTGCATCCATCACCGCGACGAGCGAAACTTCCGGCAGGTCGAGCCCCTCGCGAAGCAGGTTCACCCCGACCAGCACGTCGAACATACCCTCGCGCAACTCCTCGAGTATCTTCACCCGTTCGAGCGTCTCGACCTCCGAGTGGATGTAGCGGTTGCGGATGCCGATGCGGTCGAAATACTTCGAAAGTTCCTCGGCCATACGCTTGGTGAGCGTCGCGACCAGCACTTTTTCGTCTTTCGCGGCGCGCTGCTGTATCTCGTCGATCAGGTCGTCGATCTGATTGTCGGTGATCTTCACCTGGATCGGCGGGTCGACCACCCCCGTCGGGCGTACCACCTGCTCGACCACCATACCCTCTGACTTCATCAGCTCGTAGTCGGCGGGCGTCGCGCTCACGTAGATAGAAGTGCCCTGAAGACGTTCGAATTCGTCGAATTTCAGCGGACGGTTGTCCCTCGCCGCCGGAAGACGGAAGCCGTACTCGACGAGATTCTCTTTCCGCGCACGGTCGCCGCCGTACATCGCCCTCACCTGGGGCAGCGTCACGTGGCTCTCGTCGACAACCATCAGATAATCTTTCGGGAAATAGTTCAGAAGGCAGAAAGGCGGCATGCCCGGCTGGCGGCCGTCGAAATAGCGCGAATAGTTCTCGATGCCGGAACAATACCCAAGCTCCTTCATCATTTCGAGGTCGAACTCCGTGCGCTGCTTTATGCGCTGGGCCTCGGCGTAGCGGCCCTGAGATTCGAAGAATTTTATCTGCTCGCCGAGGTCGAGCTGTATCTGCTTTATGGCCGATATGGTGCGCTCCTTTGTCGTTACGAAAAGGTTGGCGGGCGAGATGCGGATGCTATCCACCTTGTCGAGGCGCTGGCCCGTCAGGGGGTCGATGCGGACGATCTCCTCGATCTCGTCGTCGAAGAACATCAGCCTGAAGGCGCTCTCGCCGTAGGCAAGCATCACGTCGACCGTGTCGCCGTTCACGCGGAAAGTGGCCGGAACGAGGTCGCGCTCCGACCGCGTGTAGAGTATATCGACGAGGTCGTAGAGCAGTTTTTTGCGCGAAACCACCTGGCCGGTCTTCAGCTCGACCATGTTCGCCTCGAAATCCTCCGGATTGCCGATGCCGTAGATGCACGAAACGCTTGCGACCACAAGAACGTCGCGCCGGCCGGACATCAGCGCGGCCGTCGCGCGAAGGCGCAGCTTGTCGATCTCGTCGTTTATGTCGAGGTCCTTCTCTATATAGGTGTCCGACGCCGGAAGGTAGGCCTCGGGCTGGTAATAGTCGTAATAGGAGACGAAATACTCGACGCTGTTCTCCGGGAAAAAGCCCTTGAACTCGCTGTAAAGCTGCGCCGCGAGGGTCTTGTTATGGCTCAGGACGATCGTCGGACGGTTCAACCCGGCGACCACGTTCGCGACCGTGAAGGTCTTGCCCGACCCGGTAACACCCAACAGGGTGTTATGCTGGCTGCCTCCGCGTATGGAAGCAACCAACTGGTCGATCGCCTCGGGCTGGTCGCCCGTCGGCCGGTAGTCTGATACGAGTTTGAAATCCATCCTGCAAAGATAGCGAAAAATGCAGTATATTCGCAGTATGGGTCATGCGTTCAAAATAACCGCGGCAGCTCTGCTGCTGTGTCTTTGCCAGGCTTTATCCGCGCAGAATAGTTTCATGGCGCAGGCACCCGGCGACAGCACGGCTACGGCGCAGATGACGCGCATGCCCGAGGTGCTCGACGAGATCGTAGTTTCGTCGACCCGCAGCAGCCGCACCATCGACAACATCCCCACACGCATCGAAACCATTGCCTCCGGGGAGCTGGCCGAAAAAGCCGTCATGCAGCCGGGCAATATCAAAATGCTGCTCACCGAGAGCACCGGCATCCAGGTGCAGCAGACTTCGCAGGTGTCGGGCAGCGCAAGCATCCGCATACAGGGCCTCGACGGCAAATACACGCAGCTATTGCAGGACGGATTCCCGCTATATTCGGGCTATGCCGAGGGGTTGAGCATACTGCAGGTGCCGCCCTTGAACCTGCGGAGGGTCGAGGTTATAAAAGGCTCGTCGTCGACGCTCTACGGCGGCGGGGCAATTTCGGGCCTCGTGAACCTTATTACCAAAGAGCCGGAAGAGAGGCGCGAGATATCCACCCTTTTCAACGGAAATACGAGCGCGGCGCTGGACCTGAGCGCATACTACGCTGAAAAATATGGAAAGGCGGGGCTGACTTTCTATGCCGCCGGGAACCTGCAAAGGGCTTACGACGTGGATAAGGACGGTTTTTCGGATATACCCCGCTTCAAGCGCCTGACCGTCAATCCGACTTTTTTTTACTATTTCGATGAGAACACCACTCTAAACATAGGAGTGAACGCCGGGCTGGAAAACCGCATGGGCGGCGATATGCAGGTGATCCGGGGCGGCGGCGATGCACAGCACGTTTATTATGAGCAGGATGTCACCGGCCGCTACTCCGGTCTGGCGAAATTCACGCGCAGATACGCCGGCAATTCGGTGCTGACCGTCAAGGGGAGCGGAGGATGGTTCTCGCGCGACATCACGCAGAACGGCTATGCTTTCGACGGTGCGCAGTGGTCGGGATTTGCCGAAGGCTCTTATTTTATGCCACGCAGGCGCGTGGACTGGGTGTTCGGGGTGAATGTGCAGGCGGACGATTTCAAACAGACGGGCGCGATCCCCGCGACGGGCGCGCTCGATTATACCAATGCGGTTGCCGGAGTCTTTGCGCAGAACACATGGAACATCACGGAGAAATGGATCGCCGAAACCGGCCTGCGGCTCGACGCCACGAACCACAAAAATTTCTTCGCCCTGCCGCGCCTCTCGCTGCTGTGGAAGATATCGCCCAAATGGTCGTCGCGCGCGGGCGGCGGTCTGGGATACAAGATGCCGACGATCTTCTCGGAAGATTCCGAGGAACAGGCTTTCAGGGGCGTCTTGCCGCTCGATTTCGATCTGCTAAAACCCGAACGCTCCTATGGCGTGAACGCCGACGTCGACTACAAGACCATGCTCTTCGGCGAACTCTATTTTTCTGTCAACCAGATGTTTTTCTATACCATTATCCAAAAGCCGTTGTTGCTGGATCAGGTGGGCGGAACGGGTTATTACGCCTTTACAAATGCCGACGGGCGGATCGACACGCGCGGCCTGGAAACCAACGTCAAACTGCGCTGGGATGATTTTTCATGTTTCCTGGGCTACACCTTCACCGACGCCGTACGGAAGTTCGGCGGCTCCTCCTCGATCAATCCGCTGACGGCCCGGCACCGCATAAACGCCAACGCGATGTATGAGATCGAGGACAAATTGCGCCTTTCATACGAGCTTTTCTACGTCAGTCCGCAGAGCCTCTCGACTGGCGAACGGGTGAGCGGATACTGGATCATGGGGGCGTCGGCCGAATATTCGCCGTTGGAATGGCTGAGTCTCTTCGTGAATTTCGAGAACTTTACCGATACCCGGCAGTCGCACCGCGGAGCCATGTACACCGGCTCTCCGCAAAACCCGCAGTTCGCGGAGATATACGCCCCCACAGACGGCTTTATCGCCAATGCGGGGTTCAGACTGCGGTTTTGAAAAGCACCTCTCTTTTTTGTTTTTGACGCGCACCGCTTTACAACCGCAAAAGCTATGCTTTTGCAAGTCCCCCTTGTGAAAGGGGGATAGAGGGGGATTATGAAAAGAACCTCTCCTTTTTGTTTTTTCAGGCACGCCTGAAAAAACAAAAAGGAGAGCATCGTCACGATGGTCTCCTTTGCCGGGGAATTAAGAAGTCCCCAAAACTACTAACCCAAACTTAAATAAATGAAGAAACCTTGTTGTGTTTCATTCTGTAAATAGAACGGAGCTACAAAATAATTATTGCATATCCGACTATTTTAAAGAACCAACAACACGTAAAAGATCATACAATATGCATGCCACAAAAAATCAGCAGGTGGAAGCCTGCTGATTTTTTATGCTTTTTTTATGTTTTTCCACTCCGAATCGGTATTCTTGTCCACTGCACAAATCAGATCCCTCGACTGCGCTCGGGATGACATGTAAACCGCCGCCGGCGTTCCGATTGGATCGCTTCCCGTTTCGCAGCGCTCGCGGTCGCAATGACGGGACCCATCCCGCCGCTTTGCAGTACCCTCCACGGGAGGGGAAGCCCTCACCGCCAATCTTCAGATCTCCAATCTATTTTGTGCGGTAGGAGGCGCTGTATTTACCTTTTGAGAAATTATTCAGCTTGCCTTTGATAAGCGTCCGGCGCAGGGGTGACAGTTTGTCAGAGAACAGGATGCCTTCCAGATGGTCGTATTCGTGCTGGATCACACGCGCGGCACGGCCGTCGAACTCGGCGTCGTGCTCCTCGAAATTCTCGTCCAGCCACCGCATGCGGATAGTCGAGGGGCGCGAAACATCCTCGTTGAGGTTCGGAAGGCTCAGGCAACCCTCGCAAAAAAGAGTCGCGTCGTCGGAACGCCAGTAGATATCGGGGTTGATGAACGCCTTGCGGAAACCGGCCAGCTCGGGTTCGCTCTCCCCCCAGGGGCTGATGTCGACCACGAATATACGTATGTTCTTACCGATCTGCGGGGCGGCGAGGCCCACGCCGTCGGCGGCGTACATCGTCTCGAACATATCCTCGACCAGTTTCCCGATCTCGGGATAATCACGGTCGATCTCCTTATTTTCGTTCCTCAGTATGGGGGAACCGTAAACAACAATCGGATATATCATTCAATTACGAATTACGAATTACGAATTACGGATTTAGGGTATTTCGCAACTCTCATTTTCAAATCTTCAAATCTCCAAATTTGTATTCCCTGCTTTCAAGGTAGCTTTCCAGTATCACGGCCGCGCTGACCTTGTCGACCAGAGCCTTGTCGCGGCGGGCCATCTTGCGGACGCCCCCCGCGATGATCGCCTGCTGAGCTATCCGCGAAGTGAAGCGTTCGTCGTGCCACACCACATCCTTGTCAGGGAAATCCCTGCGCAGGCGCGCTGCGAAAGGTTCGATGTGGGCGAACGACTCCGAAGGGGTCCCGTCCATCCGCACCGGTTTCCCGACAACTATTATATCAACGTTCTCGGCGGCGAAGTATTGCCGAAGCCACGGCATAAGCTGGTGGGTCGGCACCGTCTCCAGCCCTCCCGCTATGATGCGCAGGGGGTCTGTGACGGCTATCCCCGTCCGCTTAGTGCCGTAGTCTATTGCAAGTATCCTGCCCATTACAGGTACAAAGATAATTACGAATTACGAATTACGAATTACGAGCTGCGGAATATCGTCATTTCGTTCCTAGCAATGACGGTGGCGCTGTGCCGGGAGTTTAGGCTAAGTGGCCGCCTTTATCATCAAATCCGCTGCGGCCGTTGCCGCCTATTCGAAGAGGAAGGGCTTGGTCTCCATGATGCGGGCGCGGTCCTGCTCGAAGAAGAATTTCTTCTCGCCGAAAGCCGGTTTCAACTGGTTGAACCAGGTCGCCTTAGGATCGTATTCGGCGAAGAAAGGTATGTCGACCCAGTTCGGATTGCGGCCCTGCAGGAAACGCAGTACATAAACCTTTTCGCCCCGGACGTCGGCCACCCCCAGTACCTGTATCTTGCCCGGATGGTCGCTCATGCTGGGGCCGCGGACCGTGCGGCAGAGCCCGCTCACACGGCGGTAGGCGCGGCGGAAAATACCCCAGCACTTGTCGAGCGGAAGTTCGAAATAGTGTTTCGCCCCCGTGTCGCGCGCGATGAACATATAATAAGGTATGCACCCCAGGTCGACCTGGCGGCGCCACATCGCGGACCACAACTCGGGTTTGTCGTTGATGTGGCGCAGGATGGGGGACTGGGTGCGGATCTGCGCCCCGGTCGACCGGATGCGGCGTATGGCTTTCTCCACCGCGCGGGTCGAAAGCTCTCTCGGATGGTTGAAATGCGCCTGCACCGAGAGGTTCTTTCCCGCCGCGGCGACCTCGCCGAACAGCCGTATCACGTCGTCGCTGTCCGCGTCGGTCAGGTAGCGGTAGGGCCAGTAGGCCAGAGATTTGGTGCCGATGCGGATGCTGCGGATGTGCTCCAGCCCGGGTTCGGTCAGCAGCGGGCGGATATACGAGCCGAGCACCTGCGCGCTCATCACCATCGGGTCGCCGCCCGTGAAAAGCACGTCGGTCACATCTTTATGAAGACGCAGGTAGCTGACAAGCAGGCCGGTCTCCTTCATTGCGAATTTCAGCTCGCTCATCCCCGAAAACTGCGGCCAGCGGAAACAAAAAGTGCAGTAGGCGTGGCAGGTCTGGCCCTGGCTCGGGAAGAAAAGCACCGTTTCCGGATATTTGTGCTGGATGCCTTTCAACTTTATCTCGCCAAGCGTCGGAACGTTATGCTCCTGCCCGGCCGGATTGGGGTTGAGCTGCATCCGGATATCGTGTACCGCGCGATCCATCGCCGCCTTGTCGGCCCCTTCAGCCAGCAGGCGCTCTATTTTTGCGTAATGCTTTTCCCGGAGCATCCCGCGGCGGGGAAAATTGAGGGTGAAAATAGGGTCATCCTCCACATTGTTCCACTCTATCAGCTCGTCCACCACATAATTGTTCGTCTTGAAGGGCAGTACGCGCCCCACCACTTCGATGTCGTGAAGCATCCCGGGCGGAAGCGACGCCATCTGCGGAATCTCCAGGTAATTGTGCAGAGTGTATGATTTGATCTGTTTTTCCATTGTCATTCAATTATTTATTGTTTCAGATAATGGTTAAAACCCTGCATGTTCAATGCAGCTGCTTTAGTTTCTATAAATTTCTGTTTTGTTGCATTTTGTCATCCCGAGCTTGCCGAGTGATCTGATTGCGCCGGTCTTTGCTCGGTCAGATTCCTCGTCGCCTGCGGCTTCCCTCGGAATGACACCGGCGAATTTCATTCGCCCCAAAAACCTATGCATTTTTAGTGCATGGTGGTTTATTTCAGTTTCAGGTCGCCGCCGGATACGCGATGTGCGGAAGTCCATGGGGGGATAGACTCCGTCTGCTCGGTCGATCGTGGTTGCCTGGATAAATACGGAATGCTGTAAAATAGCAAAAACAGAAAAAAAACGCAAATTTTTTTTGAAAAAAATGGTTTTTGAAGAGGCGAACCATCCCGCCGCTTTGCGGCACCAACCAAGGGAAGCCCATCGTCTTTATTCGGGTTGAAGCCCTGGGAAATTGCGGGTCTTTTATCCGTTGGCTTTAGCCGACGGCAATGAAAAGAGCTTCTTCCGGATCGCTTCCCGTTTCGCAGCGCTCGCGGTCACAATGACGTTACCCGCTTTGTACTTTCAAAATATATTGTAGTTCCCTCGTCGTGCGATAGACCGTCCTATCCCGCGAAATGTTATCGGATCGCACTCGCTCGGGATGACAAATAAACCGCTGCCGCCGTTGCGGCCTCGCTCGGGATGACATTGGATTGCTTCGCCGGTCATTTTGACCTTTCGCAATTACGAGAACCACCACGCCGCTTTGCGGCCCCACTCCACGGAGGGGAACAGACCACCCCCCCGGCAAAGCCGGGGTAGAATCTGTAGCAAAATGGATTTAGTTGCTTCCGAACCCGTTGTGCATTTAGAGGGTTTTATTTAATTTATTAGTTACAAATGGCTTATAATATTTTGTAGATTCCTCACATACGTTCGGAATGACATTTTTAGACTGATTTGTAATAATATGTCATCCCGACGGAGCCGAAGGCGACG
>JAVBRO010000013.1:0-5653 GCA_031547885.1 Rikenellaceae bacterium
AAATTTATAGATGAATATTTCAGAGCGTCATTTGACCTCACGAGGCGGGGTTAACCCCGCCTCGTGAGGTCAAATGACCATCCCTTTTGCGTATTACTCGAAAATACCCCGCTTTTCACCATCCCTTTTGCGTATTAAGCCTAACATTCACATTATCAACACTAAATCCTCGTTACAGACGAGGGTTTAGTGTTGTCATTCCGAGCGAGAAACTGATGTTTCGACGAGGAATCTACCGAATACGGGTAAAATTATAAGGTAGATCCCTCGTCCTGCTTCGTTCCTCGCAGTTCCCTCGGGATGACAACATGAAAACAGCGCCGTATTATTGGCGCTGTTTATCTGTTTGTCAATCAGTTATGATCTTTCGCCCATAACTGCCTGTAAAGGGCGGATTTTTTACGTGGAAACATCCATGCCGGCAAATGCCCCGGCATATTTCAGTTCACGAAGTTCCCTCCGGCAAAAGCCGATTCGCCGCTTGTCTTCTTGATCAGGATGAATGACGAGACATTGCGTTCCCCGTCATGAGTGAAGCTGCCGTTGTCGCAAGGATAGTTCACCACTCCGGTCTTGCTGTCCTCTATGTACATTGTGGTTGAACCGCCACCGTCGATGTTTAAAGCATATTGAGGCTTGAAATATGCTCTCAGGAATTGTGTCACCTCTTTGGCTGTCATTCCGACTGCCTGGCTCCATCTGCCGTCGATAGTGATAAGCAGCAGCCTGTTGGTTTTGGTCAGGGCTACCACCGTGCGCGGATGGCGCACACCCTGGTGGCGGCGGTAATCCTCGCCGTTGAGTTTGGTGATGTCTATGCCGGTAACGTCGCCTATGAAGTATTCGCCCACCGGAGCGTTGTTGTCTATCAGCATCGGCGAGCCGGATATGATGTTGGGTACCGTACTGGCAAGGTATGACGCATTTGTGCCGTAAGCGATCGACACCTGGCTGGCTCCGTCGTAGAACATGGCGCCTTCGTGTTTCCAGTAACGCAGGTGTCCAGGTTCGATGGTCACCTGCGAATAGATGGTTCCGCCGCTCTTGACAAACGAGGCGTCCGGCTCATAGGTCCCGTTTATCCCTGCCACGGCTCCGTGCTTCTTCACTACATTCGACAGAATGTTCAGCGGTGATTCGAAAACCACTTCGATCCTGTATCCGGGATCATTCAGGTCGAGTTCCAGTACATTGACGATCTGCCTGGCGTTGAATGGTTTGTACAGGTTAGTGTAGTTATACCACGTGAGACCGGTGTCGAGTTCCGTGGTTTTCCAACCCACGGGGTCTTTCAGGGTAGCTCCTTCCTCTTCCGGCCCATTATCGACGGTATCGACCGGACCGGAGTTCTTACAGTTTACCAGCAGCACAGTTGCTGCGATCAGCAATAGATTTGCAATCTTTTTCATTTCTACAAGTTTTTAGGTTCACAAAACTTTCCCACGGAAATCCGGCGGCGGAACAGCCTGAAACAACCCCGTCGAGATGCATCAGCATCGGGAAATCGGCGGCCGTCAGCCTGCCGTCGGCGACAAGACGCTTTATCGCTCTGTTTATGCGGGCGATTATAACGAGCGACTCCAGCGTCACGCCGCTAAGCTCCCGCAGGGCCTCATCCATCGTCAGCCCGCGTCCCAGAAGGATGCCTATCAGCCGCGTCCGACCGCCGAAGACAGTGACATAAAGGTCGCCCACGCCCGTGGCAAGTTCGCTGTCGCTGCCTGCGATATGCACAAGCAGCTTCCGCATCTCCTTGACACTCTGATAAAACGCTGCCGCCTGGGAGTTGTAGTGCTGGGGGCTCTCCGTCCCGTGCTCCCTCTGGCTGAGGCCGATGGTGAGGGCGACGCCAAGTGCGAAAGCGTTCTTGAGGGCTACCGCCGCCTCGACGCCGATCACATCCCGGGTTATATTGATATGGTAATAATCCGTGCTCATAATGTCGCGGAGGCGGGCGAGCGTCCCGAGGTCGCGGCCGCAGAAACTGACGATCGTCTGGTCGTGCGCCATAAGTTCGTAGCTCGTACACGGACCGCCCACCGCATTGATGCTCAGCCGGCGCGGGGCCGTCTTCCTCTCCCAGTATTCGGGGTAGCTTTCCAACGAGCCGTCGTCGTATGCGATCAGCCCCTTGGTGACGGAAAGTATCGGCACGTTCTCAGGTATATGTGGCATTACTGTCTCCATGAACCAGTCGACACCGAAGCTGTTCACGCCGCAGATCACCATATCGGCACCCTCGAGGGCGCTCTTCAGTTCGGCGATGTAAAAATACTCCACCCCATCCGGGAACGGGCGGTCGAATTTCGGATGCCGCCCCGTCGTCTTCGCGGCGGTTATTATATCTTCGTCCAGATGCGTCCCCGTCAGGCGCACGCTGTGCCCGTTCTCCCGCGCCGGAAAAGCAAGGGCGGAACCCATCATCCCGGCGCCGACTATAGCTACATTGGCCATTCCTGTTTTGTTTATTTGTTATAAAAATGATTTCCAGCGTGAGTACGCATCCAAATATCGCGATTTATTTTCGATATCCGGCTCTATGACAGCGCTCTTGCGGAGTGACGCGAAAGCCTCTTCGGGCGAACGGTACACGCCCGCGCCTATGCCCGCTCCCCTGGCGGCCCCGGCCGCGCCGTCGGTGTCGTACAGTTCGATGACGGCGTCGTTGAGGTCGGCCAGAGCCTGGCGGAACAGCGGGCTCAGGAACATATTGGCGCTGCCCGCGCGTATCACGCGTACCGAAAGCCCCATCCCGCGCATGATGTCGATGCCGTACCTGAACGAAAAAGCGATCCCCTCCTGGGCCGCGCGGAACAGGTCGCCGCGGGTGTGGATATTGTAATTGACGCCATGCACGGAACATCCAATCTCCCTATTCCCGAGCATCCGCTCGGCGCCGTTGCCGAACGGAAGCATGGAGAGGCCGTTCGACCCTATGGGCGAACCGGCGGCAAGGCGGTTCATCTCGTCATAGCCCATACCCGGAAGCGCCACATTGCGCCTGAGCCATGAGTTGAGTATGCCCGCGCCGTTCAGGCACAGCAGTACGCCAAGGCTGGTGTGCCCGGCGGTGTGGTTAACGTGGGCGAAAGTGTTCACACGCGACAGGGGGTCGTAGCAGACCTGTTCCGAGACGCCGTACACAATGCCCGACGTGCCGGCGGTCGCAGCAACCTCTCCCGCGCGCAATACATTAAGCGACAGGGCGTTGTTGGGCTGGTCTCCGGCACGGTAAGCCACAGGGGTTCCCTCTTTCAATCCCAGCTCCGCCGCCGCCACGCGGCTTATCTTACCCTGGATGCCGAATACAGGCCGTATTTCGGGGATGAAAGATGGGTCGAAGCCGAAATGGTCCATCACATCGACGGACACCGCGTTCTCTTTGAAATCCCATAATATCCCCTCTGAAAGGCCACCGACGGTGGTGCATACCTCGCCCGTCAACAGCATCCCGATATAGTCGCCCGGCTGCATGAACTTATATATCCGCCCGTAGATGTGCGGCTCGTTATCCTTGACCCATGCGAGTTTCGAGGCGGTGAAATTGCCGGGGGAGTTGAGCGTGCGAGGCAGCAGGTGTTCACGGCCGATGGCTTCCAGGGCCCTCTCCCCGTATGGTACCGCGCGGCTGTCGCACCATATTATCGCCGGCCTGAGCAGCTCCAGTTCCCTGTCGATAAGTATCAGCCCGTGCATCTGGCACGATGCGCCGACGGCCTTTACGTCGCCGGGGCCGATCCCCGAAATGCGCATCACGGAGCGGTGGGCCAGTTTCAGGTTGTCCCACCAGGTGCGGGGGTCCTGCTCCGCCCAGCCTGCACGGGGAGCCGAGATAGCCATCTCGCTCTTAGGGAAAAAATCTTCGGCGACGACGGCCCCGGTCGATACTTCGACAACGGAAGCCTTTACGGACGAACTGCCGATGTCATAACCTATAAGATACATGGGTTTGCAGTTTTGGGTTTATCAGATGATATGCGGCAGGCAATTACAATTTGACTGTCGTAAAGGAACATTTTTTATCACTATTATTCTGACAAAAAAATGCCGGAAAAAATAATTGTAAAACGATATTTATATATGCAATGTATTGTTTGTTATCTGATTGGCATGTGTGATGATGAAAATATTAATAATTTTCAAAACCGGCTGTCCAGAGAGTATATTATATATGAGAATTAGGGTTGAAAATCAATAATTGTCGTATAATCCGAATAGCCCGAGAGGGCTCGATTTTCATAACCGAAGGTCAGCGACCTTCGGCATACAAACCCGATTCACCTCTGCCTGAAAGGCAGGAGTGAAAAATCCTGCCTTTCAGGCAGATTCCGGCGGTGATGTTTGCCCGCAGGCTTTTAGCCTGCGGTTATGGAAATTTGGGTTTTCAACCCTTAATTCGCATATTATATGAGATAATCGCGATGAGGACGGGCGATGCCTAAATGCCGGCCGATGCCGGATGAACTGACAGTGGCACATGTTTTGTCTTAACGTATGCCAATGATTTTGAATCTTATAAAAAATTTGGATATTATGAAAAACAACATGTTACGTACAGCATTGGCATCTGCCGTCCTTATTTTCGCCACCTCTTTTGCCGCAACGGCCGGCTCCGGCGAAAAATTCATCAGCGTCGACAAATTACCCTCGACGGCGCAAAAATTCATCGCACAGCACTATCCATCCGAGGCCGTGATCTCGGTGCAGAAAGAGGTCGACAAGGACAAAGACTATCAGGTGATCTTCAAAAACGGCAGCGAGATATTGTTCGACAACAGCGGCAAACTGCGCAAACTGACTGTCGGCAAAGACGCCACACTGCCCAGTTCGCTCTCCTCCGCACTGCCCGCCGCAATCGGCAATTACCTGAAAGACAACTATGCCGGAGCGGCAATCACATCCCTCGAACCCGACGGCAAGGGATGGAGAGTGGGCGTTGCCGGACAAACCATCAAACTGGTGTTCGACAAGAAAGGACAGTATCTGGGGGCCGGAAAATAGAAACCGCCTCAAAAGCCCAAATACTGCGTTACGCTCGTCGCTCAAATCCTCATTTACCATCAGTAAACTCCGGTTTTCGCGGCTTCGCAAGCCTTGTATTTGAACTTTTGAGACAGTTTCCTGGCCGAACCATAGTTTGGATCGTTACGACGCAAAAGGAGGCTGAAGTCCACGAGTGGTCGGAAGATCTTTAACATTCATATAATCAACATAAAAACCCTCGCCGAAAGCGAGGGTTTTGCATTGTCATTCCGAGCGGGAAGCACAGCTTCGACGAGAAATCTACCGAATATGGATAGAAATATATGGTAGATCCCTCGTCCTGCTTCGTTCCTCGCAGTTCCCTCGGGATGACAATACAGCAGGTTGCGTCAATGATATGATGCTACATGCTTTGTTTATCAATCAGTTGTAATCTTATGACCACTTGTGGCCTGAAGCCTTCATTTCTGTTTCAGGCACCGGACGAACCACCGGTCTCTATCCTTTACGGACTGTGATTGTATTAACCCGTTGTGCATTTAGAAACTTTTTCGTAAGACGTTGTTTTTTCTATTCATATAAGGTAGATCCCTCGTCGCCTTCGGCTCCGTCGGGATGACATATTATTACAAATCAGTCTAAAAATGTCATTCCGAACGTATGTGAGGAA
>JAVBRO010000003.1:0-62252 GCA_031547885.1 Rikenellaceae bacterium
CGCGATATAGGTCTTCACTAATACTTTTTACGGTTACTAAACGGTCATTCAATTTATGTAAAACAACAATATAACCGATTATCCCCGCAAAGCTAAATCCTTTTCAATCACCTAACAATACGCACTTTACCGAACGCTTACTATTTATTTATGATCTCGATTGCTTCGGGTTCCGCTTTAATGGAGTACAGGCGCCCTGTTTTCGAACGGCGATATTCTATGCGCCCATTGGTAATCTCTGTGAGTTGGAAGAGATCGACGGTATTAATACCTACCAAATAGAATATCAATATGAACATATCTCTATATTGCTCCTGATGCGGTTCGCACGGATAATCCCGAAGCGTCTGCAAATCCGAAATCGACAATGACCTTTTCCGGGTTGTCTCTGTCTTTATCTTGAACTTGCGAAACGGATAGGTGTTCTGATCTATAATGTCTTCGTCAATAGCGTCATTGAAAATAGATCGGATGTTGCGTAAATGGATCGCCCTGGTGTTCACCCTGCTTGTTTTCGACAGGTGGGCCTCAAACTCCTTCAACCATGCAATATTAATATCCGTGAATTTCAATGCGTCAAGATCGGAAATTTGAGACATTTTCTTCTCTGTGGCATAGAATAACTCCCGAACCCGCGGGTTGGATTTTTGCTCGACAAATTTGTCAAAATGCGTTTTAAATAGGGGATGCCTCTCTTCTTCGACTGGCGCATTGATGTCTAATATTTTTTTGAGGGCCTTGTCGCTTAATGATGGAAGGTCGCCCAATAACATGAGTTTGTATAAGGCATTCTCTACATAAACAAGCCTGCCTTTGATGTATTTATTTACCTGTTTTTGCCTGATGCTTTCGCCCGGTACCAGAACCTCGTTCCCTACGAAATATTCGGGCGCAGTATAAACTCTAAGGTTGATTAAAAACCGACCTTTGTGTTGAACGGCAATCTTTAAAGGGCACGATCCATCATTTCGTGGAGATCGGGTGTCGAGGTATAATTTGAATGACGCCATTTTTTGCCTGTTTTTTGCCTGAAAAGTAACCAAAATTCCGCAAATTTGCACGAATTTTTAGGCAAAAAAACGCGAAATAGGAGGCTGTATTAAAAGACAAAACCTGATAATCTGGACGATTTGTCTTTGATTATCAGGCTTTTGAATGTTGGTCGGGGTGAAAGGATTCGAACCTTCGACCTCCAACTCCCGAAGCTGGCGCGCTAACCGGACTGTGCTACACCCCGAATGTGCGTTGTACCTAATCCACCGCTGCTTTTCACATACTTTCAAACCCGGATTTTTCTGATACAACGGCGCAAAGATAAACATTTGTGCCGAAAACGCAAAAACTCGGGCAGGTAAATTTTCTTCGCCCGTCCGCGCAAAAAAATCGTATGTATTTTGGTGTTGGATAAAAAAGATTTATATTTGCAACTCGATTCCGAGGCCCAGGTGGCGGAATTGGTAGACGCGCTCGTTTCAGGGGCGAGTGCCGGTAACGGCGTGAAGGTTCGAGTCCTTTCCTGGGCACATAAAAAATCGCAATCGTTTGATTATTAACGGTTGCGATTTTCTAGTTTGACGATTTGCACCACATTTGCACCACTCGTCAGTTAAACTATACTCCTAATAATGTATTATATCTTTTTGTAGACCTAATCTTAAGCCAAAGGTTATTCTCTTTTTATTGGTTTTGAATGATTTGTCGAAGCCAGAAAAGCCCCTGCGATCATAACTACAAGCGCGACAAAAAATATCCAGTTCGGACGCTCGCCCAGGATCAGGAAAGAAAGTATTACGCCAATGAACGGGGCTACTGCATAATAGGCACTTGTTTTGGCTGCGCCGATATGCCGCTGTGCATGAACATAGAAATAGACACTTAGGCCGTAAGCCACAAAACCGAGCAGCAACACGGCTGGAATATAGATTGCGTTACCGAATCGCTCTCCCACTACCAGAGCAACGATAAGTGAACCGATCCCGGAACCAAAACCTTTTATTACGACTATTTCCAGTGGATCTTTATTTGACATTTTACGGGTACAGTTATTTTCGAAGCCCCAGCATATACAGGCGAGCAGAACGAATACCGACCCCAGTGAAAAAGAAAAACTACCCGTGTCCTCCACCGTCAGCAATATGCTCGAAAAAGTTATCAGTATTATGGCTGCCCATAGCCGCCGCCCTATCGCTTCCTTGAAAACAAACAGCGCGATTATCGCCGTCGCCACTATCTCGAAATTATTTAGCAACGACGTGTTGGCCGCCGTAGTCATGCTAAGGCCCAACATCAGTAATATCGGAGCAGCAATATCGAGTACCACCATCGCAATGGTATAGGGCAATTCCTTGCGGGTAAGCTTAGCCTCGCTGCGCCCTTTTCGCGAGGAGTGCTGTATCAGGCCGACCGCCGCCATGCCGATACCGGCTCCCAGATAGAGGAAGGCTGCCATCATCATGGGCGGTATTTCGTTAAGCAGTATTTTGGAGAATGGCGTGCTTAACGCATACAAGGCTGCGGCAAGGACAGCATGGAATACTGCCCGGTTATGTTTCTGGCTGGTTTTTACCATAGGCCTACAAATTGTAAAAATACGGCGGATATTTTACTATCCGCCGTATAATTGGTAATTAAAGTTCCACGGCCGAGAGTTCCGCCACAGCAAACTGATAGTCTCGTTCGGCTTCCAGAACATCCGTCACCGCCCGGTAGTAATACTCCGCTTCCAGCAGGTATTCTAGCAGGGAGATCTCTCCGGCGTCGAGCGCCTTGCCGAGCAGCGCGGCATTATTGTGTTCCGCCAGCGATGCGCGGTACGACTGTGCGTTGTACTGCAGGTCGGACGCCTTCGAATAGAGGTTTTGCAGGCGGCCGTAGAACTGCAGCCGCGTATCTTCAGCCACCGTTTCGGCGGCACGAACTTCGGCGCGGGCCTGTTTTACCCGGTTCCTATTCTCCCACAGCGGGATGGAAATGCCGGTGGTTATGCCCTGGTACCGCTGCCCGACGACCTTTTCCGACATATATCCGGCCGTTATCTTCGGCATGGCCATCGAACGGTTGAGCTTGACCTGCTGCTGCGAAATATCCACCTGCGTCGAGAGGTATTGCAGCGCGGGGCTTTTCTCTTCCGCCCCGGCATACCACGAAGCGAAATCAGCAGGAAGGGGGTACGGTGGGAAAGAAACAGCTTCGAACACTACGGGTTGGCCCCCATTCATCCGGGCCAGTTCGGACAGCAGCGCCTCGCGCTCGATATCGATACGCGCAAGTTCGTTCTGCACCGTCCTCAGGTTCAGCTGCGCTTTGTTATTCTCAATAGCGTTTGCGTCGCCCCTCTCCAGACGGGCTGCGTATGTCCCGGCTATCTGCTGCGCGTTGCGGAGCCTCGTTCCGTACTCCTGCGCCAGCGCGTTGTAATAGGTCAGTCCGATCAGCGCCTGCTTGGCCGCCAGCAGCAGGTCGATGCGTTCGGATTTGTAGGCCAGTTCCGCCCCGGCACCCTGCATATCCGCGATGCGGCCCCGCTGGACATAGGCCGACGGGACATCGATCGTCTGCGTCACCTTGATATCTTTCCGGTTGCCGGTGGACGACGGACTGCCCCACAGGTAGTTGAATTCCACCTCCGGATCGGGCGGATTGAGGCCCGTGCGGTAGCCCAGTTTCTGCGCCTCCGTCTGTTCGCGCAGGGCGTTCAGCGTGGTGCTGTTCCGTTCGATCTGCCGCAGCACCGGTTCATACCCCTCCTGTGCCGCCGCGGCCTGTCCCGCGGCGAGCAGCGCTATGCTAATTATCAGTTTTTTCATGTTTCATCCTCCTTTTTTCAAAAAGTTCATAGACGACGGGCACGATAAACATATTGAGCAGCGTCGAGGTCAGCAGCCCGCCGAGCACCACCACGGCCATCGGGCTTTGTATCTCGTTGCCGGGCTTGTCGCCGTTGTAAATGAGCGGTATAAGCGCCAGCGCCGCCGTCAGGGCAGTCATAAGTATCGGGTTGAGCCTGTCTTTGGAGCCGTGGAGAATACTCTCGCGCAGCGGTTCGTGCTCTTCCCGGAGATGCTGGTAGCGCGACACCAGCAGGATGCCGTTCCGCGTGGCGATGCCGAACAGTGTGATGAACCCGATGATCGACGGGATGCTGACGACGCCCGAAGAGAAGAAAATGGCGAACACGCCGCCGATCAATGCCAGCGGCAGGTTGATCATCACTATCGCCGAGAGCGGCACGTTCCGGAACTGGCCGTAAAGCAGCAGGAAGATGATGCAGATGGCCAGTATCGAGGTCAGCACGAGGGTCCGCGAGGCGCTCTCGGCGCTCTCGAACTGCCCGCCGTACTCGATACGGTACCCTTCGGGCAGGGTTATATCCCGTCCGATGTTGGTCTTTATATCGTCCACGACGCTTTTCAGGTCGCGTCCCGAGACGTTGGCCGACACCACGATCTTGCGCTGCACGTTCTCGCGGCTGATGGAGTTTGGACCCCCGACGGAGACGATCTCCGACACCTCTTCGAGCGGTACCTTGCGCCCGTCGCCGGTGTCGATAAGCGCCGAACGCACCTGGTCGATGGTCTGCGTGTAATTTCCGTTCAGGCGCATCACCAGGTCGAACTTGCGCTGGCCTTCGTAGATATCGGCCAGTTTCTCGCCCGCGAAACCCAACTCGACGAACCTGTTGAACTCCTCGATGCTGATGCCGTACTGCGCCAGCATATCGCGGTTGGCGCGGATCTGTATCTGCGGCGTTTCGGTCTGCTGCTCCACCGACAGGTCCACAAGGCCCTCTATGCCCTGGATGGAAGCCTGTATGCGGTTGGCGATCATGAACATTTCGCTCAGGTCGGTCCCGAACAGTTTGATGGCGATGTTGGCCCTAGTTCCCGAAAGCATGTGGTCGATACGGTGGCCGAGCGGTTGCCCCACGGTTGCGGCGATTCCCGGAATACCCGCAAGGACCCCGCGCACCTCGGCGAAGAACTCTTCGCGCGTACGGTCGCCGAGCGTGAAGTTGACGTCGATCTCGGCGCTGTTGGTGGCCTGAGAGTGTTCGTCCAGTTCCCCGCGGCCCGTCCGGCGCGCCGTGGTGTTCACACCGGGGATTTTCAGCAGTTCGGTCTCCATCAGGTTGCCGAGCCTCTGGCTCTTCTCGAGCGACACCCCCGGCTTGGTGACCGCCGATATGGTCAGCGAACCCTCGTTGAAATCGGGAAGGAAACTCTGTCCCATGGTGAAGAAGAGCGCAATGGCGGCGGCAAAAACGGCGATCGTCGGATAGAGCACGGCCTTCCAGTGGTCCAGCACCCATTTGAGGCTCTTTCCGTACACCTGCGAAAGATTCCGCGAGAGCCATTTCTCCTTTTCGTTGCGGTCGAGGTACCTGCCGCCCGTAAGCATCAGCTTGCAGAGAAGCGGCGTGACGGTCAGCGCGACCACGGTGGACATGCATAACGCCACTATGAACGCCACTCCGAGCGGGACCAGCATGCGCCCCTCCATCCCCGTGAGGAAGAACAGCGGCAGGAAACTGGCTATGATAATCAGCGTGGAGTTCAGGATCGGCATGCGCACCTCTTTCGAGGCCTCGTACACTACAGAATAAGTGGATTGACGCTCATCTTTCGGCAGGGCGTGGTTCTGCCGCAGCCGTTTGTAGACGTTCTCCACGTCCACGATGGCGTCGTCCACCAGCGAGCCGATGGCGATGCACATCCCGCCGAGCGTCATCGTGTTGATGTTCATTCCCAGGAAATAGAGCACTATCATCGTGCCGAGCAGCGAGAGCGGTATCGCCAGAACGGATATGACCGTGGTGCGGAAACTGCCCAGGAACAGGAACAGTATAATTATAACAAATATGGCCCCTTCCATCAGTGCGCGCCCCACGTTGTAGACAGAAGCCTCGATAAAGTCGGCCTGCCGGAATATCCCGGTATCCATCCGCACGTCCGCGGGCAGCGACTTTACGATATCGGCAAGGTTGGCTTCGATCTTTTCGGTCACGTTCAGCGTGTTGATGTTCGGCTGTTTCGACACGGAGATGATCACCGCCGGTCGGGCGTTCTGCGAAGCGTAGCCCATCTTCACGGCGCTGCCGACAACCACATCTGCAACATCCGAAACCACGATGGGTTTGCCTTTCACCCTCTTCACGAACGTCCGGCCCAGTTCGCCGGGGTCGTTGGTCCGGGCCATCCCGCGCAGCGCGTACTCGTTGCCGTAGTCGCGGACGACGCCCCCGGTCGAATTGTTGCTGAATGTCGCCCCGACCTGCGCAAGTTGGTCCATCGTGACGCCGTAGGCATCCATTTTTTGCGGGTCGGCAAGTATCTGGTACTCTTTGTAGTCGCCCCCGATGATGGTCACCTGCGACACGCCGCCCGTGGCGAGTATGGCGGGTTTCACGATCCATTCGGCCATCGTGCGCAGATCCATCATCGAGGTGGAGTCGGCCTGCAGGCCTATGAAGAGGATTTCGCCCATCACGCTCGACTGCGGAGCGAGGACCGGTACGATATCCGCAGGCAGCGTTCCGCCGAGCGTCACCATTTTTTCACTTACGATCTGGCGGGCCTTGAAAATGTCGGCTCCCCAGTTGAACTCCACCCACACGAAAGAGTATCCCGTCATGGAGGCCGAGCGCACGCGGCGCACGTCCGTCGCGCCGTTAACGGCGGTTTCGATGGGGAACGTCACCAGCCGCTCCACCTCTTCCGCCGCCATACCATGCGAGTCGGTCATTACGACGACCGTCGGCGCGGTCAGGTCTGGAAATACGTCCACATCCATCTTTTGGGTGGTCCATACTCCGCCGACTATCAGCAGAACCGCCCCCAACAAAACGAACAGTTTATTGTCGAGAGAGAATTTTATAATTCTATTCAGCATAGCGCGTACGGTTTAGTGGACGTGCCCCGAATGGGCGTCGAGCGCCCCGGAACTTTGCGCCAGTTTGACCAGTATCGCACCCCTGCTCACCACGCGCTCGCCTTCGGCCACGCCGCCGGTTATCTCGGTGCTGAAACCGTCGCCGACGCCCGTGGTCACCGCCCGTTTCTCGAAGTATTCGGGTGTGAGCTGCACGAAGACGAAGAAAGCGCCCATCTCTTCGACCAGGGCACCGTTGGGGACCGTCAGCGCGCCGGATGTCGTACGGGTGGTGATATACATATCCACGAACGTGCCGGGCATCAGGCCGGCCGTATTGCGGACGCTGAACGAAACGGGTATAAGCGGGTTGTCGGTATCCGTCGAACGTCCGTAGGAAAGCACTTTGCCGCCGAGTTCGTCGAGCGACCAGACCCTGCCCGTAGTCATCACACGGAAGTTGGCCCCCGTGATATCGGCCAGCATCGGACCGTATTTCGACTGCACGTTGGCCGTGATAAGCAGGTCGGTGTTGCGCGACACAACCGCCAGCGCCTGCCCCGCCTCAACAAAGTTGCCGTTGCCGACCAGCACCTGTTTCACGAAACCTGCCATGGGGGATGAGACCGTCTGCCTGCCGTTAGCGAAATTCCGCCGCAGGTTGTTGTAATTGGCCTCGGCGGTTCTGAACTCGGTTTCGGCCTGCAGCAGGTCGCTCTGAGATACGATAAGGTCTTCGGCAAGGCTTTGCTTGCGCTCGTACTCCGTTTTGGCGCGGTTGTATTCCGTTGCCGCTTCGTTGTAGCGGACCGAGAGGTTGTTGTCGGCCATGCCTCCGCTCTCGATGGAGAAAAGGGCCTGTCCCGCGCTTACGCTTTTTCCCGGAACCACGTCGCCCGAAGTGAACGAAACGACGCCCGCCGCCTTTGCCGTAATGACAGTTTCATCCGCCTGCGAAGGGGCGATCCGGGCCGCCGTGTGTATGACCTGGCCGAAGGGCCGGCGCACGACCTCCGCCGTGGCGAAGTCCACTTTCCAGCTCTGCTCCTTGGTGAACACAACGCCGCTCGTACTCGATACCGCTTCCTTTGCGGCCGCATGCTGTGCGTCGTGTTCGTCGCCGTAAATTTTGACGCCTGTAACGACCACCTGCGAGGTTCCCTCCGGTGTGTCGATATCGAATACCAGCTTCCCGGTCCCGACGGCCGGGGGAGTAAGGGTGAATTCATATATGCCCGGACGCGACGGGGCGGCTGCGGTCTGGCGGATGCCGTCCGTGCCGACGATCAGGCTTACCGTTACGCTGTCGCCCCCGAGGGGCTTGAAATCGCTGAGGTAAGAGAAGTGTGCGAGTATGCCGCCGGATTGCCCGGCAACCAGCGGATCGGCCTCGGCGAACAGTTCGAACCTGTCGCCGTATGCAGCAAGCTGCAGCTTCTCGTCATGGGCGTGTTCATCCGCAGATGCAGCCCGGCGGCCGCATCCCGCGGCGGCGGATACCATCAGTACCACCGCGATAATATTGTGCAATCTCATCTCTGCGGAAGTTTAGTGTTTGTGAGCGCCTTCGCCCTCGTGGGAGTGCCCTTCATGATCGTGGCCGTCGCTGCATTCGTGCGCCGGGTCTTCGGTGGATGTAGTGCCGTCGTCCTCGACTTTGAAGCTCTCCTGCTGTGCGGCGGGTGCCTGTTCCGCGGCATGGCCGGTACATACAGACCCGTCTTCATGGGTGTGTGCTGCCGGTTTGTTGGCGTTGCGGTTGCCGCAGGAAGTGAAGCCGAACATAACGGCTGCAAAAAGAATGATAATATATTTCACTGATTTCATTGTCTGTTAATTTTTAATTGACTGATGTAAAGATATCTGCCTGGGCGCAACGCACGGCGCCGCACTTTTCAGGCAGGTAAAAATAATCGGGGAAAAATTAACAAACGGGGGGCGCCCTCAGCCCAAGAGAACGGGTGAGGTACTCGTAATGATATGTCTCGATGAACGGCCTCTGCCGGAAAGGCATGCCGTCGTCGTCTCGGATCCCGGGTTTGGGATTAAAGTACGCAAGTAACGGTGTCGGCGGCACAAAACAGCAGGCGCAGGTCTGAGAATGTTCGCGCTTTACCGATACGGTAAACGTCTTTTTGATGAAACACTCTTCCGTGTCGCCGTTGTTCTGATGTTCGGCATCGTCGTTATGCCCCTCGCTGTCCAGGCAGTGGTCGTTGGCCAGGCAAACGGCGGCATTATGATGATGGTGATGCGGTATAGCGGAGTGAGCCAGCAAAGCGCCTGCTGCCAGCAACAAGAATACAAACGATGTTGTTTTTTTCACTATACCCTGATTCAATGCAGATTCACAAAGATAATGAAATATTTTTATTTCGATACCCGGGCCTCTGCCAACAAATTTAAGAAATTATAGTTGGAATCCCATAAGTCAGAATACCATAAAAGCAGGAGCGAAAGATTAATCTTTCGCTCCTGCCACAATTTGATATATTACTAAAATACATCCTGAGCTTCCTTATTAATTTGTAATATAGGCGGTTTATGTGCCTCCTCTCTTTTATACGCGAAAGGAAAACGCTTTAGTAAATTGTCGTCAAAATCTTTGAGCCTTTTTATGTCCGAAAGAAAATATCCATTTAATTCATAGCTGCATAATGCATACTTCAACTTAGGATTATGTTCGAAACAATTATTTACAAAGCCCGTGAGTTCGGCCACCTCTTTTTCAAAAGTCTCCTCATGAAAAACTTGGTCTGCAAAATCAACACAAATTTCATCGTAATCCGTATCGTTAATTTTAAGTATAAAAACAATGACTTTTCTGCCATTAAATGCAGAAGCCATGTTTTGTCCTTTAGTCAGTCCATATTCCTTTTCCAAAAACATAAAAAACCGCCTTCGTGTGAAATATGATTTTGGGAATATAAAAGAAACGTCTAAATACATAATCTTATATTTTATCTAATATTACCAGTGGTAAATAAATAGTAAACTTGTTCTTGCCCCAGTTTCCACCCACCCAGCAAATATCCGTCTAATGTGGTTGACACATTTAAACCCGTTGCCGGATTATAATAATGTAGAGCTGGTTGTGCGTTTCTCCAGGTTCCTTTAATAGGCTTCAGTCCATTCATATGACCCCGTAACGCTCTCTCAAACTCCAATGCTGTAGCCTTGCTCCAATTAGCTGTAATCCCAAAATCTGCAGCATGCCGACTAAACATATGTTGGAAAGTTTCTTTTTTGAATAAGAGCGTTCCGCTTTCTGCAGTAGCGCTACCTTTGGCTAGTCGAGAGAACCATGTGATGCCTTTAAACATTGTAAACGGCATGACTCCCATTGCAGCGTTACTTAAAGCGTTACTCCATGCCTCATAAAGTGCATCTGCGGGAATTTCTCCGTCGAATGCCCATTCTGGCATTGGATTATGCATCAAGTATTCATTATACTGTCTAAATTCTCGGATTAATTTTTTCGCTTGTCTCATCTGAGCAGGCGTTAATCCTGTTTTCTGCTCTTTCCCTGTCCCATCGGATGGCTTTCCATGAACCAAATGTGCATCATATTGTGATTTATATGGCCATTCAGGCTCCTCGTCCTCGTCATCCTCGTCCTTTTCGCCCCAATGAGGATACAGTTTTTGCAAGGTGGCTACGGCGGATTGTGCTGCCGCGCCGTATAAAGTAAAACTGGACCTTCCATCCCGGTCGATAGCATTCACAGGATTATTCAGGCAATAAGCAAATGGACTATGTCGCATATATAATCCCGCCAAGGGATCTACCGACCACCACCTGCCGATCTCAGAATCATACATTCGGGCGCCGAAATCCAGATAGTCGAACCCGAACTCGTCCTGCTCCTCTTTTCCGCTGAAACGATAACGGTTTGAGGTGATGGCGCTTCCGCTGGTGTTCCAGCGCTGGCCGAACGAGTGGTAGTTGTTCCTTTCGGCAGGGCCGTCGGGACCGATCACGACCCGGGTGCTGCCCAAATGATCCGCGATGAAGTAATGCGGAAGATAGCTGTTGCTGGATTTCATGATCCGTCCACCCCCGAACGCCGCGCTCTCGAGTTCCAGAGTGCCGCCGCTCTTTTTATATACCAAAGAACCTAGATATTCCAGGCCGAAAGTATTGTCCCCGTTGACAGCACTTGCCTTTCGCCCGTCCGCAAGCCACTTGTAAGTAGCCAGGGTGTTGTCGGACGGATCTTTGACCCGGCTCACCAAATTTAGTGCATTATATTCTAAAATCAAAGCGTTGAGTCCGTCGGTCGCCCACAGAACAAAAAAGCAACAGGGATGAACTTATAAGTTCATCCCTGTACACCATTTAATCATTGCTCTGGTTTCTTTAAAAATAAGGTTCAGTTACCAGCCCAACCTCTCTTAAAAGATTCTCATACCTGATCATATTATCACTAAAAAAGTCTATTATCATACCGACCGATTCGATTTTATATTTACCATCGACCGATTCGTGCCGGAATGTCAACGGATAACAGGTAGTATCCCATTCAACGACCTCGTTAGTTCCAGGTATAGAATCATTGCTCAAGAAGCACTTGCTGCAATCTTCTAAAAAGCCTGTCGGCAGAGAATCGTTAATCCCGGTTATCAAAATTATATTATGGTCGTCGATTCTCATATACTGCTCTTTGTAGGCATTCTTATAATCCTTCCATTCTCTTAGATTTAAAGACGGATGATATGTCTCGACCCAAATAGTAAAATAGTCCAAACCTTTTTTCTCGAAAAAGAAAATCTCGTAATATAATTTCACATACCAGTTTCCAAACCTATCCAGATACGGCGATATGCTCTTATAAAAAACGCTTTCTTTGCAAGAGCAACAGTCGACTTCGACTTCATTTGCCGCATTGCGCGGCTGGTTCCGGTTCATGCAGGATACCAAGATTAATAGCACCGGTATTAAAATTAAAATACGTTTCATTTTTTCCAAATTAGCGATTGAATGAGTGATGGAGTACCCCTGTCCGGCAGCAAATATATTTTGCCGTCTTTTGTCCGATATAAATTTCCGCTTCCGGGGAAGTATGTGTACCTGATATAAGGCCATTTTATAGAGTTTTTTTTATCTCCATACATCGAGTCCTCTTCGCTCACACCTGGTATCATCTCTTTTGCCTGATGGGAATGAATGCCGATAAATAGATCGCCAAATGTAAAAGGAAACCCGACATGTTGGCGATCTCCCCATGTCATTAATCCGAGTTTCAGCACACCGTTCTTGCGTCCTAAAGATAAACTCCATTCCACATCCGTAGCATTTGTAACAACAAGATACAACTTTGCCATATCATAAGCAGAAAACACACTTCCCAATGCCTGCCGGATATATCCGATTGCGGTTGAACCGTCACGTTTTCCCTGGCTAACAGCCAACTGGCTCAAAATCCCGGGCGCAAATTTAGGTCCGCTTCTTACTCCCCGATCATATGCTTCTTTTTCAATCAGAACATCAAAATCATCACCGCCGGTATTATCTACCTGTTCAACATTTCCCGCTCTATCTACCGTATATCCCTCGTCCTCCTCGTTCTTTTCGCCCCAATGAGGATACAGTTTTTGCAAGGTGGCTACGGCGGCTTGTGCTGCCGCGCCGTATAAAGTAAAACTGGACCGTCCGTCGGGATCTATACTTCTGATAGGATTATTCCTGCAATATACATATGGACTTGTCGGATAATCTAGTTCCGCAAGCGGGTCGATCGAACCCCAGCGGATGTCGTTTTTCATCCGGGCGCCGAAATCCAGATAGTCGAACCCGAAAACATCCTGCTCTTCTTTTCCGCTGAACCGGTAACGGTTCGTGCTGATGGCGCTGCCGCCCGTGTCCCAGCGCTGGCCGAACGAGTGGTAGTTGTTCCTTTCGGCAACTTCACTGGAAGCCGCGTTAAACACCGCACGGGTACTGCCCAGATGATCCGTCAGGAAATAATTGACCTCGTAGGCGTTGCTGGCTTTGTTGATGCGCCCGCCGCCGAACGCCGCGCTCTCGAGTTCCAGAGTGCCGCCGCTCTTTTTATATACCAAAGAACCTAGATATTCCAGGCCGAAAGTATTGTCCCCGTTGACAGCACTTGCCTTTCGCCCGTCGGCGAGCCACTTGTAGGTCGCGATGGTGCTGTTGTCGGACGGATCTTTGACCCGGCTCACCAAATTTAGTGCATTATATTCTAAAATCAAAGCGTTGAGGGCATCAAACGTACAATTCCCGTTGCTGTCGTATGCATAGGTGTCGGGACCGTTGTTGAGCAGCATGAGTTTATTCCCATTGTATGTATAGGCGAAGTCGTCTTCGGCCGTCCCGGCCGCCGCACCGTAACGCTTAAGGGTCAGGATGTTGCCCATCTTGTCGTAGGTGATGTCCTTTTCGGTGAAGGAATTGGTCTGGATTGGCGACCCCGCGAGATAACGCTTGGTGTCGACCAGACGGTTCAGGCGGTCGTAGTTGAAGCCGTAGGTGTTGAGCGTGTTGTCGGCTCCGGTGCCCTTGTGCTTCCAGTCCCACTCGGTGATATTGCCCGTCCAGCTTGCGGCGATCTCCGGCCGCAGCGGGTCGTTGTAGCGCAGCGCCATCTCGAAGTGGGGGCTCGACTGGCCGGTGAGCCAGCCGCGGACGTTGTAGTCGAAAGTTTCGGTGAAAGCGCCCGCCGTCCCGGCCCCGTAAGTTTTGGCGACCAGCCGCCCGAGTTCGTCGTAACATAAAAGCAACAGGGACGAACCCTTAAGTTCATCCCTGTCCGCCGTTTTAAGGAGTTGATTTTTATTATGCCCTAATCGGATATATTATCTTCTTCACACTTACATTTACAATCATTCCCTTTAAGGTATAGACAATCCGGCGTCATGCTTTTTGTAATGTGATTATAATGAAGCATATCCGTACCATTTGCTTCAGAAGTCCGAATAAAATCATTTATATACGACAATGATTCGTCTTTAGAATATCGGGGGTTGTCAGATAAAAAGGCCACAACCAGTTTCAAATTATCCATAAGAGAGTTTCTCATATTAATTATTTTGAACTCATTTTCCCCGACCAACAGAATATGATGATATGTATATTCAGAGAACGTTGACATTGGGAAAATCGAATATATGCCTTCCTTTACCTCTTCTCCCATTTGGAAACCAGGCTGCGGGGAATCATGAGCATTCCCAATTTGATAATTTGACACATAATCCCTGAGCAATAATATGTTCCCCGCACCCCTGTCCTTAAAACTGGGCTCAGTAACTGTTAAAAAATTCACTATAGCCGTGCGTATGCTGTCATAACAAACGTTTTGAGCGTGGCTGTAATTACACATCATACAAAAACCGATACACATGAATATTGCTTTAGTTGTTTTCATTTTCTCTAAGTTTTTTATATTCTTCTTTCATTTGATCTTCTATCTCGTTCGGCCTTTTCTCTATTTCTTTTGTCGGCTTCCCATCAATGGCCATTTGGGTATTCTCTTTTTCCACATGCCCTGATTCATGGCCCGCCACGGCTCCGATAGCATCTTCCCGATCCATTCCGGCGTAATCTCCTCTTCCCTCGAAATAGTCTAAAGTGCCTTCAAAGATAGTTATTTCATGTTTGACTGTTTCAGTTTGTGTTCCATCACTGTAAGTTGTTGTGGTGATAATTCTATTATCTATGCCATACATACTGAGATTGACCTCGGGACTTATTGTTATGGAAATCTCTTCGTCATGATTTAGCATGAAATTTAAGCGCTCCATTCCCGTTTCCACTTTCATCATAGCATTTCCAACTCGTTGTACATCGGAAGATGCGTTTTCAGACCAGCCTGTTTCCTGCGAATATGAGACAGGTTTTCCATCTGTCCCAACAATCCACTTTCCATTGGTATCAATAAACTTAATCGGATTATTGGCGCAGAATGCATACGGACTTATAGGGTAATACTTTTCTGCCAGTCTGTCGATTCCGAACCATCTGCCGAGCAGGGGATCGTCCATTCTCCAACCGAAATCGACGAACTTCAGACCGAGAGATTCCTGATCTTCCTTGCCGCTGAAACGATAACGATTCACAGCCGAAGTCGGATTAGTCCATGTCGGGTCGGGATGTTTTGCGCCGAAAGGATAAAAATTGTTGCGTTCGGCAATCTCGATACCGCTGCTGCCCGGTTTTGCGACAACCCTTGTACTGCCTAAATGGTCCGCAAGGAAATAGTTAACTTCGTAATCGTTGCTTGCCTTGTAGATGCGGCCCTCGCCGAATGCAGCGCTTTCGAGTTCAAGACTGTTACCGTTCCTTTTATACACCAAAGAACCTAAGTATTCGAGACCAAATGTACCTGCGCCGTTAACCGCCCTCACTTTCTGTCCATCGGCAAGGTATGTGTATTTAGCGACCAGGTCTCCGCTCGCCGAATCCCTCGCCTCACTCAACAAATTTAGCAAATTATAATTAAAATTCAAACCTTTCCGTTCATCGTAGGTCATATTGCCGTTGGGATCGTATTCATAAGCAGCCGTGGCGTTCGCACCTCGTTCGTATAGATCCCAACCGCTCTGCGGACTCGCGATATTTTCCTTCAGGGAAGCCAGTTGGTTGCCGTCGTAGGCGTATGTCAGATCGTCGACAAGATAACCACCTGAATATCGTTTCAGCTCCTCTATATTGCCCATTTTGTCGTATTTCAAACCCCGTTCGACAAAGGAGTTCGACGGAGTTGTTTCTGCACCCAGATAATGGTCGGTATCGGCAAGCCGGTTTAATTTGTCATATGTGAAGCCGTAGGTGTTGAGCGTGTTGTCGGCACCGGTGCCTTTATGCTTCCAGTCCCACTCGGTGATATTGCCCGTCCAGCTTGCAGCGATCTCCGGCCGCAGCGGATCGTTGTAGCGCAGCGCCATCTCGAAGTGGGGGCTCGACTGGCCGGTGAGCCAGCCGCGGACGTTGTAGTCGAAAGTCTCGGTGAAAGCGCCCGCGCCCGTCCCGTAGGTCTTGCTTGCCAGTTGGCCCAGTTCGTTGTAGGCATAGGTGACCCGTGCCTGGTTGGCCGTGCTGCCGTTCAGGACGGTCGTTTCGCTCAACAGCCGCGACGCATGGTCATAGGTGTAGGTGCTCTCGAGTTTGTCGGTCCTCGTCCCCATGAAGTCGTGCTTCTCGAGCTTTTTGAGCACATTGCCGACGAAATCATACTGGTAGCATTGGGTGATGTAGTCGCCCGCGATCCCCTGGAACTCGTGCGACTGCACCGGCCGCTTGCGGTAATCGTAATAGAACGCCGAATAGTCATACATGCCCGTATCGCTCAGTGATTTGACAAGCGTCCCCGTCAGCAATCCGCGGTAGTTTCCCGGCTCGTAGCGCGCCCCGTAACCCCCGCCTGCCGTCGTCGTGTAGGACGTGCTGTAATCGGGCAGACCGGCATTCACAACATAACCCAGAAAATCATAGTCGTCGTAATAGTTGATCGTCAGTTGTGTACCCAGGGCTACTCCTATGTTCGTGCCGTCGATCAGGACCCGATAACTGTCATAGCCCTGATACCTTTCGGTAACAAACAGACGGTCGTCGAAATTCCCGGGAGCGATGGTGTCGCCAGCCCAGGCTGAAGAACCGGGGATGGTGATGCCGCAGGTCCCGCTCACCGCCGGACGCCCCACACAATCCGGCACCGAGAACGACCATTGGCCGCTCTGCCGCTGTACGCCGTCCTGGGTGAAGATCAGGTTGTTGGCCTTGTCATAGACATACAGTATTTTCTCCGCGCCGGGAAGTTTTTTCTCGATACAGCGGTTGCGGCTGTCGTATTTATAGATGTATGCATATTTTTTAAGAGTGTCGTTATCGTCGTTCCAGGTCGTCCCGTTCGCAGTAAGCAGGTCCGCCGCGGCAGGAGGCAGCACGTAGCACAGATTGCCCTTCATGTCGTAAACGTAATAGGTGTCGGCAAAAGTCGCGGAGTCGTAATCGTTATTGTCCATCCTCTGCCGCGAAAGCACGACCTGCCCCAGTTTATCGGTAAATTCAAGCGAAACATTTCCGTCCTCGTCAGTCGCCTGCGTCACGTAAAGCGTATTCGCAGGGTACATTCCCACCCGCTTTACTCCGGTAGTGCCGACGACATCGAAACGGGCGCAGGCAAGATGCTGGTCATACATTGGCGGCTCGCCGGCGGGAGACATGTAGCCGGTGTTTAAGCGATACTCTGCCGTCACCGCCTTGTTTTGCCACTGAGCGCCCGGACTTGTCTGGCTGACGACCCTGCCGGAAGGCGAGGCCTCATATACAGGAGCGGCATAGGGCGACGTGTCTCCGAGGTTTGTCTGCTGTGATTTGGTCTTCACGGCCACCGGGTCCATGTATATACCGACTTTCGTCGCCGCAGGCAGCCATGCCGCCGCCGGACGTCCCAGCGCGTCATACTCCTGCAGCGTGACCAGGTCGTTGCCCGACGGGGTGATGCCCCAGTTTATGGTCTCCTCCAACCGCCCGAAACTGTCGAAAGTCTGGATCGTGGTAAGAGTTTTTGACGGATCTGAATAACCGTATGCCGTAGTAGTGCTCGTCTTTATGAAATTCTTATAGACAGGCAGGACCGTTACGCATATGACGTTGCTGGCGGATGTATGCTGCCAACTGGGTGATCCTATTACCCGCCTGTAATATGTGGTCTGCTCCATCCGCGTGGACGGAGTATAGGATTCACACCCGAAGCTGTCTCCTATCATGCTCCAATAGGCCCCCGATGAAGAGACCTCCCACCAGTATTGAAAGTCCGGAGTGCATTGACCAAGCGGCAGCCCCTCGAACGTAGATGCATAATTGTATTTATTTACAGTCTGCTGCCCTTCAATCCAATTCGCACTGTTGTTCATGCTCAGGCACACGATATTTGAATAAACGGTCTTATTCGGGCTGGTGCGCGTGCCGGCCAGTCTGAAATAGACAGTCTCGAAAGGTATGGGCGGAGTGTACGGAAATTGATCGTAGTCTCCGTAGTATGACTGATACCATGGACCGTCTGTGCTGTAAGCATATTCCCAGCGATACGTGTTGCAATTGACAGGGTTTTCCCATAGCCACAGCCTCGAGGGTGTCTGCCCCAGGGTTAACTCCTGACTGTCACGAATATGGCCGGCGAACATGCCGTCCTCCTTAATGTATATATATACTGGATCCGTACGATACTCTGCATTGCCAGCCAGATAGCATGTCATAATCCTTCGATATTTGACCGAACGGGTCGGATATCCAGGATCGTACGATAGGCCGCCTGCCACCAAAGAGGGTAGCCTGGTCCAGTTGTCCGGTCCGTCGAGATAGCTGTATTCCCAGTTGAGGTAGTAAGCGTAGTCGCTCGAAGGGGGCATCAGGCTCTGAATGGCCTGGCATTTCTGCCCTTTCTCTACGAATATGGTGTTAGGGCCTATCGCTCCGGCTATCTGCCCCCATGCGGAGATTGCGAAAGCCAACAGCGATGCTAATATGATTATATGTCTTTTCATGATTTCTCGGTTTTAGAATAGGACTGTCATTCATAATTTTCTATTCGGTTTCATAGTGATACTCGTAAGTTTCGAGTATGCGTTTCCAGTTTCCTTCCATCACGTAGACTTCTTTGAGCCTGTCGAACGAATCGTACTCGTATCCGGTCTGTATGCCCTGCGGATCGGTCGCGGATGTCATTCCCCGGATGTTGTCATAAGTATAGGTGGTGACCTGTGCATACGGCAGAGAGGAATTGGTTCTCAATCCGGCGATGAGGCTCAGATCGGCCGAAGACGGAATACTCCTTGCAGCGATCTCGTTTATCCGTGTAATATTTAGTGTGGACGGCAGACGGCTGAACTCCACGCCGTCTATCCGGGCGATGACGAAACGGCCCCCGTACCCCCACAGGAATATGGTTTCCACGCCGTCTTTATATATACGGACCGGGTTGCCGTAAGAGTCGTATTGCAATATCTTCACACGTTCCTCATCTGTCCCGTTCTGCCCGGTGTTAGTCAGTATCGTAGCGGGAAGCACCTTACCGTTTTCTATTTTGTACATTGTCTTGCTTCTTTGGGTCACTCCGGCCCTGGCCGTTTCCTGTTGCAGCGGAGTATTCAGCATATTTCTGTTGATAAGTTCCGTGCGGGCGGCCTCTTCCACAGAGCCGTTTGTGTAGGAAATATCCTGGGGGTATTTGGTTTGGGAAACGATATCGCGCCCCTCGCTGTCGGCCTGGGTGGTTTGGGTGACATACATGTGGTTATCATCCTGGTAGGCGTAGGTTCGAGTTGTACTGAGAGAGTCGCTCCCCTCATACAGGGTCGTGGTTTCGGAAGTCAGTCTTTCACAACCCAAAACAAAGAATGTTTGATGTTTATCAAATCCATCAGGTCCTTGAAGCAGCAGTTGTTTATCATAATCAACGTCATCCCAGGGCCCTACAAAATGTTTCTTGACAAAATATTTATTGAAAACATAATCTCCTGTTTTGTAGATGTCATATGAATAGGTGTTTTTTACGTGTGGTTCGAAAGATCCCTGACTAGCATATTTGTAATCCGTTTTGCATATGAGTTTGCCTCCATGCCATTCTCCTGTCCCATTGAAAGACAAATAAGTGCCCGGAACATAATAAAACCCGCGTGTGTCGGGGTGGGAATACTCATAAACCATCTTGCCCGATGTGGCCTGTCCGTTCTGGTCCAGCCTGTACTCGGTAATGTAATCGTAAAAAACATGGCTCCCGTTATCGTACGCCGCACCGCATAAAGATGTGGATGTGTACATTCTGGATCTTGCAGAGGCTCTGAGATATGTTTGTATAGTAGGAGGCCCGGATGCAGGCTGGGCGTGTGGTACAAGTATGTGTGTTTTAAGTTCATACAGATATTCATCCGGGTCTGGTGTTTTTTTGATAGATCCTTCACCGCTCCCGGTTCGGCCGTATTCATACTTCTTTATCAAAGATGGAGTCATTTTCCCCGATTCATACTCTTCGATGCGGGCGATTCGCAGGCCTCCTCCTCTTTTTATAGTATTGCCATCGACATATGTGTTCGATTCAAAAGTGAAAACACTTCTTCTTCCGGTCGGATATGTTATAGATTTTAAGATGCCTACACTTAAAGCGGCATCCGATCCGGCGGATTTTGAACCTTCACCTATGACAAAATCGTACGGCCTCTGTGTGTTATTTATATCTCCGTCCGGACAATATACCTGTATGGTTCTCTGAGGTACGGCTCCGCCTGCAAACGTATAATAGCCCCAATGATCCACATTTTGATTTCCGTAAAAAGGGACACTGTTCGTGTCGTTGTAGGTGAATAGATATGTTTCAACCACAGTGTTGTTCCTGTCCAAGATTTCAACTCTATCGAGTTTCTTCTTCTGGATACTTCCGTTATCGTTATTTCGGTATAGGGTTTGTCTAAAGCGAATAGTTTTTATTTGTGCCCCAGAGATTTTGTCTATAATTTTTATGTTTGTGAGTTCATGATTAACCTCTTCAAACAAAACTCTTACATTAGGAGACTCTATTGTCGATACATAATTTTCCGTTATAAAACTTCTTCCTGAAGGCCTGGAAAAATATGTCCCAAGATCATATGTCTCGTCTTGTTCTACCAGCCTATATCCAACAGGCGAATTTGGGTCGAGCTCTTTTCTTAATAACCTTACACAATCATAATTAGGCGAAGACGCGCTTCCTTTGATAAGATAAGGCCACGAGACATGACATACATGAGGCTCATTTTCCGTTTCGGGATATTCTACAGATAAAGGGTTGTGAGTCATTACATGGTATCCGTTGTGTGTAATGTCTTCGACTAATATGTAATCAACTTCTTCATGTGTGGTAAATTCCTTGCTGAGGCCATACCTGAAATATACGGTATCGCGCCTGACGGGTGTTACGATTTCACTGACTTTCCACTGGTTCCGTGTTGTGTTGGCGCCCGCAAATCCCCCGTCATCAGTGATTCTTGGCTTACCGAAACGGTAATAAGTGCCGTCGTCATCATAGATTTCAAAGTACTGAAGATTATTACCGGCATCGTTCGATATTTTTATCGGCTCGAAAGGAATTGTTACTACTTCGGGAACGGAATGCTGCTGATATGGATCTCTGCGATAAAAAAACTTGCCTGATTTTGATAGCAGCCTGTAATAGAAAAGATCGGGTTCTTCCTCTCCCCAGCGTTCGTCTATTATATATTTAATGAAATCTGGCGTATCTTGCTGGGGCAGCGTACAATGCAAATACCCGTGAGCTTGTTCATCAGGAAGACCGTTACCGGAACGGGAAACTGAAAGTTCGGCATTGAGCGACCAGCCGACACCCAGACGGCCGTTGGCTTCGGCCACTTTTATTCCTGCGCCATGGTATGAAATAGAGATTGGAATTGTCAACTCTCCGACATTCAATGCATACAATGGAATTTCAATATTGACCAGTCCGTTATTAAGGGTTGCAGGATAGTCAACGTACTTCATCAATTGATTTACGGAAGGAGATGCCGGAGTAGGTAAAACGTAAGGATCACTTGGTATAGAATAGTCGACTTCCGGAAACCCTTGCGAATACAACCACAGTGGTGCCGCCAAAAAAAGCAGTAAAAATAGTTTTTTCATAAAGGTTGGTTTTAGGTTAGTTCTACCTGCTAATTTACTTCCGCCAACATCTGAAAACAACCTTTTTGCGATTAAAACGTCTTAACACTTTTCTGGTAATTCACTTATTTTAAGTGTGTTGTAAATTAAAAATCTTAACACCCGGATTATCGTGGTATTTGGTGGCAAAAACGCAGTATGATTTTGTAAAAACACTGCAATCCCGGCGGCTGGAAACGGCCGGTTTGTGCCTGCATTTTCAGCTGTCCGATTTCTTTGGGTAATTGATATAAATAAAAAAACCGCTTCCCGGGAAGCGGTTTAAGAGGATAATAGTGCAGCCGTGTTCTGCAACGACTTATTGAGATTTTTAATGTTGCAGGCAGCGAGCCTTTCATGTGCCCGCGGGGGCTCTTCCGGATGAATCCGCGCCTGCCCTGGCTCCGGTATCAGAAAGTCCGTTTGTACGAGAATGACGGCATGAATGGGATAAGCGTGATGTATTTATATGCCTGTTTGGTCTTATAGCTGCTGTTGTAAACCACATAAGGATTGTTGTAGGCCGTCGCGTTCAGTATCGAGACCTGCCATGTGCGGGTGCCGTTCTTCTTTTTGCGCTCCATCGAATAGCTTACGTCCGTCCGGAAATAGGGCTTCAGCCTTGCGTTGGGAAACATGGGATTTTCTTCCATATAGTACCCCCACCCCATTTTCTCTTCATACGGGTCGATGTAGAACGACCCCTCGGAGAGTACGAAAGGGCGTCCCGAGTGGCAGTTCACGTTGACTGAAAGAATGTGGTTGCGGTCTTTTTTCTGCACGGTCGTGTACGAGGCGTAAATGTTCGCGTTGTGGGGGATGTCGTAGGTGAAAGGGAAGGTCTGCCCGAGAGCATGCCGCATCGAACGGGAATATGTGTATGCTGCCGAAAGCGACCATCTGCCTCGTGCGTAAACCCCCAGGAACTCGACCCCGTAGGCGTATCCCGTGGCTGGCAGCGCTTCGGATTCGCCCGTGAGGTAGTCGTTCGGCGATGTCACAAGCGAGAGGTTGTTGAAATTCTTGTAATATGCGTCCAGACTGAGTGTCAGCCCCTTCACGGAAGTGTTGATCCAGCCGGCCGAGACCTGGTTCGCGGAGGATATCTTTTCGGTCTGGTAGGGCAGCCAGAAGTCCACCGGGAAACTCATGTAAGGCTTTTCGATGGAGAAAAGCGGCTGCACCGACCTCGTGTAGCTGAGTGACGCGGAGTTCCGGGTGTTGACCTGCATCTGCACGGAGGCCCGCGGTTCAATCCCGAATTCGGTCCTCGAATTATTGTTGTGGAACACCGACAGGCGCACTCCGGCGTCGAGGGAGAAGCGCCCCAGTGAGATGTGGTCGCCGGCGAAGAGTGTCCCGGTCCAGAGTCCGCGTTTGGGTGCGGTGCGTTCGAGGTCGATGCCGCTCCGGGTCTGGACGCTGCGCTGGGGCATGAATCCCTGGTATGAGGCATTCAGACCGTAGGTGAGGCTGTGACGTTGTCCGGCCTTTTGCTCGACGGTGGTGCGCAGGCCCGCCTCGTAGAGGTTGGAGTATATGCGGGATTTGAATTTTTCTCCGTCCTTGAAGTCTTCATAGATGGTGTTGTAACGGTTCCCCACGCGCGAAAAGTAGAGCGAGTTGCTGATAAATATGTCCTTTCCGGCGCGGGTTTCCAGTTTCAGCGACGCCGAAGTGTTGCCCCAGTTGAATCCTGCGCCGCTGCTGTGGACCTTCTTTTTATTCTCGTATTCGACGGTCTTGTTCGAGAACGAGTCGCCGCCGTTGAAGAAGCTCAGGTAGATCCTGTTCCTCTCGCCGAGTGAGTAGTTTATCTTGCCGTTGACGTCGTAGAACGAATATAGTATCCGCAGTTCGGGCTTTATGATGGCGTAGGCCGGGCGCATCAGAAGGTCGGGCGTGAACCGCCGGGCCGAGACGATGTATGAGCCTTTGCCTTTCTTTATGGGGCCTTCGATCATGCCGCCCAGGGTCAGCGTTCCGAGGGTTACGGAGCCCGTGTGCCGGTTCCGGTTGCCGTCGCGCATGCGCAGCGAAGCCACCGACGAAAGCCGTCCGCCGTACTGCGCCGGAACGTATCCTTTGTAGAGTTCGGCCCCGCTCAGGGCGTCGCTGTTGAAGACCGAGACAAGGCCGAAAGCGTGGTTATTGTTGTAGATGGGGATGTCGTCGAGCATCATCAAGGTCTGGTCGGCGCTGCCGCCGCGCACTAGAAGCTGCGAAGAGCCTTCCTTGCCGCTTCCCACTCCGGGCATTATCTGCAGATATTTGATTATATCGGGTTCGCCCAGGAATGCCGGGGCGTTGCGCACCTGGCTGATGTTCACCCCGATCTGTCCGGCGTTCCTGACGGAAACCGGCTGCCCCATAGGCTTTATGACGACTTCGTCGAGCATATATGCCACCCTGCCGAGCAGGAAATTAACCGTGGTATCGGAACGGATATCCATGACCACGGATTGTTCTTCATAACCGATGTGCGCTGCCTTAAAAGTGTGTTCCCCGGAAGATAGCCTCAGGGACCAGAACCCCGCCTGGTTGGCGGCGGTGCCGCTTGCCGGGCCGTCCGAGACCGCAGCGCCCATAAGCGCCTCGCCGCTCCCTTCCTCGCGCACGTACCCCGAGACTGTGAAACTCTGTGCCGCCGCACCCGCCGAAACGCACAGGAAAACCAATGTTGCAAAAACAGACTTTCTCATTGCGGCTTTTGGGGATTATCGATGGGTACTATGACTTCGGTGAGGTTGTATCCGGCGAAGATGCCGAATCCGTTCGCGATATTGGAATATATGTTCACGCTTTCGCTCATGAATATCCAGCCGGACCTCTCTTCCAGATATCTGGCTTCCGAACGGTGGTGTTTGTCGTATTCGCGGCTCGGCGATACGATCTGCACGGCGGCTTTGTCGAGATATATTATCGTCGGTTCGACATATACCCCTTCCTCTTCATCCCAACCCCACTCGTGAGAGCCCGAATAACTGCTCAGCCATGCCGTGAATGAAAACGTGAAAGGCACGGCAAGGGCGAGCGCCGAACGCTGTATGCGGATAAAACCATATTCGTAAACGATATTGCTCTCGCGCAGGGCGGCGTCGTAGGGGTCGATGGTCGCATTCACCTGGTCGAGGAATGCGCAGTTGGATGAGAGGTCTCCGTATCCGGTTTGCCACGTTCCGTCGTCATACCCGCAGCGTGTCGATATCCACACCGCGGGCGCGCTTTCGGGCGCCGTGATCCCTTTCACATCGGCAAGGATGAAGTCTGTCCAGTGGCCGCCGGCTTTTACCCTCGTATCGAAAGTAATGCCTGCCGGCTGTGGAATTTCGGTCGAAGCGGTGATCTCGGGCCAGCCGTCGAAGCTGATCCGCAGCCCGTATTTTTTACCGGCGGACGGATAGACAGAACTTTCCGCCACTCCGTCTGCATCGGTCCGCCCGCTGAAAACGACGCTGCCGTCTTCAGTGATCTCGACGGCGGCGCCCTCTATCTTGTCGAAACCTCCGGTGCTTCCCGAGGGTTTGTTCCACCAGATCTGCACTTTCATCAGCGAGTCGGGGTTGATCAGCGACATCACTACGGGCTTTTTCACATAGGGATTATCCTTGAATTCGTACACGCCCTCGCATCCGGTAAGGCACAGGAATAACAGAGGCAGCATGAAAGCGGCAGCCGTTATAAATGGCGGTTTCTTCATAATGGATTATTCAGGGGTTGGTTTAAGACGTAACGGGGATAATTCAGGATTAGTATGCCCGGTTTTTCCTATATGCAAAATTACCGGGCAGAATGAAGAGGCCATTAATCTACACACGTATACGCAAACGCCGGATAATCTGCATTCTGATTATCCGGCTTCCATACAAATCCGGCTATCTTGTTTTTTGGGAAAATGGAGTGCTGATACGGTTTTAATGTACCGCCGGACCTGCCGCGGTCAATACCATCCTTCGGTCTGCTTCAGTTTCGAGTTGCGGTTCATCGTCTCCTGCGTGATGGGCCAGAGAAGTATATTGGGATTGCTTCCCGTTTTTTCGGCGATGTAGCTGTTGTAGTCGCCCGCGGCGCCCATCCTCACCAGCATCCACCATGTGCGTCCTTCGCCCACCGTCTCCTTGAGGTATTCGTCGATTATCGCCTGCCTCACCGCAGCGGGCGACACGTCGGTATAGTAGCCGGTGTTGCCGCTGGCGCGTCCGGTTATTATGCCGAGCGAAGCGAGCGCTCCCTGGTAATCCTCACGAAGGTATTTTATCTCGGCATCCATCAGGAAAGCCTCGGCGTAGCGGTACAGTATGTAGTCGGAATCGAACACCCGCGCCCCCTCGATCATCTGGCCCATGCTTTTATCGCTCCATTCGACGGTGGACGGCTGTCCATACGCATCCGCTATCCCGTAATCGGCCGAACGGTATGTAAGCGTGCGGCGGGTATCGGCGGGATCGGCCGCGATGAGCTGTTTGTAGGTATCCGTGTACCACCACCATTGCTGTCCGCCGGTGATTGGAACGGGATTGTCGCGGTAGGCGCTGGCGATGTAGTTGCTGTTCCAGGCCAGGTAGTAGGCCGGGCCGCCCGTCGATTCGCTCTTGTCCAGCAGAGCGGCGAATATCACTTCACGCCCCGCTTTGTTGCCGGCGGAGAAAACATCGGCATAGCGCGGTTCGAGCCTGGCGGCCGACAGGTCGAGGCTTCCGACGGCGGTTTCGGCCATATCCAGATACTCGCCGCCCGCCCCCATGACCCTGTACATCCAGAGCGCGTAGTCGGCCTTCAGCATCTGCACCGCGGCGGGGGTTGCGGCGTACTTGTCCGATCCGTCGGTCACATAGGCTTCCGCCAGCTCTATATCCCGTTCGACGAGTTCCATTACCTTGGCTTTCGGCGACCGCGAAAGGTACATCGCTTCGCTGTAGGCTTCGTATCCTGTCACGGCGATGGGCGCGTCGCCCCAGATGCGGGCTATCCAGAAATAACACCATGCGCGCAGGAAATGGGCGTTGCCCAGGCAGAATGCCTCTGCAGAGGATGTCATATCTATCTGCGGCGTGTACCTTATCACCAGGTTGGCCTGATTGATAGCGGAGTAGAGGGCCGTCCAGTCGGCATAGGCGTTGGTGGTACTCATCGAACTGGTGCGCACCTGGGTCTGCGACACGTTCGAAAGCGTCGCGTTCGTGCCTGGTCCCCACAGTCCGCTGCGCAGTTCGCCCCAGCAGAGATACGTGTCGCTCTCGGTTTTCAGCGCGTTGCGGAATTTCAGATAGATGCCGTAGGTGCCCGTCACCGCATCGCTTTCATCCTTCCACATATTGCCGGCCGACATCTGGCCGTCCTGCACTATATCCAGTTCGCCGTGGCACCCCGGAAGGGAGAGCGCAGCAAACATAAACAGTATGGTGAATATTTTTTTCATAGGATGGGCATCAGAAAGTTACTTTCACCCCGAACAGCACTTTGCGCGTAGGGGGGTAGGGGTTGTAGTCGACGTCGTATGTCGTGGCGGCGGAGTAGAGCGATCCGGTGGTGGCGGCTTCGGGCGAAACCCCCGTAACGGCCGTAAAATAGTACAGCGTATTTCCCGAGACGGTAAATGTGATGTCCTTTATTCTTATCCTGCGCAGAAACGATGCCGGAAGGGAATACGAGAGCGAGATATCGCGCAGGCAGAGATAGTCGCCCCGCTGCACGAAAACGTCCGAAGTGCGGGCGTAGTTGCGGTTGCCCCAGTCGGCGTCGTTGACCGTGAAACGCGCATAGGGGGTGTCGTCGCCCGGATTCCGCCATGTGTGGTCGACATCTGTCGTGAGGGCGTGGTTGCCGTTGCCCATCGTGGCCATGAAGTAGCGCGCGTACATGTAGTTGTTGATGGAGTGCCCCAGCGCATAGTCCATCTGTATATCCAGCGACCAGTTTTTGTAATTGAATGTATTCCGGATGCCTCCGGTCGAGTGCGGAACGGCGTATCCCAGCAGAAACTGGTCCTCTTCGTTTATGATGTCGGCCCCGCCGGCTTTGCTCGATCCCGCACGGTTGACCCATTCGTAGTCGCCTATGTCCTTGCGTCCGGGCACCTGCTGGCGGTCGCTGCGCCTGTATCCGCGCGAAAGCACGTCGTACATCGCTGCGTCGGCCTGTACATCGTTCTCGATGATATGGTCGACCACATAGCCGTAGATGCGTCCCATCCGTTCGCCTTCGGCAATGCCTCCGAACTGCAGCCCGTCGCCGTAGGTGATGCCGTTCATGCGGTTGCGGTCGTTGCCGTTGTCGGCCAGCTTCAACACCCGGTTCATGTTGTAGTTATAAGTGATGTCGGTGGCCCAGGAGAAGTTTCTGTTGCGTATGTTCACGGTTGAGATGCCGAAGTCGAGGCCGTAGAAACGCACAGATCCGACATTGGCAGTTACGGCATTGACGCCGGTTGTATTCGGCAGTTGGATCGACAGCAACAGGTTGCGCGTTATTTTGTTGTAAAGGTCCAGCGTCATAGTCAGCCTTCCGCCCAGCATCGAAACGTCCGCCCCGAAGTCGAACTGCGATGTGGTCTCCCACGTGAGGTTGCTGTTGGGCATGTCCTCGAGTACGGTCGTGGCGCGGCCGTTGTAAGTGTACAGCGAGGAGTAGCTTCCGTAGGCGTCGTAAAGGCCTATGCTGTTGTTTCCGGTCTGGCCGTAACTGATGCGCAGTTTGAGTTTTTCGACCACCCGGCTGCCTGCCCAGAAATTCTCGTCCGACACCACCCATGCCAGCGACCCGGCGGGGAAATAGCCCCATTGATGGCCTTTGGCGAATTTCGACGACCCGTCGGCCCTCATGGTGAACGAAGCCATGTATTTCCCTTTGTAGTCGTAGTTCAGGCGGCCGAAATAGGAGAGCAGGACCTCTTTGGTGCGGGTATTGCGCGGATATCCCGGCAGGCTGGCCGTACCGGCGTTCAGCGTCGGTATCTTGTCCGATTCGGCGCCGTCGACCTTTGCGTCCAGGCTGTTGTAGTCGACGTAGAGCCTGTCGTGCCCGGCCATGGCGTCCAGATGGTGCCCGCCGCCCAAATTTTTGGTGTAGTTGGCATAGAGTTGGATATTATTGCGCATTGTTTCCGAATACCCTTCCTTCGCCGGACGTACGTAAGGAGACGTGGTGGGATTGTCCTTGATGTAGTAGTAGCTTCGTTTATGGCGGTTGTTCATGGCGTAGAGCGCCACAGCTTTCAGTCCGGGCAGTATGTCCCACGCGAGGTTTACGTTCACGCCGGCCCTTTTCTCGGTATCGCCCGAATTATTGTAATAATATTTGTAATATGCCGCCGGTATCGTCGTGTTGTTTATCCCGAGGGCGGGGGTTCCGGCCAGTTTTTCGCCCGCTTCCGCGCCGTACCAATCCCTGTGGGTGGGCGGGGTCGAAAGGCCGCGTATCACCGAGTTGCGGAGGCTGAGGGTCGTTCCCGAGAAACTCTGCATGTCTATCCGGGAGTAATCGAAAATGGTGGTGGCTTCCAGTTTCCGCGTGATCCTGAACGATGTGTTGCCGTGGAATGTCATGCGCGAATATCCGGTCGCTATGCCTATCCCGCCGTCGTCGGTATAGCCGGCCGATGCGGCGTAGCGGAATTTCCGGCTCCCGCCGTTCAGTCCCATGTAGTAGTTCTGCCAGAAGGCGTCGCCGAACCACTGGCTCTGCTGGTCGTTGTCCTGGTAGATTATCACCTTGGCGGTATTGACGGGGTCGTACATCCATTTGTATCCGGCTGGCACCTGTTCGCCCTGCTGCAGGTAGCGCGGGGTCCATCTCGATGTGGCGCTGTTGCCGATTCCGGCCGATTCGGCCCCGTTGAGTATGATGTTCGGGCTCACGCCGCCGCAATATGCCTCGAGCAGGGCCGGACGCATCGTATTCAGATACCGGCCGCCATTCATCAGGTCGAATTTCGTGGCCGGGGAGCCGAACGCCCACTGCCCTTCGAATACGATCTGCGGCTCTTTCGACATGCTGCCCCTGCGGGTGGTTATCAGGATCACGCCGTTCGATGCACGCGCGCCGTAGATGGCCGCCGATGCGGCGTCCTTGAGCACTTCTATCGATTCTATATCGTTGGGGTTCACTCCGTTGATCTCGCGTTCGACGCCGTCTACAAGGATCACCGGGTCCTGGGAAAGGTTCACCGAAGAGCCGCCCCTGATGAGGAACTTCGGGTTGATACCGGGCTGCCAGTTGGTCGATGCCACGTGGAGTCCCGGGATGCGTCCTTTCAGGGCCTCGCCTACCGAGTTGACAGGCATGCCGTATATCTCGTCGCCTTCCAGCTTGGCGATGGCCGAGCTCACCTTGCGCTGCGACTGCGTTCCGTAACCCAGTATGACGATCCTCTCCATCAGGTGCTCCATTATGCTCATCTCCACGTTCACGACCCTGCGCCGGCCCACATCCTCTTCGAGATCCTGGTAGCCCGTCGAGAAGAAGCGGAGCGTCGAATCGTCGTACGCCTCGATGGAATACGCCCCGTCCCCGTCGGTCAGCACTCCCGTTGCAGCGCCTTTCAGGGCCACTATAACATCGGGGACAGGCATTCCGTCGCTGTCGGTCACATATCCTTTCACGGTATGCTTTCCGCTGCCGGTGCGATCCGTTCCATAGGCGAGCACTACAGCCCTCCCGATCGCCTTGTAGGATATTCCGCTGTTGCCGAAGACCGCCGCCAGCAACTCTTCGAGGTCGGCGCTCTCTTTTTTAACGAACACATCCCCTATCCGCATCTCCGCCAACGCCGATTCGTAAGAGAACGTGATCCCGGCCTGACGGCCCATTTCGTCGGCGACGTCCCTGACGGTGGCGTCGGGTATCTTCAGGTTGATCTTATAGGTGGGTTGAGGGCTGTCATGCCGGTACACGCTTTCCCGTGCGGCGGCAGGCAGCGCCGTAGAAAGGGTTGCAATAATGGCCAAAAGGACCGCACATAGCTGTGAAGCCTTCTTCATAGAAAAGGTAGTCAAAAAACAGCCGTGCGGTATGAAACAGTATTTCACGCCGCACTCCTGTTCAAATATTGTGATTTAGGTCTCTTTCTCCTACAGAACTTCCACCTGTTCGCCGGTCATTAATCCGATAATGTCCAGCACCTGGCTCAGCGAATCGGTCGTCAGGAAATTGAAGTTATACAATTTCCCGCTGCTACGGTTCTCCATCCGCAGCGTCACGCCGAACGTCCGCTCGATCTGCGAAAGTATCTGATCGACCGTAACGTCGCTCATGGCGACCAGATTGTATTTGTGTTCTATGAGCGGCGCCACATCGACTCCGATCACATCCACCTCGCCGGTGCGGTTGTCGAATACGGCCACCTGGTCGGGGCTCAACTGTGCAAGGTTTTCGCCCTGCGGCGACAGAAGGCGTACCGACCCGTGCCGGAGCATGATCTCCGAGCGGTCGCGCCCTTCGTAAGCCTGTACGTTGAAGGAAGTGCCCAGAACTTCCACCGTGAATTTATCTGTGACCACGCGGAAAGCTTCGCCGCGCGCGCCTTTGCGCACATCGAAGAAAGCCTCGCCCTGAAGTTTTGCGGTACGGTCTCCGCTTTTGCGGTGCATTTCGAACGCGATAGAGGATCCGGGGTTCAGCCACACCTGCGAGCCGTCTTCCAGCGCCGCCGTGATCACCTGTCCGGAGCTGTTTTCATAAATGGCCGGGTTGTCCGAAAAACTATTTATTCCGAATACGATAGCCAGTGCGGCCACAGCCGCGGCAATGCCTGCAGCCGGTATCCACAGCCTCAGGCGGCGTTTTGCAGCCGGTTTCGCGGCGGCCTCTATACGCCGGTCCAGACCATCCATTACGGAATCGCAGCTGGCATCGACACCGCCTTTGAGCGTGACGCCGGCATTCCAAACGGCTTTCAGGTCGAAGAAATAACGTGCGTTTTCCTCCGATTGGTTCAGCCATTCGAATATCTCCCGGTTCTGTTCGGGCGTTGTTTCTCCTTCGAGGTATTTGTACAATATCCCTTCGGGGATCGATGTTTTTACGTTTCTCATAAAAGACGGCCTCACTGCCGGGCCGATTCCATTGTGAAGTTACAAAGATATATATTTCTGCGAAACCGCAACTTTGGAACCACAACAAAATCCAGGCGGATTTTCTCCCCGGACTTTGTTGTGGTTTCCTGTTTCAGGTACGTCCGCCTACCACTTCGCGAGCAGCTTTGACGGGTAGTTGGTACAGATGGCGTAGAGTTTGCTCTTGTATCCGAGGTAGTAGTTCATATCGGCCTCGGTGTCGGCATTGTAGACGCTCAGTTCGACGGCGGCATCGATATAGTTCTCTATCGAATAGGCTTTGCTGACCTTCTGCCCGTTGATGTAGAAGTTCTCGGTGGTAGAGTTGAACCAGCCGTATCCGTTGCTGACATAAGTGCTGGGGGCGCTGTAACTCATCCATCCGGCTTTGATGCCGGCGGCATTGGCGGCGGCCAGGCTCCGTTTCCATATGGAGACCGGACTGGAAGCGCTGATAGCGGTGCCGCTGCCGGTGACGATGAATTCGCAGAACTTCTGGGCGCCTTTTTCGACTATTATCTCGCACGCCCGTTCGCACGCCCTCGCCGAGGCTTCGCGTCCTTCGGGTGATGTGGCGTCGTTTATCGTGATGTTCTTCACGTCGAGCCACAACCGTGTGGTGCCGCCTTCCAGCGCAGCATCGATAAACTGCTCCAGGTCGGGCATGGTCTCGCCGTTGGAGAGTTTGCCTGCGGCGCGGATCTCGGCCAGGGTATGTTCCCACGGTTTCAGATTGTTGATGAAGCAGCCGCTGGTGGCATGGGCCACGATCACCTTGTCGTCTTTTGTGATGTAGATGTCGCATTCCGAAGCGTAACATCCGATCTCGATGGCTTTTTTCAGCCCCGCAACCGAATTGTCGGGCAGGCCGTATTCCATACATGCCCCTCTGTGCGCTACCACGCGGTTATTCATTGCAGCAGGTGCTTTAAGTTCCGGTTCGGGCTCTTTCGGGGTCCATCCGTCCAGGGGATTGAATTCGTCCTTGCTGCAGCTGTAACAACCTACGGCAGCCGCAAGCAGTAAGATAAAAACTAAATTCTTTGCGTATTTCATATCTGTTTTCGTGTTATTTCGTTTCCGCCCCGCCGGTGCGGACAAACCGTCATAAGGCTTGTCCGCACCCGGGACTGCAAGTTAAAAATTTTCGTAGTTTTTGACACACCTTACGGGCGCACCGCTTCCGTTACCGAAGTCGAAGCCGCCGTTCGTACGCATGTTGGCTTCGCGGGTCTGGTTCCAGATCCTCCATCCGGCTTTTTTCGTGGCCGTATAATCGCCGATCAGCGGAATGAAAAGGTATATTCTGGGGTCGTCGTCGCCGGGACCGTAGTCGTAGCCCGTCTTGTAGAGCCTCCATCCGTTGCTGAACATGTTGAACCCGAACGCCGGGGCCGCAGTGGAGATCTTGTCCGCTTTTGCGCCTGGATTATAGGTATTCCAGTCCGAAGAGAACAGGAGCGCCGCAAGATTGGTCAGCGTTCCGTTGCCGAAGGCCGCATATGTAGCCATAGCGTCGGTAACCGGGTAGTCGGCCGCACCCTGGGCGCGCGCTGCATATGCGAGGTCCTTCCAGTCCTGCATGTTGGCGATATGCCAGCCGTAGGGACATATACCCTGTATCTGCATCTTGATGTTGGGATGCTGCGTTTCGGCAAGTGCATCCCCGGCGGCGGTAGCCTCATATGCGGCGAGGGTAGTGGGGAGAACGCTTTCGAGCGTGTACACATCCCCCACTGCATCCGTCAGCCTGTCGCCCGGCTCTCCGAACGGACAGTTTATCAATGCGGAAGTGCCGCCTGTGCATGCGTTCAGCGCGCCGTTAGCACCTCCGGTGAGCGATTCATACGAACTGTAAAGACGGCCGTATGTATCTGCAAGCGGTTTACCCTGGGCGTCCTTTGCTTCGACGACCGATCCGCCGTTCTCTTCCGTGTCATAGGCCGGATTGCGCGACGGGTACGGAGCTTCGTTGCCGTATCCTCCGGTCTGGTGTCCGCTCACGAGTCCGCTTCCGAGTTTGTATTTGCCGGTCGAACCGTCTCCGGCCCAGTGCAGGCAGACGGTCATCCAGGTCTTCGTGCCGCCTCCGCGGGTTACGTAATCCTTGGTAGGATAATCCGATACCTTGTTGTCGGGCAGGCTGTTCGTCGTGGAGATACGGGTGAATGAAGCATCGAGGCTATTTATCTCGAAGTTTCCGTCGAGAGTAATGGCTACGCGCAGTTTCCGCATGCCGTTGACGTCGAAGTCTGCAGCGGCAGCCGCGGTTTCATCGGCGGCGCTGTTCAGCACGGTCACCGTTCCGTCGGCCGCAAGGGCGTAGCGCGGGAATTGGGTAGCCTTGTTCGACGTGGCGACGATCACCCTGCCGTCCCTGAAATACTGGTCGAGCGAGAAGCTCAGATCCGATTTTTCCATCTGTACGGCCACGTCGATGGTCGGGTAGTGCGGAACTCCCGAACCGTAGACGAACAGATAGGTTTCGTTGGCCAGTTGTTTGACGGTTACGTTCTTCGTGGCGATGCTGGTGTCGTCCGAACCGGTGCTTACGGTCACGGTCACCTGGCGCGAACTTTCGGGCGAGAGGTTGTCCTTAGCCGAGAAGGTTATGCTGCGCGACGGTGCGTCGACCGTCCAGCTGAGCCAGTTGTCGGGATTCGTTTCGCCTTCGGCCAGCGCGACGCTGACCGTCGAAGCGGGCATGTTGGTATCGAAAGTGATCGCTTCGGGATCCGGCTCGATAGCCATCATCTGCAGCGAACTCTTCGAAAGCGACAGCGTGGCGTCGGCTTTCAGTCCGGTCTGCACGATGTTGAAATCGGCGCTTTCGCCGTCATCGAGCGTGATGCGCAGCGTACCGGTGCGTTTATAGCCGGTGTTGGCCGAGCATGTCACGCGCAGCGTCTTTTCGACCACCCCGTCGGGAGAAGTCGTGTAATAGTCGAGTTCGGCCCAGGGGGTATTTACCAGCGTGGCTTTCCAGTTGTAGTTCATTTTTTCGAGCGGGTTCACTACGACGATATAGGTCCCGTAGGTGTCGCCGCCCGTGGTGAGGCCGTCGGAGGTAAACTCCATTCCGGCGGGCGAGAGCGATATCCTCGCCGCCGTGGTTTTATATTCCACATCGCCTTCGGCGGTGTAGCAGCCCGAGAGGAGAAGGGCGGCCGCGACCGGAAGCAGGCTTGATATTATTTTTTTCATATCTGTCTTTTTATTTGATCGTGAGTATTGCTTCGCGGTTTACGACCATCCTTTGGTCTGTTTGATGTTGCTGTTGCGGTTCATGGCCGTGGTCGAGACGGGGGAGACCAGGATATTGGGATTGGTCGAACCGCCCACGCCGCCCTGCACTCCGGTATTCGGCCAGTATTTGAGCGGGCAGTAATCGTCGATATATCCAAGGCGGATGTAGGTGAACCACAGGTTGCCTTCCTCGGCGAATTCCCAGCGGTTTTCCTGCGCCAGTGCTTCCAGCACGTCGGCCTGAGCCGTCGATGTGTAGAAGTTCGCCTTGCCGTAAGCCCTTTGCGCCACGGTGTTGAGGTATCCGACGGCTCCATCGTAATCGCTCTTGTAATAGCACAGTTCGGCGCGGAACATGTAGTACTGCGCGTATCGGTAGAGTATCAGGTCGTCGTTGAACAGCATCGTTCCCGAAGACCAGTCCCCTGTGAACTTGTTGGGCCATCCGATCAGCGGATACATATCGCTCACTCCTTCCATTTCCCTATATGTAACGTCCGTGCGCTGGTCGTTGTTGTTCGTCTTGTTGGCTTTCAGTTCCGCGATGTAGGAGTCCGCATAGTTGAACCACTGGTTGCTGTATACGGGCACTCCGCCGGCAACGTTCCTGTAGGCCTCCTTTATCTGCGTGGAACCCCATATGAAGCGCTGGATGTATGCCGCCGAGTGCGCCTCGTTGGTCTGGTTGCAGAAGATTGCGAAAGCGATCTCGTTGTTGCGTTTCTTGGTCACGTTGAACACGTCGGCGAAGGATGGGAGCAGCGCAGGACTGCTCACGGCGGTAAGGGCGTTTTCTGCCATTGTCAGGTAGCTGTTTCCGCCGTTCTGTGCCGTATACATCCACAGGGCATAGTCGGCCCTGAGCATGTTGATATTGTTCACTGTCGCATAATATGCTCCGGCCGAATTGCCGGTGATATACCCCAGTGCGGATTCGATATCGAGTCCTATCTGCGTATAGAGATCTGCTTTCGGACTGCGCGAGGGATAGATTTCGGAGCCGGTGCCTTCGGTCGGATTGGTGATGAGCGGAGCGTCGCCCCACAGGCGGACGACCCAGTAATATGCAAAGGCGCGTACGAAATATGCGTTGCCCATGCAGTTATTCCTGACAGTTTCGTCCATGCTCACGGCGGGGGCGTATTTGATCACCGAATTACACTGGTCTATGCAGGTGTAGAGGGCCGCCCAGCTCGAGCTGGGTGTCCCGGCGCTCATGTTGCTGTGCAGTACGTTGAGCATGTCGGAATCCATGAGGGTCCTGTTCGTACCCCTGTCCCACATTGCGGGTCCCACGCGGAGTTCGCCCCAGAAGAACTGGTTTGTGGATGTTCCGGTAAAGGCTGAGCGCAGCCGGCTGAAGATGCCGTTGGTCGCACCGGTCACGTCGCTCTCGTCTACCCACATATTATTCTTATTGAGATTGTCCGTGTTCTTGATGTCGAGCTGCTTGTCGCATCCGGCAGACATCAGCATCAATGCTGCTCCGGCGACGGCTGTTAATATTTTATTCAGTCTCATATTCTGTATCTGTTTTAATGTAAGATTGATACGCTTTCTAGAATCTGACCTTCAGGCCGAAGATGATCTTGCGTGTCGGCGGATAGATGCTGTAGCCGTTACCGCCGGTATTGACCGCGGTGTACATTCCTGCATCCGAACCCGCTGAATTGACGCCGGATTCGGGCGAGATACCCTTGACCTTCGTCAGATAACCGAGGGTGTTTCCGGAAACCGAGAGGGTGATGCCGCCGACGCCTATCTTTTTCATCCACCTGTCGGGCAGGTTGTATGCCAGGGTGACGTCGCGCAGACAGAGGTAGTCGCCTTTCTGTACGCTTATATTGGAAGCGCGCGAAAAGTTCTTGTTCCCGCCGTCGGCGTCGTTAGGCGACAGGCGGGCCAGGTTGGTCTTGTCGCCGGGCTTGCTCCATGTATCCCATGCGTCGTACGAGAGGTTCCAGTTGCAGTCGCCCATCGAGGTTTGCAGGTTGCGCGTGTACATGTAGTTGTAGATCGAGTGGCCGAGGGCGTAGTCGACGTATATCGAGAGCGAAAGATCCTTCCAGGCGAAGGTGTTGTTCATACCGCCGGTGCTGTGCGGGGTCACGTAGCCCATCAGGTACATGTCCTCTTCGTTGATCTGGTCCCTCCCGTCGGATGTAAGGGCCGAACCGGGCCTGTTGAGCCATTCGTAGTCGCCGATATCCTTGCGTCCCGCGATGGAGAGGCCGTCCGAACGGCGCACGCCGTGCGAATTGACGTCGTAGAGGGCTGCGTCCGCCTGTGCGGATGTTTCGATGATGTATGCCGTCTGGTATCCGTAGATGCGTCCGAGGCGTTCTCCGACGGCCGTACCGCCGAATCTTTCACCCGATTCGCTCATAGTGTATCCGCCTATGCGCCACGCATCTCTGCCGTTAATGTCGGTGTATTTGTATTCGTCGGGCAGCGAAAGAACCTTGTTCATATTGAACGAATAGGTGAAATCCGTCGTCCATGAGAAGTTCTTGGTTCTGACGTTCGCGGTCGACAGTTCCACTTCGACCCCGCTGAAACGTACCGAACCGATGTTCTTCGTGGCTGTACTGTAACCCGAAGTGTCCGGCAGTTGTACGTCGAAGATAAGGTCGTATGTGGTTTTGGCGTAATAGTCTGCTCTCAGACGGATGCGGCTTGCCAGGAATTCCGAATCGAACCCGACATTGAACTGCCTGGTGCTTTCCCACCTCAGGCCGAGGTTGGGCAGGGCGGTCGGGAGTATGGTTCCCGACCCGTCGTAGATGCCGGTGGCGCTGTATGCGCCGTATGCATCGTACAGGCCGATGTCGCTGTTCCCGGTCAGGCCGTACGAAGCGCGCAGTTTAAGGGAATTGAAGCCGCGTATGTCCCAGAAATCCTCTTCGGAGACCATCCAGCCTACGGACCCTGCAGGGAAGTATCCCCACCTGTTGCCTTTTGCGAACTTCGACGAAGCGTCGGCGCGGAGAGTGAACGAGAGAAGGTATTTTTTCTTGTAGTCGTAGTTGACGCGGCCGAAATACGAGATCAGCGTCTCTGCCGTGTTCACGTCGGTCCAGCCGGCCAGTACGTCGGTACCTGCCGCAAGCGTGGGAATCTTGTCCGAATCGGCTCCGGTGACGGTCATCCCCATGCTGTTGTTGTCCCTGCGGTAATAGTCGCCACCTGCCGTTATATCCAGATTATGGCCCTGACCAAATGTTTTGCTGTAGTTGAGATAGGCCTGGAAGTCGAAGCGGTTTATCTGCGACCATCCTTCGTAGGTACGTCGCAGGTTCGAGATGGCGTTGCCGGCCAGACGCTGGTTGGATACGGTATAGGCGTTATGGTTGGCGATCTGCGCCGTCGCCTTCAGTCCGTCGATGATATCCCACTGGAGATTGAAGTTGGCCGTTGAGCGGCGGCCGGTATAGGTGCTGGTGTAGTACCTGTCGAACCAGACTGCCGAGATGGTAGTGTTGTTGGTTCCCTGCGCGGGTGTGCCGTCGTCATAGTAATCGCGGTGGGTGTTGGGCATGAACATGCCTCGTCCCACGGTCGTCCAGTAGTCCCCGATACCCGACGAAGGGATGGTGTTGCCTTTCTGTTCGGAGTAGTCGAAGGTGGTCGACGCCTTCAGTTTATTGGTAATCTTGAATTCGGTGTTCCCATGGAACGTGAAGCGCTGGTAATCGGTGTTTATACCGATACCGCCGTCCTTGGTGTAGCCCCCCGAGGCGGCATACCTGATCTTGTCGTTTCCGCCGTTCACGCCGACGTAGTAGTTCATCCAGTAGGAGTTGTTGAACCACTGGCTCTGCTGGTCGTTGTCCTGGAACGCTATGAGGCGCGAACTGTCCGTCGGGTCGACCAAAACCTGCCAGCCTGCCGGAACATCGGCCGGAGAATCGACGTAGTGGGTGGTCCATACGCCGCTCGACTTATTGCCGGCCCCCGAAGAGTTCGCCCCGTTCAGAAGGCCCGATCCGTAGGCGTATGTCGACGGATATTCGGCAACCATTTTGCGCATGGTATTGATGTAGTCGCGCGCGTTCATCAGGTCGAATTTGGTGCCCGGCGAAGTCAGCGCGTACTGTGCTTCGAAAGTAACCTGCGGCCCTTTCGAGACGCTTCCTTTTTTGGTCGTGATGAGCACGATACCGTTGGATGCCCTCGCCCCGTAGATCCCCGTTGCAGCGGCGTCCTTGAGCACTTCGATCGACTCTATGTCGTTGGGGTTGATACCCGAGTATTCGCGGATAACGCCGTCGATGATGGTGATGGGTGAGTTGGACTTGTTTATCGACGATCCGCCGCGGACCATGAATACCGGGTCCGATCCCGGCTGGTTGTTGGCGGTCGACACGCGCAGGCCTGCGACGCGCCCTTTGAGTGCATCCCCGACAGAGTTGATGGGCATGCTTTCGAGGGTCGAGCCGTCGATTTTCGAGATAGCCGAGGTGACGGTGCGCCTCGACTGGGTGCCGTAACCCACGACGACCACTTCGTCGATCGCCTGGGTATCCTGTTCCAGGGTGATATCCACGATTGAGCGTACGCCTACGGGCACTTCCTGGGTCTTGTAGCCGACATAGCTGAATATCAGTGTTGCGTCGGGGGACGCCTCGACGGAATATGTTCCGTCGGCGTTGGTCGATGTACCGACGGTCGTCCCCTTCACGACAACGGATACTCCGATCGCCGGTGTGCCGCTGACGGCATCGGTGACGGTACCCTTCACTATTTTACTCTGTGCTGCGGCCAATACCGGCGCCGCTGTCAGAGCCAAAATGCACACGCTTTTTAGCAGTGCTGCAAACAGTCCTTTCATATCAGGTTTTTTAATATTGTTTTTCTTCATTTACGATTTTCATCAGTTGGTGCCGAAGACGATGTCCGAAACCGTACCTGTGTTGTTGCCCACAGCCAGGGTGCCGACATTGTCCGCTGTAAGCGCCACGCTGTTGACGCTGCCGCCCGCGGTTGCGCCGTCGATGCTCTTTGCGTTCCAGCCTGCAACGGAACCTGCGTATTTGGTGCAGGTCACCGCAGCGTAGTTCTCGCTTGTTTTCACCAGGCCATGCTGGTTGTAGCCTATGACGCCTCCGGCTGCGGCGTTGCTCGCGGCTGCGCCGACAGCGGACACGCTTCCGGTGGCCTTATTCTTATTATCGCTCTGGTCGGTGGCATTGGCGTTGGAAGTATAGCCGATCACACCGCCCGCATAGGCGGCGCCTCCCGAGTTGGTCAGCGAAACTTTGCCCGAATTGGTGTTGCCTGTGGTCGTGCCCGCCTGGACGATCCCCACGATGCCTCCGGCGCCTATGTTGGCATGAGTGGAGTTGACGACAGCTTCCACATCCCCGTAATTTTCGGAATTGTTGGTAGCGGGGGTATTCGAATCGTGGAATCCCGAGATGCCTCCGATAGACTGCCAGTTCGCGTTGCCGGTAGAGAAGTTGAGATAGACTTTCCCCCTGTTCGTGCATTTGTCGACGGTACCTGCATTTTGCGTCCCGACAATGCCGCCGATACGGCTGACCTGGTTTTTGTTGGAAGATATCTGAGCCTTGTTCTCGCATTCCGACACGGTGCACAGGTTGTACGTCTGGCCCGCGATGCCTCCGATGCAGAGATATCCCCCGCCGGCCGCATTGGTCTGGGTGAATTTCACCTCTCCGTTGTTGACGCACTTTTCCACCGTAATGGCATAGAGGCGCCCCACGATTCCGCCGATGAAACAGTTGCCGTTCATGACCGACGACACGACTCCCTTGTTTTCACATCCGGTTATCTTGCCGGTGGAGTTATCCGCGACGTTGCTGACGATGCCTCCGACATAATGGGCGGCCCCGGCGGCAGTGGAGCCGTTGTCGAACTTCACCGCACCTTCATTTACGCACTTTTCGACGAGTACGTTCGCCGCTGTTGCAGTGATGCCTCCCGCAATGCCGCCGGCGTAATTGGCCAGCGATCCTATTTTATCGGTCACAGCGCCGTAGTTGTAACAGCCGGAGACCTTGTTGCTTGCTGTCGCGCCGCTGCCGTCGATAAGTCCCGTGATACCGCCTGTCAGGCTTCCCGCCGTTCCGGCAGTCGCCGCATTCGTCACGGCGCCGTAATTCTTGCAGCCCGTCAGTTCCCCGTCGTATACGGTACCGACAATACCGCCGGTGCGCGCCCGGCAGTTGGACGAAGTGGTCACCGTCACCGGCATGAAGTTGACGACCTTGTCGATGGCGTTGTTGGTCTGGGCGATAGCACCCGCATAGACCCAATCCGCACCCGAGTAATTCATCTCCACCTTACTGCTGCCGTCGTAGGTCGTTCCGTCCTTAGATCCGAAGATCACGTTCGAAATGGCGCCTTTGGCGTAACCGAAGAATCCGGCCCAGCGGACGGCGGCACCCGTCGATACATTGATATTATATATCTTATGGCCGTTGCCGTTGAACGTGCCGGTGAAGTTGGCGATGGGAGTCCACGCCTCGTTTTTCATATCTATGTCGGCCCTCAGTTCGACCACCGCACCCCCGTTGTCGGCTGCGCACTGCTCGGCGAAATAGATCATGTCGTCGTAGTTGTTGATGATGATCTGGAAGAAGAGTCCTGTCGAAGCGGCTATGTAGTTGCCGTTGAACACAACCGGCGTATCTTCCATCAGGGTTTTCTGGTACGAACTGCCGTCGGTGCACTCTATGGTGACATTGACGCCGCCTTCTATGGTGACGCCGTTGTTGATGGCGAAATAGACTGTCTGATCCTGTTCGAGCGGCATGCTGCCCACCTCGACGACGATCTTGTCTGAAGTTTCGGCCCCTTCGCTTACGGTGATCTGCCCCGTGGCGGGATTGATCGTAGCGTCGGACACGGCGAGTACGCCGGTAACTTTAGTCGGATCGGCTGGTTCGAGCGTCAGTTTCTTAAGCGATTTCGAATCCTGTTCGGTTACGGTAAGCGCGAATATCGAAACTAGCGGGTTGAACGTAACGCTCAGCTTGCCGCCGGATACGGATGCGCTCGCCTGGTAGGCATACATCGGCACGGCAAGGCCCGTCTGGTCGGCCGGCACCGAATATTCGCCGTCGGGAGCGTCGTACCAGGCCGAGACGGCTCCGCTTGCATTTTCAGGGAGCGACATCGCTACCGGCTGAAACTCGGCGGATGTGCCCGAACCGGTAGCCGCATAGGCGTAATCGACGCCGTTGTACGACACGATTATCACGTCGCCTTCGCTCCATTCGCTCTGAAACGTTTCAGTGCCGGAAGATTGCATCGGATTGATGCTCGCCGTGACGGCCACGCTTCCCTTTACCGGTGGATCGACCGGGGTCACACCCGTAGTTCCGTCATCCTTGCATCCCGTCGCCAGGAGGAATGCAGCTGCAAAAAGTAAAATTTTCTTCATGACTTCTTCGATAAGAGTTTGAGGTTTATAATTAATTGTTTTTTATATGGTTAAATATTTTGGGGAACGGAAAGGCCGTCGGAGCGCCATTTTATCGGGACGCCGGCGGCGCATATAAGGGGCCGGGGGAGAGGTATCCCCGGGGCATGTACAAAAGATTCGGAATAGTGTTTACCGGCATAGGTAAGGTCAGTATTTTAAGCTTTTCCGGACACGGCCTGCAAAAGCGCTGACAATGCCCTGTCACTTTAAAACACAACCGGCCGGATCAAAACACCCAATGGGATCGGGGATTATTTTTCAGAAAAATAGAAGAAAAAAGAGAGCCAGCAGTCGGACGTCCGCCAGCATCGAGCGCAATTTTTTGAGAGCCAGGTACATGTGGTTCTCGACCGTGCTCGGCGAGATTCCCAGTTGTACGCTTATTTCTTTGTTCGAGAGCTCCTGCAGGTAGCTCATTTCAAACACTTCGCGGCATTTTGGCGGCAGCGATCCGATGGCCTGTTCCAGTTTTTTGCGCAGGTCCCGGGTGTAGAGGCTCTTTATGACCGGGCTGTTGTCGGGGTCGTAATAGACGTGGCTCATGCTCTCGATCTGCTCCTGGTACGACGAGGCGTACAGTCCGGCGTGTTTGTTCTTTTTTAGGTAATTGAGCGACCGGTTGTAGACCGAGCGGAGCATGTATTTGTAGAGCGAATTGGAGTCGTCGAGTTTCGAGCGGCGGCACCAGATATTGAAGTAGACATCCTGCACGACATCCTCGGCCCATTCGCTGCGCAGGAAGAGCCGGGCGTATGCGATGAGCGGCGGATAGTATGCCCGGCAAAGCTCGTCGAAAGCCTCGCGGTCGTCCTTTTTGATCCTTGTTATCAGAGATTCTTCCGCCATATAAAAGGCTAATGTAAGCAATTTTTTTAACTGGTGCCGGATTTTTTTCGCGCAACCAGTGTGTAAAAATAGATGTTCCGGATTACGAAAATGTTAAAATTTTCAGATCGTCCTTAAAAAACTTCATCCGCGTGATGGGTGTTTCGTGTTTCAGAGGTGTTTTTAAATTGTAGAGCGCCTGCAAAAAATTAATCCTGAAAATTACATACCGCAGTGAAAAAGATTTTATTAATTCTCGTCGCCTTACTGACAGCCGGGGCTGTGTATCCCCAGCAGCGCAACGACGACGTATGGGTTTACCCCACCAGCAGGTTCACCACCCGCTACAACATCCGCATTCCGGATATCGACGGCTACCACACCATGAAATGCGATTTCCACGTCCACACCGTCTTTTCCGATGCGCAGGTCTATCCGGCAGGGCGCGTCGACGAGGCCTGGAGCGACGGTCTCGACGCGATCGCCATCACCGACCATATCGAATACCACAAATTCACCGACTATATACCTGTCGGCGACCTGAATACTCCATATGAGATCGCTCGCAAGCGCGGCCAGCAGATCAACCTGATCGTCATACCAGGCTCAGAGGTCACCCGTTCGAAGCCGCTCGGCCACCTCAATGCGCTATTCATCACCGACGCCAACGCCCTTGCCGTCGACGACGAACTCGAAGCCATCGATGCGGCGTGGCGTCAGGGAGCCTATATATTCCTCAACCATCCCGGCTATCCAGACCGCAACAGCGACATTTGGCCGGTGCACGAAAAACTGATCGCCGAGGGTAAACTGCGCGGCATCGAGGTCTTCAACAAGACCGAAGCCTATCCGAAAGCCTACGACTACGCCGTGAAATACGGCCTGGCTCCGTTTGCCAACACCGACATCCACCAGATGAGCGGCCACCTCTACCGCGGCCGCCTCGAACGTCCCATGACGCTTGTTTTTGCAAAGGACCCCAGCGCCGAAGGGATCAAAGAAGCCCTTTTCGCCGGCCGTACGCTTGCGTTCTTCGCCAACAACCTTTTCGGGAGCGAGGATCTGATCTCGCAGCTTGTCGACAAGTGCATCCGCATCAAACCGCTGGTCGATCCCGACGTCCCGAAAAAACGCACGGTCGAAGTTATTAACGATTCGGATATCACTTTCAGTATAATGTACGACAATTATGAGTACCCTGTCGAGATCCCCGGCGGTTATACGGTTCGGATAGATCTCGACCGCGGTTCCGACGTCACATTCACAAACTGCATCATCGGCAATGACAAATATTTCGTCCGCAAATTCTGGTAGGTGGCAACGGCCACAGCGGATTTGATGATAAAAGTAGTTGCTGATCTTAAACCATCGGCACAGCGCCGCCGTCATTGCAATGGGGGAACACCGACGGGTGGCAACGGCCACAGCGGGTCGGAACGCCGACTGCGAATTTGATGATAAAGGTCGTTATAGATCCGAAACCATCGGCACAGCGCCGCCGTCATTGCAAGGAACTGCGATGTGCGAAGCAGGACGAAGCAATCCAGGAATGTCATCCCGAGCACAGTCGAGGGATCTGATTGCGCCGGGTTATAATGGCGAGGCCGGAACTCCTAAAGTTAATTCAAAAGGCCCGGACGAATTGTCGTCCGGGCCTTTCTCCACCTAACCCGACCCCTGAATTTGTTAACCATTCCCGTCATATCTGTCATTCCGGGCGAAGGCGATGCAACGACTTAACGCGGAACATGACGGACCATCGCCTGACGAGGAATCTGCCTCTTTTGCCAAAACGGGAATCGGGACTTCTTTCATTTTCGCATCGCAGACAAAGCTCTCTTTATCCTTGCAATGGCGTGGATGCCGACGCTCAATTCATCCACACCCGCTCCGGCGAGCATGACGGCGCCCGCGGGATCGGAAGCCGATTCTCCGCACACCCCGACATCTATTCCCGCTCCGTGGGCCGCTTCTACGACCAGCCCTACCGCCCTGACGACCGCCTCTCCGGACGGCTCGTAAATTGCTGCCACGCGCGGATTGGTCCGGTCGGCGGCGAGCATATACTGCGTCAGGTCGTTGGTGCCTATACTGAAAAAATCGGCTTCACTGGCAAGTTCCGGAGCCATCATCACTGCCGCCGGGGTCTCTATCATCACGCCGGCCTTCATCGCGCTGTCATACGGAATCCCTTCTGCGGCAAGCTCCGCAGCACATTCGCGCAGCAGCTCTTTCGCCCTGCGCAGCTCCTCGACCGAGACGACCATCGGGAACATCACCCTGACGTTTCCCGCCGTTCCCGCCCGCAGGATGGCCCTCAGTTGTGTCCGGAAAATATCGGGCCGGTCGAGCGACACCCTGATCCCGCGCCATCCGAGGAATGGATTCTCCTCGCGCGGCATATCCATATAGGGCAGCGGTTTGTCGCCGCCGATGTCGAGCGTCCGTATTGTGAGGGGTTTGCCGCCGCACAACAAGGCCGCGTTGCGGTACGCCTCGTACTGCTCCTCTTCGCTTGGGAAACCGCTGCGACCGAAGAAGAGGAATTCGCTGCGGAACAGTCCTATCCCCGCGGCCCCGGCCTCCATCGCCAGCCTCACCTCTTCGACGCTTCCGGCATTCGCCATAACGGCTACAGGTCCGTCGTAATCGCCGCAAATATCCTCTTCCGTCATCGGTTCTGTCCGGTCGAGGTATTCCCGCAGGATTTCATCGGCCGGGCGCACTATCACTACGCCCTCCGCGCTGTCGAGGATGAGGGTGTCGCCGTCGTTTATCTCCGATATCGCATCGCCCGCACCCACGGCGGCCGGGATTCCCCTCGCCCGGGCGATAATGCAGGCGTGTCCGTTCACGCTTCCGCGCGCCGTGACGAATCCGGCTGTCCGCCCCAGCTCCATCGCGGCGGTGTCCGACGGGGTTATCTCGCCGGCGACGAATATGGTCCCTTCGGCGGCTCCGGCGAACGGGTCGGAACTGTCCCCGCTGAGGGCGCGCCCGATCCTTGCGCAGACGTCGCGCAGGTCCGCCGCTCTTTCGCGCAGGTAATCGTCCTCGATCGCCTCGAACATTGCGCATATCTCGCCGCACGCAGTTTCGAGGGCTTTTCCGGCGCTCATCCCGGCGGCGATATGTCCTCCGACGCTTTCATGAAGCACCGGGTCGCCGGCCATTTCCAGATGCGCCGCAAAGACGGGTTCATGTTCCGACAGCGCCCTGAGCGCACCGGAAGCCTCGGCAACGGCGCTCTCCCAGCGGACGGTTTCCTCCGCCGGAGTTCCGGTTCCACCCACAGCCGCACCGCCCGGGCGCCTTATCACCCTGGCGAGCCCTATTGCAGGCGCGGTCCGGTCGGCAAATATGGCGGCGATGCGTTTCATTCGTGTGCGCTTTCCAGAAATGAGGCCGTCTGTTCCGCGGCGCGTTCTTCGTCAGGCCCTTCGGCAGTGACCGTCACGGCGGTCCCGCATTTGAGTCCCAGCGCGAGTATCGAAAGTATGCTGCGGCCGTCCACCTCGCGCGCTTCGGTGCGGAGCGAGACGCGGCTTTCGAATCCTTTTATCATGTTCACGAGCTCCCCGGCCGGACGTGCGTGGAGTCCGTTGGGTGCGGTTATGACTATTGTGCGTGTTTTCATTTATCGAGTGTTTTAAGTATCAGTTCTTTGTCATCCGTGGTGCATAGCTGTTCGAGCAGCCCGGGGTCTTCGAGCGCTCCGGCCAGCCGTGCAAGTATTTCGATGTGTGCGTCTCCTGTCCCGGCGATGCCTATCACGAGTCGGACGGTTTCTCCGCCGCCCCAGTCGATTCCGGCGGGATATTGCAATACGGCTATCCCTGCGTGCAGAACCTTGTCTTTCGCCTGTGCCGTGCCGTGCGGGATGGCGAGTCCCATCCCCATCGCGGTCGGGGAAGCGGCTTCGCGTTCGAGCATCGCTTCGGCGTAACCCTGCGCGGCGTAACCAGACCGCTCCAGAAGTCTTCCGGCGCGCATTACGGCTTCGTCCCTCGTTTCGGATGTGAGTCCGGTCAGTATGTTTTCCGGCCTCAGAATGCCTTCCGCCGCCTTCCTTTCGGGTTCGGCAGGTTCGTCGGCCGGTTCCGCCCCTTTTGCGGCTATTCGCGCGGCCAGTTCATCGAGCGCCGGGTCGCCAAGGAAATTAGCTATCACGACTATTTCGGCCTGCGGAGCCGACCGGCGAGCGCGTTCGGCCAGGAATTTCTGGCACACCACCACGTCGCTCTCCTGCGGGATTTCGTCCACGGCGCTGTAGCCGACCTCGGCGTCCGCGCCGACCCTTTTGCTGAACCGCGTTGCGCCCATCGCGCTCGAACCCATTCCTGCGTCGCAAGCGAAGGTGACGCGGCGGATCGAGCCCGCCTCTTTTTTCGGACCAGGATCGGGCTTGCGGTAGCTGTCGGCGGGTTCTTCGTCCTCCCCGCCTTTCCGCACCAGCGGCATAGAGATCAGGAACGATATTGCGGCCGAGATCACCACACCGCCCAGCACCACCAGCATTTTGCTTTTCGGTGCCATTGCCATCACCGATATTATGCTTCCGGGGGATGCGGGTGCGACCAGGCCCCCGCCAAGCAGGCTCATAAAGAGTATGCCCGCCGCCGAACCGACTATCGGGGCGACGATGAGCACCGGACGCGCGAGTATGTATGGGAAATATATTTCGTGGATCCCGCCCAGGAACTGTATCACGGCGGCCCCGGGTGCCGACTGCCGCGCGCTGCCCTTTCCGAAGAAGCTGTATGCCAGCAGAACGCCGAGTCCCGGCCCGGGATTGGTCTCGAGCAGGAACAGGATCGAGCTGCCGAATTCGCGGGCTTGTTCTATCCCGATCGGTGAAAGTATGCCGTGGTTGATAGCGTTATTGAGGAAAAGCACCTTTGCCGGTTCGATGATGACCGACACCAGCGGCAGCAGCCCGTGCTTCATGATCCACTCCACGCCGAGGCTCAGTATCTCTGCCATTTGCGTGACGAACCACCCGATGAAGTAGTACCCGACAAGCGCCAGCAGCAGCCCGATGATGCCGACCGAAAAATTGCGCACGAGCATTTCGAACCCTGCCTTCACTTTTCCGGCGCTCCATCCGTCGAATTTGCGGATGATCCACCCTGCGAGCGGCCCCATCATCATCGCGCCGATGAACATGGGAATATCTCCGCCGACTATGACGCCCATCGTCGCTATGGCCCCGATGACCCCTCCGCGGTCGCTCCGCGCGGCATTCCGTCCGCCGGTGTATGCGATCAGCAGCGGCAGCATGTAGTAGAGCATCGGGTCGACCAGCCGCGCCAGTTTTTCGTTTGGCAGCCATCCGGCGGGTATAAAAAGCGCTGTGATGAGTCCCCAGGCGATGAAAGCGCCGATATTCGGCATCACCATGGCGCTGAGCGCGCGGCCTGAACTCTGTATTTGTTTCCTCATAATGTGTCTTAGGTCTGATAATAAAACAATCGGCAGGGCAAAAGCACTCAAAGAAAAGAAAAAAAAATTATTTTTGGGTGATTTTGTCGTTTCGCGTGTTAATATAATAAGGCTTGTTTGATGATATTTGCAAAACAGAGCCTGTTAAACTACCGACCAACGGTTCGCCAGGCGTGTTCGCCCGGGTGTTCCTGCGATTCAAAACTATTTATCAATGAGATCAGCAATACATTTCGGAGCGGGCAACATAGGCCGCGGATTCATAGGGGCCATACTCGAACAGTCGGGCTACCATGTACTTTTCGCCGACGTCAACCAACAGATAATCGACCGTATCAACGCCGGAGGCGGCTACCGCGTCCATATAACCGACGTGGAACCGGGCGTGATCGACGTGCGCAACGTCAGCGCCATGCGCACCGACGATCCGGCACTGGCCGGACGGATCGCAGAAGCCGACATTATAACCACGGCCGTAGGGCTGAATATAATTCCCCGCATCGCACCTGCCCTGGCTGCAGGCCTGGCCGAACGCTGCCGCCGCGAAAACACCGCCCCGCTGAACGTCATCGCCTGCGAGAACGGAGTGGCGGTCACATCCATACTTCGCGGCGAGGTTTTCAAGCACCTGACCCCGGAGCAGCAGGAATTTGCAGAAAAATATATCGGTTTTCCCGACTGCGCCGTCGACAGGATCGTGCCGCCCGTCCATAGCGAAGACCCGGCCGATGTTTCGGTCGAGCGCTACTGCGAGTGGGACGTCGACCGCGCCGCCGTCAAAGGTGACTTCCCGCAGATCGAAGGGATGACCCCTGTGGACAACCTGCCCGCCTACAACGAACGCAAACTCTTCACGCTCAACACGGGCCACGCCATCACATCTTACCTCGGCCTGTTGAAAGGCTGCCGGACTGTCGACGAGGCTATCGCCGATCCGGAGATACTCTCGACGGTGCGCGGTGCGATGCATGAGAGCGGCGAGGCGTTGATCCGCAAGTACGGTTTCGACCGCGGGGCCCATTTCGCCTACATAGAAAAGATCATTTCGCGTTTCCGCAACCCCTTCATCGAAGACGATCTTCAGAGGGTGGGGCGCGAACCGCTGCGCAAACTCTCGGCGGGCGACCGCCTGATAAAACCGCTCACTACGGCGCGGGGTTACGGCATCGGGACGCCGAACCTCATCGAAGGTATCGCGGCGGCTCTGTGCTACGATAATCCGGCCGATCCGCAGAGCGTCCGGATGCAGGACATGCTCGCTGCGGGCAGCCTGGATGAAGCCATAGCGGAGATCACAGGACTCGCCGCTGCATCCCCGGAAGTATCGGATATAATTACTGAATATCAGAACCTTAAAAAATAAAACGGATATGAAAAAAATTGTCACATCCCTGTTCGTCGCGGCAGCCTTCGCTGTAGTGTCGTGCAGCCCGAAAACGACGCAGCCGGTGCTCCATACCGTCGACATAAAGTCCTGGGCCGACCTGCAGGAGTATTTCCGATACTCGCCCGGCAAGGACATAATCATCAGCGGCCACCGCGGCGGCATGCTCGAGGGCTATCCCGAGAATTGCATCGCCTCGTGCGAAAAGACCCTCTCGCTGATGCCGTCGTTCTTCGAGATCGACTTCAGCTTCACCAAAGACAGCATTATGGTCCTGATGCACGACTTAACGATCGACCGCACCACGACCGGCACGGGCAAAGTCTCGGATTACACATATGAAGAGTTGCAGCAGTTCTACCTGAAGGACCGCCAGGGTAACGTCACCCCCTACAAGATACCGACGCTGCAGGAGATGCTCGAGTGGGGCAAGGGCAAGACCGTTTTCAACTTCGACAACAAGTATATCAACACGAAGGGGGTTAGCGAAGAGGACAAACAGCGGGCGCTGGAATACTACTCGCGCATGCTCGACACCGACTGGAAGGATTTCCGCAACATCATGCTGAGCGTCCGTTCGCTCGAGGAGTGCAAATACTACTACGACCGCCACGACAGCATCATGTTCTGCGTCGAGATCAGCGACATGGCCATGTACGAGGCCTACCGCGACTCGGGCATTCCGTGGAACAGGCTGATGGCATACGTGAAATACACGATGGAGCCCGACAAGCAGGCCGTTTACGACTCGGTCCGTTCGCACGGCGTGATGTGCATGACCTCGATCACTCCGACGGCCGACAAGGTCGAACCTCTGGATGCCAAACTCGACGCCTACCGTCATGAACTTGCCGTCAATCCGGATATCATCGAGACCGACTATCCGTCCCTCTTTCTGGGGCTTCCGGTGGCGAGATAATGCGTGGCGTCGGTATCCTTAGTCATCCCGAGCGAGGGCGATTCGATGACACAAAGCGGGAAAAGCGGGTGTATCGCCCGACGAGGGAACTACCTGATATGACAATGGATCGAATCGGGCCTACAAAAAAACTGAATAAATGAGTAAACAAACAGATACCACCGGCGGAGTATTCTCCAATATGACCGACGAGCAGCGCAAACTGTTTAAGAAATGGCAGATGCGCACCATCACGATGAGTATCGTGGGGTACGCCATGTTCTACCTGGTGCGCAAGAACCTGAGCGTCGCGATGCCATTCATCGAGGAAGACCTGGGCTTCTCGAAATCCGACCTCGGGATTTTCCTCACGCTCCACGGGCTGATCTACGGCCTCTCGAAGTTCATCAACGGCATCTGGGGCGACCGCAGCAACGCGCGCTGGTTCCTGGTGTCGGGACTCGTGATGACGGCCGTGTGCAATATTCTGTTCGGGCTTAGCACCGCCATCATCGCGCTGGGGATATTCTGGATTCTCAACGGCTGGTTTCAGGGGATGGGGGTCCCGCCTTGTACGCGGCTTATGACCCACTGGGTTCCGCCAAGTCAGTTGGCCACAAAAATGTCGCTGTGGAACACGTCTCATTCGATAGGCGCGGGACTTGCTCTCGTGCTGTGCGGCTATATCGTCAGCATGAACTGGGCATGGAGCGGACTTTCGGCCTGGCGGTGGTGCTTCCTGCTTCCTGCGGCCATAGCGCTCATTGGGGCGCTTTTCGTCTGGATATTTATCCGCGACACTCCGAAATCGGTGGGTCTCCCCGAGATGAATCTCAGTACCAACAAGGAGCCTGTAAAGGAGATGACCTCGCACGAGGAGAAGGCCGCACACAGGGCTTTCCTTATGAAGCACGTCTTTCTGAACCCTGTTATCTGGGTCTTCGCACTGGGTAATTTCTTCCTCTACACGGTGCGCTTCACGGTTCTCGACTGGGGTCCGACGATGCTCAAGGAGCACTTCGGGATGGACATCGCCAGCGCCACATGGAACGTCGCGGCCTTCGAAGTCGCCGGAATACTGGGTATGCTCACCGCGGGATGGATCACCGACAGGGTTTTCAAAGGACGCGCAGCGCGGACATGCGTCATATGCATGCTGATGGTCGCGCTCTGCCTGGCGGGGCTATATGCCCTCACGCCCGAAACGCCGCTGATCGCCGCCTTGGGACTACTGGTAGTGGCGGGTTTCTTCATCTACGGGCCCCAGGCTCTGGTGGGCATCGCGGCGGCGAATATCGGGACCAACAAGGCGGCCGCTACGGCTGGCGGTTTCTGCGGCCTGTTCGGCTACGCCAGCACGATAGTTTCGGGTTGGGGAGTCGGCTTTCTGGTCGAAAGGACTGGATGGAACTTCGCCCTTGGCGCGCTGATCGTGGTGGCCCTGACGGCGGCGTTCATATTCCTGCTGGCATGGCGCGCCAAACCGCACGGCTACGACACGGAATAGGCGAAACGCCGTCGGCGCCTTTCCCTGATCCTCTCCCGAAAGGGGGAGGATTTTTTGTCCCGCCTATCTGTAAGACTGTTCTTCCTGCCTGATGGTCTTCATGACCTCTTCTGGTATGCCGAGCCGGTAGCCTTCCGACGAGAAGATGATCCCGCCGTTATTCGTGAGGCAGACCACCAGCGGAAAATTGTTGCGGAACGTGATCTGGAGTGCTCCTGCGGTCTGGTTCAGCAGTTCGCGGTCCGTATCGACCGCCCACACGGTTTGCGTGGGCTGGCCTCCGAAACGCGCAGGGTCGAAAGCCCCGGTCCGCTTGTCGTCCGGCACCATGAAGACCACCGCGCCGCCCCAATCCTCGAGCGCCTGGCGGTATGCCGGAAGCTCCTGCAGTATGTGTTTTGTCGGCTCCTTGTCCGGGTCGGCGAAGCAAAGCACCACGCCTTTGCCATGGGAGAGTTTCTTGAGAGTGGTCTTTTCGCCGCCGTCCGTGACGACTATGGAATTCATGTCGACGATCCCCTGCACGAACAGTTTGCCTTCGACTGCAGGCAGCCGGATAACCGCCGTGTGAGCGCGGTTTTCCGTTATGCTAAAATATTGCACATCTACCGTTGCCGAGCCGTCGTTTGCGCGGCTGGCTGTCATCAGACGATAGTATCCTTCTTCGAGCCGTATCACGACAGGTTCCCTTTCAGCCCACGCTTCGCCGAAACGATCTCCCAGTTCGAGCGTCCGGAAATCGCCGTCTTTGTAGACCGCAACCGTGAAATGCGAGCCGTAGCCTGGCGTAACGATATTGCCCGGAGCGTTACACAGCACGAGAATTCCTCTGGACGGGACCATGCCTGTCACACTCTCGCCGTCGAAATCGACATTGACCCACTCTCCGCCGCTGCGGTACTGCGGGGCAGCAGTCGCAGGGTCGAGCCGCGCAGGGATTCCTGCGGCACGACAAAGTGCGACGAAATAGATATCTCTCGACCCGCGGTCGGCGGCCTGCAGTTCGAGGACTCCCGCCGGCGTCTGGCGGCAGTTATAGTAGTTGTCGGCGTCCGAGATCCGGATGCTCCCGGCGTGCGCGATTATCTCCGGCGGGGACTTTTCGCCGGGGAAGAAGTCGCGGAACGGCGTTATCAGTTCGTGGCCGATGCGCGGAGAAGCAGTATAGCGCCAGAAATCATCACCGTCACCCGTTCTTCCCATATAACTGTCGAGCACGTCGGCCGGAGTGTCGCGAATGTCCTTTTCCCTCAATGTTGCCAGCATCGCAAACGCCTGTGCGCCGTGGCCGCGTATAAATCGCTCTATATCGCGCCAGTTGCCCTGCGCCGCATGCAGGTAATGCCATACCTGCCCGCCGTCGAGTCCCGTTTCCGCAGCCAGCCCCAGGGCATATGCCTCGTCCGGGAAAGTCGCCATATATGCGTTCCTCAGCGAGTCTTCGTACGCCAGCCTCACGGCATTGACCGCTATTTTTTCTGCAGGCAGTTCGGTGAACGGTTTTTCGGGCGGAGCTTCCATCGTGTACGATTCGGAGTAGGCCTCTCCCGGTCGGCGGTCTAGCACCACCGTCACTTCGGCATCCCCCGGCGTCGATTTTACGTAACCGTAGTTGTCGCCCTTACTGACCCATATCATGAGGTCGCCCATGCCCGTATCAATCGCCGCGCGCCCCTCGCCGTCGCTCTGCAGGGTAACGATAGGGTAGAGTTCCGCGTAGTTGTATACCTTGAATTTGACCGCCGCATCGCTGACCGGATTTCCCTCTGTATCGACCACGCGGACCGCTGCCCTGCGCACTGCGGCATAGTTGGCCAGCGTGTTTATCACCGAGTAGAGCGGAGTTTCGATATTCTTCTCTTCGGGGCCGTTGTAGAGTCCGTAGACCGTGGTATGGGTCATCATAGCCCTCTGCACCGGTCCGTCGAACCATGCGACGTCCAACTCCGGTTCCGGCTCGCACGCGCCCAGATAGTGCCATTTCCCGTCGACCCACACCTCGACCCAGGCGTGGTTGCTGTCGGTGTGCACCCAGCGCGGGGTGTAGCACTGGCGCGCCGGTATGCCGACCGCGCGCAGGGCCGTCACGGTGAAGACCGACTCCTCGCCGCAGCGTCCCCACGACGTTTTCATAAGGGCGAGCGGAGCGGAAGTACGGGCGTCGGTGGCGCGGTAAGTCACTTTTTCGTGGCACCAGTGGTTGACCTCTAGCGCCGCGTCGTACATCGGTATATCCTTGACGCGCTCTTTAAGTTCTTCGAAGAATGCGTCCCGTGCGTCGTCCATATATTCATTGCTGACGCGGTGAACCAGCACGAAATGGCGGAAAATATCCTCGGGCACTGTTTTGCCCCACGGAAAGTATTCGCGGGCGCGGAGAGCGCCGTCGACCTGCCGCAGGAAGTAATCGCCGTCGTATTCCGCCAGGTCGCACAGGGGCATGTAGGCGTATAGGAACTCCAGCGCCTCGCGCTGTTCGGTTGTCAGGCGCCCGCTGCCGAATACAGAGAATAGCGCCTCGCTCCGTCCGGCGGCAAGTTCCATGCGTTCGAGAAAATCATCATGAACTTTGTTTCTGTACTTTCTGTCAGTCAGAAAATGCTTGCCGCCGCCGCATGCGCCCAGCAGGAGAACAAACGCTCCAGCCAGGATCATTGTGAAAAGATTTTTCATATGTTGTATTTCATAATATTCTACGCAAACAGGTCATTCCGAGCGAGTGTGATTCGATAAAATACAGCGGGACGAAACGGTCTATCACACGACAAGGAACCTACATCGTAATACAATTGATTAAAGCGGGTCTATCCATTTTTAAACATGAAATTTCTTTGCGATCTTAACGACGGCCCGCACTTTTTCGGGATCGGCGTGCCACACTCCGCAGTCCGACCACGCAGGGGCGATGGCAGTCATGGCACTGCCGTACCTGCTGCGGAAAGTGCCGTGGATCTCGCGGCAGCCGGTCTGCGCAACGATCCGTTCCGCATTTTCGGGCGTGATACCCGCCCCGGCCATGATGATTATCCTGTCGCCGGCCAGTTCGACGAGCGTCCGCAATTCCGCGATCCCCTCTTCGGCCGTCGCCGAACCTCCGGATGTCAGTATCCTTTCGCACCCCAGCGCAACGATATCTTCGAGCGCCTGCCTGCGGTCGGCCGCAACGTCGAACGCGCGGTGGAACGTCACCCCCATCCCGAATCCGTGCGCCAGCGACACCAGTTCGCGGCACCTTCCGGAGTCCACGCTTCCGTCGGCGCGCAGCATCCCGACGACGACTCCGTCGCATCCCGCCCGGCCGCACATCTCGACGTCGCGCTTCATAACTTCGAATTCGGCATTGTCGTAGAGGAAATCCCCGCCGCGCGGCCTGATAATAGGATACAAAAGAATACTCAGCCGCTCGCGGGCCTCGGCGATCTGCCCCCACGAGGGCGTCGTCCCGCCTTCTGCCAGATTATTGCACATCTCCACGCGCCATGCTCCGCACTCCTGCGCGGTGATGGCAGAGGCAATGGATTCTGTACAAACTTCAACTTTAACCATATCGTCAGGATGAATGGATAAATATATGTATTTTTCAATGATTTCCGTCAATCCCTTTCATTTTTGCTTTGACCGTAAAAAAGGAATGGATATATTTGTAAATCTGCTATGGCGGCCCCCCGCGAACTTAACCTTAACCCATTGAATCATGAAAAGGATTCTTTTACCGATCGTTTTTGCCATCGCGGCATTTTCCTGTACTCAGGCGCCGCAAACCATCGCCACGAACCACGACTGGAGCGAACCGTCCGATCCGGCGCAGGCCGACCCCGCTCTTTGGACCGGCGTTAAAGCTCCCGACGCTTCTTTCGGCAGCGTCGACGTCCGTTATCCGCTTTCCGAGCCCTACACAGGGGCGGTCAGCGAAAGCCACACCCTCACCGGATGGAAAGGTGAGAAAGTACACGCCCAGATAGTGGTATGGACGCCGGAAGAGATCCGCGATCTGACCTGTGAGGTTGGGAATTTTACTGGTAAGCTCGGGGAGACGCTGACGGAAATAGGGCGCGGGCGGTTCGTGAAATACGTGCTGAGCGACACTTTCGACCCGGTGCATCCGTGCGGTGCGCGCCAGCCCGGTGAAACTCCGAGGCTGATGCCCGACCTTCTCGACGAGGCCCCGTCTCTGACCGTTGCCGCGAACACAGTCCGTCCGGTCTGGATCACCGTTGAAATTCCGCGCGATGCCGCGGCAGGAATCTATACCGGCGAAGTGAAACTCCACGGCAAAGGCTTCACGAAAGAACTCACGCTGGAACTCGACGTCATCGACCGCACCCTTCCCAAATCGTCGGAATGGGGGTACTATCTCGACCTGTGGCAGCATCCGGCTTCGGTGGCGAGGGTCGAGGGGGTTCCGGTCTGGAGCGACGAGCATTTCGAGCGGATGAAACCAGTGATGAAGATGCTGGCTGAAGCGGGGCAGAAAGTCATCACCGCCACGCTAAACAAAGAGCCCTGGAACCACCAGTGCTACGATGCCTATGCCGACATGATCGTCTGGACGAAGAACGCGGACGGATCGTGGGCGTACGATTTCACGGTGTTCGACCGCTGGGTGCAGTTCATGCTCGACCTTGGCGTCACCAAAGCGATAAACTGCTATTCGATGCTGCCGTGGAACAACATGCTGCACTATAAGGACGGCGCTACGGGCCAGTTCGTCGACGTACAGGCCGATCCGGGAACGCCCGAATTCCGCATGATGTGGGAGCCGTTCCTGCCCGCTTTCGAGGCCCACCTGCGCGAGAAGGGATGGCTGTCGTTCACCAATATAGCGATGGATGAACGTTCGCCCGAACACATGGCCGAGGCGACTTCACTATTGGCGGATGTCGCACCCGAACTTGGCATCGCCCTTGCCGACAACCATAAGATATTCAAGAAATACCCTTATATAAAGGATATGTGCGCCGCGATATTCGGCCCCATCGAACACGCGGACATACTCGACCGCCGTTCCAAAGGGCTGACCACCACCTTCTACGTCTGCTGTTCGTCGGCGTTCCCTAATACTTTCACATTCTCCGATCCGGCCGAAGCGACCTATTTCGCATGGTACGCCGCGGCCTATGACTACGACGGATTCCTGCGCTGGTCGTACAATTCATGGACCGAAGACCCCATCCGCGACGCACGGTTCCGCACATGGGCGTCGGGCGACGTCTATATAGTCTATCCCGAGGGGCGTTCGTCGATACGTTTCGAGCGTTTGATCGAAGGGGTTCAGGATTTCGAGAAGATGCGGATACTGAAGGCGGAACAGATGGACCTGATGGTCCGCAGCGACGCTGTATCGCGCGACAAATGTGAAAAGCTCAAAGGACTCGATGGGCTGGCCGCTCCGTTCGGCACCAACAAGCGGTTCGACGGCTGGAACGACAGCCTCAACGAAGCCAAACGGATGCTCAACGAAATGTCCAGATAAGAATTTATAAAGAGGATTCCCGCATTCGTCATTGCGAGCACAGCGAAGCAATCCAGATGTATTTCCGGATTGCTTCGTTGTTTTATTCCCTTGCTGTAATGGTCCGGCCTGTCAGTTTTTCGTCTCCCGCGGAACTATGATAAGGCGGTTGGGCAGGTCCTTGAATATGTAGTTCCAGAACCAGTTCCACATCACGCTGAAGCGGTTCCTGACGCCCAGAATGGTCAGGATGTGTATGAAGACCCACGCCAGCCATCCGGCGAAGCCCTTGAGCCTCACGCTGCGGAAGACGGCGAAGGCGTTGTTGCGGCTCACCTCGGCCATCGACGGGAAGGCGATCTCGTTGTACGTGGCCGCCTCTTTGCCCGCGAATCTCCGGACGATGTTTTTCGCCAGGTATTTGGCCTGTTCGATGGCGTAGCGGGCCTGCTGCGGAGCGCCGCCCGGAAAAGCCGCGCTCGACTGCAGCGCCATGTCACCTGCGGCGTATATATCTTCGTAACCCTTGACTTTAAGATAGTTGTCGACTTCGATGCGTCCGCCGCGTCCCGTGGCGGCACGTGCGAGTCCTGCCGGAACTTCGACCTTCACGCCCGAGGTCCATATCAGGTTGCGGGTGGGTATCTTCACCCCGCTTTTGAGCATCACATTTCCGCCGGCATAGCCTGTGACAGCGTCGTTCAGGATCACCTCGACCCCGAGTTTTCCCATCAGTTTCAGCGTATCGGCCGAGGTTTTTTCGCCCATCGGCGCCAGCAGTCTGTCGGCCCCCTCGACGAGCCATATCTTCATCCCCGCCCTCGAATAGTGGTAATCCTTACGCTCTATATTGTCTTTCATTTCGGAGAATGCCCCGGCCAGTTCTACGCCCGTCGCACCCCCGCCCACGATGACAATGTTGAGCAGTGCTTCGCGCAGCGCCTCGTCGCGCGTCTTTGCGGCCGTTTCGAGATTTTTCAGCACCGTGTTTCGGATCGCCAGAGCCTCGTAAAGCTCTTTCATGGGCATCGAATTCTTTTCGACGTCCTTCATTCCGAAGTAGTTGGTGGCGGACCCGGTGGCCATCACGAGCAGGTCGTAGGAGAGCTCTCCGTCGGATGTGACAATTTTTTTCATATCCGGATCCACGCCTGTCACCTCGGTCATCCGGAAATGGACGTTGTCGTTATGTCGGAACACCTTGCGGAACGGAAAGGCGATATCCCCGGTGTTGAGGGCCGAGGTGGCCACCTGGTACATCAGGGGCTGGAAATTGTGGAAGTTATTGCGGTCGAGCAGTACTAGCTGAACAGGGCGGCGCGAGAGCCTGCGGACCAGTTCGAGTCCGGCGAAACCTCCTCCCGCAACCACCACGCGCGGCATTTTGCTTTCGGGTATATTGAGTGGCATTTTTTCAAATATTTTATTTCTGAGTAGATATGTCATTGCCGGTAGGTTGTCATCCTGAGCGTAGCCGAAGGATATGATCGAGCATTGGAATTTGCCTTTTCACAGTCAGATACCTCGATTCCGCTGCGCTTCACTCGGCATGACAACTTTAATTCTCCGCCGGCATTCCTACCCAGGACGGTTCTGTCACGAACCTGTAACCGTCGCTGCCGTTGAAATACACCACTCCCGGACGGGTCTGCTGAATGTGCATGCCCACGACGGCGGTCATTTCGCCTGCGGGTGTTTTTTCCAGGTCGGCGATGTCCCGCAGGATCTCAATGCGGCTTACGCGGGCCATTTCCGGGTCCACGTCATAGGTCACGGATATCTCGGGGTGCGGCATCTGCACCGCCATTGCGTGTGTCAGGTCGCCCCATATCAGAAGTTGCTGTTTGCCGTCTTTTATCATATAGGCGACGTGCCCGGGAGTATGTCCGTAGGCGCGGATGGGTGTGATTCCGTCGGGCAGAGGGAGCACAACTCCCGTCGGCAACACGACTGTTTCGGCATTGATGGCCGATGGCTCGACACCGGCCGCATCGTACTCGGCGAGCACTTTCCGGGCGGCCGTGAAAGCCCCCCTGCGGCCTTCCGGCACCTTGTTCATTTCGGCGTCCGACGACCAGTATTCCGCCTCTTTTATCGACACCACGACGTCGGCGTTGGGGAACGATTTTTTTCCGTCCCTGAACATTCCGCCGATGTGGTCGCCGTGCATGTGTGTAAGCAGCACGGTGCCGACATCTTCTGGAGCAATTCCAAGAACGTCCAGATATGAAAAGATATTGCGCCCGTAACCGGTGTCTACGAGCCATATGTCGTTGTTTTTCCGGATAAGCACGGCGTTGGTCGCGTTGGGGAAAGTACCGCCCGGCGCATATTCGGCAAGCACCGCTTCCGGCGCATCTATGAGGATCGAGGTACTTCCCGAGCCGGAAGTCTCGACCAGCACGAACACTTCATACTCCCCGACGCGGAAAGCCTCGGGTGCTTTGATCTCCTGCGCCGAGAGGTTTAGGGTGGCTGCGACGGTTGCTGCGATGAGGAACAGTTTTTTCATATGGATGATTTTTATTTTCAAAGGTATGGATTTGTCTCCTGATATCATACAAATACCGTACCTGCCGGATAAAAAATGCACCTGTCGCAAAATCCGCATCGCTTTTCCTGTTTTGTGACACATTTTTCCTGCAATGTTACACTCTTCTATGCAATTTTGGCGCTCTTTGCGCTATCGAAACACATTCAAACTAAATATATCAAAATTATGAAAAAGTTGATTTATCTGATCATGTCGCTGGCAGTAGTGTCGGCGGCATCGTGCGCCAAGAACAACGATCCGGTCCCGGTAACGGGTGTGAGCCTCGACAAACCCACCCTGACGCTGACGATGGGCGGCACCGAAACCGGAACCCTCGTTGCGACCGTCGCTCCCGCCGACGCGGCGAACAAGAGCGTGCAATGGAGCAGCGACGACGAGTCCGTTGCTACGGTCGACCAGAACGGCAAGGTGACGGCGGTGGATGTCGGTGAAGCCACCATCACGGTCGAGACGGTGGACGGCGGCTTCACGGATGAGTGCGCCGTGACCGTCAGTGCCGCTCCGGCTGCAGTAACCGGTGTTACCCTTAACAAACAGATACTGACCCTGACTTTCAGTGTCACAGAAACGGAAACCCTCGTCGCGACCGTCGCCCCGGCCGATGCGGCCGACAAAGCCGTAACGTGGAGCAGCGGCGACACCGGAGTTGCTACGGTTGACGGGAACGGCAAGGTCTCCGCGGTAGCCGTGGGCAAAGCTGTCATCACGGTTACGACCGTGAACGGCGGTTTCACGGACGAATGCGCCGTGACGGTTATGCCGGTGCCTGTCGCCGATATACTTCCCTTCATTACCGACGAGGCGTTCAAGGCGCACTGCCTGGACCGTATGGTAAATACCCAGGACATTACCGATGAAAACTCCAACCCGATAACGCTCCCCGTCTGGGATACCGACGGCAACGGCAAACTTTCGTCCGCCGAAGCTGCGGCGGTAACCCATATGAACTCTTCTGCCGGGTGGAACGGTATGGGCTATTTCCATTCGACAGACGGCATCGAATATTTTACAGGGTTGGTTTATCTCTATCTCTCCGGTCATAACAGCGTGACTTCTGTCGATCTTTCGCAGAACAGGGCATTGACCTATCTGGAAATCTTAAGCAGTCCCCTCGGTTCCGTCGACGTGTCGATGCTGAAGAAACTGACCCACCTGGGATTGTATGGTTGCAGCCTGACCTCTCTGGATGTAAGAAGCAATACCGCGCTGACTTATTTGGATTATTCGAACAATACGCTTAGTTCGGTAGATGTATCGCATAATACCGAACTTACGTATTTGGCTTGCGAGAATGCCGGGAGTACAGGGCTGGACCTGTCGGCAAATACGAAGTTAGTCGGCCTGAATTGCAACCGAAACGAACTTGGCGGTCTCGATTTGTCGGGAAACCCGCTGCTTGCGAATCTGAATTGCAACCTAAACGAACTTAGCGGTCTCGATTTGTCGGGAAACCCGTTGCTTGCGAATCTGAATTGCTATGACAACCGCCTCTCTTCATTGGACCTGTCACATAACTCCCGGCTGTCGACTCTTTCCTGTGGTAATAACCTCCTTACCAGGCTCAATCTTTCGAACAATCCGGAATTAATAGTACTTCTATGCCAGAATAACAGCCTTACGGAGATAGATATTTCGGCGCACAATGGGCTGATGCATTTTTTTGATTGCTCCGGCAATCCCGACCTTGCGACCGTATGGGTGTGGCCATCGTTCAATCTGGCTGATCCGGCATCTAATTTTGTTACGTACCGTAACGACACTTCCGCCCAATTTAAAAAGAAACCGGGCTTAATACGCAAAAGGGATGGTGAAAAGCGGGGTATTTTCGAGTAATACGCAAAAGGGATGGTCATTTGACCTCACGAGGCGGGGTTAACCCCGCCTCGTGAGGTCAAATGACGCTCTGAAATATTCATCTATAAATTT
>JAVBRO010000027.1:0-47080 GCA_031547885.1 Rikenellaceae bacterium
AATTTATAGATGAATATTTCAGAGCGTCATTTGACCTCACGAGGCGGGGTTAACCCCGCCTCGTGAGGTCAAATGACCATCCCTTTTGCGTATTACTCGAAAATACCCCGCTTTTCACCATCCCTTTTGCGTATTAAGCCAGAAAACCGCATCCATCGGGTGGAACATATCTTTCATCAACCCGAATGTGTAGCTGTAGTCGAAACCAGTGAGCACTTCCCCGAAGTCCATCTCAAACTCGGCCGCAAGGAAAGCAATATAGCTCAGGAAATTGCCTATCCCACAGGAAAACAGCGCTATCACGGCCGCAACAACGCCGTACGCGGGCGAAAGACCCTTACCGGCCGCCTTCATCGTAGCGCCTACTGCAAATCCGACGCCCCACGCCATGTAACCTATCTGATGTTGGGTGAGCGCCGTTATGAACGCCCACAACACTGCACAAACGAGGCCTACGACGAGACTCGCCAGTGCGCCCTTGAGCATATTCTGGCGCAGTTCAGCCTGTTCCTGCTGACGCTGCATCTCTTCCATCGTCATCGTTGGCGGCGGGGTATATTCCACCGCGGCTGCCGACGGAGTTTCCTCCATCTTCATTTCTTCATTTTCCATTTGTAAAGTTGTTGGGTTGTAGTAAAATTTCTCAAAAATAGGACATTTTGCAATATTTGCAACCGGCAGTTCACTCTTTCCGCAACGCAGCTATATATTTTTCAGCCCATGTTTTATACTCAGGGTTCCCGGTAGCAACGATCTTTTCCAGATAGACGACCGCATCAGGGATCATTTTCTTTTTCACATACAACTCTGCCACATTCGCAAGAACGATGCAGTCGCCTGGGGCAAGCTCATGCGCTTTCAGATAATACCCCAGGGCCGTATCGACATCGCCCCGCAGCGTGCATGCGATCCCCATATTATTGATATTAACCACGTTGTCCGGATAGTACTCGAGGACGACGGATGCAACCGCTTCCATATAATCCGCAGCTTCGTCGGTCTCATACAACTCCATTATATAGTCCTGCATGCTGGAGAAGAAGAATTCCTCCGCATCTTCCACAGCCTCGTTTCCGCTCCACAGCCAGGCGCTGCCGATCTCCGCCGAATATTCCACCGCAGCGACCATGTCGGTGACCATACCTTCATAACGGTGCGCCTCTTTCAACGCATAGATTTTCCCGAAACGCATATCCAGTCTGTCTGGATACTCCGAAATCCCCCGGTCGATATATCCGAAACTTTTGTCGAGCAATGCCTTATCGAAATAGACATCATCATATATGTATCCGGCCGGCGATTTCTTTTCGGTATCTTCCTTGTTGTAAAATGTCAGGGCTTCTCCGGTCGGATTCTGCCCCAATGTGAGCACGCTTTTACGGGACTCCCGGAAATAATAATTGAAAGCGGCTATAAAGAATTCGGGGGATGATCCTTCGGGAGAAGCCTCCCATTTGGCTATGACTTTCCCCGCGGCTTTATAGTCCTTTTTCTGCATATGTTCCATGAAACGGCCGTTGAACGACTGAGCCCCGACCCCGAGAGGCAGCAGCACAAGTGCGAGTAGAATGAGTTTCTTCATGGTCAGTCTATTTCAAGTGTTTTATCATTCCGCCAAAGTCAACGAAAGTTTAATCTTTCCATATAGTGTTATCCTGTTTCCTTTTTCTCCTGCGCCATATGATCCAGACAACGACAACTCCCCCGATCAGCCACAGGGGCCATATCAGGATCACGAAAAGGAAGATGTGGACGAGGATGTTCCATCCGGTGTGCAGGGCGTCTTTCAGTTTCGTCCAGAACTCCATCTTTTCCTTCACGACAGGCGTGTCCTGCTGCAGCACCAGCCGGAGCGAGCTGTACGAAACCTGGTCTCCCAGATATCTGAGGCGTCCTTCCACGCTCTCTATCTCCTCTTCGAGCTGGCGTATATGGGTCTCCACTTCGAGGATTTCCTCTATGTTCCTCGCCTGTTTCAGCAGGCCGCGGTACCGTTCGAGATAGCTGCGCTTGTTGGCAAGGCGTGTCTCGAGGTCGACGAACTGCTCGGTCACATCCTGCGCCTTTATCTCCTTCTGCGTCACCTTGCCCGGCCCTTTCTCCACCGAAGCGATAAAATCCTCGTAACTGCGGACTGGTATGCGGACCTGGAGGGTGTAGCTGCGATAGCCGTAATCGTTGTAGTTCTCCAACGCATAGTAACCCCCGGACCTAGACACCAGACTGTCTATACGTACTTTGGATGCGGCAAGATCGCGTACCTCGACGGTCATATTCCCGGTTTTGATTATCTTCTTGCTCTCGGCCTGCACGGGTATCGCTTCGTTCGACTGCGGCTCTGCCGGGGTCAATTCTTCCAAAACGATCTGATCGGCTTCGGGCGCGGCAATATAATCGTAGTCGGCGCTCGCCTCGTAACTGTAGTCCTTGCCGCCGCCACAGGAGAGCATCAGCGCGGCTGTAAATAATAAACACGCGGTCTTTTTCATAAAGATAATGTTTGGATTTTTCAAATATAATGAAAAGTCCCGATACGCAGCCCATTTACAGCACTTTTTGGCCGAAAATTTGCAACAGGTACGCTTAAGTAAAAACATTAATAATGAATTATATGAAAACAAGAATCCTATCCCTTCTGGTCGTTGCTCTGGCATTGTTGACAGCCTGCGGCCCGGGCAGAAAAAAGAACGACATCAACAGCCTATCCCCCGAACGGATACAGGCTCTGACCTCTCAGGCGTATATATTCAGCTATCCGCTGATTATGAACTACGCCACGATGTACAAGCAGGCTATAGACGCCTCTTCGCCCGAATATGTGGGCGGATTCGGGCAATTCCGCCACTACGGCTTCGCAACATCCGACCATAAGGACCTCGTATCGCCCAACAACGACACGCCCTACTCATGGGCATGGGTGGACGTGCGCAGCGAACCCTGGGTGCTCGTTATGCCGCCCGCTGATGCCAACCGCTACTACACCTCGCAGTGGGACGACCTGTGGGCGTTCGTTCTCGACAGCCCCGGCTCGGTGATCGACGGACAGGGCGGTGGTGCTTATCTGGTCACCACGGTCGACTGGAAAGGCAGTATTCCCGTCGGGATCAAGCGCGCCATCCGCGGCGAATCTTATTTCCTGGGAACGCTTACCCGCACGGGCGCCGACGGACCTGAAGACATCGCCAATGTTCAGAAGATACAGGCGGGCTACAAACTTATGCCTCTGCACGAGTACCTCAACCAGCCCGCTCCTAAAGCCGCCGAAAAAATCGAATGGCTGCCGTTCGTGAAGGGTGACGAAAACGGCATCGCCGCCTTCAAATACGTCAATTTCACACTGCCGTTCACCATCCCGAACGCGATGGACAAGCCGGCCCTGGACAGCATGGCCCTGCTCGGCATAGCGGCGGGCATGCCCTGGGACACCACCAAATTCACTCCCGCCACAAAAGCCGCGATCAAAGCCGGGATAGCCGACGCGAAAAAACGACTTGCCGCCTATCAATTAAAAGCCAAATCGGGCAACCTGTTCAATACGCGCGAGGTCATAAAAACCGACTACATGGCAAGGACATTCGGCGTGGTCGAAGGCATTTTCGGCAACTACGCCTCGCAGGCCACCTATTTCGCATGGCATAAGGACACTGACGGAAACCAGATAAACACGGCCGGCGCCAGCTACAAGGTGACGTTCAAAAAGGGTGAAACGCCTCCGAACAAGTATTTCTGGTCGATCACGATGTATAATATGCCCAACCGTTTTCTGGTAGCCAATCCGATCAACCGCTATTCGATCGGCAGCCGCAGCCCGCAGCTGAAAACGAACGCCGACGGAAGCATAGATATCTATATCTCTAAAACATCGCCCGGCAAGGCTCTGGAAAGCAACTGGCTTCCGGCCCCCGACGGCGAACCGTTCATCATCCTGCGCGTGTACGGCCCCGGCCCCGCGGTACTTGACGGCAGCTACCAGCTCCCGCCGATGGTGAAAATAAAATAGCAATCCCGTTTATAAAATAAAGAGAACGACACTTATTCAAGGTGTCGTTCTCTTTTTTTCATCAGGAAGCAGGGACTGGGGGCCTCGAATCTTCGATCATTTTTTTCAGACCGCCCTTTGCGTCCAGCTTTATATATTTCTCGAGAACTTTATTCTTTTCCTTATAAAAAGTCCTGTTGCTTTTATATAGCTGAATCATATCTTTGACCGCGGCATAAATTGCATCGTCCTTGTCTTCCACACTATCCCCATCTTCGGATATGAGCTTGCCGGACTCTTTGGCATTTATCAGATATGCGGAATATCCGGCGAGGTATATCGCAAACAAATGCACATCCTCCCCGCTGGCATTCATTGCGGGATCACCGATCTCAATCATAAAATCAGGCGTCCCCTGGCTCCATTCCAGCAGGAATTTGTACACATCGTATCTTTCCTGGTATTCCCCGACAGGCGTCTTCATAAGCCATTCGTACGCCCCGACTATGGCCTGATCGTACTTTGCATAATCTTCCGCTGTCTTAAATTCGTAATCCGGAACCTGGAATCCCTGTGCAAACGCGGCTCCGCAGACGCCCGCGCATAACAATACCGCCAATAATAGTTTTTTCATTCCGTTTCAGGTTAGTAAGTTAAATATTCTGTAAGTTGTTTTACAAATATAAACAAAAAAGAGTCATAAAAATATAAACTTTCCGTATTTTGCAGGAAACTAAAACCGGAACATATATGAAGAGGCTTGTTACTTGCGCTATACTTGCCCTGGCGGGTTGTAATGCGTATGCACAGATCAATCTGAAAGAGATGGTCAATATCGAAGGCAGATGGCATAAGAAAGGAGAACAGCATGCCTATAGCGGGGATTTTATCGAAACAAATAAAAAGGGCGCAGTCGTTGGAAAGGGAACATTTACAGATGGTGTTGCCGACGGACCGCGCATTATGTACTATGACAATGGAAATAAGGAATTGGAAAGGTCGTACAAAAACGGGACGATGGACGGGATCGCCAGGGAATATTATAAAAACGGTGTTCTCAAGCAGGAATGCATGATGGTGGACGGCGAGATTGAAGGAACTGCCGTCATGTATTATGAGACCGGTGAAAAACAGTACGAATTGAACTTCAGGAAGGGAGTAAAACAGGGCGACTATTTCGAATATGCAAAAGACGGCAGGGTATTAAGGCAGTTTTGGTTTGTGGACGGAGTCGCGGGTTATTCGCCTGATTATCTGCGGCGGTATGAGGAGGCGGTTGAGCTGTCGCATAGATTCGAGAATGAGGCGGCGATCCTGAAATACGACGAGGCCATCAGGTTAAACCCGACCGTCGCACAGGCATACTTCAGCCGCGGCACTGCCAAAAGCAATAATTTCGATTTTGAAGGCGCCATCGCAGACTACAATATCGCCATTGAGTTAGATCCCGATTATATGGAAGCCTATGTCAACAGGGCGAACGCAAAAATCAACAGGAATACGACAAAAGGCATTCTGGATCCCGATTATGAACAGTTGGATGGGGCCTGCGACGATCTGGATAAGGCCTTAAAACTGGGAGCGGATAAATATCTGATCGAGGATATGAAATTTGGCCACTGCAAAAAGGGAAAGGCACAAAAGAAAAAATAAACTCTCCTGTTTACTCACCAAGCCGCGCGAGGAATAACTGCGCATCTTTCAGATGCTTGTTTTCTTCCTTGTCGCTCGGCATAGCTCAAGCAAGCTTGGCTCTGCACTCACTCCTGCGTCAGCTCGAACTTCGTTCTCGTCCTCAGCCCATAACAAGCGAAAAGCAGAAATCCTGACGGACCTCTGCTTTCCTCTTGTAGCGGGAGGAGGACTCGAACCTCCGACCTTTGGGTTATGAGCCCAACGAGCTGCCAACTGCTCCACCCCGCGATGTGACGACAAAGATAACCACTTTTTCACAATCCGCAAAAATATTGCCGTTTTTTACTTATTTTTGAATCCCGAAAGGCCTTAAGAAACTGAGAGCCTGTACGGATTTACAGATGAAAAAAATCGGAGTCATAATACCCGCCGGAGGATCCGGAACAAGGATGGGTGCCGCCGTGCCGAAGCAATTCATGATGCTCGCCGGCAAACCTGTCATGGCTTATTCCGTCCGTGCATTCCGGAAGGTCTTCCGCGGAGCCGATATCGTCGTAGCACTGCATCCCGACCATTTCGAGACATGGGCCCAACTCTGCCTGTACTTCAAAATCCCATCCCACAAGGTGTGCGAAGGCGGCGAAACACGTTTCGAGTCGGTGCAGAATGCCCTGCGTGAACTCGACCATGGATGCGAATATATAGCCGTGCACGACGCCGTAAGACCCCTGGTTTCGGAGAACCTGATCACCCACAGCGTGGATATGGCAAAAAAACACGGCTCAGCCATTCCTGTTCTGGAAATGACCGACAGCATCCGCCGGCTGACCGAAAACAGTTCTTATCCTGTAGACCGGGCGGAACTGCGGGCGGTGCAGACGCCCCAGGTCTTCCGCGCCGATATCCTGAGAACGGCCTACGAAAGGGCTTTCGGAGTGGATTTCACGGACGACGCGGGCGTCGTGGAGTCCGTAGGCTACAATATCATGCTATGCACGGGCGAGCGGCGCAATATTAAGATAACCCATCCCGTTGACCTTACGATAGCGGAAGCTATTTTGGAAAATGACAGGCAACAAGTTTAAATACCGCCTCGACAAACGCACGAGGAATATCACCCTGATAGTGCTAGGGGGTGTCATCGTGGTGTGCGGCGGGCTGTGGCTCTTCTCGTTCGGCGACTATCTGCCCGCGTGGTTTTTTTCGATCGCGCTGGCCGTCATTGGTTTGAGCGTGCTGTCGATACCGCGCAGCATCCGCATCGCCGAAGACGCCGTCGAGATCCGCTGCGTAATCGAGATCACCCACATCCCCTACGAACACCTTAAAAGCGTCCGCCGCATAGGCCGCACCGAATTGAAACATCTCATTCCGGTCTTCGCCAGCATGGGGTTCTTCGGCTACTTCGGTTACTACTTCCTGACGCGCAACTGGGAGATAATCAAAGTTTATGCGACCTCGTGGCACGGTCTGGTGATCATCGAGGATATCTACGAGCAGCGCTACCTGGTAAGCAGCGACCGTCCGGACGAACTTGTCGGGGACATAGAGCGCGCCTGCAAAGAGGCGGCCCGTCAAAAGAAAGACCCTAATAACTCCGGTCCGCGCCCGATCCGTTTTTCCTGACCGGACAGTTGCCTGACAGCCGATTTATCCGTATCTTGCAGTGTCTACCTAACCTCTGCATTATGGGAAACCCCGATAAATACATGGCGCCGGTTCCGGAAAATTCAACCACACGGATCTGGAATGCACTGAGCTATTGGCAGGTATGGCTGGCGGCAGCCGGCCTTTGCATGATAAAATTATTCGGTTATTTGCCATCATCGGAACCATGGGGCATACTGAAATTCAGCATGCGTTCGATAGGGATCTGTCTTTTTGCCGCAGTCGTATTCGACCTTCTGCGGCGGATAAAAGGGAATGGCCGGGTATTCTTCGGGATCGCCGCCGGCGCCTTTATCCTCTCCTCATTGCTGAATATCATCCGCTCCATCCTTTCCCAGAAAATAGGCGTTGATTTTTACCGGGGCTCTGCTTTTTCGATTACAAACATCGTCCAGTCTCTGTTTGGGCTGGCAATGCTGGTGGGATTCATTGGACTGCTCTTTTCTGTAAAAAACAAGTTGATACGTATAGGCAGCATAGCCGTTGTCCTGCCATGGGTGCGAAACATCTTAACCAGTATACTTATTTCTCACAACATTTATACGCAAGACCCTGCAGTCGACCTGGCAATAAATATCGCTTTCTCGATTATAGCCATCATAGGATGGGCGCTTATCGTCGCAGGATGCTACGAGTCGGAAACGAAGCCGCCGGTTGTCGAACCATAGATCCCTCAACCCGTGCTATCCCGCCGCAGAATGTTCTAAAAAATAAATATTAGCAGTTAAAAATTGGCAATCTGTAGTTTTTATTCTACCTTTGAAAGATTAGTGAGAAACCTTCGGAATGCGTAATTTTTTTCTTGCACCGATATCGTGGATTTACGGTCTGATCCTGTCTGTCAGGAACCGGCTGTACGATTTGGGCGTCAAAAAGAGCATCCGCTACGACATCCCTGTCATTTGCGTAGGCAACATCACTGTCGGCGGCACCGGCAAGACGCCGATGTGCGAACTTCTGATCGGCCGCTTCAGCGAAACACACAGCGTCGCCCTGCTTTCGAGGGGCTACGGGCGCAAAACAAAAGGATACCGCGAGGTGACCCTCCGTTCGTCGTACCGCAACGTGGGCGACGAACCCAAGCAGATCAAGATGAAATATCCCGGAATGGTGGTGGTCGTGTGCGAGGACCGCGAAGAGGGGATCGAACGCATACAAAGGGAGCACCCCGAGGTGAACCTGATAATCATGGACGACGGGTACCAGCACCGCCGCATCGAGCCGAAACTCAATATCCTGATGGTTGACTACACCCGCCCCATCGACAAGGACAAACTGCTGCCGCTCGGGAACCTGCGCGACCAGCCGAAACAGAAGAAGCGCGCCCATTACGTGATCGTCACCAAATGCCCGGCCAACATGACGCCCCTCGACCGGCGCATCGCCCGCAAACGCCTCGAACTACTCCCTTTCCAGTGCCTTTACTTCACGCGGGCGGTTTCGGGCCCGCTGCATCCGGCTTTTCCGGACGACGCGGGCGACAGGCAGATCCCGGCGGGCGCCGACGTCATAGCTATGGCGGCCATCGGCAATCCGGCGCCGTTCGTCGAAAACCTCAGGGGCAAATACAACCTCGTCGGCGAATTGCTGTTCCGCGACCACCATCCCTACCATGTGCGCGACCTGGGTAAAATGGAAGAGACCCTCGCGAAAGCTCCCGAAGGCACGGTCATTGTGACCACCGAAAAGGACGCCGTCAAGCTGGGGCGCGGGGCGAAGATACCGCCGGCGCTGAGGGCGAGGATATTCGTGCAGCCCATCCAGATGACATTCATGGAGGATACCAAGGAAGATTTTTTCTCAAAACTGGAATATGATGTTAGAACAGATCAAAAAGACCGCTTCTTTTATTCTCGCTAAGGCCGGATTCGAGCCCGAGGTGGGGATAATTCTGGGTACGGGCCTCGGCGGCCTCGTAAGCAGCATCGACGTAAAAGCCGCGATAAATTACAAGGATATTCCCGACTTCCCCGTTTCGACGGTCGAAGGGCACAGCGGAAGGCTCATTTTCGGCATGCTTGGCGGCAAAAAAGTGGTCGCGATGCAGGGGCGCTTCCACTACTACGAGGGCTACGAACCGTGGCAGGTGGTATTCCCTGTGAGGGTAATGAAGTTCCTGGGCATAGAGACGCTTTTCGTTTCTAACGCCAGCGGCGGAATCAACACCTCGTTCCGGGTGGGCGACATCATGATCATCACCGACCACATCAACCTCATACCGAACCCGCTCGTAGGACGCAACATCGAGGAACTGGGGCCGCGTTTCCCGGATATGCACAACTGCTATGACGCGAAAATGCGCGCCATGGCGACCAGGATCGCCGAGGCAGAGGGGATAAAACTGCAGTACGGGGTTTACGTGGGCGGCACGGGTCCGACTTTCGAAACGCAGGCCGAATACAAATACTTCAAGGCTATCGGCGGCGATGCGGCCGGTATGTCGACGACTCCCGAGGTCATCGCGGCCCGCCATATGGGCATTCCGGTATTCGGGGCGTCGATCATAACCAATGTGGGCCTCTCCGACGAAAAAGGCGACCACGAGGACGTTCAGGCCCAGGGCGCAAAGGCCGAAAAGAAAATGACGCTTCTATTTACCGAAATAATCAAACAGCTTTAACCACCATTCGTAATTTTTAATTCGTAATTCGTAATTTATGATCAATAAAGTAATCTTACTGGGGAATGTGGGTGCGGACCCTGAAATACGCACCCTCGAAACGGGAACAAAAGTGGCGCGGTTGCGCCTCGCAACCACCGAACGCATCTTCAACCGCCAGACGCAGGAGACGAAGGAACACACAGAATGGCATACCGTCGTTCTGTGGCGCGGACTTGCCGACGTGGCCGACAAATATGTGCGCAAAGGGAGCCAGATATATATAGAAGGGACCATCCGCTCTAACGAATGGACCGACAAAGAGGGCGGCAAACGCTACGGGATCGAGATCGTGGCCGGCGACATGAAACTGCTGGGACGACGCGGCGACGGCGCCGGAACATCCGCTCCGCAGTATTCTGCTCCGGCTCCGGCGGGCGCACCTGCACCTCAGCAGGCCGCCGCAGCCCCCGTTCCCGAACCGATACCTGCCGACGATCCGGATGATCTCCCTTTCTGACAGAAAGGGAGATCATAATGAAAGATAAAAAATGACAAATGAAAGAATATGCACGGCTTACAGCCGTGTAAAAACCGCAAACGCAGTTTGCACCACAATTTTTCATCTTTCATCTCTCATCTTTCATTAATTAGTGCTGTTTATTGCAAAGATTTACTAAATTTGGAACCGGAACGCTGCAAACCCTCCCGCCCCCGGCAGCGCTCCACGGATATTTCGGCTTGAGTCAATTCACTGAAAATAAAATCCTTTAACTAAACTTAAAAACCAAACTAACATTATGACAACTCAACAAAAACAGGGTAACCTTGTTGGTATCATTACTATGATCTTCCTCTTCGGGATGATCTCATTCGTGACCAATCTTGCAGCGCCCATCGGCGTTATCTGGAAGAACCAGGTAGCAGATTCCACGCTTCTCGGCATGCTCGGTAACATGATGAACTTTCTGGCCTACCTTGTAATGGGTATTCCGGCCGGTAAGATGCTGGTAAAGTACGGCTACAAAAAAACGGCCCTGACTGCGATCGCTGTAGGACTTCTCGGTATTTTCGTTCAGTTCCTGTCGGGTAAATTCGGCGCTTCCGGATTCTATGTCTACCTTCTGGGCGCATTCATAGCCGGTTTCTGCGTGTGTATGCTGAACACGGTCGTCAACCCGATGCTCAACCTTCTGGGCGGCGGCGGCAACAAGGGCAACCAGCTCATACAGACGGGCGGCACCTTCAACTCGCTGATGGCTACGCTGACCCCGATGATGGTGGGCGCCATGATCGGCGATGCTTCGAAAGCTTCGATATCCGACGTGAACACGCTGCTTTATATTGCAATGGGCGTGTTTGCATTGACTTTCATCATCCTGCTCTTCATCCCGTTCAGCAATCCGACGCACACCAGCGCCGACACCAAATTCGAATCGAGTCCGTGGAAATTCCGCCACTTCGTATTGGGAGCCATCGCTATCTTCGTCTACGTGGGCGTTGAAGTAGGCATCCCCGGAACACTTATATTCTATCTGTCCGACGGCACGGGGGCAGGCGCAGGCCTTCCAGCAGCAACTGCAGCAGCAACTGCAGGTTTCGTTGCCGGAACTTACTGGTTCCTGATGCTCGTGGGCCGTTTCCTGGGCAGCATAATCGGCGGCAAAGTCTCCAGCAGGGCCATGATGATCTTCTCCACGGCTCTTGCAGCAGTGCTGGTACTGGCAGCCATTATGATCCCGAATACCGTACTCTCATCGATGCCCGTATTCACCGGATCGTCGTTCGCAATAACCCAGGTTCCCCTCAGCGCAGTATTGCTCGTAATATGCGGGATCTGCACTTCCATCATGTGGGGATCGATCTTCAACCTCGCCACTGCAGGACTCGGAAAATACACTCCGATGGCTTCCGGCATCTTCATGATGATGGTAGTTGGCGGCGGCGTCATTCCGGCCCTTCAGGGTTGGATCGCCGACATTGCCGGTTATATGACCAGCTATTGGGTGATCTTTGCATGCGTAGTTTACATGCTGTTCTACGCACTGGTCGGCAGCAAGAACGTCAACACCAATATCAAAGTAGACTAATTAGTTTTTACAGATAAAATGGACAAAAAATATGTAATAGGCGTCGATATAGGCGGACAGACTTCTAAACTAGGCGTCGTGGACGCCCGAGGCAATGTATTGGCACAAAGCACTATCCGCACCGACACGCACGAAGATGTGAACCTCTATGTGGACGACTTGGTGGACGCCATCCGCAAACTGGCCGACCAGATCGAAGGTCTCGGGACCGTCCGCGGAATAGGTATCGGCGCACCCAACGGCAACTACTACCGCGGCACCATCGAACTTGCGCCCAACCTCAGGTGGAAAGGGATCATTCCCCTTGCCAAACTGGTCAGCGACAAGATCGGTCTGCCGGTAGCGCTGACCAACGATGCGAACGCTGCAGCAGTGGGTGAAATGACCTACGGCGCCGCACGCGGGATGAAGGATTTCATCATGATCACGCTCGGCACGGGCGTGGGCAGCGGCATCGTCATAAACGGCAACGTGGTTTACGGGCACGACGGCTTCGCGGGCGAACTGGGCCACACCATACAGGTGCGCAACAACGGACGCCTGTGCGGATGCGGACGCAACGGCTGCCTCGAGGCTTACGCTTCGGCTGTCGGCGTTGCCCGCACCGCGCGCGAAATCCTAGAAACGACCACCAAAAAGACCATCCTGCGCGATATGCCGTGGGACAAGATCAGCTCGAAAGAGGTGTTCGAAGCGGCGGTCCAGGGAGACGAGGTTGCGATAGACATTTTCAACTTCACGGGCGACCTGTTAGGCAAGGCGCTCGCGGATTTCGTCGCGTTCAGCGCACCCGAGGCGATCATTCTGTTCGGCGGCCTCACGAAAGCCGGCGACCTGATCAAGAAACCGGTCGTGGATGCGCTCAACAACAATGTGCTGGATCTGTGGAAAAACAAGATCAAGGTCGAGTTCTCGCAGCTCAAGGAATCCGATGCAGCCATACTGGGCGCCAGCGCGCTCGGTTGGGAACTGTAAACTAAGCGATATTGCATGAAAAAGGGAGCAAAGGCTCCCTTTTTTATTTTATTGCCGTTGGCTTGGATTTAGCCAATGGATTATCCGTCAGCTAAAGCAGACGGCAGTGATTTTGAGTCATTTCAATTGTCAATTAAAGTTCGGTAAATACGCTGTCGGCAGTGGAGAGGAGTTTGCGGCTGTCGCGCATGAAGCGTTCGTACTGCCACCGGGTGCTGTCGCGGACAGTCATCGTATCGGCAACCCCCGAAGGCAGCACCGTGAAACGCCGCACACCCCCACGATAAGGCGTATAGACCCAGAAAAGACGGTAAGCCAGGTCGTAGGAGACCGGCAGCGAATCGATTTTCGTTACGGTGATCTCGGCCATCATCCCGCCGTCGGTGTACCGGCGGCGCTGGTTCGACACGAAATTGCCGAGCGAATAATATGTCGCGCCCGTCACCGCAGTCGAGTCTTTGTTGTAGTGCGCCTCAAAAGGCTGTACGACGTGGGGATGGCCGCCGATCACAATATCCGCTCCACTCGCCCGCGTCCATGCCGCAAGTTCTTTCTGCGCGCGCCCGGGTTTCGAGCGGTATTCGTCGCCCCAATGGTACGACACTATCACGCAGTCGGTCGAGTCTCGGTCCACGGAAGCCAGGTCGGCGGCGATCACAGCCGTATCAATCAGATTGACCGTCATTCCGCGCGGAACGGGAATTCCGTTAGTGCCGTAGGTATATGTCAGGAGTGCAAAACGCAGGCCGTTCACGTCGCGGTAAAGCGGATTCAGCGAACGCCGCTGCGCCGAATCGAGGAATGCGCCCGTGTGAGCAATGCCGGCGCTGTCGAGCAGTGACAGGGTCGAACGGATGCCCTTGTCGGTCCGGTCGCAGATATGGTTGTTGGCGGTGGTCGCAATGTCGATCCCGGCGGCTCGCATTGCGAAAGCCAGTTCGGCCGGAGCAGAAAAGCAGGGATAACCCGTATATGGCGGCGTGGTGCGGAGTGTGGTCTCGAGATTGGCGATGACGAGATCGGCACTGTCAAAAATCGGCTTGAAATATCGGAAAACTTCTTCGTAGTCGTATCCGCCGGCGGTGCGCGCGGCCGAAACCTGCGGCGAGTGCGACATCACGTCGCCTATGATCATCAGCCTCGCCGTGCGGACGATGGGTTTCGATTCCGGAACAGGTTCCGGCGCAGGAGCGGGGGCAACGCGGATGCATCCCGCCGACACCAGCAGGGCCGCAACAATGTATGCGACCAGCCCGCGCATGGATCAACCTGATTAGCGGACCCCCGTGGAGCGTACGCTGGCGGCTACGCGCCCCGACGGGAAACTGCGGCGCTCGATGACGATCTTATCCTTTTCGGAGACAGTCGCGCCGGCATCGCGGAACACTTTCTTTTCGTCGCTCTTGCCGCTCAAAACATACTTGTTGACAGGACGTTCGATCCTCACTTCAATCTGCACGACGAACTTCTTACCCGGACGCACACCGCTGATCGGGATAATGAAATCCGCGGCCCCTTTGGGCATCACCTCGATAGGCACGGAGCCCTTGGAAACCACCTTCTTGCCAACGGCGATCTTGTAGACCGCATCGCCTATAATGGGCGTAAAATGGCGCGTATTGTGGACGCGGAACTGCCCGGCATTGACATTTTCGGGGGTAATGAGAGCCCATTTTTCCTCGTTGCGGTATTGTATCCTGTTCATCGCGTCGAAATCGAGCGGATCGCTGTTCCACTCGCCGCCGTCGGTGTAGATGACCGGGCGGTGCTTTTCGATCGCCTTCAGCGCGAGGTAGCTCTCGTAAAGGTTGTAGCCGTTGGCCGACTCGTCCGCGATCGAGAACATTATCATCGAGGGGGAATTCTTCGAGGTGTGGTACATGTTCATCACGCGGTCGCGGTAAGCACCTTCCCACGCGGGAATGTTCGACGGATTGCCGTCTTTTTTACGCGATGTACCGCTCAGATGGGTATCGATATCGGCCTGATTGCAAAGGTAGATACCTACCTCGTCGCACATTTCATAGAACTGGTGGCTGGGGGGCGCACCTTTGAGCCTCAGCGTATTGACCCCTTCAGCACGAAGTTTTTCGATCTGGCTGCGCATTGCGGCCATATCGGATGTCGGCGTGAATTCGCGCATCGTTATCTTCAGCGGGGTGTTGTTCAGGTATATAAGGCCATCCTTGAAATCGAGGCCGCGGAAACCGACCTGGAACGACATGAACTCTTTGAAACGCCCCTCGTGCTGGGTTTTGATGAAGAGCGTGTAGAGACGGGGCTCTTCGTGGCTCCACGGCATGATGTCCTGGATGTTGGCGAAGAAACGTACCGTATCTTCGCGGCGCATGTTCAGCGAGGCGTCCTTATACCCTTCAGAAAGTATCTCGCCTTTCGGGGAGATCAACTCGTAGTAGACGCGGTAGTCCTTCACGTTGAGCTGGTGGCTCTTCATGATGACGCCGAGTTGGAGTATCCCGTTGGTGCCTTCCATGCGGGTATCAACGAAAATGTCGCGCACCCTCATCTTGGGCTGCGACAGCACGTAGACCTCGCCCAGTATCTGCGGATCGGCGACCGGTCGGCTGTTCTCCAATTTTTGCGCCACGGGCTCCTTGTAGATCACTATCTCGAGATCGTTGCTCCCCTCCTGCGAGACCTTGGTCAGGTCGAACTCCGACGGGGTGCTGCCGGTCTGGCTGTATCCGGCCAACTGGCCGTTCACCATCACGTCGAACGAGGTCGAGACCTTGCCCAGATAGAGGAACTGCTCGCGGTCGATCCATTCGAAAGGTATTTTGTATCGCGTCTTCCAGACCACCGCATCGCCGCGGTCGCTTTTCGTCCATTCGGTAAGCGGCTGCAGGTATTTCGATTTATGGTAGGTCTTACGGATGGCTTCGTCCCTGGTGTCGTGGCTGACCACATCGCCGCGCGGAAGTTCCTTGTCGATGCTGACGACAGCCGGGTCGAGCCAGTGGGGCTGGGCAGCCTGGTTCTTTTGTGCGGAAACGCCCGCGAAGATCAATATGGCGGCAAGCGAAACGAATATTTTTTTCATAAGACGGTTTATGGGAGATAATTTGCGTAATTTTGGCCTTAAAGATAATGAAATTTTGAAAAACCCTGCCGATTATCCGAAATTAAACCTGCCGGCGTGCAGGCTTCGCGTCACGGAACGTGGCGGTGCGACCCATGTGTGGGATGCGCTGCGTGGGCGCTGGCTGGTACTGACTCCCGAGGAGTGGGTGAGGCGGCATGTCATCGCGTTCATGTCGGACGGGGCGGGGGTGGTCGCCGCGAATATCTGCCAGGAGTATCCGGTGGATATGCATGGGGCACCGCAGAGGGCCGATATAGTCGTGACCGGAAACGACGGGCGACCGCTGATGCTGGTGGAGTGCAAGGCTCCGGGGGTGGCGGTGTGCGCCTCGACGCTCGACCAGGCTTTTCGCTACAATGCGGTGCTGGGAGCACGCTATGTGATGCTGACCAACGGCCTCGACCACTATATTTACGAAGTCTGTGACGGAGAATACACCCCGCTCAAGGATTTCCCTGACCTGTTTAACCGTCATCCCGAGTGAGGCGGATCAGGTGAGAGTGCAGGAATGGAGAGTGTCTATCCGCCGACGAGGGAACTACCTTATAATTTAATGATTATTTCTTCTCTTTTCCACTTTTGGCCGGCAAAAGTGGAGCAAAAGCCGGCCCACGTTCCAAAAATCTACTCCGCCTCGCCTAAAACGGTACCCCTTGAGCTAACGCGGAGCTATCGCACATGGGGACTTCCGTTTTATTCTTCGTCTGCGCTTACGATTTTTGAAAAGTGGGAATCCCGCACAAGCTGGCGCTTGTGTAAAAATGTATTACAATTTTTTATTTCACGGTTGAAAGCCGTGCGCAAATCCGAGTTACGAAAAAGGCGTAAAGCGGCCGGCGGCTAAAAGCGCGAAAATGGGGCCGGTTTGCTTGCAAACCCGCGATTAGGCGCCCATTTTCAGCGTTAGATGTCAGGCCGTAGACTTTTTCGTGCCTCGGCGAATTTTTGTTACTTTTTGTTCGTCAAAAAGTAATTAAGAAAAACAAAACGTTGCGGCCGTTGCCACCCGCCGTTATCACTGCAAAATGCCGAATTTGTAGACTATTTTCTGGATATACCTTTCACCCGGCCTTAACGACTGGTCGGGGAAATTCGGATGGTTGGGCGCATCGGGGAATCCCTGGCACTCGAGGGCTACACCGTCACGGTTGTCATACGGACGTCCGCTGATGCCCGCGGGCGAACCCTGCAGAAAGTTGCCCGTATAGACCTGGATCCCCGGCTGCGAGGTCAGCACCGTCATCTTGCGCCCGCTCGCCTCGTCAGCCAGCCAGCCGGCTTCTGCCAGAATATTCTTCTTCCAGCCGTCGATCGCCCAGCAGCGGTCGTAGCCCGCCGCCTCGGTGATCTGCGGATAATCGGCGTCGATGTCGCGGCCCAGGGTCTTCGGCTCCCGGAAATCCATCGGGGTCCCCTCGACAGGCCATATCTCGCCCGTGGGAATATTGTCGGGACGGGTCGGAACGAAGTTCGAGGCGTTCAGTTGGAGTATCTGCCCCAGCACGCTGCCGCTGTCCTCGCCCGCAAGGTTGAAATAAGCGTGGTTGGTGAAGTTCACCACCGTAGGGGCGTCTGTCTCGGCCGAATAGACTATTTCCAGTTCGTTATCCTCGCTCCAATAGTAAGCCGCCTCGGCTATCAGGTTGCCGGGATAGCCCTGGTCGCCGTCGGGACTGGATATCGAGAATACGACGCGGTTCAACTCTACGCGCGCCTCCCACACCTTGTTGGCAAGGGTTCCGGGGCCTCCGTGAAGCTGGTTCTGTTTCTCATTGGGAACGAGCTTGAATTCCTTGCCGTCGAGAGTGAAGCGCGCCCCTCCCATGCGGTTGGCGTAGCGGCCGACGCTCTTGCCCATGAACGGGCCGTCGCCGAAATAGCTCTTGAAATCGTTGTAGCCCAGCGCCACATCCGCGAGTTTTCCGCCGCGGTCGGGCACCTTCACCGACACGAGCGCCGCACCCAGGTTGGTCACCTGGATCGACGCGCCAGAATCGTTCGTCATCGTATAGAGGACTATCACCTCTCCCTCAGGGGTAAAACCCCACACATCTTGAATTATTTCCATAATTTTTCCGGATAAACGCCTTCGGCGATGAGCTGGCGTATGCGTTCTTCGACCATCGGTTTGTCGGCCTTGTAGGTGACGCCGAACCACTTTGCGGATGTCGGCAGCACCTTCATCGAAGCCGCGCCGCTGTTTACGAGTTCGTTGACCATCAGAGGAATATAGAATTCAGCCTTGAGATTAGCCATGTTGTCTTTGAGGAAAGTCTTGAAATATTTCTCAGAGTGCCGGAAGTAGTCGGGCGTGAAGCCGAACATGTTCATCGACACGGGGGTGCTGTCGGCCAGGGGCTGCTGCGCTCCGTTCTCGTCGACGAAAACGATCTGCCCGCTGTCGAGCCGCTCGATACCGTGGCGCTCGGTCATCGAGGTGAGGTTGCCGTCGGCATCCTCGCTGCATATCCCGCGCGAGACAGTGCCGTTCTCCGAGATCGTGTTGCTGATCCGGAAACCGACCATAGCATATTTGTTTTCCTTGCCGTGGAGCGTCTGCAGATATTTCCCGAGCGAGGCGTAGGAATCCTTGCCATAGAAGTCGTCGGCGTTGATCACGGCGAAAGGCTCGTTGACGGCGCTTTTGGCCATCATCACGGCGTGGTTCGTCCCCCACGGTTTTTCGCGCCCTTCGGGAACGGAGAATCCATCGGGCAGGTAGTCCAGCTCCTGAAAAACGAATTCGACCGCGATCTTACCTCCGAAACGTTCGGGCGAGAAGACTTCGCGGAAATCTTTTTCGAAAGAGTGGCGGATGACAAAAACCACCTTGGTGAAACCGGCGCGGATGGCGTCATAGATCGAATAATCTATGATCGCCTCGTTGTGGGGGCCTACCCCGTCCATTTGTTTAAGCGAGCCGTAGCGCGAACCCATTCCGGCCGCAAGAACTACAAGTGTCAGGTCTGACATAATAAATACTGTTTTATAGGGTTTATTTATTCGGATAACTAACAAATTGGTTTTCCGGCGGGGGTGGGACAAAGATAATAAATTACGAATTACGAATTACGAATTACGGACTAAAAATCATTTTCAAATAGATGATATGAGTTGCAAGTTCCTGCGAAAACCAAAAAACAATGCCCCATATCCCTGCAATTCGTAATTCGTAATTCGTAATTCGTAATTCTTTTTTTACCTTTGTTCCTCAATGCGTACACCTATGGGCATTAATCTGAAAACAGGGATCAAATCGTGGTGGCAGGGGTTCTCCGCCAAGCAGAGGCTGTCGGTGACGGACTCCGGCGACGGGCACGAACGCTGGTACATGTATATCAGCCCGCTCAGGATATTGATAGGGTTCGTAGCGCTCGTGCTGATGCTGTTCATCATCGTCATCCTCGTGGTAGCCTACACCCCGATAATGGACACCATCCCCGGCTATCCGGGCAGCAAATCGCGCGAAATGCTGGTGCGCAATATCATGCGGCTCGACTCGCTCGAACGCGAAATGAACCATCTCACGGTCTACAGCGACAACATTGCGCTTATCATGGAAGGTAAAACGCCAGTCATACGCGACGTTTCGCGCATCGGCGACTCCATCGAGATACAGGACAAACGGCTGATTGCGCCCAGCGCTGCAGACTCCATACTCCGCGCCCAGATGGAAGGCGTGGGGGCATACAGTCTTTCGGCTTCGGCGGCGGCAAGCCGCATCTCGAAAAGCACGGCCGACCTGGTGCCGCCGGCACAGGGGCTCGTCCAGACCCATTTCAGCCCCGTGCAGGGACATTTCGGCGTTACGGTCATCACCACCTCGAACCAGCCGGTAGTGGCCGTCCGTGAGGGCAGCGTCATACTGAGCCTGTGGACCCCCGAGGATGGCTATATCGTGCAGATACAGCATCCTGACAACCTTGTTTCCGTCTATAAGCACATTTCTCAGGTGCAGCGCACAGTGGGGACCCGCGTGAGGGCCGGCGAGATCATCGGCATAGCGGGTGAAACGGGCGAGAAGGGTTTCGACTCGTCGGGACCGTTCGGGTTCGAACTGTGGTATAACGGAACGCCCGTAGATCCCGAAAATTACGTCATATTCTAACGATGAGGCAGCGTATCGCAGTTCTGGGCTCGACAGGGTCGATCGGCGAGCAGACGCTCGACGTGCTGCGGCTGCACAGCACCCTTTTCGAACCGATAACGCTCGCAGCCAACCGCAACTGGCGCAGGCTGGCCGAGCAGGCGCGCGAGACGGAACCCGACAGCGTCATCATCGCCGACAAAACATACTACGCCGACCTGAAAGCCGCTCTGGCCGACCTGCCCGTCAAGGTTTACGCAGGCGCGGAAGCGATCGAGCAGATAGTGGCCGAATCGAACGTCGATATAGTAGTGAATGCCCTTGTAGGCTACGCCGGACTGATCCCGACGGTGAGAGCCGTCGAGGCCGGGAAGAGAGTGGCGCTGGCCAACAAAGAGAGCCTCGTCGCGGCAGGCGAACTGGTGATGAGGCTGGTGCACAAAAACCGTGTGCCGCTGCTGCCGATAGACTCTGAACATTCTGCCATACTGCAGTGCCTCGCCGGGGAACAGATGCCCGTCGAACGTGTCATACTGACGGCGTCGGGAGGCGCTCTGAGGGATTGGCCTGCGGATAAAATGGATGAAGTGACCGCTGCCCAGGCGCTCGCCCACCCAAACTGGAACATGGGCCCGAAGATCACCATCGACTCGTCGACGCTGATGAACAAGGGTTTCGAGGTGATCGAGGCGCACTGGCTGTTCGGACTGCCGCCGGAAAAGATAGACGTGCTGCTTCACCCGCAGTCGATAGTCCACTCGATGGTGGAGTTCGCCGACGGCGCGATCAAGGCGCAGATGGGGGCCCCCGACATGAAGGTGCCGATACAGTACGCGCTGACTTTTCCGCACCGGTTGCCGTCGGATTTTCCGAGGCTGTCGTTCGCCCGCCATCCGCAACTGACCTTTGCCGAAGTGGACAGAGTGAAATATCCGGCGCTCGACATCGCCTACCGGTGCCTTGCCGAGGGCGGAACGGCGTGCTGCGCGCTCAATGCGGCGAACGAGGTTGCCGTGGCCGCTTTCCTCGAAAAACGAATAGGCTACACCGGCATCGTGAGAACCATCGAGGAGACCCTCGGGCGTATCGGAAACGTCATGCAGCCCACGCTCGACGACTATATAAACTGCAACGACGAAGCGATACGCATCGCTGAAGCGATAATTACGAATTACGAACCGACGACAAGCCGAGTGCAATCAAACTCGTTTGAATTGCCGAGGCGCGAAGGAGGAAAATAAGTGAAGCAAATTAATTACGAATTACGAATTGATGGAAGTAATAATCAAAGTACTGCAGCTGATACTGAGCCTGTCGCTGCTCATATTCGTCCACGAACTGGGACACTATTTCACAGCGAGGATGTTCGGCATCCGCGTGGAAAAATTCTACCTTTTCTTCGACGCGGGCGGATTTTCGCTCTTTAAATTCAAGATCGGCGAGACCACCTTCGGGATGGGCTGGGTGCCTTTCGGAGGCTACTGCAAGATCTCGGGAATGATCGACGAGAGCATGGACACCGAGGCGATGAAACAACCGCCCAAACCATACGAATTCCGTTCGAAACCGGCATGGCAGAGGCTTATCGTGATGGTCGGCGGCGTGGTGATGAACGTCGTCACGGCTTTCGTCATCTTCACCGGCATGAGCTGGCACTGGGGCGACGCATACGTCGACAACCGCGACCTGACATGGGGCTACTCGTACAACGAACTCGCACATGAAATAGGTTTCAAGGATGGCGACCGGATCGTGAGCTTCGACGGCGTTCCCGTGGAAGGCGACTTCTACAGGGTCTACCCGGATATGATGATCAACCAGGTAAAGAGCGTCACGGTCAATCGTGCGGACAGTCTGGTCAATATCGTCATTCCTGTGGAAAGCATATCGCAGATGCTCGACAGCAAAGAATTCATGGCGCCCCGCACGCCGTTCGTGGTGGGAGTTGTGGCTAAAGACGGCGGCGCAGCACAGGCCGGGATGCAGACCGGCGACAGCCTTGTGGCTTTCAACGGAGTGCCGATGGAGTTCTTCGACCAGTACCAGAAAGCGCTCGCAGGGGTTAAAGGCGGCCGGGCCGATATTACCGTAATACGCGACAGCTCCGACGTGAAAGTTCCCCGCGTGCTCAGCGTCCCGGTATCCGAAGAGGGAAAAATAGGCGTGAACTCAAGCCCCCTCAACCGCTACTTCCCCATACAGGCATATGACTACACTTTCTGGCAGTCGATACCGGCAGGTCTCCACAAGACCGGCAACGAAATAAGCGGCTACTGGAACCAGCTGAAACTGATCGTCAAACCGGAGACCAAGGCTTACCAGTCGCTCGGGAGCTTTATCTCGATCGGCAACATCTTCCCCGGACAATGGGACTGGTATTCGTTCTGGCGCGTCACCGGATTCCTTTCGATAATCCTGGCGGTAATGAACATCCTGCCCATACCGGCGCTCGACGGCGGACACGTGCTGTTCCTGCTGTGGGAGGTCGTCACCCGGCGGAAACCGAGCGACAAATTCATGGAATGGGCGCAGATAGTGGGCCTCGTGCTGCTGTTCGCCCTGCTGATATTCGCATTCGGCAACGACATTTACAGATTCTTTATTAAATAGGCCGGAACGCCGGCAGCGATTTATGGCTAAGGTTAAGAAGGCATACTTTTGTTCAAGCTGCGGCAACGAACAGGCTAAGTGGATGGGACGCTGCCCTGTCTGCGGCGAATGGAACACGTTTGCCGAGGAGATCATCTCCAAGGAGACCGACAGCCGCAGCCTTGTCAAAAGCACGCCCACAAAACCACAACAGATCAAGGAGATACAGCGCGACGAACTGCGCCGCATCAACCTCGGCATCGGCGAAGTGAACCGCGTGCTCGGTGGTGGGATGGTTCCCGGATCGTTCATCCTGCTGGGCGGCGAACCGGGCATCGGCAAATCCACGCTTTCGCTGCAGATCGCCCTCGGAAGCCACGGACTGAAAACCCTCTACGTTTCGGGCGAGGAGTCTCCCCAGCAGATAAAAATGAGGGCCGAAAGGGTTGGAGAGCAGAATGACGACTGCTACGTTTACGCCGAAACACTGTTGGAAAACATCATCGCCCAGGCCGACGCCCTGCAGCCCGACCTTGTGATCGTGGACTCGATCCAGACCATGTACACCGACCTTCTGGACTCGTCACCGGGCAGCGTTTCGCAGATCCGCGAGTGCGCCGCCACGCTCCTGAAATACGCCAAGACCCACGACACATCCATAATCATCATCGGCCATATCACTAAGGACGGCTCCATCGCCGGCCCGAAGATACTGGAACACATAGTGGACGTGGTGCTCTCGTTCGAGGGCGACAACAATAATATTTACCGCATTCTTCGCGGCGTGAAGAACCGTTTCGGGGCGACCTTCGAGATCGGCGTCTTCGAGATGCGCGGCGAGGGGCTGGTCGAGGTGGCGAACCCGTCGGAGATACTGCTGAGTGACTACGAAGAACAACTGAGCGGGATCGCCGTGGGCGCTGCCGTGGATGGTATTCGGCCATATCTTATCGAGACGCAGGCACTTGTGAGCAACGCCGCTTACGGAACGCCCCAGCGTTCGGCCACGGGTTACGATATGAAGCGGATGAACATGCTGCTGGCCGTGCTGGAAAAGCGCGTGGGAATGAAGATGTACACCAAGGACGTTTTCCTCAACTTCGCAGGAGGCTTCCGCGTCGCCGACACGGGACTCGACCTTGCGGTGGTGGGGGCGGTCATTTCATCGTACTTCGACCGCGAGATCGCCTATGGCGTCTGCATGGCCGGAGAGATAGGGCTGTCAGGCGAGGTTCGTCCGGCTCCGCGCAGCGAACAGCGCATCAGCGAGGCGGCGCGACTGGGATTCAAGCGGATAGTCGTTTCTGGCTACCTGCGCAAAAGCCTGCCGAAACCACCCAAAGGCATCGAGATCGCCTATATCAACCGCGTCGACGAACTGCCGAAGTACATCTGGGAAACCGGAGAGTAATAAAACAGTATGACCTGCCTTTTGGCAGGTCATACTGTTTTAAGGCATCCATTCTATCACGCCGTCCGCCGGATTTTCCATGCGCCACCGCGCGAATTCGTCCCAGGTGCGCACCCCGCCGTCCAGAACGGCTTTGTAGTACTCTATACCCATGACGCTTTCGCCGGCGGGAGCGTCGTATTTCAGTTGAAGGATCGTCCGGCGGGTTTCGGGCGTCAGAAGCTCCATGATGCGGTCGGCGACGCGCTCCATATAGCCGTCGTAGCGCGAACCGCGGTGGATGTGTATCATATCGAACTTCCACCGGCTGCCGTCCCGCGCTTCGTAATCCGCATGCCACTCGATGCACTCCTCGACGGTGTCGATGAGGTTCACGTACTGTATCGCCCGCACGCCCGGAACCTCGGCGAACCGCGCCATCGCAGCGAAACTGCCGGCGACGGTCAGCGGATCGGAATAAATGTGAAGGTCGATGTCGAGATTCCGAGCCATCAGGCCCATACGTGCCGAGCCGACGAGGTGCGGTTCCGCCCCCGCCGAACGCCAGATATCCATGATGCCGGTCTGTTCGATGATTTCGCGGGCGCGCCGTTGGTTTTGTTCCGCAAGTTCGAGAATGTCCATAGCCGCAGCTTTTTTAAGAAAGGGATATCAAAAATAACCAAAATCGCCAATTCCACGAAAACCGACATCTCTTTTTATGTTTTTTGACCCCGATCTGTACATTTTGGCGCGTGGTTTGCTGCATTTGTACAAAAAGCAGGCATATGAAGAATCACGCAAACAGATTTTATATGGCAGTCATGACGGCATTGATGCTGGTATTCCTGTTGCCCTCATGTTCCACACAGGTCAGAGTGCAGAAAAGGCCCCATCAGGACCCGTCGGTAGATGTGTATATGCAGGGCGGTTACTACCCTTACAACCGTAACTACCGCAAAAGCAAATCTCTGCCTCCCGGCCAGGTCAAAAAAGTCACAGGATCGCAGTCGGCCGCACCATACGCGCCGGGGCATAACAAGAAAAAGGGAGGCCGGTGAAAGCCTCCCTTTCCGTTTCATTTTATAGTTATCACGATCCCGCCGCTGGCCCAGATACCGGGCATCGGGAGGCCGCCGAAATCGCAATATGAAGTATCGGTGATGTTGGTCGCGTCGACGTACAGCTGTACCCATTTGCGTTCCCACGACAGGCGGCCGTCGAGCAGTAAATAGGGCCTGTATCCCTGTTTCTTGCCATCGGCGGCGATGTAGCTGCCCATGCGGTCGCAGAAACTCCCCGTCAGCGTGAAGGTAAAATTCCGAAGGAACGAGACCCCGGCCATCGCCGTAACCTTGTGCCGCAGGTAGTCGAGCGCGTATTTCGAGATGTAGCCGCTTGCGACGTTCATGTCCGAATGGATGTAACCGTAGCTGATCGACGCGATATTAAGCCACCCGCGGCGGTACGCGGCAGTAAGTTCGACGCCCGTCGTACCCAGTTTGTTCAGCTGTGTGGAGTACCAGTCGCCGTCTTCGTGCTGTTCCCAATCGATCACGTCGCGCGTGCGGCGGTAATACACTGCCGCATCGAAAAGCCATCCGTTATCGGCATAGTCCGCAGAAAGGCGGTATGTCATCGCATTTTCGGGTCTCAGGCCGGGATCGGGATGGTATCCTGCGACATTGTAGTAGAGGTCGGTGAACGTTGGCAGGCGCATCGAACGGTTAGCGGCGGCCCTTAAATTGAAGAAACCGAAAGGGTTCCATCCGGCCTCGGCGCCGAAAGCGGCGGCGGTGCCGTAAGGCGTAAGGCTTATAGTTGCCTGCCCGCCCAGCGACCACCAGTTCCACACTTTTAAGTGTCTCAACCATCCGTTGACAACATTACGGCTGGAGCCTTTAGGGTAAAAACCGTCCTGTCCGGGAATCCTGTGCGACGGGTCGGAAAGCGCCTCTCCCATCGCTGTACTGAACAGGCGGTTGAACATATAATCCACACCCAATGAGGTAGTTCCGGCACGCCGCCAATCATAACCGGCCTTAACTTCAGCTCCGGCATTGTAAGTGGTGTGGTAGTTGAACGGAATATTGTCGGGATTTCCGCGCTGCATCTCGAACCGGTCGCTGTTCTCGCGGAAACTGACTACTGCATTAACTGTCACTCTCTGCCAGTATTTAACCCATTTCAGCGACGCCAGTCCCGTGCGCGTATGCTCGAACTGGTCGGGAAATTTCAGAGAATAAAATCCGTTTGAACCCCAATCGCGCGTTTGAAAACCACCCTGAAAAATAAATGAACCCGCTTTGGGAGGATGGTATGCGGCCATCGCAAACGCATTGACGTTCCGGAAATCGGTGTTGTAGCGGTAGCCGTCGCTGCGGCGGTAAGAAGCCGCACCGAAAACCATGAAGCGGTCGCGTGTGCAGGCTCCCGAGAGGTTTCCGTAGGCATATCCCCACGCGCCACCGCTCAGGTTGGCCCGGATATAGTTGGAATACGATCCGTAAGTGCGGAAATCCACCGCGCCGGAAAGCGCTCCTAGAGATGGCGATCCGTCGCGGATCACGATATCGCCGATGCAGTCGATGTCGACCGGCAGCGAGTGGGATTGATGCCCCGTGCGGGCATCCGAGAAATTGACGCCGTTAAGCATCACCATTGTCTGATCGAAGGAACCTCCCCTGATCGAGATGTCGGCCTGAACACCCTTGCCCCCGCGGTCCCTGACGTCGGCCTGAGGCAGAAGGCGCAGCACAGACTCGGCGGTCTGCAGTGGCGCGGCCTCTTTTTGGGCGACGACATTACGGGTTTGCGACGCCGGATGGGAACGCACCATAACAGAGCGCCCCTTCACCTGAACCGTGTCCAGGTGCATAGTCCGGTACTGGGCCAATGAATCGACCCCGGCGGTCTGTGCACCCGCGATGTTCGTCGCAAGCAGGATGATCGACATCGCGACGGAAAGTACCCCGATCTTCAGCCTGCGAAGTCCCGCAAAAGCCGCCCACGGCTTACGCGACCACCGGCGGAAGCACCACAGGCGCTCTGTCCGTTGATGTTTTTTCATCTTTTGGAAATTAAATTTAGATTAGCGTTCCCGGGTGTTTCCCGGAATACAAGTTGCAAATGTAGAATGAAAAATGAAGAATGAAGAATATAAAAGACCGCGAAACTATGTTTCGCACCTAAACTCATGACTCATAACTCATGACTCATAACTTTTTTCACTATCTTTGCATGCGTAAAAAATTTCTGAAAAAAATGTTTGAAAACCTGACCGACAAGCTCGAGAGGTCGTTCAAGATACTCAAGGGCGAAGGAAAGATCACCGAAATAAACGTTGCGGAGACCCTCAAGGAGATCCGCCGCGCACTCATCGACGCCGACGTAAACTACAAGGTCGCAAAGAGTTTCACCGACCAGGTGAAGGCCAAGGCCATGGGCGAGAACGTCATCAAGGCCGTCAAACCGGGTCAGATGATGACCAAGATCGTGCGCGACGAGCTGGCCCAGCTGATGGGCGGCACCGCCACCGACATAAACCTCACCGGCTCTCCGGCGGTCATTCTCATCGCGGGTCTGCAGGGCTCGGGCAAGACCACTTTCTCGGGCAAGCTGGCGGCGTTCATCAAGAGCAAGCGCGGACGCCAGGTGCTTCTGGTCGCGGGCGACGTCTACCGTCCGGCCGCTATCGAGCAGTTGAAGATACTGGGCCAGCAGATCGGCGTCGAGGTCTACACCGAAGAGGGCAGCACGAATCCGGTGCAGATCGCCGAAAACGCCATAAAATACGCCAAGAGCAAGGGCATCAACACGGTCATAGTCGATACCGCAGGGCGTCTGGCCGTCGACGAGCAGATGATGCGGGAGATCACGGCAATAAAAGCCGCCGTGAAGCCTTCGGAAACCCTGTTCGTGGTCGACTCGATGACCGGCCAGGATGCAGTGAACACCGCGAAGGAGTTCAACGACAGGCTCGATTTCGACGGCGTGGTGCTGACGAAACTCGACGGCGACACCCGCGGCGGTGCGGCGATCTCGATCCGCTCGGTGGTCAACAAGCCGCTGAAATTCATCTCGTCGGGCGAGAAAATGGACGCCCTCTCGGTGTTCCATCCCGAGCGCATGGCCGACCGCATCCTCGGCATGGGCGACGTAGTTTCGCTCGTCGAACGCGCCCAGGAGCAGTATGACGAGGAAGAGGCGCGCAAGACCCGCAAAAAACTCTATAAGGACCAGTTCGACTTCAACGACTTCCTCGACCAGATCAACCAGGTCAAGAAGATGGGCAACATGAAAGAGCTGATGTCGATGATCCCGGGCGTGGGAAAGGCGATGAAGGATGTCGAGATATCGGACGACGTGTTCAAACAGACCGAGGCCATAATCGGCTCGATGACGCCCGCCGAGCGCGGAAATCCGGCTCTCATCAACGCATCGCGCCGCGAACGCATCGCGCGCGGCAGCGGCACCACCCTTCCCGACGTCAACCGCCTGATGAAGCAGTTCGAGCAGAGCCGCAAGATGATGAAATCGGTGGTCGGCGGCGGCGCAAAAGGTATGGCCCAGGCCGCAATGCGAAGAAGATAAATCTTCTTCGCAATTACTAATTACGAATTAAAAATTACGAGTAAACGGGCCCTCGGCCCGTTTTTTCTTTGATATAATCTTAGATTAAAATATAAATAAAGAAGTGCGAAACAAATGTTCCGCACCTCAATTCGTAATTCGTAATTTGAAATTCGTAATTGACATTTAACGCTATATGGCGTTAAATGTTGCGGCCATCTGGTCGGCCATCTGGTCGAGGGCGGGCTGGATCTTCTTGCCGACCATCATCTTGATCATCATATTCATCTCGGCGTGCAGCACCAGACGGATGCGGGTGTCGTAAGGCTCGATCTCTTTCATCTGGGCCCAGAAAGTAAAGCCGAAAGGCGATGAGTCGGCGGCCTCGATCTTTACCAGTTCGCCGGGGACTTTTTCGGTCATGCGTAGCGTCACGCCGAAACCTTTTACACGGAACGAGCATTCGTCGCCGTTCACGCTCCACTCCTCGACCTTATCGGCGACGAGGGGCGTGAAGTTATTGAAGTCGGAGAGCACGGCGTATATCATTTCGGCCGGCTTGCGTATCTGCTGCTGTTTGCTTTCGTATTTTTCTAACATGGAATAACTATTACTGGATTGCTTCACTGCGCTCGCAATGACGGGAGCCGCAAACTTTCGTAATTCGTAATTTGAAATTCGTAATTCAGAACCCTGCGGGGTCTTCGCGCCAGCGGCCGAGCGCCTCGACCTCTTTTTCCTCTATATAGCCCTGTTCCTGGGCGAGTTTTATCAGCGTCGGATAGTCGCTCAGGGTGTCGAGCGCGATGCCTGCCTTTGCGAAATTATTCACCGCCGTATCGAACGCATAAGTAAAAATAGCCACCATCCCCAGCACGTCGAGTCCGGCATTGCGCAGCGCTTCGGCAGCGGCCAGCGAACTTCCACCGGTCGAAATGAGGTCTTCGATCACAACTACCTTCTGCCCCTGCTCATACTCGCCCTCGATCTGGTTGGCGAGGCCATGGTCCTTGGGCGACGAACGGACATATATGAACGGCAGACCCAACTCCTGCGCCACCAGCACCCCGTGGGCGATGGCTCCCGTCGCGACCCCTGCAATGACCTCCGCTTCGGGATATTTTGCACGGATAAGCTCGACGAACGAATCCCTCACCTGCGCCCTCATCGCCGGATGGGAAAGCACACGGCGGTTGTCGCAGTAAATGGGCGAGCGCCAGCCCGAAGCCCACGTAAAAAGATTTGCAGGACTGAGTTTAATTGCGTTAATTTGCAATAGCCCTAGGGCCGTTCTTTTTGCTATGGAAGTCATCATGATGAAGCAGGTTTTTTACGCCGACAAAGTTATCATATTCACCTCCGATTACCAAACTTCCGAAGGGAAAACTTTATTCGTCCCCGAGGGGGGCGGGGTGGGCATCGACAGGGTGTTGAAAGCGCTGGACGACACACGTATCCTGACTGTCTATTCGGCTGATATAAAAGAGGTTTTTAGCGGTTTCTACCGCCAGTTCACCCGCGTAGATGCCGCCGGCGGGGCGGTCGTTGCAGGGGACGGGCGGATACTGATGATACGCCGCCGCGGGTTCTGGGACCTGCCGAAAGGGCACCGCGAACAGGGCGAAGAGATACAGGATTGCGCCCTGCGCGAGGTGGTAGAGGAGTGCGGGATCGACCCGTCTCTGGTCACAATGGGCGGCGAGATCACCCGCACGCTCCATTTCTATTGGTATGCGCCCGCCCAGCGCTGGGAGATGAAGCTGACGGTCTGGTACCGTATGTCCTATTCGGGCGATCCGCTGGGCGTTACGCCCCAGACCGAAGAAGATATCACCGACATCGAATGGTTCGCCCCCGACCAGGCCGAACGCTACGCGCGGGAGAGCTACAAGACGATACAAGAGGTCTTAGAGAAAATTACGAATTAAAAATTACGAATTACGAATATGAAAAAAACCCTTACCATAACGCTTATTGCAATGACGATGCTTGCAGCCGGATGCGCCGAGAAAAAAGAAAAATCGCAGCCACTCGAAATAAATAACGCGCTGACCCCCGAAGAGATCACGGCAGCCAAACTGACCCCCGAAGTGATGTGGAAAATGGGCCGTATCGGCGAGTTCGCCGTCTCGCCCGACGGTTCGCAGGTTGTCTACGGCCGTACGGACTATAATGTTGCAGAGAACCGCGGCATCACGACTCTGTGGGTGCAGGATATCCCTGCGGGAGACCTGAAACAGGTGACGGGCTATGACGCCGACGCAAGCAACCCCGTGTGGAGCGCCGACTGCAGCCGCATCTACTTCCTGAGCGACCGCAGCGGATCGTCGCAGCTGTGGAGCGTTGCGCCCGACGGGCTGCACATGAAACAACTGTCGAAACTGGACGCCGACATCGAGAATTTCGGCATCGCGCCTTCCGGCGACAAGATATTCTACATACAGCGGGTGAAGGTCGAGAACCGCGCTTCGTCCGAAATTTATCCCGACCTCGACAAATCCAAGGCGCTGGTCTACGACGACCTGATGGCGCGCCACTGGAACCGCTGGACGGACGGCACCCACCTGCATATTTTCGTCGCCGATTTCGACGGCCACAAGTTGGACGCGGGAAAAGACATCATGCCGGGCGAACCGTGGGACGCCCCCATGGAACCCTACTTCGATGCAGCCGAGATCGCGTGGAACAACGCCGGGACGCAATTGGCCTACACCTGCAAAAAGATGACCGGGAAGGAGTACGCCCTGTCGACCGACTCCGACATATACCTCTACGACACCGCGTCAGAAACGACGGTCAATATCTGCAAGCCGCAGGTTGGAGACCACATGCAAGACCGCGCAGTGATGGCGGGTTACGACAAATATCCGGTCTTTTCGCCGGATGACAAAAAAATCGCCTTCCAGAGTATGCGCCGCGGAGGTAACGAGTCCGACAAGGACCGCCTGTTCGTCTACTACATCGCTTCGAAAGCCTTTGCCGACCTTACGAAGGATTTCGATTACAGCGCCGCCAATATCATGTGGGACGGCAATGAAAAGATACTGTTCATCGCGCCCTATATCGGCACCCACCAGATGTGCAGCGTCGATCTGGCAGGCAACGTGAACCTCATCACCGGCGGCGACCACGACATCAACGCCGCATCGCACCGGGACGGCGTCACGCTGGTTTCGCGCACCCGTATCGACCGCGCCGCCGAACTCTACACCCTCGATACGGCGACGGGCGAAATGGTGCAACTGACCGACGTCAACAAAGATGTTTTCGACAATATCCGCATGGGCGCCATCGAAAAACGGTGGATCAAAACCACCGACGGCAAGGATATGCTGACATGGGTGATCTTCCCGCCGGATTTCGACCCTGCAAAGAAATACCCCACCCTGCTCTACTGCGAAGGCGGTCCTCAGAGCACCGTCAGCCAGTTCTGGAGCTACCGCTGGAATTTCCAGTTGATGGCGGCACAGGGGTATATCGTCGTTGCGCCCAACCGCCGCGGGACCCCGTCGTTCGGACAGGAGTGGTTAGATCAGATCTCGGGCGACTACTCGGGCCAGAACATCCGCGACCTTTTGTCGGCGATCGACGACGTGGCGAAGGAGCCGTGGGCAGACGAAACGCGCCTTGGATGCGTCGGAGCCAGCTACGGCGGCTATTCGTCGTTCTACCTCGCCGGGGTGCATCAAAAACGCTTCAAGGCCTTCATCGCCCACTGCGGCATCTTCGATTTCGAGAGCATGTACGGCACCACCGAGGAGCTCTTCTTCAGCAACAACGATTACGGCGGCCCCTACTGGAGCAGCAATCCCGTTGCGGTGCGCTCATACGCCAACTCGCCGCATAAACTGGTCAAAAACTGGGACACCCCGATACTGATAATCACCGGACTGAACGACTTCCGGGTACCTTATTCGCAGAGCCTCGAAGCCTTCACCGCAGCCCGTCTTATCGGCGTCGACAGCCGCCTCATAGCATTCGAAAACGAAGCGCACCAGGTCTTCAAACCGCAGAACAACCTCGCCTGGAACCGCGAATTTTTCGGCTGGCTCGATAAATACGTTAAGGACAATTGACAATGGACAAGCATCTGATAATTGCGATCGTGGTAAGCCTGCTTGTCGGTGGAGTCGCCGGCCAACTGTTAGGTCCGAAATTGGCGAATTTAGTAAACAAAAAACTCGTAAAACATAAGCATGCCCAAAAGGAAAAGTAGCTGCCTTTTTACATATCCAGGATTCATATATAAACAGACGGCGCGGAAAATTCCGCGCCGTCTGTTTATCAAGCCATCCCGGTTCAATCCTGCCGGATAAGCGATTTTATATTCTCGATCAGCATCGCCACGGCCACCGAATTGAAACCGCCTTCGGGGATTATCACGTCGGCGTAGCGCTTGCTGGGCTCGACGAACTCCTGGTGCATCGGCTTCACGGTATTCAGGTACTGGCTGATGACCGACTCCATCGTGCGCCCACGGTCGCGGACGTCGCGCAGGATACGCCTCGCAAGGCGTACGTCGGCATCGGTATCGACGAAAACCTTTATATCCATCTGGTCCCTCAGCTCCTTGTTCTCGAAGATCAGGATGCCGTCGACGATCACCACGCGCGAGGGTTTCACCAGTTCGGTTTCATCGGTGCGGTTGTGATTGACGAATGAATAGACCGGCTGCTGGATGGGCACCCCGCTTTTAAGCTCCTTGAGGTGTTCGACCATCATCGGCGTGTCGAACGATCCCGGGTGGTCGTAGTTCAGTTTGGCGCGTTCCTCGAGCGTCAGTTCAGGATGCGCCTTGTAGTAGCTGTCGTGGCACATCATGGCCACGTGCTCACCCCTGAAAGCCTCCAGAAGTTTCTTTACAAGAGTGCTCTTGCCCGACCCGGTTCCCCCGGCAACTCCGATAACCGTTACGTTCACGACAATTACGAATTAAAAATTACGAATTACCATTCAATCGTTTTGTGGTCAAATGTGTGGCTATGCAATATGAGTTTTCGTCAGAAATGGGCAGGTGCAAGGCTTGCGAAGAAACCGAAACCGCAGCATACTGAACGTATGTGAGGATTTCGGATTCGAGCGTAACGAAGCAGATGCCCGTTTATCACGAAAACTACGCGTCGATGTGCGCGTATTTAGCATTTTGTTCGATGAACTCGCGGCGCGGCGGAACGTCGTCGCCCATCAGCATCGAGAAGATGCGGTCGGCTTCGCTCGCGCTGTCGATGTTCACCTGGCGGAGGATCCTGCTGTCGGGATTCATCGTGGTCTCCCACAGCTGCTCGGCGTTCATCTCCCCGAGACCTTTATAGCGCTGGACGTGAATGCCTTTACTGCCGAACTCCTCGCTCGCGGCCTCGCGTTCCTCTTCGCTCCAGCAGTAGCGTTCCTTGTTCCCTTTCTTGACCAGGTAAAGCGGCGGCGTGGCGATGTAGACGTGGCCGTTCTCGACCAGTTCGCGCATCTTGCGGAAGAAGAAGGTCAGCATCAGCGTTGCGATGTGGCTTCCGTCGACGTCGGCGTCGGTCATGATGATGATCTTGCCGTAGCGCAGTTTTTCAAGGTTGAGCGCCTTAGAGTCATCCTCGGTGCCGATCGTGACGCCGATCGCGGTGAACATATTCTTGATCTCCTCGTTCTCCCACATCTTGTGCTCCTGCGCCTTCTCGATGTTGAGGATCTTACCCCTCAGCGGCATGATGGCCTGGAACGCGCGGTCGCGGCCCTGTTTTGCGGTACCGCCTGCAGAGTCCCCTTCGACGAAGAATATCTCGGTCCTGGCGCGGTCGCGCGACGAGCAGTCGGCCAGTTTGCCGGGAAGTCCCGAACCCGAAAGCACGGTCTTGCGCTGGACCAGTTCGCGGGCGTTGCGGGCAGCGTAGCGGGCCGTGGCGGCAAGGATCACCTTCTGCACTATGGACCTCGCGTCCTTGGGATTTTCCTCCAAGTAATGTCCCAATGCCTGCGCCAGAGCGGAATCGACGGCCGTGGCGACTTCGCTGTTGCCGAGCTTGGTCTTGGTCTGCCCCTCGAACTGCGGCTCCTGCACCTTCACCGAAATGACGGCCGTGAGCCCCTCGCGGAAGTCGTCGCCTGCGATCTCGAATTTGAGTTTTGTGAGCATCCCCGATTCGTCGGCGTATTTTTTGAGCGTACGGGTCAGCGCGCGGCGGAAACCCGTCATGTGAGTGCCGCCCTCTATCGTATTGATATTGTTAACATAAGAGTGCACGTTCTCGGTAAATCCGGTGTTGTACTGCATGGCTACCTCGACCGGAACTCCGCCGCTCTCGGTGTCGAGATAGATGATATTCTCGATCAGCTTCTCACGGCTCGCGTCGAGGTACTCCACGAATTCGCGCAATCCGCCTTCCGAATAGAATTCATCATGGCGCGGCGGGGTTTCACGCAGATCGGTGATCGACATGCGGATTCCCTTGTTCAGGTAGGCCAGTTCGCGCAGACGCGAGGCCAGAATATCGTATTCGTAGTGCGAAACGGTGAATATCGTTTGGTCGGGGTGGAACGTGATCCTGGTGCCGGTATGGTCGGCTTCGCCCACTATTTCGACGGGCGACGTCGGCGCGCCGATGCAGTACGACTGGCGGTGAACCTTGCCGTCGCGCCTCACCTCGACCACAAAACTGTCCGACAGGGCGTTGACGCACGACATACCCACGCCGTGCAGACCGCCCGAAACCTTGTAGCTGTCCTTGGAGAATTTACCCCCCGCATGCAGCACCGTCAGCACCACTTCGAGGGCCGATTTGCCCTCCTTTTCGTGGTAGTCGACGGGAATGCCGCGGCCGTTGTCCTCGACCGTGATGGAGTTATCCTCGTTTATGGTTACTTTAATGTCGGTGCAATAGCCTGCCAGCGCCTCGTCGATCGAATTGTCGACGATCTCGTACACCAAATGGTGGAGTCCCCGCACACCGACATCGCCGATGTACATCGCGGGACGTTTGCGCACAGCCTCGAGGCCCTCTAAGACCTGGATGCTGGACGCGGAATACTCATCGTGGTGCGCCTGTTTTTCTTGTTCCATATTTTAATTCAAAGTGAAGAGTGAAGAGTGAAGAGTGAAGAGTGAATGTGTCGCTGCGCGACTGTTTTTTAATATAAAAAACTGCGGCACCCGCCGCACCTTCGACTCATGACTCATGACTCATAACTCATGACTAAATTTATTGTTGTCCGAAAATCACGTTGATATCCAATTCTTCGATGCAGCCTTTATTAAAACGTATCGTGCGGGAGATGTATTGCTGGATATTGGCCACATTATGCGTCGACATGACGATGGCGCAGCCGCCGTCGGCGATGCTGCGGAAAAGCGTCATGATATCGTCCGCCGCTTCGGGGTCGAGGTTGCCCGTAGGTTCGTCGGCCAGTATCACGTCGGGCTTGTTGAGCAGCGCGCGGGCGATGGAAAGCCTCTGCTGCTCGCCGCCCGAAAGTTCGAACGGCATCTTGTACTCCTTGTTCTTGAGTCCCACCTGATTCAGCACCTCGTCGATGCGGTGGAGCATATCGCCCGTGCTCTTCCAACCAGTGGCCTTCATCACGAACTTCAGGTTCTCGACGACGTTGCGGTCGGTCAGAAGCTGGTAGTCCTGGAAAACAATACCCAGCTTGCGCCTCAACTGGGGGACATCCCTGCGCCGGAGCGTCGTGAGGTCGAATCCCGCCACCACGCCTTCGCCTTCGAACAGCGGCACCTCGGCGTACATGGTCTTGAGCAGGGTGCTTTTGCCGCTTCCGACACGCCCTATCAGGTAGACCATCTCGCCCGGAGCGACCGTCAGGTTGATACCCGAAAGGGTCATCTCGCCGTTCCTGCGGTAGTTCCTGCGCGTGAGGCGGCGGCCCGCCACCAGCGAGTGATAGATGTTTACGTTCTTAAGTTCTATGACGTTACCGTGCGCCATCTGGAGTCTTTTTGGAATTGTCGCGATTAACGTACAAAAATACGAAAAATCCCCCTAAAAACCATAGGTTCCGGGGGATTTTACGATCATTTTTATCAACAGTTTCCAAAGCGCTAAAACGACTTTAAAATTGTCATTCCGAGCGAGTGCGACGCCGTGGCATAAAGCGTGACAAGAGGGTCTATTGCACGACGAGGAAACTACAATACAATTTGCATGTCCGAAGCGGGTTTATCTATAATGCAGTTCCCTCGTCGCCGAATGTTTACAGAGAACGCAACCGGCTGTCACGGTTTCGGCTCGCTCGGGATGACGGTAATCATTCTTCATTCGTAATTCGTAATTTTTCATTTGGCGCAGCCAACGGATGTAGCCCGCCACCGCAAGCACCGTATAAAGGCCGTAGAGTCCCGCCGTGAAGGGTATCCCCTTATAGACGTAGAGCCCGCAGCAAACGACGTCGACGACGAGCCAGACGAGCCACTGTTCGACGTATTTGCGCGACAGCATCCACATCGCGACGACGCTCATGGCAGTCGTCGCTGCATCCCAGTAAGGCACCGTGCTGTCGGTCCAGTTTATCAGGACCCATAAGATCGCTGCGAATACCGCCAGGCATACCGCCGCAAGAGGCAGCACCAGTTTCAGCGGAGTGTGCGAGATCGGGAACGCTTTTTTGCTCTTTTTCGGACGGTTGTTCCACACGATCCAGCCGTAGAGGCCAGCCAGAACGTAGTAGACGTTCATCCCCATATCGGCATACAGTCCGGCCTGCCAATAGAGCGCGCCGTGGACGACGGGCATAATAATCCCCACCACCCAGAGCCTGATGTCAGCCTTGTATTCGAGCCACAGATACAGCAGGCCGAGGCACACGCCGACTATCTGCAATATGAGTTTCCAGTCCACCTTATATCAATTACGAATTAAAAATTACGAATTACGAGTCTGCGCTAAAAACTTAAAGTTACCGAACCCAGAACATTGATCGTCGCCTGGGGGAAGTAACCGGCATAATCCTTACGGACGGGCGTTCCGTTTTCATACTCCACCGCGCTCGAACCCCAGCCGAAACTCGAATACTCAGTGCTGAACAGGTTGTTTACGGCAACGCCCAGTTCGAGGTATTTCATCGACGGCAGGGCGAAACGGTAGCTCGCCCGCAGGTTGGTCACGCAGTATTGCGGCAGGGCCAGGGCCTTCCGTTCGGAGTTGGTGAGGTATTGTTTGCCGACGTAATTGGTCTGCAGCGCGCCGTAAAAACCGCCCGCGGTGAACGTGAAGATATTCCCGGCGACGATCGAGGGCGAAAAGGATATGGTAGTGTTTCCCAGCTGGTTGGCAATGGGATCTTCCGCGTAGCCCTCGTCGTTGAGGTACTCCGTGTAGTCGAGAATGCGGTTGCGGCTGAATGTTCCGAAAACATCCCAGCGGAACCAATCGGTGAACTGCACGCCGAGGGTCAGTTCGGCACCCGCGCGAAAGCTGTCGGGAACGTTGGCGGCAAGCGGTTCGCCGATATCGTTCAACTGTCCGGTCTGCACCAACTGGTCCTTGTAGCGCATGTAGTAAAGGTTCACCCCCGCCGAAACCTTTTCGTAAGAGAGTTTATAGCCGAGTTCCCAGTCCATCAGGCGTTCAGGCTCCGGCACCCTGTCGAATTTCGCATCGGTGAAGTCGTTGCGCGTGGGTTCCTTGTGCGCCACTCCGAACGAGGCGTAGACCGCATGATAGGGGGTTATGTCGTAGTAAACGCCGACTTTCGGGTTGAAAAAATCATACGTACGGTTGACGTCGAGGGCCTGCATGGCCTCAACGCCTTCGCGCCAGTCGTAGTTGTCGTTCGTACCGTTTATTTTGTGGCTGATGTGGCGGTACTGCACGTCGCCGTATATCGAAAGCCCGCGCGCGACAGTCCACGAAGCCTTTGCGAATATATTCGCGTCGTCTTTGGTTGTGGTGTTGCGGTAGTATTCGTGGTCGGGATCGAGGTTGTCGTTCACGTAGTTCTTGATCCACGCCACGCGCCCGAAGTGGTCGCCGCCGTAACGGTTCCATGCGCCGCCGGCGGCAAATTCGAGCCTGTCGCCGCTGTAGGAGACCGACGCTATGGCCCCGCCGAAATTGTTCCACATCTGCTTGCGGCGGACGAGATTCGACGCACTGACTTCCACGTCATTGCCGTCGGCGTCCTGGATGGTGTAGTTTTCTAGGCCGTACTCGGTCAGTGTGCGGGTGTTCTTGTACTCCTCGTAGTGCCCGTCGCCGCGGGTGTAGTGGCCCGTCAGGTTCAGATTCCAGCGCTCGGCAAGCTTCTGGTCGACGATGAGCTGCGCATTGTACTGGGTGTAGAAATCCTTCTGGTCGGGATAGAAACCCTGAACCGCAGGGTCGTTATCGTTGTCGTCGTCGATAATATTGCCGGCGGCATCGAGTTCATTGCCGAAACGGTCGGTCGCATAGATCTCGCCCGCGGTGTTGTAACGGCGGCCATAGGTGTCTATCTGTTTTTGCGTAAGTCCGTTCCAGGCGTGGTATGTGGCTTCCTTGCCGCCGAACGTTAGGAGTTTCACGCTGGTCGTGTGGCCGAAGTATCCGGCTTGAGCGAAGAACGACTTCAGGTCGGCCGATGCGCGGTCGATGTAGCCGTCGGAGCCGATGTTCGAGAGGCGTCCGCTGAAAGCCCACTTGCCGCCTATAAGTCCCGTGCCGAAACGAATGCTCTCGCGGTGGGTGTTGTAGGAACCGTATGTCCCGGAAATCTCGGCAAACGGTTTGGTCGAAAATGGCTCGGTCACCATGTTGATGCTGCCGCCGAACGCCCCCGGGCCGTTGGTCGAGGTCCCCACGCCGCGCTGCACCTGCATATCCCCGAGCGACGATGCAAAGTCGGGCAGGTTGACCCAGAACAGCTTGTGGGATTCGCCGTCGTTGAGCGGAACGCCGTTTGCGGTGACGTTGATGCGGGTTCCGTCGGTCCCGCGGATGCTGACGGATGTGTAGCCGATGCCGGTCCCTGCATCCGAAGTGGCGACGACCGAGGGGGTCATCGTCAGCATGAACGGCACATCGGCCACATTGTCGATACGGTCGATCTCGCCGCGCGTGATGTTCGTGTAGGCGACAGGTGTCCTGTCGCCTGCGCGGACGGCCGAAACGGTGATCCTGTCGAGTTTAACGGTGCGCATGGAGTCCTTCTCCTGCGCTGATGCGGTGCCCCCAAAAACCAGGAAAGCAGCCGCCAAAAAGCAACTTCTTTGCATAATAATTTAGTTTTTAAGGGATTAAACGGGCTTACGCCCCAAAAGATATGCACCAAACTGTTCCCTTCGCCGGCATTACCCGGATCAGGTTCGATGGGTATAATCTCAGCCCTTTCGCCCGGACGCAACTGCCATACGGCCGCCGCACCAAACTAAGGACACCCCTTGTTTCGGGGGCAAAGGTAAAAAGGAATTTTCTTTTATCTACTTTTTGGTAGGCAAAAAGTAGCAAAAACCTACCCCATGCACCAAAAAGCTACTTCGTTTTGTCTAAAATGGTACGCCTTGGGCTGCGCACATGGCGACTTCCATTTTAGCCTGCTACTACGTTTAACGCTTTTTGCTAAATGGGGATTGCGCACAGCCTGACGGCTGTGTTAAGTGACATTTGAGATGACCTTCTAGTCGACTTTGACGAAGACCGAAGCTACACGGCAGATGTTGTAAATCTGCATATAGTGATGCTTGCCATCAGGCGAAGGATAGCTGAAATGCTCGGTTTCAGTGGATTCACGGGACTGGCCGCCGAAACGCTCCTCGTCGGTCGACATCAGGATGCGATATTTGCCCGGCGCGGGAACCTCTATCGCGTAATCCGGGATCGAGTGCGACGGATTCCAGTTGAAGACAAACACGAGACCTCCCCGAGAGAAGACCATCGTCTGGTTGGGTTCGTCCATCTGCAGGCGGAAAGGATAGTCCTCGCACAGGACGCACTGTTTTTTGACCGCGCCGATCATCGCCCTGTCGAACTCCCACAGGAAAGAGTAGCGCAGGAACTTACTATCCGCAAGCGACCACTGACGACGGGCATGGGCATAACTCCAGCCGTTGCCCTCGCGCGGAAAATCTATCCACTCGGGATGGCCGAACTCGTTGCCCATGAAATTGAGGTACGCCTGCCCCCCGGCGGCGATCGTCGCCAGACGGATCATCTTATGCAGGGCCATTCCGCGCTCGACTGTGATATTCTCGCTACCGCGGTCCATGGCGAAGTACATCTCCTTGTCCATCAAACGGAAAGCGATGGTCTTGTCACCCACCAGCGCCTGGTCGTGGCTCTCGGCGTAGGCTACTGTTTTGACCGCCGGAAGCCGGTCGGTCATAATGTTCCAGATGTCCCACACGTTCCACTGCTCATCTGGAACTTCTTTCAACATTTTTATCCAGAAATCGGGGATCGCCATGCCGAGCCGGTAGTCGAACCCCACCCCTCCGTCGGCTATCGGCAGCGCCATTCCGGGCATGCCGCTCACGTCTTCCGCAATGTTGATCGCGCACGGACGGAACTCGTGGGTCAGGTGGTTGGCGAGCGTCAGGTATGTCAGCGCGTCGGAGTTGATGTCGGGACCGAAGAATTTGTCGCGCGAATCGAACTCGGTGTAGCCATGGTGGTGATATATCATCGAAGTGACGCCGTCGAACCGGAAACCGTCGAAGCGGAATTCGTCGAGCCAGAACTTGACGTTCGAGAGCAGGAAGTGGGTCACTTCGTCTTTCCCGTAGTCGAAAAGCATGCTGTCCCAATGCGGTTGATATCCGGCCGGACCTGCTTTGGAGTATTGGTGGTCGCTGCCGTCGAGTTCGTTCAGCCCCTCGTTCAGGTTCTTCACGTAGTGGGCGTGCACGAGGTCCATTATGACGGCGATGCCCATTTCGTGGGCGCGTTTTATGAGCGCCTTCAACTCATCGGGCGTCCCGCTGCGCGAACTGACCGCGAAGAAGCTGGAGACGTGGTATCCGAAGCTGCCGTAGTAGGGATGCTCGGCCACGGCCATAAGCTGCAGGGTGTTGTAGCCGAGCTTTTTGATGCGCGGCAGAATATTCTCGGCGAATTCAGTGTAACTGCCGACCCCCTCCTTCTCCTGCGACATCCCGACATGGGCCTCATATATCAGCAACGGTCCGAGCGCCGAAATATCGAACGCATCACCGCCCCAATCGAACGGCGCGGGCGGATTCCAGAATTGCGCGGTGTAATCTTTGGTCTGCTCGTTCTGCACTACGCGGCGGGCATAGGCCGGAATGCGGTCGTGCCAGCCGTTGCGCCCATGCACGTGCATCTTGTATAACGAACCGTGGACGAGCCTGCCGGCATAGACGGCATCAGGCAAGAAGATGCTCCACACGCCGTCAGCACCTTTTTCGAGCCTCAGTTCGGTGCGCTGCCAGCCGTTGAAATCGCCGAAGAGGTAGACGTCGTGGGCCTCGGGAAGCCACTCGCGGAACCACCATCCTGCGAGCGATTCGTCGTGCTGGAAACCATACCAGCGGTATCCGTTGGCGAAATCCGACAGCGTGCCGCCGTTCGCGAATCTGCGCAGCCGTTCGGCGTAGCGCCTGTAACGTTCGTTCACTTCGCCCTCGACCGGCGCGAGCCCTTCGTCCCTCTCCACCATCGGGAGCCTTTTCCGGTTATCCGTCATCGTTACGGTTCGTTAAAAGATCAAGTAATAAAGTTAAACAATTTTGCCGTAACCCGCAACCTTACGCCCAATTTTATTATATTTGTGACAATTCACCGAAAAATCATCTAATCTAAATAATTAAATTTTATGTTTAAAGGACATCCAAAAGGATTATTCGCCCTTGCGCTTGCCAACACCGGCGAACGCTTCGGGTACTACACGATGCTCGCCATCTTCGTGCTCTTCCTGCAGGCCAAGTTCGGCTTCACGGTAGCACAGGCCGGTCAGGTTTACGGTATCTTCCTGGGAGTGGTGTATTTCATGCCGCTCATAGGGGGGATACTAGCCGACAGGTTCGGCTACGGAAAAATGGTCACGCTCGGCATCGTCGTCATGTTCATCGGGTACGCGCTGCTTGCCATACCGATGCAGGGGACCCTGGCCCTCGCCCTTATGATCGGCGCCCTGCTGTTCATATCGGTCGGGACGGGTTTCTTCAAGGGGAACCTGCAGGTAATGGTGGGCAACCTCTATGACGCGCCCGAATACCGTTCGAAAAGGGATAACGCATTCAGTATCTTCTACATGGCTATCAATATCGGTGCGATGTACGCTCCGTGGGCCGCAACCAGAATAACCAACTGGCGTCTGGGTGCTTCCGAATTCTTCTACAACGCGCAAATACCCGCGCTCAGCCACCAGTTGATCGACGGGACTATAACCCCCCAGGGCCTCACCGACCTTACGAACCTCGCGGCGGCCCAGCCTGCCGGTATCACCGACCTGGCCGTTTTCGCACCCAAATATATAGAAGCACTGTCGGGTGCATACAACGCAGGTTTTGCAGTCGCATGCGTTTCGCTGATAGTCTCGATGTGCATATACATGGGCTGCAAGAAATGGTTCAAACATGCCGACGTCACCGCAAAACAGCAGGCCGCAGCACAGGCCGCAAGCGGACAGAAAGTCACAGAACTTTCGCCGGCGCAGACCAAACAGCGCATCACGGCCCTTATCCTGGTTTTCATCGTTGTGATATTCTTCTGGATGTCTTTCCACCAGAACGGACTGACGCTCACTTTCTTCGCGCGCGACTACACGGCCAACAGCGTCGCGGGCATGGACAGGATGCTGTTCAATATCCTCAACCTTACGATGATCGTGATCGGGGTATATGCCCTGTTCAGTATCTTCCAGTCGAAGAGCGGCCGCGGCAAACTGATCTCCGGGGCGATACTGGCCCTTGCCGCTTTCGGCATCGCAATGAATTACACCGGCCTTCCGGCGGTTATCGGCATAGAGCCCCCGATATTCCAGCAGTTCAATCCGTTCTTCGTTGTGGTGCTTACGCCCATTTCAGTGGCGGTATTCACGTCGCTTGCTCGTAAGAACAGGGAGCCGTCCACTCCGCGCAAGATCGGCACGGGTATGATAATCGCGGCACTCGGGTTTGTGGTCATGGCCATCGCTTCATTCAGCCTCATGAGCCCCGCCGCCCTGGAAGGCGTGGGCGGAGTAAGTCCCGATCTCGTTTCGCCCAACTGGCTGATCGGAACCTACCTCGTGCTGACTTTCGGCGAGCTGCTGCTGAGTCCGATGGGTATCTCGTTCGTATCGAAAGTGGCTCCGCCGAAGTATAAGGGAGCCATGATGGGGTGCTGGTTCGCCGCCACCGCAATCGGGAACTACCTTACCGGAGTGATCGCCGGTATCTGGGGCAGCGGGATGCAGCTTTGGATGATCTGGAGCGTACTGATCGCGGTCTGCCTGATCTCGGCCGTGTTCATTTTCTCGATCATGAAGCGTCTCGAAAAAGCGACTGCTAACGTTTAGCAGAGTTATTATAGAACAAATAAAGGCCGCGAAAATTTCGCGGCCTTTACTTTTACGCCAATGATTTCTGATTCGTAATTCGTAATTTGAAATTCGTAATTATCTATCTGTCGTCGGCGGCGTACTCGCAGTCACATTCGCCGGAAGTCTCGATCTCGATAGTCACGTGGTCTATCCTGTGGCGGCGGCAGACGTCGCGAACAGCCTCTTTTATAGCATGCCATTCATCGTACGAACCTGAACCTGAGACCACCACATGCACCGTCCCGACATGCGTCACCCCATCCTGCGACCATACGTGAAGGTCGTGGATCGACTCGACGCCGGGCACTTCGGTCAGCGCAGCGGTCAGTTCCGTCGTGTCGATATCGCCGGGAATGCCCTGCAGAAGTATCTTGAAGGTGTCGCGAAGGTTGCGCCAGACGTTCCACAACACCCACGCCGTGATGCAGAGCGAAAGGATCGGATCGAGGATAGGCAGGTCGACGTACATCATCACGATGCTGACTGCAAGCACCCCGATCCACCCGAGCACGTCTTCCATTATATGCAGGAAAACGGCGCGTTCGTTGAGCGTATCGCCTCTTTTGAGGCGCAGCGCGGCGGCCCCGTTTATCACGATCCCGACTATCGAGAGCCAGAACATACCTTTCGCGTGGACGGCCTGCGGATCGGCAAGCCTCTGCACGGCCTCGGTTACGATGAATATCGAACTGACTAACAGCACGCCCGACAGGAACACGCTCCCCAGCAGCGAAAAACGCTTGTAGCCGTACGAGAATTTGGCGTCGCGTTTCTTGTTGGATTTTTTCTGCAGGACCCACGCCACGCCCAGCGAAACGCTGTCGCCGAAGTCGTGCAGGGCGTCGGAGAGTATGGCGATACTGTTCGTAAGGAGTCCGCCAACCAGCTCTATGACCGCGAACGACAGGTTCAGCACGAACGCCGTGACGATATTCTTCGCCGCCGCGTCGCCTTTAGGGTTACCGCCTCCGTGGCTGTGGTTATGTCCCATAAGAAACAAGCAGAAAGTGAGTATTCAATTTTGCGGTCAGAGTGGTGGTTATACAACGCTCGGCACAAAAAACAGGAGAGGAGTTTACAGCTGGTAAATGACTCTCCTGTTTTTAGGGTTAGCGGCAGCAGAACCGCCGCTATCACCGCAAAAGCGGAGAGTCGGGTTCCTTCGCCATCACCTTATAAAACATTTTGTCGAGGAAACCCGGCGCAAATTTCTTTATAAAATGGGTTCCGCGCCCCTCCCACTCCATCAGCAGCAGTCGTTTGCGGCGCTTGATACCTTTGATGATACGCTGTGCCACCTCTTCGGCGCTCATCATCTTGCCCTCTTCGCGCGGGGTCGCTCCCTGCGGCGAACCGTCTTTGGTGAGTGCTGTGAAACGGACGTTGGTGGCGGTGAATCCCGGACAGGCGACCATTACATGGAGTCCCTTTTTCAGATTCTCGATGCGGACGGTTTCCAGAAAACCCGTCATAGCGTATTTCGAGGCCGAATAACCCGTGCGGCCGGGAAGTCCGTGAAGTCCCGCAACCGACGACACTCCGACTATCGAACCATGAGCTGCTTGCAGGTACGGCAGCGCGTATTTCGTGCAGTATACCGTCCCCCAGAAATTGACATCCATCAACTTGCGGAGCACTTTCAGATCGACGTCGTCGAGGATGGCGCGCATCGAGATACCGGCGTTGCAGACCAGTACGTCGATCCCGCCGAAAGCCAGCACGGCCGCCCCGATCAGTTCGCGGCAATCATCCTCGCGGCTCACGTCTGCAGCCACCGCCACCGCTTCACCCCCTTGCGAGGTGATATTCGCGGCGACTTCGGCTAGTTTTTCGCCGTTGCGGGCGGCGATCACCACTTTTGCACCGAGTCCGGCGAATTCGTACGCCAGCGCCTCTCCTATCCCGGAAGATGCCCCGGTTATGACAACTGTCTTATCCCTGAAGTTTTTCATATTTATTCTGTTGTTTCTATAGTCAGACCGTCGTAGGCAAGGAACACACCCTCGGTCAGCCGGCGTTCCTCGACCTCATGGAAACCCAGCTGGTGCGACACATGCGTCAGGTAAGTCCTTTTCGCACCGACGTACCGGCTTAAAATAACCGCATCCTGGACCGTGAAGTGCGAAAGGTGTTTTTCATACCGCAGCGCATTGACCACCAGCACCTCGACGCCCCTGATCTTCATTATTTCGTCGTGCTCGATGCGGTTGAAATCCGTCAGGTAAGCCAGGCCGCCGATACGGAAACCCGTAACCGGCAGCTTCATGTGCATCCCACACACAGGTACCACCCCGACGCCCTTCACATCGAAAGGTTCGCCGCCTATGGTATGAAGGTTTATCTGCGGCGCGCCCGGGTAAGGATGTTCGTCGAAGGCGTAATCGTAATCCTTATGCACCGCACGCTGCACTCGCTCCGTGGCGTAGATATCGACCGGCCCCCGCTGGAAATAGTTGTACGCGCGAACGTCGTCGATCCCCCCGATGTGGTCCTTGTGTTCGTGCGTCAGAAGTATGGCATCCAGCCGGCGGACATCGGCCGCAAGCATCTGGGTACGAAAATCCGGCCCGGCGTCGATGACCATGTTCAATCCCCCGGCCTGCACCAGTGCCGACGTGCGCAACCGTTTGTCGCGCGGATCGGCGGAGTGGCACACCTCACACGGACATGCAATCATCGGCACCCCCTGCGAAGTGCCCGTCCCCAGAAAAGTCAGCTTTACTTCCATCACGGCAAAGATAGTGAAGAGTGGAGAGTGAAGAGTGAAGAGTGAAAAAAATTATCAACAAAATCGGCTTAATACGCAAAAGGGATGGTGAAAAGCGGGGTATTTTCGAGTAATACGCACAAGGGATGGTCATTTGACCTCACGAGGCGGGGTTAACCCCGCCTCGTGAGGTCAAATGACGCTCTGAAATATTCATCTATAAATTT
>JAVBRO010000034.1:0-38396 GCA_031547885.1 Rikenellaceae bacterium
CGATATAGGTCTTCACTAATACTTTTTACGGTTACTAAACGGTCATTCAATTTATGTAAAACAACAATATAACCGATTATCCCCGCAAAGCTAAATCCTTTTCAATCACCTAACAATACGCACTTTACCGAACGCTTACGTTGCAGTTGGAAAGCACTGGCTTCGGCGGAGGCCGGATAATGGCATCCGAGGGTTCTTCGGGAACGATTTACACCCCGAACTACTACATCACAGACCACCTGGGCAGCACAAGGGCGATCTTCGACGGCTCGCCGGACATCGCGCGGAGCAATTTCCTGCCTTACGGAACCCGCTGGACCAACGCCCAGGCACCGACATCACGTTATCAGTTCACCGGCTACGAAGACCAAGACCTGCTCGACAACAAGTACATGGACGCTGGCTTCAGGCTCTACAACGGGATCAGGTTCAACAATCCGGACCCGCTCGCCGAAAAGTACCCTTGGATCAGTCCATATGCATATTGCTTGAATAATCCGATAATTTTCATTGACCCGGATGGCTTGGATATTTTTGCGATCGACAGCTTAGGAAGAGTCGTTCACCGCATTCCATCGAAAATGGTTATGGTCTATATGGTAAACAATGACGGCACGAGTATGAGAGACGACAGCGGGAATCCATTATTTCGTGTATACGGGGAAGGCTCGATCGAGGCGCAGGAAGAACGACCGGTAGATACCGGGGAACCCGGCGGCTCTTACACAATGTTTAAGATAACCGGGGACCATGTCTCCGAAAACCTGTTCCTGTTTTTGGCGGAAAATGTAACGGGCAGATCGAGGGTAGAGGTAAGCCATACCATGACCGGTGAAGAAGGCCCGTTTGGAGTCAACTACATAACGACTAGTCACACCGAAGAGATAGAATATGGGGTGACTGATTTAGTCGCAAGGGACCTGAAAGGGAGCACTACTGTAAGAAAATATATTCACAGTCACCCGGATGGCAAAAACAGCACAGATCCAAGCGGTGGTTTTTGGGATGGAGACATCGGTTTTGCTACTGTTGTATGTGGAATTTTACTTCCTAAAGGTGCGCCTGAGCCTGAATTCCATATTTATCACGTTCCTACCAGACAAGAAATACAGTTTTGGCCTATAGGGTCCCGGTCCAGAAAATAAAACTTAATTCACATGATTATGAGAACCATACGATTATCGAGATTATTGGTTTTACCTGTACTCGCGTTCCTGTGCATGGCTTCCAGGTGTAACGTCAGACATGCCATACTATCAGAGAACAGACGCGACACCAGCATTTATAAGGAGATGAGATTCACTCTTTGCGAATTGAAAATAAATAATGACCGCTTCCTGAAAGAGTTGGATGAAATAATATTTGCTGACAAATTACGCAAACTTAAAAACTCTAAATTCAAGTGGTTTATCATACGAATTAAAGATGATGATGACACCACATTGTTTATCCAATACCTGCGAGATCCTTCTCCCTTTTGTTTGGGCTTTTTTATTTACAAAAATTCTATTTTTACGGTTTCGGGAATCAATCCAAATGGCCTGTTCAGCGAAACAGAGGCATATGAGGAGTTCTCATATTGGATGCCCAGGAGTGATCTTGATCTCGATCGTATGCCACCGCCACCGCCTCCGGAAGGATTCCCCCGGTGGCTATTGGAATATCGGGATGGCCGATTATTCCTTATAGACAAACGCGTCTGGTAAAACTTAACTCCCGCGATTATGAGAATCATACGTTTATCGAGATTGCTGATCATACCTGTACTGGCGTTCCTGTGCATGGCTTCCAGATGTAACGTCCGGCATGCGATACGATCGGATGACAGGCGAGATACCAGCATTTACAGGGAGATAAAATTCACCCTCAGCGAATTAAAAATAAATAATGGCCGCTTCCTGAAAGAGTTGGATAAAATAATATTTACCGATGAATTAGGCAAACTTAAAGATCCTGACTTCAAGTGTTTTTACATTCAAGTTGAACAGCATGATACGGTCAAGCTATTTGTGCAATTTTTGCGTAATGTGTCTCCCGTAAATATAGGATATTTCTCCCATCGGGATTATATTTTCACCATTGCTGGCGATAATCCTGACAGTCTTTTCTGTAAAACAAAAACAGATAAGGAATTTTCAGTTTGGTATCCCAGAAGTGATCTTGATCTTGACAGTGTTAGTATTCCCCCGCCTCCGCCTCCGGAAAGCTTCCCATGTTGGCTGTTGGAATATCGTGATGGCCGATTGTTTCTTGAAGGAAAACGCGTCTGGTAAAATTTAATTCCCGCGATTATGAGAATCATACGGTTATCGAGATTGCTGATCATACCTGTACTCGGGTTCATATGTATGGCTTCCAGGTGTAACGTCAGACATGCCATACTATCAGAGAACAGACGCGACACCAGCATTTACAAGGAGATGAGATTCACTCTTTGCGAATTGAAAATAAATAATGACCGCTTCCTGAAAGACCTGGATGAAATAATATTTGCTGACAAATTGCGCAAACTTAAAAACTCTAAATTCAAGTGGTTTGTTGTACGAATTAAAGAAGATGATGATGACACCACATTGTTTATCCAATACCTGCGAGACCCTTCTCCCTTTTGTTTGGGTTTTTTTATTTACAAAAACTCTGTTTTTACGGTTTCGGGAATCAATCCAAATGGCCTGTTCAGCGAAACAGAGGCATACGAGGAGTTCTCATATTGGATGCCAAGGCGTGATATTGACATTATTATTCCGCCTCCGCCACCGGAAAGCTTCCCGTCGTGGCTATTGGAATATCGGGATCGCCGATTATTCCTTATAGACAAACGTGTCTGGTAAACGCTGTTGGTAATGTGGGAATTAGGCCATAATAAAAATCTACTAATATAAATGGCAGACAGGGATGAGTTTTCAAATTCATCCCTGTTGCTTTTTATACTTACGACCCGCAGAAGCCCGGCACCGATCCCAGCTACACCGGCAACATCACCGAGTGGAACTGGACGCATAAAGACCCCGCCAACGGTTCCGACACGTCCAACACCTACGCCTTCACCTACGACAATCTGAGCCGACTGACCGACACAAAACGCTACGAAGGCTCTTCGACCACGCCGGTCAATTCGTTCACCGAACGCAATCTCAGTTACGACGGAAAGGGTTAGTAACAATAGATATACCCAATGCTTTGTCATTAGCCCTTGTAATTTGGCTTAAGAACTTACAGAAAACTGCCGCCCAATCCCGAAGGAGTGCAATGTATATATAATTACTTGCACCCCTTTTCAGGGCTGAAAAACGCCCAAAAACAGCATCCGGACGGTGTGTCGGCGGCGGCAATTTGAACACTTTTAATCAAAAGAATTCCTCGGGACTTGCCCCCAGGGTAGTTCATTAAAAATGCAACGGCTCCTTGCTGAGTTGCCGGGATTACGTCGCTCATTGGATGAGCTCCGTGATCCATGCGCCGCCGCGGGCCTCACTACAACAGAAAAACTGAAAGTTCCTGATGGAAATCGAAATGAACGGATTACTCGCTGCCGCTCGTGATCCTTGCGCTCCGCGGGTTTCATTACAAAAGCCAAATGAAAAATTCCTGACGGAATCCGGCAAAAAAAAGAAACATCCCTTTCCCAGTAAACTTGAATGAATGTTTCTTTATTGTGCCGCCCTAACGGGCTTTTTCACTTGGCTTTTGTTGAGCTACCAGGATTCGAACCTGGGCAGGCAGAACCAAAATCTGCAGTGCTACCATTACACCATAGCTCAATACAATTACGAATTACGAACCGACGCTGCGAGCGAACGCAGATTCAAACTTGTTTGAAATGTGCCGAGCCGCGAGGAGGAAAAGCCTGCGCAGCAGGGTTAATTAAAAATTACTAACCGTAATTCATGAATTTCGAGGTGCAAATATAACATAATTTTCCATATTTTTGTATTTCACATCAAACTCAAACGCCAATGACCCAACCGAGGGCCACTTTCGGAAGCCGGATAGGCACGATACTCGCAACGGTGGGCAGCGCCGTGGGACTCGGCAACATCTGGCGTTTCCCCTACGAAGCCGGCCAGAACGGCGGGGGAGCCTACCTTGTAATATACCTCGGCTGCGTGCTTCTGCTGGGATTCCCGCTGATGATGACCGAATTCTTCGTCGGACGCCGCACGCGCCGCAACGCCATCGACGCATTCGGGGCGCTCTCCCCGTGGAAGGGCTGGAAGGTGATCGGCTGTATGGGCGTTCTGTCGGCGTTCTTTATCCTCGGATTCTACTCGGTGGTGTCGGGATGGACGCTCGAATACATCTGGCAGGCCGCGGCCGGTACGATGAGAGGCAAGTCGGCGGCCGACTTTTCGGCCGGATTCGACACTTTCGTCACCCATCCTTGGCGTCCGTTGGTGTGGCTCGTGGTGACGAACCTGATCGCCCACATCGTGATTGTTTCGGGTATCAAAAAAGGTATCGAGCGGGCGTCGAAACTGATGATGCCGGCATTGTTCCTGATCCTTGTGATGCTGTGCGTGCGTTCGGTGACACTGCCGGGGGCGGGCGAAGGGCTGCGGTTCCTCTTCAAACCCGATTTTTCGGCAGTCGGCCCGGGCACGTTCCTTTCGGCGCTCGGACAGGCGTTCTTCTCGCTGAGCCTGGGGATGGCGATCATAATAACCTATGCCTCTTATTTCGACGCGGGCAACAACATGAAGAAAACGGCCCTGACTGTCACCATGATAGACACGGCGGTGGCGATACTTGCGGGCGTGATGATATTTCCGGCGGTCTTTTCGTTCGGCATCGAGCCGGGCCAGGGCCCGGGACTGGTGTTCGCGACGCTTCCCAATATCTTCCAGCAGCTTCCGGCGGCCGGTCTCTGGTCGGCTGTGTTCTTCATCCTGCTTGCCCTGGCGTCGCTCACCTCGATAATCTCGATACACGAACCCTCGACGGCGTTCATCTCCGAAAAATTCGGGCTGAAACGCAAATGGGCGGCGCTGATCGTGACCGTTGCGGCAACCACGCTGTCGGTTTTCGCGTCGCTGTCGCTTGGGGTGGGCCGGGGCATCACGCTGTTCGGCATGAGCCTGTTCGATTTCCTCGATTTCGCTTCGGCGAAGGTGCTGATGCCGCTCGGCAGCATGCTTCTTTCGATCTTCGTGGGCTGGTTCGTGGAGAGGAAGGTCTTGGCGCAGGAGTTCTCGAACGGCGGCACGCTGCGCACAGCATGGATCGGTGCATTCGTGTTCCTGCTGCGCTGGATCGCCCCGATAGCCATAGCGCTTGTCTTTTTACATGAATTAGGTCTGTTCGGGGTATGAAAAGATTGGTTTTCCTGACGGGCGCCGGGGTGAGCGCCGACAGCGGACTGGCGACGTTCCGCGATTCCGACGGTCTCTGGGCAAAATACCGCATCGAGGATGTCTGCACGCCCGAGGCGCTGGCCCGTAACCGCGACGCCGTCATCGATTTCTACAACCTGCGCCGCCGCGAGTGCTTCAGTAAGGAACCCAACGCGGGGCATTTCGCGATACGCGAGATGGAGGAGTGGTTCGAGGTGGATGTGGTGACTCAGAACGTCGACGACCTGCACGAGCGGGCTGGAAGCAGCCGCGTGCTTCACCTTCACGGCGAACTGCGCAAACTGCGGAGCCAGAGCGATCCCGGCCTCATCTACACTATCGACGGCTGGGAGCAGCGTCCCGGCGACAGGGCCGAAGACGGGAGTCTGCTGAGACCTCATATAGTATTTTTCGGGGAGCCGGTCCCGGAGTTTGAAAACGCGGTGCGGATAGTGCAGCGAGCCGACATCCTGGTCGTAGCGGGGACTTCGCTGGCGGTATATCCGGCGGCTTCGCTGGTCCATTACGCCCCTGCGGGAACGCCATTGTATATAGTCGACCCGGCCGACCTTGCGCTGATGCCCGCGAATGCGGAGCACATAAAGGAACGTTCGGCAACGGGCCTGCCGAAACTTGCAAAAACTCTCCTCGAAACCTACCTGAAAAAATAAAGGATATCCTTGTACAGGAACGTGAGCTTCCTGCGTATCCTCATGAAACGCTTGTTGTCATGCGGATTTCCTATCGCCGACTTCATCCTGCCCGTGTGGGTGCCCTGCTCGGCGATCGCCGGGTGGACCCAGTATCCGTCGGCCAGTCCCCTTGCGAGCAGACTGTCGAGATAATGGTCGGCCCCCAGGTCGCTTTTTTCCGCAGAGATCGTATCGACGGCGACCTTTGCCAGGCTTTTATTGACAAGGTAGCTTCCGGCGCACTGTATAAAACGGCCGGGATACACATACTGTCCCTTGCGGCGCCTGCTGCGCGGAGTGAAACCCATTCCGGTAGCTTCCAGGCTGAGCCAGAACGGTTTGTCCGTCCCGTTGCTCTTTTTAACCTCTTCGAAGGCAGCCATGAAGACCTTCACAAAATTCTTTTTCAGGAACATATCATCCTCAAGGACCAGCGCATAGGGAATGTCGTCCCGCAGCATTCTGTTATAGGCTTCCTGATGTTTCATGGCGCATGAGGTTGCGGGGCAGACCCTCCCGTAACAATCGCCCTTGAAATAGCGCAGCACGATCTCTTCCGTCAGGTCGGGCATATCCCAGTCGAGAACATATTCGAACGGAATTCCCATTCCGCCGAGCATTTTTTCCATATGTTCGGCGCGATCCTCATAACCTTTCTTGACATGCAGTACGAAAACTTTTACAGGAAAATCCATCGTCAACTTTTTTTGTAATACTTGTCGAGCAGCTGTTTTGCGGCTACGAACGAGCTCATCCTGTCGCCCAGCACCATTTCGCGGTACTCGGGCAGAAGGTTTTCTATGGCCGGGTCGTGGTAGAAATTCCAGCGGAGCGACTCGTTGATGCTCTCCAGCATCCAGTATTCGTTCTGGCGGTTGCGGTTCGAGGCGTAGTAGCCGTTCGACCGGACGAACGCCAGGAACTGCCCCACCCCGTCCCATATCTCTTTCAGACCGGTGCCCGCGTACGCCGAAGAGGTGCAGACCTGCGGCCTCCATCCCGATTCGGGCGTCGGGAACAACATCAGCGCATTCTCGAACTGCCGTTTGGCAAGCTCGGCCCGCTTCTGGTTGTCGCCCTCGGCCTTGGTGATGACTATCATGTCGGCCATCTCCATGATGCCGCGCTTGATGCCCTGAAGCTCGTCGCCCGCACCGGCTATCTGCAGCAGCATGAACATGTCGACCATCGAATGGACGGCGGTTTCGCTCTGCCCCACCCCAACGGTCTCGATAAAAACCACGTCGTATCCGGCCGCTTCGCACAACACGACTGTTTCGCGGGTCTTGCGTGCGACCCCGCCCAGAGACCCGGCCGACGGAGAGGGGCGTATGAAGACCCTCGGGTCGGACGAAATGCTCTCCATACGCGTTTTGTCGCCCAGGATCGAGCCGCCGCTGCGTTCCGAACTGGGGTCTATGGCCAACACAGCCAGCCTGTGCTCCTGCCCGGCCGCCATTCCGCCTATCGCCTCGATGAAAGTGGATTTACCGGCCCCGGGAACGCCCGTGATGCCGATGCGTATCGACCGGCCCGCATGGGGCAGGCAGCGTTCGATGATCTGCTGCGCCTGCTCGTAATGTGCCGGGTTGCTGCTCTCGACCAGCGTGATAGCCTGTGAAAGCACGGCAATATCCCTGGCAAGGATACCCTCGACGTACTGCCCGGTGGTAAGTTCCGGACGACGTTTACGCACGAAATGGGGGTTGACGACAGGCTGGCTCTCCACTCCGGCGGCCACGTCCAACGCACTGTCAGCGTTTTCCTCCCTGTGGTGCTTTTCGTAATGATCTATCCCGGTAAATCCCATTTTCCAGATTGTTTTCGATTATACTGTCATCCATTGTCGCCGGATTTCCCATCCACAGCAGGCGCCCTTTCGGATCGATCAGGACCGCATACGGCACATACTGCACGCCGAAAGCCGCAAAAGTCCTGCCGGCGTCGTCGATGCCGGCATGGTAACGCTCCGATGCATCCCTGAGCATCTTCCGCGCGCTGTCGGAATCATCTTTGGTTATGACCGCCACGGTAACTCCCGCAGTGTACTTCCCGGCCAGCCGGTCGAGTTCGGCGAGCCTTCCCGCGCTCCCGGCATTAGACGGATGGAAGAACTCCACGAGCATCATTTTCTGGGGCGACGGCACGGGCTTACCCATGACCATCCACTCCTTTACCTTGAAATCGGGAACCTTTTCGCCGATCACCAGCACCTGCGCCGCTGCGGCAGTAAAGACAAGGGCCGCCGCAACCGATACAAAAGCCGCTTTCCGTTTCATAATAACCTCCTTTCGTCTTAGGTTAATCATGAATCATAAATCATGAATCATGAATGAATGTACAAAACTACATTTTGTGACTCTTATTGATGTTATAATGAAATTATTTCGATCACTTACGATATATACGTTCAAAGCATACGCGAATCATGATTCATTATTCATGATTCATTATTCTCTTTTTCTTTTTGCCGAACATTCCGTTGTCGAGCGTCACGCCGATCCAAGCCAGCGGATGCAACCCCAGGCCCGAACGGTCGAAATGGAAACCCATGTCGAGATCGAGCCTCACTCCTTTGGTTAGTTGCGGACGCCAGTAGACCTGCGTAAAGTTATAAAATCCGTCGAAAACCGCATACATCGGATCGCCTTTGTAGATGCGGCTTCCGTATTCATACCAGAACGGTAACTGGTGGTCGCCCGTGTAAAGCCGGCTGCGGATACCAACTCTTTTTTTCTCTATTGTCAGATCGACCATCGGCCCGCCGGGAGTTTTCCACACGTTTTCGCCGCGGCGTTCGCGGTCGAACGACTGGACCCATCCGACTTTCAGGCTCAGTTTATCTAGCCATATATCCCCCAGCCGGTGGAATGCCGCGCCCACCCACGGCTCCACGAGAATATGGTCCACGACCCCTTCCGTGGCTTCGGCACTCGACGCCAGATGGTACACATCGAGGCTGTATCCGGCAGTGAACCACCGGGCCCAGTGGCGGTTCTCCGGATTGAACTCGCCCGCCGACAGTATGCGAAAACTCTCGCGCGTGGTGGCCGACTGCATTCCGTCCCAGTCCAGCACGAGCTCCATGTAGCTCGCGCCCGGAGTATACTGCAAGGCGAAACCATCGATCACGTCGTCATAAAAATAGTGTCCTCCCGCATAGATGGCCCTCGAGTAGGCCCCTATCAGCTTGCGTCTCTCGAACTTGCCGGCATATGCGCCGTAGCGGGGATTATGGAAGTTGTAGTATAGCAGCAGTTCGGGCGTGCGTTTGTCGAGCGGTGCGCCCATGTCAAAAGTGAAGCTCCCCCCCACCATCACGCTGTGGTTTTCGTTCCAGCCTATGCCCACAACGGGCGTCAGCCGGACGCTGAAATATGTCGCGGAGCCCACCGCCCCCTCGCGTTTGATGGGGTCGAACTCGCGGTCGTCGAAGCGGGTGTCGAACCTGAAAGCCCATTTGAACTCCTGCGCCGAAACCTTCGGTAATCCTAAAACAGCCGCCGCAACTGCGGCGAACAATATCGTTTGGGTAAATTTTCTCCTCATAAGAATAGTTAGGTCACAAAGATAGTTTTTTTTCTTCACAAGCGCACGTCTGTACAGACGTCATCCCGAGCGAGACAGATCAAATGAGGCCCTTGGAATGGAAAGTTCTCATCTGTCGACGAGGGATCTTCCTTAAAATAAATCCGATTCCATCTTTTGATTATTAGGTAGATTCCTCGTCGTTCGATAGAGCGCTACTCTCCTCGGCAACATCTCACATCGTACTCGCTCGGAATGACAAAAAAATGCGGGGCAACCAGCCCCGCACCTTCGACTCATGACTCATGACTTAGAATTCGTGGATCACGACGCCGGACCTCAGTTTCGGTTCGAACCAGGTGGTCTTCGGGGGCATGATGTTGCCCGTGTCGGCAATGTCGACGAGCTGCTTCATCGAGACGGGATAGAGCGCGAAAGCCGCCTTCATCTCGCCGCTGTCCACACGCTTCTCGAGCTCGCCGAGGCCGCGGATTCCGCCCACGAAATCGACGCGCTTGTCGCTGCGCAGGTCTTTGATGCCTAACACTTTATCCAGCACCAGATTCGACAGCACCGTCACGTCGAGCACGCCTATCGGGTCGCTGTCGTCGTATGTTCCGGGTTTGGCCGTTAGGCTGTACCATTCCCCACCCATGTACAGTCCGAAGTTGTGCAGCTCGGCGGGACGGTATTCGCCCGCGCCCTTTTCTTCGACCGTGAAATCCTTGCGCAGCGCATCGAGGAACTGTTCCGGCGTGAGGCCGTTCAGGTCTTTCACGACTCGGTTGTAATCGATTATCTTCAGCTGGTTATCCGGGAATATCACCGCCAGGAAGTAGTTGTATTCCTCTTCGCCGGTATGGTTTGGATCAGCCTTCGCACGCTCCTGACCTACAAGCGCGGCGGCAGCGGTACGGTGGTGCCCGTCGGCGATGTAAAGCGCGGGTATGCCTTTGAATATTTCGGTTATGCGGGCGATCGTCGCTTTGTCCGTAATTTTCCAGAATTTGTGTCCGAAACCGTCGCCGTCGGCAACAAAATCATATTCGGGCGCGCCCTTGACTACCTCTGCCACGATCGCATCCATCTCCTTATCAGCCGGATACGAGAAAAACACCGGCTCGATGTTGGCGCTTTGGCGGCGCACATGGATCATACGGTCCTCCTCCTTGTCGCGGCGAGTCAGTTCATGCTTTTTGATCTTACCGTCGAGGTAATCCTGCACATTGGCCCCGGCGACCAGACCGTACTGCGTGCGGCCGTCCATCGTCTGGGCGTATATATAATAATACTCTTCGGGATCCTGCACCAGCCAGCCGTCGGCCTTCCACTTTTTGTAGTTATCCACCGCCTTCTGATACACCTCTTCGGAATGTTCGTCGGCGATGGGGTCGAAGTCTATCTCCGGCTTGATGATGTGGAGCAGCGATTTTTCGCCCGCCTCGGCTTTCGCCTCCACGGAGTTCAGCACGTCGTACGGACGCGACGCAACCTCTTTCACTATCTCTTTCGGGGGCCTTACACCTTTGAATGCTTTGATCTTTACCATCGTCTCTAATTACTTTCTACAAAGTCGTCTGATTGCTTCCAGACCACTCTTCCAAATATAGCTTAAGTTTTTCGTTGAATCTTGGATCTTCACCGACAGCATAAGTCGAAGGAAGGCCGAATTCGATCTTGAAATCCCATTCGGGCCATGTAAACACCCTGTCGCACCCAAAAGAAGAGCACAGGTTCCAAAACCAGAATCCGTAAAGTATTTCGCCGTTGAGCGTCAGTGCAACAGGCATTCCCTTCAGCGGAATGTCTAATCCGTTCACGATCTCCTTCCCGGCATCGTTCAGGAATATCTGCTGCCCTGCGAAATCGAAATCTGTAATATGCGCTTCCGTCAACAAAGGTTCGTCGAAAAGATCTTCCGGAAGCGGGTCCAGACAATAGGCGCATTCCGGAGTTTCTGTCCGCATGAGATCGGGGATATTCTGCTTTACCCGATAAATGGCAATTCCGTCGTTGTTTTCCGGTTGGCTGCAGCATGACGCCGAGGCGCACAGTGCCATCACGATGGAAACGATCTTGAATAGCATTCCCGTTTTCATATTATCCTGTGGCCGATTCCGAATCTTATAAGATTAACCATTTTTAGTTCCATTCGGCAGGCTTAGCTCCTATATTTTTTATTTTACGCTTTTCCGCCGTACGAGAAACAATAAAGTGACCGATAAATATTTCTCTGTCACTTTATTGGATAATTTCATCTTCTATTTGTTAACCTGAAAGCGTGTGCAGCCCGTCGCGAAGAAATCGGTTATCTGAGCGGCGGCGGCAAGCCCTGCGTTTACATTGGCCTCGGCGGTTTCGGCGCCCATCTTCTTGGCGGTCGCGAAGACCCTTTTGCCGAACTTTTCGTTCAGCACCGACTGCATGTCGGCGGCGATGTCGGTGGCATATTTCAGGTCATTGCGTTCCGAGAAAGCCTTTGCAAGGCCCTCTTCGTCGATCACCTCCTTGCGGGCGGTGTTGACAAGCGTTGCGCCCTTGGGCATCGACATCAGCAGTTCGTAACCGATGCTCTTTTTCGTTTCAGCCGTGGCCGGAATGTGCAGCGAGAGGTAGTCGCTGCGGCGGTATAGTTCCTGAACGCTGTTCACCTGCTCCACGCCGTCGCCCTTGAACAGCGCGTCGTCGGCGATGAACGGATCGAAAGCCACGACGTTCATTCCGAAGCCTTTCCCGAGCAGACCCACCAGACGACCCACGTTTCCGTAGGCGTGGATGCCGAGGGTTTTGCCCTTGAGTTCGGTTCCGGTTCCCGGCGTGAACTGATTGCGGGCCATGAAGACCATCATTCCTAGGGCGAGTTCGGCAACGGCATTGGAGTTCTGTCCCGGTGTGTTCATCACGACTATGCCGCCGGCAGTGCACGCTTCGCAGTCCACATTGTCGAAGCCGGCGCCTGCGCGCACCACGATCTTGAGTTTCGGCGCTGCGGCGACCACTTCGGCGGTCACTTTGTCGCTGCGGATTATCATTGCGTCGGCATCGGCAATGGCCGCCAGAAGGTCGGCCTTGTCGGCGTATTTCTCAAGAATAACGAGTTCGTGCCCGGCCTCCTGGACTATTTTTTTGATACCTTCGACGGCCTCCGCCGCAAAGGGTTTTTCAGTCGCCAATAAAATTTTCATAACCTCCAGTATTGAAATTAAATCGCCGCCGGCGTTCCGGCTTCAAACTCCTGCATACATTTCACCAGATATTCGACGTGTCCGACGGGGAGCGCGTTGTAGAGCGAAGCGCGGAAACCGCCAACCAGACGGTGGCCCTTGACACCCACGATACCCTTTTCATTGCACATCTTCGAGAACGCATCGGCGAGTTCCTCTTTTCCGTCGGCCATCACGAAGCATACGTTCATCAGCGAGCGGTCTTCCTTGACGGCAACGGATTTGAACATGCTGTTGCGGTCGATCTCGTCGTAGAGCATACCGGCTTTCAGCTTGTTGCGGCGGTACATTTCAGGCACACCCCCCTCGGCCTTCATCCACTTCAGCATCTCGCAGATGGCGTAAACGGTAAATACCGGCGGGGTGTTGTACATCGAGTGGTTTTCGGCATGGGCCTTGTATGTCATCATGGTCGGGAGTTTGCGGGGAGCCTCTTTTTCGATCATATCGTTGCGGAGTATGACGAAAGCGGCACCCGCGGGGCCCATGTTCTTCTGTGCGCCGCCGTAGATCATGGCGTATTTCGAAACATCGACCGGACGGCTCAGCACGTCGGAGCTCATGTCGGCGATCAGGGGAACCGGAGAATCGATATCGGTGTGGTATTCGGTCCCGTAGATGGTATTGTTGGTGGTGATGTGAAGGTAATCTATATCTTTCGGGATATCGAAACCTTTGGGGATGTAGGTGTGGTTCTTATCCTCGGAAGAGGCCACTACCACCACTTCGCCCACGGCCTTCGCCTCGCCGATAGCCTTTTTCGCCCAGACTCCCGTGTTGACGTAACCGGCTTTCGTGGCCAGGAAGTTGAACGGGATGAGGTAGAACTGGGTACTTGCACCGCCGCCCATGAAGAAGATGCTGTAATTTTCGGGAATGCCCATAAGCTCGCGCAGCAGGCTTTCGGCTTCCTCGATGACAGGCTCGTAATATTTGGCCCGGTGCGATATTTCGAGGATCGAGAGGCCGTTGCCCCTGAAGTCCTTTATATCTATGACAGCCTGTTCGATTACCGGTTCGGGAAGGATTGACGGACCGGCATTAAAATTATACTTTTTCATCGTCTGCTTTGGTTAAGAAAGGTTTGAACTGCAAAGATATTAATAATTTTTAAAAACATATAAAGATAGAGCCGCTGAAGTTAAAATTTATTATCACGATGTTTTTATTTGCATGGTATTTGAATTGAATTCAAATTTTAAATTATATTTGTAGGTTATAAAAGCCTAACCTACCCTACAACGCTGCACAATTATGGTTAAATCGATGACAGGCTACGGCAAAGCCGAAGCCGCGGTATCGACTAAGAGAATTACAGTCGAAATACGTACGCTCAACAGCAAGCAGCTGGACATGAACGTCAAACTCCCCCCGCTGTACCGCCAGCAGGAATACGACCTGCGCGTCCTTGCGTCCAAAAGCATCGGGCGCGGGAAAACCGACATTTACATTACGGTCGAGGACAGCAACCCCGCTCCCGGCGTCACCATAAACCACGGACTTTTCAAGGGTTATTACCGCCAGATAAAGGACGCCGTGAAAGATGCGGGAATGGCCATCACGCCCAACGACACCAAGACGGCGGCGCTGGTCCCGGCCATACTGCGCCTGCCGGATGTACTGGTAAGCGACACCGCCGAAGTTTCCGCGGATGAGGGCGCGGCTTTGATGCATGCTTTCGAGGAAGCCCTCGGGATGCTCGACAAATTCCGCATCCAGGAGGGAGCCATACTTATAAACGATATGCTCGGCAGGGTGCAGAAGATATGCGACCTTACGGATCAGGTGACGCCGTTCGAGAAAGCCCGCACGGGGACCGTCCGCCAGCGCATACTCGACCACATCGCCTCGCTCGGCATCGAGACCGACCACAACCGCCTCGAGCAGGAGCTGGTATTCTACATCGAGAAACTCGACATCACGGAAGAAAAGGTGCGCCTGGGCAACCACTGCAAATATTTCCGCCAGACGGCGAGCGAAGAAGAAGGCGTAGGCCGCAAACTGGGTTTCATCGCCCAGGAGATGGGCCGCGAGATCAACACCCTGGGTTCGAAAGCCAACGACGCCGATATCCAGAAGCTGGTGGTCCAGATGAAGGACGAGCTTGAAAAGATCAAGGAACAGTTGTTGAACATCCTTTAATAATTACGAATTAAAAATTACGAATTACGAATTTTGGTGTGCTCCGCACGGTTTTATATTGAATTTATCTCATTTTTTACTCGATAAATAAAATGTAAAACGTAGTTTTGCACATGATTCGTAATTTTTAATTCGTAATTGGCTATCGATGGGTAAACTACTGATATTCTCGGCACCGAGCGGCTCGGGAAAGACCACGCTCGTACGCGAGCTGATGAAACGCTTCCCGAACCTCGAATTTTCGGTGTCGGCCACCTCGCGCCTGCCGCGCGGAGAGGAGTGCCACGGCGTGGACTACCATTTCGTGACGGCCGGGGAGTTCCGCCGCCTGATCGACGAAGGGCGCTTCGTCGAATGGGAAGAGGTCTACGAAGGCAACTACTACGGCACGCTGCGCAGCGAGATGGATAAGATCTGGGAGAAGGGCAACGTCTGCATGTTCGACGTGGATGTGATAGGCGGCATCCGTCTCAAGAGCATTTTCGGCGCCGACGCCATGTCGTTCTTCATCATGGCGCCCAATCCGGAAGAGCTGAAGCGGAGGCTCGTGGCGCGCGGGACCGACTCCGACGAATGTATCGAAAGACGCATCGCCAAAGCCGAATTCGAGACAGCCAAGGCCGCCGAGTTCGACCACATCATAGTCAACGACGACGTCCAGCGCGCCGTCGCCGAGATCGCCGAGATCATAGAACCGTTCATTTCAGGAAAGGATGCATGAAGGTAAGCACATAATGCTTTACTTCGGTTCGTTCAACCCGGTACATAAGGCACATATAGCGATAGCCGAATATGTCGTCGGGCACGGACTGGCAGACATGGTCGTGCTTGTGGTGTCGCCGCACAATCCGTTCAAGGATGCGGAAGGACTTGCGCCGGAATTCAGCCGCTACGAGATGGCCGAAACTGCCGCCGCGGCATCGAAATATCCCGACCGGATACAGGTCTCGGCTGTGGAGATGACGCTGTCCCGGCCGTCGTACACCATAGACACGCTGCGTTTTCTCGGGAGTGAATTCCCCGACACACGGTTCTCGATACTGATGGGGGGCGACAACGTGGAGAAGCTCGACGAGTGGAAAGAGGCGGACGCGATACTCGCCGGATATGATATATATGTTTATCCGCGCCCGGGCGAAAAGGTCGAAAAACAGGGCGGGCGGATGACCGTGCTGGAAGACGCGCCGCTGTTCGACGTCTCATCTACGGCGATCCGCGAGGCTGTCGCCCGTGGAGAGAATATCGACGGCATGGTCCCGGAAGGGGTTGCCGACTACATCCGCGAAAACAAACTATGGTCATGAGCGGCGCGGAAGAGATACAGAGATTGCTGGAGAGCGGAAAGCGGCATTACTCGAACGGCGCTTTCGGAGCCGCTGCGAACGATTTCGCGGCAGTCGCGGCCCTCGATCCGGGCAACGCCGAAGCCGAAGGCTACCTTCACATGATCGACGAGATACAGAACTACCGCAACACCGATCTGCTGAACCCGTAAACACAAGTCGAAAGTGTCGCTAAACAACACATTTCATATATACCTCCTAACACAGCCGCAGGCTGTGCGTAATCCCCACTTTTCAAAAATCGTGAGCGCAGCCGAAGACTAAAATGGAATTCAACCATGTGCGATAGCTCCGCGTTAGCTCAAGGTTGTGCCATTTTAGGCGAGGCGGAGTAGATTTTTGGAACGTGGGCCGGTTTTTGCTACTTTTTGCCGGTCAAAAAGTAGTTAAAGAAAAATCCTATTATGATCGAAATAGACGGTAAAATAGTCAGCTGCGACATCATCACGACGAAATTCCTCTGCGACCTCGGCAGGTGCAGGGGGATATGCTGCGTGGAAGGGAACGCCGGCGCGCCTCTCGAAAACGACGAGGCCCGTACTCTCGCCGACGAATACCCCGCCTACAAGCCTTACATGACCGGCCAGGGCGTCCACGAGATTGAAAAACAGGGTTTCGCGATACGCGACGACGACGGCGACCTTGTTACCCCTCTTATTGGCGACGCCGAATGCGCCTATGCATATAAAGAGAACGGCATCACCCTCTGCGCCATAGAAAAAGCGTGGGCCGAAGGTAAGACCACTTTCCGCAAACCCATATCGTGCCACCTCTACCCCATCCGCGTGGTTCGTTTCGGCAACGGCACGCTGGGCCTCAACTACCATCGCTGGGCAGTGTGCGAAGGGGCGCGGATACTCGGGAAAGAGAAAGGCGTCCCGATGTACCGGATGCTTCGCGACGCGATCACGCGCCGTTTCGGCGAAGAGTTCTACAAGGCCCTCGAAATCGCCGAAGATTACCTCAACCAACAATAAAAGTTATTATAAAAGAGCAAATTTCAGGCAGACGAGAAACGAAAAGCGGAGTGTACTAATGCGTACATGAGCATTTGAGTTTCGAAGTCTAACGCCAAAGTTGCCTTTTAGAATGACTTTTAATTGGTTTTTTTGTGCCGTCCGGCCAATATTTCGGTATTCATCCACGCGGCCCTGTCGTTCAGGAATTTCAGCATATAATCCAGTTCCTGCTGGTATGTGGTGCGCGATCCGGCATTGACGTTCGGCCAGACGTAAACGCCCAGTATGGGCCATTTCGCGAAATTACGTTTCTGTGCGTCGTCCATAAGGCGGGCCGTCGCGCGCATTTCGGCCTCGGCTTCGGCAAGTTTGGGATAGAACACGCGCCACAGCTCGGTGACTCTCGCGACGAATTTATCATTTCTGAACAACTGCCTGAACCAGATCGCATCGCGTATATACCACCCTGTATAGCCGGTGTTATAGTCGCAGTTCCCGAAAGCGATGTCGAAATCCCAGACACAGGGGAAGCCGAGCCTTCCGCCCCTCGGTTTGGTCATATATGTACTCAGTCGCATGTTGCCGTCGACATTCTTGGCAAGTTCGTGGACAAAGAAGTACCTGATGAACGAATCGATGTCTATGATCTCGGAATACTGTTCGAAAGTCAGGTTGTAGATATCAAGTTCGGTCTGTTTGATAAAATTCTCGATGTAGCTCCTTTGCTGGGTCGTAAGTGTTTCGGGTTCTTCGAACACAACGGGCAGTCCCCTTGCCGTAGTGAATCCGGTCATACCCTTATTATACAGGGCCTTTTCGTCTATCCAAAGAAAATATCCTCCCGTCACGGCGCTGCCCGTGTTGTCGGCCGCCCCCACCAGATCCAACTCCACCCTTTCGGAACCGACGCGGACATGCTCTGCAAGCTGGTACAACCCTTCGTAAGTGCCGTTGAAATAAACATCCACCGGCCTCGAGCGGACTGCCCACTGCATCCCCGCAAGTTCCGACAGTTTGAACGCAAGTGCATTGCGCAGCAGCGACTTGTCGCTGTAATTCGCCAGCAGGACCCAGTGTCTGCTGTCGCTCATGCCCAGCAGGCGCGTCTTATCTGTGAGTTTTATTTTGTACGGCTTCTTGGGCATGCCCCATGTCGAGTTGCCGCGCCCGTGTATCTGCATTGTAAAGGTCTGGTCCAACTGGTCGGAGTAAAGCCCGTCGGGATTGTACAGGCGCATCGTGGCGTCTATGTAATTGTTCAGCGGAATGCTGCTCTTGCTGACATTGCCCGTATTTATATAGAGTGCCGGCAGACGTCCGGCAGAGGCGATCGCAACCCTGAACACGGTACTGCCCGCCGCGCTTTTCTCGAGTATGAGCGAGACATCTTTGGAATAGTTCAGCGTTGTCACCGAGCTGTATATATTCTTTCCGCTGCTGATGATCGTTCCGCGCGCACCCACCGTCGCGATAAGGTCGAAAACGGTTGTCACGGGATCGAGTTTGCCCTTTATCGCGGTGCCGCTGACCGTGCAGACCACGTCTTCGCGCAGCGACGGATTGAGCGCTTTTTCGAAACGGAAACAGCCTATCTCGCGCACGGCTCCCTCGTGGAAAAAGAAGATGTATCCGCTCGAGAGCCTGACGTAAAGCCCTTCGCCGTCGTACATCACCAGTACTATTTTTTCGCCGTCGCGTGAATTGGAGTAAGAGATGCCCGTACTTTTCCCGTCGACGTACCATACTCCGTTTTTAGGTTTGACTGCGGGCCATGCATCAGCGGTACAGACCGCAACCTGCACCTCGGTTTCACCGAAAGAGCGGTTGCGGCCGTCATTGAAAAAGACCTTATAGCGGCCTGAGCCTTCGATCAGAAAGCCATCCATGGCACGACCCGCATCGAACTGGGTCCGGAACGCCTCGTACAGTGAAATATCTTCGAAGTTAACGGCCGGGTCGCCGGGCACGACCGGATCGGGATGGCCGCAGCGAAAAAAGAGCAGGGCAGCCGCAGCCGCCAAAAGCCAAAGGAATATATTTTTCACAGATTTCGTCATTTTTGGCTGCCTCCGGCGTCAAAAATAACAATATTTCCGGATAAACGTGAAGGCGGGAGAGAACGGAGTACGTTATTCAGCCGGGAAGCACTCCAGCGACTCCTCTTTTTCATTCCACGCGCCGAGCACGACTTCGACGACGGTGTTCACAAGGGCGCTGTCATAAGGCGCGCGGACCTTGACGTAATTCTCCGTGAATCCGTACATCATGCCCTCTTTGCGGCTCCCCTCGAAAAGGACTTTCGCACGGGTTCCGGTAAATTTTCCGGCGAATCCCCTGTGCAGGCAGGCACTCAATTCACCCAGCCTGGCAGCCCTTTCGGCAGCGACCTTCGGCGAGACCTTGCCGGGCAGATCGACGGCAGGGGTTCCGGGCCTCTCCGAGAAGGGGAAAACATGCAGGTACGACGGGGCAAGCTCTTCGAGGAAACGATAGGTGGTCTCGAAGTCCTCGTCCGTTTCACCCGGAAAACCGACTATGACGTCGATCCCGAAAAATGTATCTGGCGCGAGACTGCGGACTTTCGCAACCCTGTCGGCAAATTTTGCAGTTGTGTAGCGGCGGCGCATCAGGCCCAGGATACGGTCGCTGCCGCTCTGCAGCGGTATGTGGAAATGGGGCTGGAATTTCCGCGACGCGAAGCAGAATTCGATTATTTCATCGCTCAGCAGGTTCGGTTCTATCGAAGAGATACGGTAACGTTCTATACCCTCCACCGCGTCGAGTTCGCGCAGCAGGTCGATGAACCGCTCGCCGGTCGTGCGTCCGAAATCGCCCGTGTTTATGCCCGTAAGCACTATCTCCTTTATGCCCTGCGCGGCAATTTCGCGCGCCTGCCCTACGGCCTCGCCGATAGAGATATTGCGGCTTTTCCCGCGTGCGTAGTGGATCGTGCAGTATGAGCATTTGTAGTCGCATCCGTCCTGCACCTTGAGGAAAGCGCGGGTGCGGTCGCCTCCCGACCATGCCGCGAAAAAAGTATCTATTTCAGAATACGGACAAACCTTTATCTGTCGTTCGCGATTCGTAATTCGTAATTCGTAATTCGTAATTATTTCGGTAATAACTTCTTTGAAGTTATTACCGAAGACGAAGTCCACCCCTTCGAGCGTGGAAACAGATCCTGGATTCAACTGCGCGTAACACCCCGTGACTGCGATAACGGCGTCGGGTGAACGGCGGTGGAGTTTGTTGATGAGGTTGCGGCACTTCTTGTCGGCGTGGGCTGTGACCGAGCAGCTGTTTATGACATAGACGTCGGCCTCGGAGTTCGGCCCGACGCGCACGAAACCCGCTCCGGCGAACATCCTCGCCAGCGTGGAGCTTTCGGCAAAATTGACCTTGCAGCCCAATGTATGGAAACCCACCCTCTTCATCTCCGGCAAAGATAATTACGAATTACGAATTACGAATTACGAATTTAGGTATGCTTCGCATGATTAGATTAAAAACAACACATTAAAGAGTAAAAATATTTCGACCGAATGCGTCTCATTTCCCATTTTTTTAACTCGTAATTCGTAATTCGTAATTCGTAATTTATACCTTTGTCGGATGGGTTTCTTCGCAGAATTATTCCAATACCGTTTCTTGACGAACGCTTTGATCGCGGCGGTGCTTTCGGGCGTCACGTGCGGCATCATCGGGACATACGTGGTGAGCCGGCGCACGGTCTTCCTTGCCGGGGGCATCACCCATGCGTCGTTCGGGGGGATCGGGATGGCCTATTTCCTGGGTTGGAACCCGGTCGCCGGGGCGGCGCTGTTCGCACTGCTGTCGGCGCTGGGGATCGAGTTCGCTTCCGACCGGATGAAGGTGCGCGAGGATTCGGCCATCGGCATAATCTGGAGCGTGGGGATGGCCCTGGGGATCATCTTCATATTCCTCACTCCGGGCTACGCGCCCAACCTGACGGCGATACTCTTCGGCAACATACTCACCGTGACCCGGGCCGACCTGATCGCGTCGGGGGCCCTGGCGGTGGTCGTGGCGGCGGTTTTCGCGCTGTGTATGCGGCCTGTGATGTACGTAGCCTTCGACCGCGAATTTTCGCGCAGCCAGGGCGTTCCCGTAAGGCTCATATCCTACGGCATGGCCATCCTGACAGCCCTCACGATAGTTTTTTCGATCCGCGCGGTGGGTATCGTGCTGCTCATCTCTCTGCTCACTTTCCCGGTCGTTATAGTCAATTCGCTGACAAAATCGTTCCCTAAAATAATCGCGTGGTCGGCCGCCGCAGCCACACTCGCCAACATCGCCGGACTGTGGGCCAGTTGGCAGTGGGACATTCCGACGGGCGCCGCCACAATATTTGTGCTCACGGTTACGCTTATTGTAGTAAAAACCGTACCTTTGCTTTTCAAAAGAAAAAGGCGAATCAGCCCCGCACGATGAGCATAATCAAAACTATCGACAAACTTACGTTGAAGTCGTATCTCGGCCCCTTGCTGGCCAGCTTCTTCATCGTGACGTTCGTGCTGATGATGAATTTCCTGTGGCGCTACATCGACGAACTCGTTGGCAAGGGTATCAGCCCCGGAACGATCATGGAGCTGTTGTTCTACGGCACCACCTACATGATCTCGCTCGGTTTTCCGCTGGTAACGCTTTTCGCCGCCATCATGACGATGGGCAACCTTGGGGAGAACTACGAACTTCTGGCACTCAAGTCGGCAGGTATTTCGCTTCCCCGTATCATGGCGTCGCTGATGGTGGTGACGCTGGGAATGTCTGTCGCAAGTTTCTTTGTCTCCAACAACCTCGTCCCCTACTCCAACAAAAAGATGTACGCCATCATATACGACATCAGGCAGCAGAAGCAGGAGATCGAGTTCAAGGACGGCCTGTTCTTCAACGGCATCGAAAACCTCAGCGTCCGCGTCGAAAAGCAGGACCCGCAAACGGGCCTCCTGACGGACGTACTGATCTATAATACGGAGGCCGGCGCCGACCAGCGGGCCGGCAACATGATGGTCACCATAGCCGACTCGGGGTATATCCGCTTGTCCGACGACAGGCACTTCCTTCTGACGACGCTCTACAACGGCGAGAATTACAACCTCACTCGGGACCGCAACTGGTACGACGAGAACGAGATGGACCACACCTCTTTCGAGATGCAGCACAGCCTTTCGAAGACCCCCGGTTTCGACTTCAACCGCACGGACGCCAATCTGTTCGGCAACAGCGCGACGACAAAGAACGTGAACGAGCTGAAAACCGACATCGACTCCCTGAACAGGGAGGTGAACACGGCCACGGCCCGCACCTACGGCCCTCTTCTGAACAACTACCTGTTCAGCAACGACACGATGGTGGTCTCGAACACGCGCGAGGCGCGCATGAGCCTGGAAGAACGGCGGCGGACAATGCTTTACGACTCGATAGACAAACTGAGCCTGGCCGACAAAAGCCGCATATACAACGACGCCCTGCGCACGGCCCGCAACTCGCGCAGCGTGATAACCTACGACGAGAGCGCCGCAAAGGATACCCTCAACCAGTTGTACCGTTCGCAGATCGAGTGGCACAAGAAATGGTCGCTGCCCGTGGCGGTGATAATCTTCTTCCTGATCGGCGCGCCGCTGGGAGCGATCATCCGTAAAGGGGGCCTCGGGATGCCGATCGTGATCTCGGTGGCGTTCTTCGTGCTCTACTACGTCATCAGCCTCATGGGCGAAAAACTGGCCAAGGAGGGGACGTGGCCGGCCTTCTGGGGGGTCTGGATGCCCACGATGGTGTTGTTCCCCATAGCGGTCTACCTCACATACAAGGCTACCAACGACTCGGGTCTTCTGAACGTCGAGTGGTATATCATAAAGTACAACAACATCAAAACAAGGCTGCAGCCCACGCTGGACAAACTGCCGAAGCTGCCCAAATTCAGGAAACATGGCTCAAAAAAAAGTGCTGAATAGCGTCGAGGAGGCGATCGCCGATATCCGCGACGGCAAGATCATAATCGTGGTGGACGACGAGGACCGCGAGAACGAGGGCGATTTCGTGATGGCCGCCGAGAAGATCACCCCCGAGGCGGTCAACTTCATGCTGCACAACGGGCGCGGGGTCCTTTGCACTCCGCTCACCGAGGACCGCTGCGCGCAGTTGGAACTGGGGATGATGGAGTCGAACAACACCTCGATCCTGGGGACTCCGTTCACGGTTTCGGTCGACCTGCTGGGCCAGGGATGCTCGACCGGGGTTTCGTCGACCGACCGCGCAAAAACGATTCGCGCACTCGCCGACCCCGCCACCAAACCCGAACAACTGGGGCGTCCCGGACATATTTTCCCCCTTCGCGCGCGTAATAAAGGGGTGCTGCGCCGTCCGGGCCACACCGAGGCGACGGTCGACCTCGCCCGCCTGGCCGGGCTCCAGCCCGCCGGGGCCCTCATCGAGATAATGAACGAGGACGGCACGATGGCGCGCATGCCGCAGCTTCTGGAGATCGCCGAAAAATTCGGCCTCAAGATAGTCTCCATCGCAGATCTTATAGCCTACCGCCTGCGCAGCGAAAGCATAGTCATCAAGGGCGAAACCGTGGACCTGCCTACCGAGATGGGCGATTTTAAATTCACGCCGTTCATCCAGAAGAGCAACGGCCTGGAACACGGCGCGCTCACCAAGGGCGAATGGAAGCCGGGCGACCCTGTGCTGGTGCGCATGCACTCGTCGTGCATGACGGGCGACATCTTCGGATCGTGCCGCTGCGACTGCGGGGCACAGCTCCACGAGGCGATGCGGATGATCGAAAAGGAGGGTCGCGGAGCCGTCATCTACCTCAACCAGGAGGGGCGCGGCATCGGCCTTTACAACAAGATCGCGGCCTACAAGCTGCAGGACGAGGGTTACGACACGGCCGAGGCCAACATCAAACTGGGTTTCAGGCCCGACGAACGCGACTACGGCGTCGGGGCGAGCATACTGCACGAACTGGGCGTCACGAGGATGCGCCTGATGACCAACAACCCGCTCAAACGTGCCGGACTGGAGGGCTACGGCCTTTCGGTGGTCGAAAACGTGCCGATCGTGATCGAGCCCAACCATCACAACCTCCGCTACCTCGAGACCAAGGAACTGCGGATGGGACACACGCTCGGCCTCTGCCGCAACACGAAGTGATGGACAATTTGGAGATTTGAAGATTTGGAGATTTGAAAATGAGCAGATAAACGACAGCCGAAAAACGCTTACGAAATGAAGAAATTTTTCCTTTATGCAATGGTGTTGTCGCTCCTGGCATCGTGCGATGTCTGGCAGCAGAAAGAGATTCCGGCGCCGGAGCCTGCACCTCAGGGTCCCGACCCGGAAAATCTCGTGTGGCGCGGCCCGATGTATTTCTACTTTCTGGACGACAGGGGCAACGACCTTCTCGATTTCAACGCAGGTCCGATCCTTTATCCGGTTCATTATCCGACTCCATATATGCCTAAATACAAGGCTCCCGACACATTCACGGACATTATCGATTACAACGTGCTGCCGTGGGGAAGCTCTGTCATCGGCCGGTATTATTCGGGCAACTGGAGCACCATCATCTACGACAAAACGGTCGGGCTCTACCAGCTCTATATGCATATGCCCTTCAGCAACCTCACCTCAGGGCATGAGACATTCTACGTAGCCCGTTCGGCGAAAGACATCGACCGGATAGACGCGCAGATAATCTACCTCACGGAGGGTATCGCAGGCGGCGGACCGAATCCGCGCCTCCCATACGTTCAGAAACTGTGGTACAACGACGTGCTGATAATGGACGATGAGAGCGAAGGCGACCAGCGGGCTTTTATAGTCAAGAACAGCGACGGAAGCACGTCGGTGTATCCCAAAACCCGGCCTACAGTCTCCGATTGGCTGTAATTTAAGAGTTTGTCTAAATTTTGTTCACACAAAATATTATGAATCAGTTTTTGATGATTTTTTTGCCCGCCGAGGAAGGCGTGGTGGTTCCCACGGCGAGTGAGGCGGGTGGAAAAAGCACGAAAAATGGACATAATAGATGTGATGAATAAATTTTAGACAAACTCTAAGGTGCGGGCTTCGGTCCGCATTCTTTTTTAATTGTCAATTTATTACATTTGCAGTATGAATGGCAAGGACTTGAGGATAGTTTTCATGGGTACGCCGGAGTTCGCGGTTGCTTCGCTGCGCCGTCTTGTGGAGGGCGGGTATAATATCGTTGCGGCTGTCACGGCTCCGGACAAACCGGCCGGACGCGGTCAGAGACTGCACGAAAGCGACGTCAAACGCTACGCGGCAGAGGCCGGGATTCCCGTTCTGCAGCCAGAAAAACTGCGCGACCCGGAATTTCTGGAACGGTTGCGTGCACTCGCCCCTGATCTAGGCGTCGTGATAGCTTTCCGCATGCTGCCCGAGGTCGTCTGGGCCATGCCGCGCCTGGGGACCTTCAACCTGCACGCCTCGCTGCTGCCCCAGTACCGCGGCGCGGCGCCCATCAACTGGGCCGTCATCAACGGAGAGACCCTGACAGGCCTGACGACTTTCATGCTCAACGCCGAGATCGATAAGGGCGACATCATCGGCCGCGTCGAGATGCCGATCCTGCCCGAAGACAACGCCGGAACGCTCCACGATAAACTGATGGAAGCCGGAACGGAACTGGTCACGCTGACGGTCGACCGCATCGCCGAAGGCAACGTCACGCCGCTGTCTCAGATGGAGATTCCAGAAAATACGCTGAAGCCCGCCCCGAAGATATTCAAGGATGACTGCCGCATCGACTGGACGAAATCAGGCAGGGAAATTGCTGACCTCATCCGCGGATTGTCGCCCTACCCCGCCGCCTGGAGCGCTTTGTGCGATGCCGACGGGAACGAAATAAGCCACTTGAAGCTTTTTGACGGCCGCTTCGCGGAGGCGGAACACGGAGCGGAGCCGGGAACGGTCGATCTTTCGGACAGGAACGCCCTGAAGATCGCCTGCGCTGACGGCTGGATCGCGATAACCGACCTTCAACCGGCCGGGAAACGCCGCATGACAGCCAAAGAATTCCTGAACGGAATTCTTAATTACGAATTACGAATTACGAATTACGAATTATTTTTACGATAAATCATTCTATTGTGTCAAAGACAAATTATTGTCATTTCCTTAATTTTTATATGTTTGAATTATTTACGATTGATCCTGCTCCCTCGCGGCTCGGCATGGCCTGTCTGACAGTCTCTGCCCTCGCTTGCAGCGTCGGTTCGTAATTTTTAATTCGTAATTCGTAATTGACATTTTATGGGAATCAGGACAAAAGTAACGATCGGTTTCGTGAGCCTCGCCCTGTTGGTGATGGGTGCGGGGGCGGTGTCGTTTTTCGAGCTCACGCGCATCGGCAAGCGCACCGAGCAGATCCTCGAGGCCAGCACCCGCAATATGACCATTTCGCGCGGACTGTTGGACGGGGCCGAAATGCAGCATCTGTCCCTGCTGCACAATTACAGCACCGGAACTGCGGCGGGTTACGACTCGCTGTATCTTGCCGGACGCCGGATGTTCGCCGGTGCGCTTGAAAAAGGCCGGGAAGCGGGCATCGAGGCGATGAACGTGATCGGGCGGGCCTTCGACGACTACGAGAAGACCGCCGGAAACTATTTCGCCGACAGCCTGAACCGCAAAAAAGAGTGGCTGGAGACCGACTACTGGCGCAGCTACATGAACCTGACTTCCACGGTCAAAGAGTATATGACCGGCGCCGAATACAACCTGGGTGCGCAGGCCGAAAGGATCGAGCACAACGCCTACCGGGCCATCACACCGAGCCTTGTAACTCTTGCGGTGATCCTGCTGCTTCTGTTCGTGCTGCTCTATTTCATCGACATCTACTACATCAGGCCGGTCGTAAAAATGAACAAGAGCCTCGGCGGGTTCATAAAATACCACACCCCCTTTGTCGTGACGTTCGAAGGTAAGGACGAGGCGTTCGAACTGAAGGAGAACATCGAGGAACTGATCGACAAACTGAAACGCGCCCCGAAAGCAGAATCATGAATCATGAATCATAATTCGTAATTTGAAATTCCCTAAAGATGCGCCTGAACATCGTATTCCGATACATAGGTATGGTGATGCTGCTGAACGCGGTGTTCATGCTGGTTTCGGCCGTGATGAGTGCGCTGAACGGCATCGACAGTTCGTTCTATACGCTGCTGCTCTCTGCCGGGCTGACCGCGGTGATCGGGCTTTTCCCCACTATATTCGTCCAGTCTGAAAAACAGATATCCAACAAGGAGAGCTACTGTATAGTCGTAGGCGCCTGGCTGATGTCGTGCGTCGTGGGAATGATGCCGTACCTGCTGTGGGGGGGCGAATTCACGCTCGGCAAGGCGTGGTTCGAAAGCGTTTCGGGCTACACCACCACCGGTGCGACCATCCTGAACGACGTCGAAGCCCTGCCGCGCGGACTGTTGTTCTGGCGTTCGTGCACCCACTGGATAGGGGGCGCGGGCGTCGTAATGTTCACGCTGATGATCATGCCGATGCTTGGCCGCAGCCGCATGATGGTCTCCAGCGTCGAACTTTCGACCATAGCAAAGGACGACTACAAATACAAATCGGGAACGGTTATACGAATCCTGCTCGGCGTCTATGTCGGGCTGACTGCGGCCTGTTTCATTTGTCTCAAAATTGCCGGCATGGGATGGTTCGACTCGGTGAACCACGCCATGTCTACAGTTGCCACCGGGGGGTTCAGCACGAAGAACATCAGCATCGGATTCTGGAACAACGGCTGGGTGGAAACGGTGCTGATTGTTTTCATGTTCCTGGCCAGCATTCATTTCGGAGTAATCTTCGCTACGCTGACCGGCAGGCGCAACAACATGTTCCGCTCCGAGATCGTGAGGTATTACTTCGTTTTTCTGGTAATCGCTGTGACCGCCGTCGCCGTGAGCACAGTAGTCAACGGTACCTACGGCTCGTTCGGGGAGGCCCTGCGGCGCAGTGCATTCGAGACCGTTTCGCAGGCGTCGACCACCGGCTTTACTTCGCAGGACGCCAACCTGTGGGGACCGTTCGCCGTGGCTATAATGATATTGGTGGGAATACAGTGCGGCTGCGCCGGATCGACGGGCGGGGGTATGAAAGCCGACCGCGTGTATATGGCCGCCAAGATCGTGTGGCACCAGATACGCCAGCAGCAGCATCCCAACGCCATAATACGTGTCAAACTGAGCGGCGTAACGCAGGAGCCCTCGACACTCGCTTTCGTGATGCTTTTCATCGTACTTTACATCTTCCTGATATTTCTGGGTACTGTATTCATAGCTGCTTTCGGTTACGATGCGACGACAAGTTTTTCGGTGGCGGCGTCCAGCCTTGGCAACGTAGGCCCGGCATTCGGGCAGATCGGCGGTTTCGACAATTTCGCGGGTCTTCCCGGCGGCGTTCGTTTTTTCACCACCCTGCTGATGCTTCTGGGCCGCCTCGAGATATTCGGATTGCTGCAGTTGTTCCTCCTGAAATGGTGGAAATAGTCAGAATTCATTTTCAATTTTCAACTTCCCATTTTCAATTTTTATTATATTTGCGTTTACGAATGAGGTTTTTCCCGAGATACTTTCTGGCAACTGCGCTTGCGTTGTTGTGCTGCGTGCAGGTAGACGCACAGCAGAGGGTGCGTATTGCGGGCCTCGAGAATAATCCCGAGTACCGCAGGCTGGTCGGCGAAGAGGGAAAACTCGCCCGCATGTCGGACTCCATTTCGGAGTCGATGAACTCCATCCGCCGTTCGTTCCGTACCGACACCCTCAACCGCGCCGCCAATTCGGCCGCCATCCTGCGCATGGAGAGCGAGATGTTCGACATCCGCAACCGCATGGCCCGCCTGGCAGGGCAGATCAACTCCATGGAACAGGAGTGGATAATGCAGAGCCTCGATTCCGGCGACCCGGCCGACACAATTCCGGCGGGGGAAGAGCGCACGGTCGCGAATCTTGTCTACAACTCATATTTCGACCGCAGCCTGGGTCCGGATAACGTGCGCGAACTGCGGGCCGCCCAGCACGCCGAAAGCGACGTCCCGCCCCTCATAGAACAATACTACGAGAACAACGACCGGCTGATGATGTTGAAATTCGCCTACGACATCTCTATCATGGCCGGAACCGCCGACAGCATCCGCACCCGGTTCGACTCGCTGGCGCGCGTGAATGCCGGGGTCGACCGCCTCATCGCCCGCACATGGAGCACCGTTTTCGACAACAAGAGCTACTGCTACAACCTGTTGATGGACAAGAACAACCGTACCGACCTGCTGGAGCAGTTCGCTGGTGACATGGAGCGGCTGCGGCAGGCCCAGGCCGAATGGCAGGGGGTGTACGCCTCGGACATAATAGTGAATTATTTCCTCCAGAAAAAGTTGATAACGGACTATGAGATAAAGCTGGCCGCAAACCTGAAAAACCAGCCGGCTCTGGACTCGCTGAAAAGGGTTCAGGCGGCTCTTCCGCATATCGACGCGCTGGACCTTCCGCCCGTCAGGCTCCGGGAGAGGCTTTTCCTCGATTACGAGGATATAAAAATAGAGTCTTCATCTCCCTATAACTCTAAAAACCCGATCCCCGATGTGAAAATATACCCGAAAGGGGTGATCTACCGCGTTTTGCTCGGGACATATTCGTCGGTGCAGCAACCTTCCGTGTTCAAGAACGTCACGCCCCTCTCCGTGGATAAAGGGCCGGACGGCAAGTACCGCTATTTTGCCGGGGGATTCCCCGCCGACACCACTATCAACGCAGTCGTCGAACAGATGAAGCAGCGCGGTTTCAAGAGCCCGCAGCCGGTCGCCTGGATGGACGGCGTCTATATCAACCTCGAGACGGGCAAGGGTCTCGGATCGGGGTTTTATCGCGTTGAACTTTCGGGTGTCCAGGAGCTTACGCCCGAAGTCAGGGAAGTTATCCGCACCGTGACCAACGGCAAGACCATCGTCCGTGGCGAAGGTATGTTCATCGTCGGCCCGCTCGACGACGGGGCGGAAGCAGCACGCTTGCGTGCGGCCCTCGACCGGCGCGATCCCGAAATGGAGATAAAATTATCAGAGATTCCGAACTAAACCCTGTAGTTTACGGAATTTTCATTATATTTACGGTCGGTCGGAACGCCGACGGCGGTTTAGCATGACCGTTATTGCAAACTGGAATGTAATGAAGTGAAGCAATCTGAACTTATACCTTTACCTACTATTTCCATATATAATCCTTCGTAATTTTTAATTCGTAATTCGTAATTGACATAGGTATGTGGTGGATAATTGCTGTACTGATTGTTGTGGGGGCGCTTCTGCTCGTGATCGAGCTGGTTCTGCTGCCCGGATTTACAGTCGCGGGGATAGCCGCACTGGCGTGTTACTGCGGCGCGGCGTACATGGGCTATGCCAATTACGGCGGCACGGGATTGTCGATCACGATAGGGGTGATCGTTGTGGTTTCGGTGGTTGCGACATGGCTCTCGCTCCAGGCCAAGACATGGAAAAGGTTCGCACTCAACCAGAACATCGACGGCGAGGCTCAAAGTTCGCCCGAACATCAGGTCAAGATGGGTGAAAGGGGCGTTGCCATCACCCGCCTGGCTCCGATGGGCAAGGTGATGATCGGCGGCCAGACCTATGAAGCTAAGGCTATCGACTCATTCGTCGACCAGCAGACCGAGGTCGAGGTGACCGGTTTCGAGAACTTCAACGTGATAGTAAAACCAATTAAATAAATTCTTAAATCATATTTTTATGGAAATCTGGATCATTGTGGTCATTGCGATCGCGGCCGTCATCGTTTTATGGCTCTTTTTTCACTTTGTACCTATCGGACTATGGATCAAGGCGTTGGTGTCGGGGGTCCGCATCAACCTGCTGCAGTTAGCCTTTATGCGCATACGTAACGTCCCGCCCGGGGTGATCGTTTCGGCGATGATCGAGGGGACAAAGGCCGGACTTAAACTCAGTTCCAACGAACTCGAAGCGCACTACCTGGCAGGAGGACACGTTCCGCCCGTGGTTCATGCACTGGTATCTGCCCAGAAAGCGGGCATCCAGCTCGATTTCAAAATGGCCACCGCGATCGACCTCGCCGGACGTAACGTCTTCGAAGCCGTGCAGATGTCGGTGAACCCCAAGGTCATCAACACGCCTCCGGTCTCGGCTGTCGCCAAAGACGGTATCCAGCTCATCGCCAAGGCCCGCGTGACGGTGCGCGCCAACATCAAACAGCTCGTAGGGGGCGCAGGCGAAGAGACGGTCCTCGCCCGCGTCGGCGAAGGTATCGTATCGAGCATCGGTTCGTCGGACTCCTACAAACAGGTCCTCGAGAACCCCGACTCGATCTCCAAAGTGGTTTTGAGCAAGGGCCTCGACGCCGGAACCGCGTTCGAGATACTCTCGATCGACATCGCGGATATCGACGTGGGTAAGAACATCGGCGCCGAACTTCAGATAGACCAGGCCAACGCCGAAAAGAACATCGCCCAGGCCAAGGCTGAAGAGAAACGCGCGATGGCCGTCGCCCACGAAGCCGAAAACCGCGCCAAGGCCCAGGACGCACGCGCCAAGGTTATCCTTGCCGAGGCGGAAGTGCCCGTCGCCATGGCCGAAGCTTTCCGCAACGGCAACCTCGGCATCATGGACTACTACAAGTTCCAGAACATCCAGGCCGACACCTCGATGCGCGAATCGATCAGCGGCACGGGCAGCAGCAAGACCGAAAACATCAGCGGCAAGACCGAAAAGAAGTAGCCGCAACGGCCGCAGCGGATTTGATGATAAGGATTGCGGTCCACCTGAAACCATCGGCACAGCGCCACTGTCATTGCGAGGAACTGCGAGAGCAGGACGAAGCAATCCAGTAGGAACGCCGACAGCGGTGGCAACGGCACCTCGGATTTGATGATAAGGGTTGCTGCTGATCCGAAGCTATCGGCACAGCGCCACTGTCATCGCAAACAGGAGCCGGCGGGTGGCAACAGCCACGGCGGACTTCCTCCCATGAAGGGATGACAGCCGAAGCGGCTGACGGGGTGGTTAGTCATCCCGAGCGCAGCCGTGGGATCTGATCGGGCCGAGCCGGATAGTTACGACTGCTGAATCCCTTGGAGGGATGCCCTCGGGACAGAACGGTTCAAAACAAAGGCGCACCAAAATAGAGTGCGCCTTTGCTATCATATATATTTTAAGGTAATGTGCCGGACGCAATAGCGGGCATCGAAATTTCGTTTATAATACGAAGATATCCGAAAAAGAACAGGCGGGAACAGATACGATTTCTCCCGCCTCTATTTTTATCTCAATTTTACGGAGAAATCCTTTTGAAATCCCAAAAACTATCGTACTTTTGTCGCCGATTTCGCTCTGTCGGAAACGGCGGCGAAGAGGTATAAGAAAGGTTCTTCGACATTGTAAAACAAAAATAAGATTTTTATCATGCCGGATTTTGGCGGGTAAAAATTTTATCACTACATTTGCACTCCAAAATGCGTCGGGCGCATTCTGCCGATGTAGCTCAGTTGGCCAGAGCAGCTGATTTGTAATCAGCTGGTCGGGGGTTCGAATCCCTCCATCGGCTCAAAACGAAGGGGCGGGAAAGAAAAAGCCGCCGCAGAACGAAGTGATGCGGTCGGGATTTGGGACGACCGGGGCGCTAAGCTCGCTTGAGCGCAACGGACGGCACAAAGACCGGGAGCAGGCTGAAAGCCTGCGGGGATTTTTCTGAAGCACACCGAAGTTTTGACAAGCCACCCCGCCAAGGGAAAAACGAGGGAACTGCGAGGAACGGAGCAGGACCGAAGTTAATCCCGAATAAGAGGGTAGCGAAAGCCACCCCGCAAGGGAAAAACGAAGGAGCGGAGCGACTGAGTAATCCCGGCAATGGGGCAGAGCAAATGTAGCAACAAGATACTGGGGGAGTACCAGAGTGGCCAAATGGGACAGACTGTAAATCTGTTGGCGCACGCCTTCGGTGGTTCGAATCCATCCTCCCCCACAAAGTTGAGAAACCGCTATTTGCCGTCGGCAAATAGCGATCTTTCGACACCAAGGCCCGACGCAAATTTATTTGCAGGCGGGTTTTGTTGTCGAAAGACACTTTTCGCAGGAAAGAGGTTTTTCAACTTTGTAAGGACTCCAAAAACGGATCACGAGCGAATGAAATGAGCGAGTAATCCATTAGGAAGTCCTGGAAACACGCGGAAGTAGCTCAGTTGATAGAGCATCAGCCTTCCAAGCTGAGGGTCGCGAGTTTGAGCCTCGTCTTCCGCTCCACTGGGTACGAATAAGGTCTTGAAAAGGTCCGTTTCGTGTCCGGGATAACAGCCTGACGATGCAGGGTTAAGGATACCTTGCGTCGCCTTGGCGTTACAGAGAGAAACTACAAAACGCAATTAATTTTAAATACACTTCAATCATGGCAAAAGAAAAATTTGACAGGTCCAAACCGCACGTAAACATCGGTACCATTGGACACGTAGACCACGGTAAAACCACCCTTACCGCAGCTATCACCCAGGTTCTTGGCAAGAAAGGCCTTTCGGAACTCCGTTCGTTCGACTCGATCGACAATGCTCCCGAAGAAAAGGAACGCGGTATCACGATCAACACCTCGCACGTCGAGTATCAGACGGCCAACCGCCACTACGCTCACGTAGACTGCCCGGGCCACGCCGACTACGTTAAGAACATGGTAACGGGTGCCGCCCAGATGGACGGCGCTATCCTGGTTGTAGCAGCGACCGACGGTCCGATGCCCCAGACCAACGAGCACGTTCTTCTGGCGCGCCAGGTGAACGTTCCGAAGATCGTCGTTTTCCTCAACAAGTGCGACATGGTCGACGACGAAGAGATGCTCGACCTGGTTGAACTGGAAGTCCGCGACCTGTTGTCGAAATACAACTTCGACGGCGACAACGCTCCTATCATCCGCGGTTCGGCCCTCGGCGGCCTGAACGGCGAAGCCGCATGGGAAGACAAGATCATGGAGCTGATGGACGCAGTCGACACATATATTCCGATTCCTCCGCGTGAAAACGAAAAACCGTTCCTCATGCCCGTGGAAGACGTGTTCTCGATCACCGGCCGCGGTACCGTGGTAACTGGCCGTATCGAAACCGGTGTCATCAAGGTCGGCGAACCCGTCGAAATTATCGGTCTGGGCCAGAAACCCATCACTTCGGTTTGTACCGGCGTTGAAATGTTCCGCAAGCTGCTCGACTCGGGCGAAGCCGGCGACAACGTGGGTCTGCTGATGCGCGGTCTGGACAAGAAAGACGTTAAGCGCGGTATGGTAGTCGCCAAGCCCGGCTCGATCACCCCGCACACCGAATTCGAAGCCGAGGTCTATATCCTCAAGAAAGAAGAAGGCGGCCGCCACACTCCGTTCCACAACAAATACCGTCCGCAGTTCTACCTCCGTACGCTCGACGTAACGGGCGAGTGCGAACTCCCGGCAGGTGTGGATATGGTAATGCCCGGTGACAACGTGACCATCAAAGTTACGCTCATCTACCCGGTTGCCCTCAACGTAGGTCTCCGTTTCGCAATCCGCGAAGGCGGCCGTACGGTAGGTGCAGGCCAGATCACCAAGATCGTTAAGTAAGTTCCGCTTACCGATGAGATAACCCAGGCAGTGCAGGCGACCCGAAAAGCGCTTGCACTGCTTTTGAAAAAAATTCCGCCCCGCAGTAGGGCCGCCTTGGTGGCGAGCAAGCCCGAAGCATTTAACGGGACGGGATTTCCAAAAAGGGGCTGCAGGGATTGAACTCCGGCAGTTCCGCAAAAGGGGCCCGGGTTTATTGCGGCTCAAATATAAAAAAGGGATACCGCTTGGGAGCAACCGCAAGGTTGCGACTAAAAGTCCCCCTCGAGGGGGATTTAGGGGGTAGTCGACAAAGGAACCGGCGCCGCAAGGCGACGGCTGAATCAGAGTTATGAATAAAAATTCATAGACCCTGGTTCAAGAACAAAAGAGTTATGGATGAATTTTTATTCATAACTCTGATTCAGGAGCATAGTTTAAGGGTAGAATAGTGGTCTCCAAAACCATTGGTGGGAGTTCGAATCTCTCTGCTCCTGCTCAAGCGCCGAAAACAAAAACCGCCCCGCAGGGGTGGAAGTTTTCGAAAATGCCGCTGATCGAACTTGTTCGAATAGGCGGGTTTTTTGAAAATTTGCAGGTCGCGAAGCGACAGTTTTTTGTTTTCGGAGTTTGCAAAGCATCTCCCGTAAGAGATGGGCGAACTGCGAGGAACGAAGCAGGAGCTAATCTCGAATTTGAAAGAGATCGGCGTGCCTGCGAGACAACGCAGCAGGAGCCAATCTCATTAGATAAGGCGGTGCCCGAAGAAAGAGAAAAACACATCCAGTTATGAAAAGACTGATACGTTACATCAAAGAGGCCTACAACGAGCTTGTCCACAAAGCCACGTGGCCTACTTTCAAAGAACTCCAGAGTTCGACCATCGTCGTTATGGTAGCTTCCTTAATCATAGCCATAGTGGTGCTGTGTATGGACCTGGCGTTCGAAAACCTGATGAAATCGATCTACCACATCCTCTACAAGATCTAATCACTGAGAAGTTATGAGTGATCAGGGACAGAAACAGTGGTACGTGGTTCGGGCCATCGGCGGTAAGGAGAAAAAGGTCAAAGAGTACATCGAGACCGAGATCCGGCACCGTCATTTGGAAGACCGCATCACGCAGGTACTTATCCCCACCGAGAAAGTCTTCACCATTCGCAATGGGAAGAAGATCTCGAAGGACAAGGTATCGTACCCGGGTTATGTATTGGTAGAGGCGGATTTCACGGGTGACATCCCGCATATCCTGCGCAACGTTCCCAATGTGCTCGGCTTCCTCGGCGACTCGAAGGAAGACGGCCGTCAGATGAAGGCGACTCCCCTGCGTCAGCAGGAGGTGGCCCGCATCCTCGGCAGGGTCGACGAATTGAGCACATCTGAGGAGGAGAGCGAAGTTCCCTTCTTTGTCGGCGAAACGGTGAAAGTAACCGATGGTCCGTTCTCGAGTTTCTCGGGCACCATCGAAGCCGTTGACAATAACAGGAAGAAGCTTACGGTCTCGGTCAAGATATTCGGGCGCAAGACACCGATGGAGCTTAGCTTCATGCAGGTGGAGAAAGAGTAAAAACCAATTTGTTCTTCAAATTGATTTTTACGATTTAAAAAACATTGAGTTAATAACACAGGAAAAATTATGGCAAAAGAAATCGCTGGATTTATCAAATTACAGATAAAAGGTGGTGCTGCCAATCCCTCGCCTCCCGTAGGACCCGCACTGGGTTCGAAAGGGGTGAATATAATGGACTTCTGCAAGCAGTTCAACGCTCGCACGCAGGAGCAGGCAGGAAAGGTGCTGCCGGTGATCATTACGGTCTACGGCGACAAGTCTTTCGATTTCATCATCAAACAGCCGCCGGTAGCAGTACAGCTCAAGGACGCCGCCAAGATCAAGACAGGTTCGGCCGACCCCAACCGTAAAAGGGTGGGTACGATCACCGCCGAACAGGTAAAGGAGATCGCGGAAGGCAAAATGAGCGACTTGAACTGTTTTACCCTCGAAGCCGCCATGCGTATGGTCGCCGGAACTGCCCGCTCGATGGGTATCAAGGTGACCGGAGATATTCCTAAAGCGTAATCTGATAACATTATGAGTAAACTGACCAAAAATCAGAAAGCAGCCCAGGCGAAGGTGGAACCGGGAAGGTTTTACAAGCTCAACGAGGCTGCCGAGCTCGTGAAGGAGATTACCTTTACGAAATTCGATGCGTCGGTGGATATCGACGTGCGCCTGGGAGTGGACCCTCGCAAAGCCAACCAGATGGTCAGGGGCGTCGTGACGCTCCCCCACGGTACAGGCAAGCAGGTCCGCGTATTGGTGCTGTGTACTCCCGAAAAGGAGGACGAAGCGACCAAGGCAGGCGCCGACTTCGTGGGTCTGGACGACTACATCGACAAGATCAAGGGCGGATGGACCGACGTCGACGTCATCATCTGCACCCCCAACGTAATGGCAAAGGTCGGTGCATTGGGCCGCATCCTCGGACCGAGGGGCCTCATGCCCAACCCCAAGACAGGTACGGTTACTATGGAAGTAGGCAAGGCCGTCGAAGAGGTGAAAGCCGGTAAGATCGACTTCAAGGTCGACAAATTCGGTATCGTCCACACTTCGGTGGGAAAAGTCACGATGTCTGCCGACCAGCTGGTCGACAACGCGAAGGAGTTCCTCATGACGATCCTCAAGCTGAAACCTTCGGCTGCCAAAGGCACATACGTTCAGAGCATCTACCTCTCCTCGACGATGAGTCCGGGTATCGCGGTAGACGCAAAATCGGTTGAATCGAAAAACTAATCGGAGCTATGACAAGAGAAGAAAAGAATATCCTGATCGATAGCCTGGCCGAGCAACTGAACGCATACTCAGCATTTTATCTCGCAGACACTTCGGAACTGAACGCCGACAAAACGGCCCAGCTCCGCCGCAAGTGCTTCGAAAGGGAGATCAAACTCGTGGTGGTTAAGAACACCCTTTTCGAAAAGGCGCTTGAAAAAGTGGGGAAAAATGATGCAGAACTCGTCGGCGTGCTGAAAGGCACCTCCGCCGTCATGTTCACCAACACCGGCAAAACGCCGGCGGTGCTGATCAAGGAGTTCCGCAAGAGCTCGCCCAAGCCTATCCTTAAGGCTGCATATGTACAGGAATGCGTCTACATCGGCGACCACCAGCTCGACGCGCTCGTCAACATCAAGAGCAAGAACGAGCTTATCGCAGACGTCGTTGCCCTGTTGCAGTCCCCGGCCAAGAACGTTATCTCTGCCCTGCAGGGAAGCGCCGGCCAAAAAATCGCAGGCCTCGTCAAAACCCTCCAGGAAAAGGGCGCGTAACCAGGCGGCTTGAGGGCCGGATATCGGGGGGCGGTTTATACTGCCTGAGACCGGGAAGGCCTTCACAAAATTTTAATTAAAAAAGAATTAATAAACAATTTAATATCATTAACGATGGCAGATATCAAAAAGCTCGCAGAAGAGCTGGTAAATTTGACAGTTAAGGAAGTAAACGAACTGGCCGCCGTCCTGAAGGACGAGTACGGAATCGAACCCGCTGCTGCTGCAGTAGC
>JAVBRO010000019.1:0-39009 GCA_031547885.1 Rikenellaceae bacterium
TGTAGAACGGGTGCGAGGTGTTGGAGATTTCCATCTTATACACGGGATAGGTTTCGCCGTTCACTTCGATGGTTTCTTTTGTCGAAACGGCGGACCTTGTCAAAAACACATGATCATTGGACATGTCTTTGAATGCTACGACCCTGTAACCGTCCGGATGAATTCCCTTTTTCATAAAAAATGATTTTTTTATGATTTTCGTCCTCGCCTCAGCAATATGAGCAAGCTCCATTGCGTTCGGCTCGTCGAAAATTCATTGTGTTTTTCTATTAAATTTAGTTTGTATCGGACGGCAAAGATAAACAATAATTACGAATTACGAATTAAAAATTACGAATTATTTGCATCAGATTAAATCCGCCGCAGCCGTTGCTACTCGTAGCGGCCGGATTTAAGCATTCCCACTTCCTGGTCGGTAAGGAAACGCCACTGGCCGCGCTTGAGGTTCTTTTTGGTCAGACCGGCGAAATAGACGCGGTCGAGCTTGTGAACGCCATAGCCGAGTTCTTCGAAAATGCGGCGGACGATGCGGTTGCGGCCCGAGTGTATCTCTATGCCCACTTCTTTGCGGTTGTCGGGCTTCACGAAATCCACCGCGTCGGGGATTATCACCCCGTCGTCGAGGTCTATGCCGTCGCGCGCGCGCTGCAGGTCGAAATTGGTGAGCGGCCTTTCGAGCGTCACCTGGTACACCTTTTTCTTGTTATGCGAGGGGTGCGTCAGTTTTTCGGTCAGGTCGCCGTCGTTGGTCAGCAGAAGCACGCCGACGCTGCTCTTGTCGAGCCGACCGACGGGATATATACGCTCGGCGCAGGCGTTGCGGACAATATCCATGACGGTTTTTTCGGCATGCGGGTCCTCGACCGAAGTGACGTAGCCTTTCGGCTTGTTCATTATGATGTAGACCTTCTTCTCGTTGCTGAGCAATTCGCCTTTCAGACGAATTTCATCGGTAGGCTGCACCTTGACGCCGAGTTCGGTGATGACCTGCCCGTTCACCATCACTTCGCCCCTGGTGATGAATTCGTCGGCTTCGCGGCGCGAGCATTTGCCCGACATGGCGATATAGCGGTTCAGGCGTATCTCCTTGCCGGTATTGGGCACCGAATAACTCGGATAGAATTCGGGCTTCATGCCGGGATCCATGGCGCCCTCGCCCCTTTTTACAAAAGGCTTGCGCGGCCCGTAGGCTTTCTTATCGCCATACGGTTTCTTGTCGCCATAGGGTTTGTCTCCGTACTGCTTCCTCTCTCCGTAAGGCTTGTCGCCATATGGTTTCCTTTCGCCGTAAGGCCTGTCGCCGTAGGATTTTTTCTCATACGGACGGTCGCTGCCCCCGCCGTAACTTTTCTTTTCGTAAGCGGGTTTGGAATAATTTCCATGAGTCGGCTCCCAGCGGTTGAAATCGCGTTCGGGCTTCTCTTTCGAGCCGCCTATAAACTTGTTGTCTGAGGAAAAATTAGGATTGTACGAACGCCTTTCGCCCTGCGGCTTGTTGTAACCGCCTTCGGGTTTACTGCGCCAACCGTCTGTCGATCTCGGCTGCTGACGGTCATTGTTGTCGTACTTTCTTTCGTGGTTTTCTCGAGGCTGATACGGTCTTGCACTGGTTCGTTCGTGCGCCGGTTCGTCCGGCCTATGTTCGCGCGGCTGGTATGCCGGCTTGTCGGCAGTAGATCTGGGCGAGCGTGTTACCGCTTCCACCGCGACGGTCCTCCTGCGGCGTTTGTCCTTCTGGAACGCGTCAATGCCGTCGTCTTTCTTTTTAAAATCGGAATCTCCCATTCGGATTTGTAATTAAAATGATTAAAGTTGTCTAAACTCGTTACAAAAGTAACTCGTTTTTCTTATTTTTGTTGCGTCTTACAAATTTTATTCAGGTTTTTACAGAGGTCATGCGGTCTTTTAAATACAATTTTGATACCATTCCCCAGCGGGCTGGGACAAATACCCTGAAATACGACATCAGGAGGAATCTTTTCGGGAATCCCGACGTGATCCCGATGTGGATCGCCGACATGGATTTCGAGTGCGCACCGGCCATCGGCGAAGCCATACGCCGCCGCGCCGCGCACAACGTCTACGGCTACGACCTGGGAGGCGAGGTGTACGGCGGTTCGCTCACCGGCTGGCTCGAAAGGCGTTTCGGCTGGAATGTGGAGCCGAAGTGGCTGCGATTCACGCCGGGCGTGGTGTCGGGACTCGGCTTCGCGATCAAGGCTTTCACCGATCCGGGCGACGGCATAGTCATACAGCCGCCGGTCTACCCTCCGTTCAAAGGCATGGTGGAGGCCAACGGACGCCGGGTACTGAACAATCCCCTGAGATCCGTCGGCGACAGTTTCGAAATGGATTTCGATGACCTTGACCGCAAACTCGCGCTCGCCCGGGCTATGATCCTGTGTAACCCGCACAATCCGGTGGGACGCGTTTTCACTGAAGAGGAACTGCGCCGCGTGGGCGAACTCTGCGTCAGGCACGACGTAACCCTCATTTCGGACGAGATACACTCCGACCTTGTTTTCGCGCCCCATAAACATACGCATATCGCCGCCCTCGATCCCCGTTTCGCCGAGCGCACGATAACTTTCGTGGCTCCGAGCAAGAGTTTCAACATCGCGGGACTGGCCACTTCGGCGGGCATCATGTCGTCGGAAAAGATGCGCGAAACGTGGGACAGGGAGTATAACACCACCCACGTCAACGGGGGAACGGTTTTCGGACTCATCGCCATGCGCGCGGCCTACGACCATTGCGAAGATTGGCTCGAAGAGATGCTCGCGTACGTGAAAGACAACATCGATTACGTCCGTTCGTTCCTGGCCGAAAACATCCCGCAGATCAAAACCGTGCGCCAGGAGGGCACTTATCTTATGTGGCTCGATTTCCGTGAACTCGGCATGGGCCATAAGGAACTTATGGAGTGGCTTGCCCGCGAGGCCGGACTCGGATTGAACAGCGGCATCGATTTCGGACGAGAGGGCGCGGGATTCGCCCGCCTCAACGCCGCCACCAATCGAGCTACTATCGAAAAGGCGATGCGGCAACTGCAAAAAGCCGTCGAAAAACTATAACGACAAAGACCGCGGCTTTCATGGCTGCGGTCTTTCTCTTTATGGGTGCAGGATCACCCTACGGAACCTGAGAAACGGAAACCTGGAGGTCAGTCGTAATACCATTAAGAGTGGCCCTGATCAGGAATGATCCCTTGCGCAATCCGGTCGTCGAACCGCACTGGATCCCGACCTTATATGTATTGCCCGTTTGGGTTTCACGAGTCGGAGTCCCCACGGTCACCCACTGGCTGTTAGGCAATTGAGAACAGGTGACGGTCGCATTCGCGTCGGAAACGCTGAAGCGGACATCCATCGTCCCGCCGTTCAGCGGCAGATCCTCGGGCGTTGCCTCCAGGAAAGTTATATAAAATGGTTCTTCGGCCTCCTTGCCAGGAGCCTGCTCTATTTTTACCCTGTTGTAAATATTGCCTTTGTCATCTGTGAACAGCAACTCCACAATCCTGTAATCGGAGGTGTCGTTGGCCGTAATGTCGACCGTAATAGTGTATACGTCACTGCCCGACGGCGGCGGCGTAGTATGTATTTCGAACCATTCCTTCCCGCCAGAAATGACATCGGTCCCTATCTTGAACTGGAAATTACTCGCCACGGACATGGTGACGGTCTGAGCGGCGGCGCTGCTCCGATCAAAATAATTCACCTGCACGTATTTGGTCGGATCGCCGCCCGTCCCTTCGCCTGCAGACTGCACTATCACCGTGTGACCGTATCCGGCACCCTTGTCATCCACGAAGTCCAGCCGTGCCGTCCTCATGGAGGCAGTAGTGTTCTCCCTGATATTCAACGAAAGGGTATAATACTCTTTCTTTCCTCCTTCGGAAACCTTGGTCGAGAGCCATCCCGAACCCTCTCCATAGGTTATATTTACCGAAAATTTGAAATTACTGTTCACGTCGATAACCTTGGTCTGGGCTGAGCTGTCGTATGTGTACGTAGACTCCCAGCCGCGGGCGTATTTTTCGGGATCGCCGCCCGTACCTCCGATACCGTTTTGGGTGATGGTGGTGCGTGCGTAGACGGCGCCGGCACTGTCCGTAAACTTCAGCGTCGCCGTCCTCGCGGTGGCCGCGGTGTTCCCCATGATATTCAGCGAGACGGTATACAGGTCTCCTTTTTCGCCCTTGGATACCTTGGCCGAGAGCCATCCGTCTCCGCCCTGACCGTAGCTTATGGTTACGATGAACCCGAAATTACCGGCCACCTCAAGGACAGGGGTCTGTGCCTCGCAGGTATAGGTATGTGAAGCGTCGCCCGCCTGCACGTATTTTTCAGGATCGCGGCCGCCCCTGTCGGCCTCCTCCTGCGAGGCTTCGGAGTGCTGGGTCATGGTAAAGGTTTTCGAAACGCCGCCCGAGTTGATGGTAACGTCGGCGCTGCGGGGTTCCGCACCTGTGTTGGGTTCGGTCGTGCCCAGGGTCAGTTCGACATTTCCCGCTCCCCCGTTCATCGGGCTTACCGAGGCCCATGTCGAGGAGCGCGTCTTGTCGGTAACCGTCACGGTCCAGGCTTCGCGGGCTGTGAACGAGATCTTTTGAGTTTCGGAAGTGTCGTCGAAAGCGAGTTTCACCTCTGAAGCGTCGAGTCCGGTGATCTTGTCGCCGATCGGGGTTTTCTCGTCGCCGCACGCCGCGAGGATCCCCGCAAAAAGTAGTAACGATAATAGCTTTTTCATGATATTCGAGGATTTTGGTGTCAGTGAAACATATTTAACTTCACAGCAAATATATCTACTGCACGCTACCCTCGCGAACATCCCTGTAAAAAATCTATATCTGTCTATACAAATCCATACCGCCCGGACGTTTTTGGGAAATAATGTGCCTCGTCTCCCGGGAACTCATCATTTTATTTCACCCCATCGGGCATTGCGGTTGCCTTTGACGACGCGCCATTTTATGTGATTGTAGAGGTGCGAAACCAGCGGCGCGTAGCGGCGGGCGGTCATGAACGCCTTGTCTTTGGCGCTTACTCCGGGAGTGCGCATCGCTTCGCGGTAATATTCACGGAAAAGGCGGCGATGCGTGCGCCGGAACTCTTTGCGCGAGGCCTCATCGGTGTTATACTTGCGGTTCATCACCAGCAGATACCCTTCTTCGTAAACCCTCTTCGCCATCGTGTCGGCCAGCAGCCGCGGCAGGTTCTCGCGGCGGGCGAATTCCACGCGGTCCGCGAGCGCGCCGCTGGCCCAGCGCACATCAAAACCGCTGTTCATGACGCTGCCGGGATTTATATAATGGTAGTATAGTTTCTCGCGAGTGACGGCAACGTGTCCGGCAGCCAATAGGGCATGGTGAACCATCACGACGTCCTCGCCCGTGTACGAACCGACCGGGAAACGGACGTGGTCGAAAACCGAGCGGCGGTAGAGTTTGTCCCAGCAGTATATGGTGGCTTCGGCGTAGAACGATTCGAGCATTTCGCGGCTCGTGAAGACTTTCACCGGTTGCGGCGGCGTGGTTGCAAGGCTCTCGTCGGCGCCCCTCGCCGGACAGCACTGGGCGATGCCGCAGTCATTCTCAAGGCACATCCCGAGCAGCCGATCGAGCATACCGGGGGAGTAGAAATCGTCGTTGTCGCAGAACGCTATGAACTCCCCTTTCGAGGCGTCGATGCCGTCGTTGCGGGCGGCCGAAACTCCTCCGTTGGGTTTATGGATAACCCTGACGCGCTCGTCACGGGCTGCGTATGCGTCGCAGATGGCCGCGCTGCCGTCGCGCGAACCGTCGTCTACGAGCAACACCTCTATATTATGGTAAGTTTGTGCAAGCAGCGAGTCTATGCACCGCGCCAGGAATTTTTCGGCGTTGTAAACCGGAACGATAACGGAAATGAGCGAATCATGAATCATAAATCATGAAAATGAATCGTGGCGTGCTGCGCACGTTTAATTAATCTTTTTGTAAACACGCTTTGAAATAAAAACCGCAAAACGTAGTTTTGCACCTTCATTCATGACTCATGAGTCATGATTTCTTCAAATTTTCTCGCCTATATAGAACAGATCGAACGCCTGGTCGCCGACCGGTGCGAGGCGGTAATCGTCCGTCGTAATGCCTGCCGTCAGTTCCTCGTTGTTTTTCAGAAGCCGGCGGCGGTTGATGCGGTTCGCCACGTCGTAAGGGCCTTGCAGCATCCACCGCGGCAGCCACTGCTGCAGCCGCAGCGGATCGAGGCGGGCGATTTTTTCCACGTTCCGGCGGTTCTGCTCGTAGTACTCCATGACGCTGCTGTTGCCGAAAACGCCGAGGGCCTCGACGCGATCGAAATGGCACTCCATCAGGTTGGTGAATTCGCCGGGCGTGTATTCGCGCACGTGCCACGGGTTGCGCGTGAGCGACATCCGCGAATTGGGCGTGGTGACGATGAACTTCCCGCCGTGCCGGAGTACGCGGTTCACCTCGGCGAGGAACGCGAAATCGTCTTTTATGTGTTCGATGACCTGGAACGAGATGATCCAGTCGAATGTGCCCGACGGAAATCCGAGCGGCGGAACTTTCATCTGCTGGAAACTGACGTTGCGGTACTCGTCGAAACCGGCGGGTTCATGCTTGTCGACAGTCACGAACGAGGCCGCCGCAGGGGATATCAGTTCAACGCCGTATCCGCTTCCGGTGCCGATCTCGAGCACGTTCCCGCCCACGCGGCCGGCCGCCTCGCGGTATGCGAGGAGCGAACGCTGGAAGACAAAATTGTCGCTCGGGTCGCGGTGCGAAACCCGCTCGGCAGTCGGGATCTTACTCATTTTATTTAAGCAGTTTTGTCTCGGTATCGGAAACGGCGATGTCGCCGCGCTTCATCAGCATCCCAAGCGAACGCTTGAAAACTTTTTTGCTCATGGCGGTCAGTTTCGCAACCTCCTCGGGAGTGCTTTTGTCGCCTATCGGGAGCATTCCGCCCTCCTGTTGTATCAGTGCGAGCAGGCGTTCGGCGGCATCCTTCACCTCGTCGTAGCCCTGTTTCTGTACCGCCACGTCGATACGTTTATCTTCGGTTATGCGCCTCACGAAACCCGTCAACTGGTCGCCTGTGCGGACTTTCGAAAACAGCTGATTCTTATAGAGCATCCCCCAGTGGCGGCGGTTGACGATGACCCTCCAGCCTATGTCGCTCTCAGACGCGGCTATCAGGTCGACCTGCTGGCCCGGGGTGACGCTTATCTCGTCATTCGCGACCACGCTTTTGAGCTTCATCGAAGCGACGCAGCGGCCCGTAACCGAGTCTTCATAGAGGTAAACGAGGTATTTGTGGCCGACTATCACTCCGCCCTGCTGGTTGCGGTTGGGCAGGAAAAGGTCCTTCGCCGCCAGTCCCCAGTCGAGGAACGCCCCGTGCAGGTTCTTGTCGATGACCTGCATGAGGGCTATGTCGCCCACGATGGCGACGGGTTCTTCGGTGGTCGCGACGAGGCGGTCTTCCGAATCGTGATATACGAACACCTTCATCCGGTCGCCCGGCTGGTCTTTGAGCGAGACGTAACGGTTGGGCAGCAGCACTTCGTCGCCCTCTTCATTTGTGAGGTAAAGTCCGAAATCAGAAATCCGTCCTACCGTCAGTTCGTGGTACCTTCCCGCGTGTATCATTGAAAAAAAATTACCGTAGTTTCGTACAAAGCTACAAAAATCGCACGTATTTTCGTATTTTTGTGCGCATTCTTTACATTTAGTATCTCTTTGGACCTTAGCATCAGCATAATCGCCATCCTGGTAGTGTCGGGCGTCGCCGTCGGGTTCATAAACACCCTCGCAGGCGGAGGCACGGTCATATCGCTCACCATATTCATGGCGCTCGGGATGCCTGTCCAGGTGGCGAACGGCACCAACCGCATTTCGATCATAATGCAGGATTTCACATCGACCGCCACGTTCATGAAGAAGCGGATGGTCGACTGGCGCAGTGCGCTGAAGCTGTGCATACCATCGGTGATAGGGGCGGTGATCGGTTCGCAGATAGCCGTGACGATAGACCCCCGCATCTTCCACATATGCCTCGGCGTCGTGCTGGTGGGTGTTCTGGTGTTCACCCTGATCGGCGACAGGCTCATCAAACGCAAGGGTGAGTCGACCGTAAAGATCAAGCCCATACATTATTTCATATTTTTACTGATCGGGCTTTATACCGGATATATGTTCGTGGGGATGGGTTATATGGTGCTGTTGGCCACTATGGGCATGATGCACCTGAACATCGTTTCGGCAAATGTTATCAAGGCCATGATTCTGTTCGTGGTAATGCCGTTCTCGCTGATGGTATTCATAATCCACGGCGACGTCAACTACGTTGTCGGACTGATCCATGGGTGCGGCAATGTGATAGGCGCTTTTATAGCGTCGCACTACGCCATCAGTTGGGGATCCAAATTCCTGAAATGGTTTATGGTGGTTGTGGTGCTTTTCTGCCTCGCCGACCTGGTGGGACTCATCTCGATCCGCGACTTCGTCCTCTCAATATTAAATTAAAAAAACGCGGGCTTTCGCCCGCACCTTAAATCATGACTCATAACTCATGACTCATGACTTTTTTATTCCTTAAACGCTCCGCTGCGGCAGACGAACCACGGGTTCAGCAGCGACTCCTTGTTATATGAAAACTTGCCGAAGTCGGGCAGCGATTTTGTCGTGCCGCCGGTGTCCGAAAGGATGATCTCGCCGGCCGCCGTATCCCATTCATAGGTGTTGGAAGTGCGCGGATAGTAATCTATCTCGCCCTCTGCCAGCATGCAGAATTTATAGGAACTCCCCTGCTCGACCAGCACCGCGTCGGGATATTTCTTCTTTACGGCGTCGATATGCGCCATCGTTTCGGGCGTCTGGTGCGAACGGCTCACGGCTATGCGGATCGGAGTGTTGCACTCATTCTTCAAAGGCAGTCTGGCCGCCCCCGCGAAAACCTCCTCGTATGTCAGTTCCGAGTCGGGGTCTGGCTTCACGTCCTTTTTCATGAACGAGCCGTGGCCCTTTTCGCAGAAATATATTTTTTCAAAATACGGAACGTAGATCACCCCCACCACCGGACGGTTGTTCACCACGAGCGCAATATTGACCGTGAACTCGTTGTTGCCCTTGATGAACTCCTTGGTGCCGTCCAACGGGTCGACCAACCAGAACATGTCCCAGTCCTTGCGCTCGTCGAAACGCATCTCGCGCCCCTCCTCGCTCAGCAGCGGAATGTGCGTCTGCCCAAGGTACTCCTTTATGATGGTATGCGCCAGCTTGTCGGCCAGCGTAATTGGCGTCTGGTCGCGCTTCAGGTCGACGCCGTAATCACCCTTACGACTGTAAATATCCAGGATGGCCGCTCCGGCACGCAATGCCGCGTTGTAAGCCTTCGGCACGAGGTACTCCCTCTGCTGCGCATTCAAATATTTTCCGTCTTCCATATCAAAAATGGTATTTTTGGATGAAAGATGAAAAATGAAAGATGAAAAAAGCGGCGAAACCCTGTTTCGCTCCTTAATTCATGATTCATGATTCATGATTCATGATTATCACTGCAGTTCGAACCAAACCATTTTAAAGCCGTCTGTCTCGGCTTCGAGGACCAGGGGTCCTTTGTGTCTTTTGCCGTTCATGTCGCGCCACGTTCCCTTGGGCAGTCTGACCAGCCGCTTTGCGTTGTCGTCCAGGGCGGGAGCGATCAGGTATTTGTCGCCCAACATGTATTGTGCGGTGCAATCGGCGAAACCGTCGCCCGCGAACATATATTCCATCGGGCGGATTATCGGCTCGACGGTCTTGCACGCTTCGGCGTAGGCGTTTCCGATATATTTCGACAGCGACGCGCGGAAAGCGATCACCCGCTTCATTTCGGCCGCCGCGAAACCGTATTTCCATGGCGCGAACGGGACATGCGCAACCGGCATCACGAGCTGCATCAGGCCGTAACGCACGGTTTCCTTCTCCTCTGCTTTTTCCATGGCCGCAAATCCCGGCAGCACCTGGATAAAAGGTCCGGCCGTAATCCCCGCCGTAACAACGTCGGTCATATATCCCGTCTGGGTCCCGCTGGCGGTACGTATCGACGACGCGTAATCGGACTGGTATTCCGGCTTTCCAGGCCAGAACTCTGCGACAGCAAATCCCGCGCCCGTTTCATGCCATGCTTTCAAAAAAGTTTTTTTATCGACCGCAGAACCCTCGTACCTGTCTATAAAATCTATGCAGTCCATGCGGAACCCGTCGACGCCGTATTTGTCCGCAACCTCCTTCAGGCCGGACTTAACTGCTTCGGCAGTGCGGGAATTCGTCATGTCCACAACGGCACACGCCCCGACGCCGGTATTCATGATCCACGGTTTACCGTCCTCCGCGACAAGCAGGCCGAATTTATTGAAACGGGCGTATTCCGCACCGTAAGGGGCCACGTAAGGTTTGGCGGTCAGTATGACTTTGAATCCCAGGCCGTGCATTTCGTCGATAAAGGCTTTTGGATCGGGATAGATGCTTTTGTCAAAATCGTTCTGCGACGGCGCCCTCCAGCCGTCGGCCAGCACCATTATCCCTGCGGGATATCCCTCATTGAGCAACCTGCGGGCGTAAGCCAGAATATCGTCGGCGCTCTGCAGGAATCCGAAATCGGTCTCTGTTTCGTAGACTATATTGGAGAAAAGTTCGGGCGACGGAAATTTGTCCGTCCCGGTGAAATCGCTGTGGTGCATCGCCAGATATGCCTGACGGAGCGTCCGCCCGCCTTTTTCGGCGCCGACCTTGGCCCCCTCTGTTGTTATTGTGAACTTTTTGCCGTCGAAAGCCGCCCGGAGAGGATTGTCGGAGTGTATATAGCGTCCGGCGGAGGATACGAGATGTCCATAATAGAACCCGCCCCCGTCCAGTGTGGCCGTATTTACATCAAAGGGCCCGTTAAATGGCTGCGCAGGGGAATTGCCTGCAAAAAGCCCCCACCATTTTTCGCCTTGCATTACCGGGATTTCGGAGACGGTCTGCGCGAAAGCAGATGAAAAATGGAAGATGAAAAATGAAAGAAGTATTATTCTGGTTATACGCATGGCTTCGAATCAAAACATTAAATCCGGATACAAAATAACGAAATTTTCGGGAAAATCCATATGCCATACTCTATTATAAAAGCCTGTTTGTAAAAATTTCCACGCTTTTGTTTGCCGGGAATCAAAAAATGGATATCTTTGCATCCCAATTTCATGTCAAAACATGTACGTAATTGTAGTGATAGCAGGTCAGCAGTTCAAGGCTGAGAAGGGTCGGAAGCTCTATGTTCACCGTCTTAAAGAGGAAGAAGGTTCCTCGGTGAGCTTCGATCAGGTACTGCTAACGGATAGCGACGGTCAGGTTAAGGTAGGCACACCTGTTGTCAAAGGGGCCTCGGTAAATGCTAAGATCCTTAAACACCTCAAGGACGACAAAGTCCTGGTGTTCAAGAAGAGACGTAGGAAAGGGTATCAGAAACTGAACGGTCACCGCCAGTATCTGACACAGATCGAGATCGAAGAGATCGTTGTTGCTTAATTTTAACGCACAAGAGAAATGGCACACAAGAAAGGTGTAGGTAGTTCGAAGAACGGCCGCGAGTCCGAAAGCAAAAGGCTCGGCGTGAAACTCTTTGGCGGTCAGTTCGCGAAAGCGGGCAACATCATTGTTCGTCAAAGAGGAACGACCCACAATCCGGGGGAAAACGTCGGAATGGGTAAAGATCATACCCTGTTCGCACTGGTGGACGGCACTGTCGAATTCACCAAGAAAACAGGCGGTAAATCGTACGTAAGCGTATCCCCGATGGCCGAATAATGGGCCGGAGAGGGGCCGGATACCCGGCCGCGGAACTCAAAATTGAAAAAGCCACCTTTTCGGGTGGCTTTTTTAATGGTGCATAAAGGGGGCTTCCTACCCTTACACTTCTCATCTGAACATTATCAGTAATTCCTGATAAGCATCGTATTCGGGAAATTCGAAATCTTCTTCGGCAATGCGGGGGACTTTCCCCTCTTCGATCGCCTCCTGGTCGTACTGCAAATCTGTCGTCATATTTGCATTATTACAACTTCTGTACCGGAACGGCTCAATCGTCGTATCCGCGAAATTCGCCGTTGATGTCGAAGCAGACTTCCAGGCGGTTGTCGAGCTTCACCTCGTACTTGTTCCTGCCGCGCTCGATCTCCTTCACGTAGCTGTCCGGATGGTGCTGGGCAAGGAAAGCGCGGATCTTTTCGGGGATCACGCTCTCCGGCACGCGCGAATACTTGCAGTCGACCTCTTTCCACTGACCCGAGGCGATGAATTCCATTTTCGTTCCGTCGGTGAAGATCACGTCGTAGGTGGGATTCCAGAGTGCGCTTTCGACCGTGGTCAGGGCCACTTTCGCATCGGGGAAGTTCTGTTCGATGAATGTTTTCGCGGCTGCGGGGAGTTCTTCGTAGGTGATGGGTTTGTCGTCGTTCGCCAGCGCCGCCGTTGCGGGCATCATCGCCATCAGCATAATGATCAGTTTTTTCATGACTTGTATTTTTAAAAGTGAGTATTTCGTCCTTTTGTAATACAAAGGTCATATGTGAATCTGAAAAAAAATGGGAATTTATTGACGGGGCGGCGATTAAATTGTCATTCCGAGCGAGTGCGATGTAGAAAGTTGGCGCGGGACGAGAGGTGATATCGCGCGACGAGGAAACTACTTTATAATTGAGAGGCGTAAGGGGTTTTATTATATTGTAGATCCCTCGTCGCCGGAGCGGCAACGGCTGCAGCGAATTATTTTGTGTCAAACCCTAAACCGTCGCCGGCGTTCCGGCTCCGGCTTGCTCGGGATGACAATTTAAATCACTGTCGGCATTTCGACCTCGGAATGACAGGAGAATGAATTATTTGATGGGAAAAGTAACGGTGAAGACGTGGCGGCCTTCCGCAAAGTCATAGGATATCGTAAGTCCGTAGAGCCTGCAGACGGATTCGACCAGCGCGAGTCCAAGCCCGGCCGAGCCGTCGCGGTTCTCCCCGCGGTAGAAACGGCGGAATATGACGCCCGGGTCGAGAGGCCCGCCCGCGGCTGCATTCAACACCGAAACAGTGCTGCCGTTAACCTTCACCGCGACAGTTCCGCCATCCGGCGAGTAAACAAAAGCGTTCTTGAGAAGATTGCTGAGCAGCACCGAGGCAAGGGTTTCGTTCATCCGCGCGGTAATTTTCCCCTCTTCGCGGACCACGGCCTTCACACCGCGCCAGGCGTAGACCTCGTCGTAGTCCCAGGCGAGTTTCCGCACCAGGCCGTTAACGTCGATATCGGTGCTGTCCGGGAACTGCCGGTTCTCTATCTTGGTAAGCAGGAGCAGGGTTTTATTCAGGCGCGAAAGATGGTCGAGGGTGTGGAGCGCCGAGCCGATCTGCTCCAACTGGGCCTCGCCGAGCGACGGATCGGCGGCAAGCAGTTCGAGTCTGCCGCGGCAAACGGCAACGGGGGTCTGCAGTTCGTGGGCGGCATTGCCTATGAAGAGCCTCTGCTCGTCGAACATCTCGTTGTTTCGCTGCGCCGTCCGCACCATGGCATCGTTCAGGCGGCGGAATTCCGTGATATCGGTCTCATTGGCAAGCGGCGGCACAATATCTCCGAGTTTGAACGTGCCGAGCCAGTCGAGCAGATGGTACAGCGGCCGGAAACTGCGCCGGACGATCCAGGCGTTGACCGCGATCACGCCCGCAAGCAGCACCGCGTAAAGTATCAGCAGCCACCACAGGATCCGGCTCTGCAGATCCTGTTTTTCGTAGCTGGGGATCGCAACGGTCAGTTCGTGGAGCCGGTCTCCGGAGTCGCGGAAAATGGTTTTCAGCACGCGCGCAGGCTCGGTCTCCATCTTGGAATATATATACACTTCTTCGTCGGCATAACGGACTGCGGGATTTTCGTCGGCATACTCCTCGCTGACCTCGTCGATATAGTAGGTATTGTTGGTGCCGTTGTCATTCGAGGGAAGTTCTTCGCCCGCCAGCGCACGGGTTATCAGGTAGTGGGCGTAATTTTCGAGCGTGTCGTCGGTCTCGTCGTTGATCTCGTCCGTGAGGATAAAATAGAACGCCGCCCCCCAACCCGCCATCAGAACGAGCAGGGCCAGCGACAGGCGCGACACTATGCGGTAGATAAGTTTCATATTGTTCAGTTTAACAGTCGTTTATTTGTCATTCCGAGCGAGGCAGAGCCGGAACGCCGGCGGCGGTTTAGGGTTTGACACAAAATAATTCGCTGCGGCCGCTGCCGCTCTGCCGACGAGGAATCTGCCTTATTAATAAACCCGTTTCAAGAATTCAATATATACTGTAGATCCCTCGTCGTGCGATAGTCCATCCTGCCCCGCGGAAAGTTGTTGGATCGCACTCGCTCGGGATGACATTACTCCTCAACAATTAACTTGTAACCAAAACCGTAAACGGCTTTTATCTCAATGTCGGCCCCGGCGTCGCGCAGTTTTTTGCGCAGATTCTTGACCTGGGCGTATATGAAATCGAAATTGTCGGCCTGGTCGATGTGGTCGCCCCAAACGGCCTCGGCCAGCGCGGTCTTTTCGACCAGCAACCCCACCCGGCCCGCAAAATGGTTCAGGATGTCGTACTCCTTGCGGTTCAGCTCCACCGGCCGGCCGGCTACAGAAACGGTGAACGTGCCGGGGTCGATCGTGACGTTGCCCACTTCTATTTTGCGCTCCCCGCCGAAAACCTTGCGCCGCAGGACGCTTTTGATGCGGGCGGCGAGTTCGGCGAGGTGGAAAGGCTTGGCAAGGTAGTCGTCGGCGCCGAGTTCCAGTCCCGCAACCTTGTCCTCGATGGCATCGCGCGCCGAAGTGATGATGACGTTGCCGTGCTTACCAAGTCGGCGCAGCTCTTCGAGTATCGCGAGTCCGTTGCCGTCGGGCAACATAATGTCGAGCAGGATGCAGCCGTAGTCGTAGTCCGCGACCTTGCCGACCGCCTCGGCGTATGTCGCTGCGGTCTCGACCACATAGCGTTCCCGCTCGAGGAAAGCCTGCATGGTCTCCCTGAGCGACGGTTCGTCCTCTATGATGAGTATCTTCATTCTCCGCAAAATACGAAATAATTTCTGAAAAAATCCTGAAATATATCAAAGAGCGCGGGACCAAAGTCCCGCACCTTCGACTCATGACTCATAACTCATGACTCATAACTTTATTTTTTGGTGATTTTTTCGTAAACTTGCAAGTTGCAAATTATGCCCACAATGAAAGTAATGAAGTTCGGCGGGAGTTCCGTGTGCGATGCGGATGCCGCCAACCGTGTCAAAAAGATAGTGCTCAACGCAGGTGAAGACGTCGTCGTCGTGGTTTCGGCCCTCGGCGGGATAACCGACGGCCTGCTCGCGGCCGCCCGCACGGCCCGCCAGGGCGATGTCGCCTATGAAACGATGTTCACGGAGATCGCCTCGCGGCACACCGCCATGATGAACGAAACCGTTCTTCCGGCGAAACGCAGCGGGATTGGCGCCATGGTCGAAAGCATGCTCGACGAACTGGGCAATATCCTGAAGGGCATCTACCTGATCCGCGACCTGTCGGACAAAACGCGCGACACGGTGGTGAGCTACGGCGAAAGGCTTTCGTCGGCCATCGTCGCGGGGATGATCAAGGACGCCGAGCTTTTCGACGCGCGCGACCTGATAAAGACCCACCCCTACTATTCGAAGCATGTGGTCGATTTCGAAATGACGAATGCGCTCATTAAAAAAGCGTTCGGCCGCCGTCCGAAGATCTCCGTAATGGGCGGATTCATAGCGACGGACGCCGTGACCGGCGACGTCACGACCCTGGGACGCGGGGGTTCGGACTACACCGGGGCCATCGTCGCAGCCGCGCTGGACGCCTCGATACTCGAGATCTGGACCGACGTCGACGGCTTCATGAGCGCCGACCCTAAGATAATCGACAACACCTACCTCATCGAGCGGCTGACATTCGGCGAGGCGATGGAGTTGTGCAACTTCGGCGCGAAGGTGCTCTTCCCTTCGACCATTTTCCCGGTCTACCAAAAAAATATCCCTATCAGGGTCCGCAACACGTTTAATACCGCCTCGCCCGGGACATATATTTCGTCCGAAAAAGAGGAGGACGACGGTGAAGACACCCGTATCGCCAAGATAATCAAAGGGATATCGTCGATCAACGATACCTGTCTCATCACGGTCAAGGGACTCGGAATGGTTGGTGTTATCGGTGTCAACTACCGGATTTTCAAAGCGTTGTCCAAGGCGGGCATCAGCGTTTTCTTCGTTTCGCAGGCTTCGAGCGAAAGCAGCACCTCGATAGGCGTGCGCCACCAGGACGGCGCTCCGGCGGTGAAAGTGCTCTCCGAGGAGTTCGCGCAGGAGATCACCCAGGGCGAGATCAACGAGATAATCCCGACCTACGACCTGGCCACGGTGGCCGTCGTGGGCGAGAATATGCGCAACCGCGTGGGTGTCGCCGCAAAGCTCTTCGAGACGATGGGCCGCAGCGGTATCAGCATCATTTCGTGCGCGCAGGGGGCGCTGGAGACCAACATTTCGTTCGTCATCGACGGTAAAAACCTGCGCAAGGCGCTCAACTCGCTGCACGACTCGTTCTTCCTGTGGGATTACCAGGTGCTCAACCTCTTTATCGCAGGGGTGGGGACCGTCGGCCGGAGCCTGATCGAGCAGATACACCGCCAACAGCCCAAGTTCCTGAAAGACAACTCGCTCCAGGTGCGAGTTGTGGGTATAGCGAATTCGCGCAAATACATGATGAACCGCGCGGGCATCGACCTGGCGGACTGGAAAGGACAGCTCGAAAAATGCGGGGTCGACTCCTCGACCGAGGCTTACCGCGACGCCATAACCGGAATGAACATCTTCAATTCGGTTTTCGTGGACTGCACGGCCAACGACGCCATCGCCGCCACATATAAAACCCTGCTGAACCACAACGTGTCGGTCGTGACGGCCAACAAGGTGGCGGCTTCGGGCGACTACGGCGATTACCTAGATCTGAAATCTATCTCGCGTAAGCGTGGCGCCAAATTCCTGTTCGAGACCAACGTGGGGGCCGGACTTCCCATCATCGGCACCATCAACGACCTGATAAGCAGCGGCGACCGCATCCTGAAGATCGAAGCGGTGGTTTCGGGTACTCTCAACTTCATTTTCAACGAGATGGACGAGAACCTGCCGATGAGCGCCGCGATCAAAAAGGCGCAGGATGCCGGTTACGCCGAGCCCGATCCGCGCATCGACCTGTGCGGCAAGGACGTGATGCGCAAACTGGTGATTCTGTCGCGCGAAGCGGGTTACAGGCTGGACATGAACGACATAGAGGCCTCGCTGTTCATACCCGACAAATATTTCGAGGGGTCTATCGACGAGTTCTGGAAAACCATTCCCGAGGTGGATGCCGATTTCGAACGCCGCCGCAAGGAGCTGGCCGCCAAAGGACTGCGTTGGCGGTTCGTCGCGACGATGGACAACGGCCGCGCGAGCGTCGCCCTGCGCGAGGTCGATTCGAAAAGTCCGTTCTACGAGCTAGACGGCAGCAACAACGTGATTCTCCTGACCACCGAGCGCTACAAGGACTACCCGATGGAGATCAAAGGCTACGGCGCCGGTGCGGCTGTAACCGCGGCCGGAGTTTTCGCAGATATAATAAGCATAGCCAACGTCAGATAACCATGATCAAACGACTTTTAATCCCGGCCGCATTATTACTGATAATCGCGCCTGCTGCGGCGCAGACATCCAAGACGGTGACGCTGGACAGACAGAACATCCCGCACATACCGATCGACACGCTGCCCACGGACCGCGCGGATTTTAAGTTGGTGACTTTCACCGACAATACGTTCAAATACGTTCCTGCGGACCCTGTGAAGTTCCGCGATCCGGCGGTCTACGGACGATGCTGGGACACGGTCAACCTCTTCGTCTACCGCAGCATCGAACTAAAGGACCTCCCCGCGAGCGTCGATATAAAACTCATCGACGGAGTGGGACAGTTCCACTGCCCGGCCAAAGGTCAAGTCATTTCGAAATACGGTCCGCGCGGGAAACGCGACCATAACGGCTCCGACATAAAGGTCGAACAGGGCGACCCGATCTACGCGGCGTTCGACGGCATAGTGCGCCTGTCGCGGTGGAACAGCGGCGGTTACGGCAACATGGTCATCATCCGCCACCCCAACGGACTGGAAACATACTACGGCCACCTTTCGAGGCGCAACGTCGCGGCGGGGGATTGCGTCCGCGCCGGGCAGGTCATAGGCTACGGCGGCAAAACCGGGCGCGCATACGGCACGCATCTCCACTTTGAAACTCGCTACTGCGACCAGACCTTCGACCCCGAGCGGCTGATAGATTTCCCCGGCGGCAACCTGCGCTTCCAGACCTTCGCGCTCGAAAAAAGCTACTTCAACATCCGTTCGCGCGCGGTCGAGGGGATCGAAGGCAGCGAGGACGACATAGATATGGGCAACCTGCTGGCATCGGCCGAAAAGAGCGGGCAGTCGGTTTCGGACACCATCATGGAGAGCATCGAGAAGAAGGAGAAGGAAGAGGCGAGGAAAGAGGCCGAAAGGACGGCGGCAAAATACCACACGATACGTTCGGGCGACACGCTGCTGGCTATTGCGCGCAGGTACGGTACGACCGTTCCGAAGATCTGCCAGTTGAACGGCATCTCGCGCGAGGCGACGCTGAAGATCGGCAAAAGCCTTAGGATCCAGTAATTAGGATCGGGGTTGTCATCCCGAGCGTAGTCGAGGGATCCCCGACCGAGTTTGGAAAAATCTCATCTCCTGCGCGGTCAGATGTCTCGATTTCGCTACGCTACACTCGACATGACATCTTTGCTACCGACTCTTAGTTAAAAAATACAGCTCAAGAATTTTATCGGCGGCGGCAGCCCAGGAAAACCGCTTTTTCTCTTCTGCAAAATTTTGGCACAAGCGGTCGCCATTGCCGTCGGTATAGAATTTTTCAATCGCAAGAGCGATGCTCCCGGCATCCACGGCGGCCACATATCCGGTCACCCCGTCGGGAACGATCTCGGGAAGTCCGCCCACGTCGGTAACCACCATCGGCAGGTCGAAATGGTAGGCAATCTGCGTCACCCCGCTCTGCGTGGCGCTCCGGTAAGGCAAAACCAGCAGGTCGGCAAGCGAAAAATAGAGCCTGACGCTCTCGTCAGGGATGAACCAGTCGTGCAGGATCACGTCGTCCGACAGGCCGAGTTCGCCGATCATATCTCTGTATTTCGCGGCGTCGGCATAGAATTCGCCCGCCACCACGAGCCTGCGCCCGTAAGCCGTGCCGTCGCGCTTCATCCGCGCCCACGCCTCCAGCAGCAGGTCGAGGCCCTTGTACCCGCGCACCAGTCCGAAAAACATCACGTAATCCACCTGCGGGTTCAGTCCCAGCAGACGGCAAGCCTCGTCTTTCGACATCTTCTCGCCGAAATGGTCGAACATCGGGTGCGGCGAATAGAGCCTCGGCTTCTGCGTATCGAACTCCGCCAGTTCACGCCCCACCTGCTCCGACATATAGATAAACCCATCCATCGACCGGACAAAATATCGCGTCAGCAGCCGGTCGAACCAGCGGCGTTCGTGAGGTATGACATTATCTAACTGGACGAGGAATTTAGTATGCCGGTTCCTGCGACCTACCCGCGCGATCGTGCCGAAACAGGGCGCCATAAAGGGGGTCCAGTACTTCATCAGTACGAAATCGGGAGCCTCACGCCGGATCACCCGTCCCACCTTGTGCCAGTTGAGCGGATTCACCGTGTTGACGCAGCGCACGATCTTCAGGTCCCCGGGCGGCTCGCCGTCGCGGTACTGGCTCTTACCCGGGAATAGCAACGCCGGATACTGCACCGTGAAGGTCTTCAAGTCGACATCCGCGCCGCGCACCCGGAACACCCTCGCAAGCGTCTCCATAATCGTCGCAATGCCGCCTCTGTACGGATATGCAGGCCCAAGTATTGTAATCTTATTTTTCAATCCCTTTTTATCACTTTTTACAGAACTGCGACTTTTAAAAAAGTCGCCCAAAAATTTTTAACGGAATCTGCGATTCCTACTATTTGTGCCGGTTGTGAAGTTTTTGATATGGTGGTTGGTTATTCGGAATTTGCGGGTTGCACGTAGTGCAACATTATTTTGAAAAATCTGACTCTGAAAATTTATTTTCGAGATCAGATTGTTTCAAAATAAGGTGCCAGGCTTCGCCTGCCGCCAATTTCCGAATGACACGCAATCAGCAACCACGTTATTGAAACGCTAAATCACTTCAGGCGCCACAAAATAAATCGCTGCGGTCGTTGCCGCCGTTTTTTGGTTACTTTTTGACGTCAAAAAGTAACATATAGGAAAATACCATATATGAACACTAATGATATCGGAGCGTGCCGTCGTCTTGTCCGGCGACGGTGCGGCGCCAGCGTTCGTCGTAGCCGGGGAAGTCGGGCATTTCGGGGATATTGACCCCGCTGCCGTTGTCGATGAATCCGCCGGCATCCTCTTTCTTGACGTTGCCGTCGATGTATTTGACGAGCAGGTACCGGTCGAGTGCGCTCCAGCGGTCGAACAGGCTCTGCGCTGTATTGACCGTGTAGTCGGTGATGTATTGGACGGCCTTGGCGGGCTTTTTGGCGTGGAGTTCCGACGCGGCTTTGTCCACATCCTTAACCTTTTCGAGCTGTCCGTTCTCCCACTCGTCGAGGACCTTGCGGATATCGGCCGAGATCATGTCGTAGCGCAGGTAGGCGAAGTTGGCGACGCGGTTTGTGAGCCAGAACATTGAACTGGGGGAGTATTCGGTCATGTGTCCGTTCTTCTCGCTGAAGCACCATGGAACCTCGGTGGTGGAGCAGTAGATCGGGGTCAGCGGCGATGTTGCGGCATCGTCGGTACCGAACCAGAGGATGCCCCCGACCGGATCGGGCAGCCACGAGCGCGACTGTCCCACGAACCAGAAACCGGTCTGCTGGGTGGCCGTGGCGCGTTCGTTGAGATATTCGACGCCGTCGACCTCCCAATGCATAGGCCTCCAACGGTAGGGCAGGTTGTGTCCTCCGGCGCCTATGTCGCGCGTCATATCCATCGGCGTGCCTTCGTAGTGGTCGCGCATGAAGTCAAACACCTGCTTGGGGGAGATCTTTTCGGACGGTTTGACCCACAGCGGCATGCGGTTGGTGAGGTCGTATCCCATGGCGTAATCGGTGTATTTGTCCATTCCGGGCGTTACGGCGCGGAAGAACGCCCAGACGCGCGCCTCGCAACCGCGGGCCGCACCGAAATCGACCGGGGCGTAGGTATCGCTGAAGCTGAAATCCTCGTCCGTACCGTCGTAGTAACCCATTTCACGTGCGAAGCTGATGACGTCGGGCGCATAGAGGCAGTTTTCGGGATCGTCCTTGGGAAACTGCGTGATGCGGGCCTGGTTTGCGTGTGCGCACACATACCCGTCGGGGATGCGGCGGGCGACCCACACGATGCCTTTGTTTTTGGGCCCCTTGCCGATCAGTTCCATTATCCACGCCTCGTTCGCGTCGGCTATCGAGAACGATTCTCCGCTCGAAGGGTATCCGTGGGTGTTGGCCAGGTCGACGATGACCTGTATGGCCTCGCGCGCGGTCCTGGCACGCTGTAGCGAGAGGTAAATGAGCGAACCGTAGTCCATTATCCCTGCCGGGTCGCTCAGCTCTTCGCGGCCGCCGTAGGTGGTTTCGCCGATCAACAGCTGGTGTTCGTTCATATTGCCGACCGTCGAATATGTCTGGGCGGCCTGGGGTATCTGTCCGAGGTATTTGCCACTGTCCCATTCGTAGATGTCGAGCATCGTCCCGGGAGCGTAATTCTTCTTCGGGGCGTTGTACTTATAGAGCGAGCCGTAGAGCGTGTGCGAATCGGCGGCATAGGAGACCATCACGCTTCCGTCCGTGGAAGCGCCTTTTGTGATTATAAAGTTGGTGCAGGCCCCGGCACGGTCGGCAGCAAACAAAGCGCCCGCGGCGGCGATCATTGTGATTAATCTTTTCATGGTATCTGTATTCGTTTTAAAGTCTATTCCTCAAAGATAGGAAAAATTAGTATCTTTACCTTACTTATATAAGCGCCGATTTATGTCCATAGCCGAAAACCTTGAAAAACTGCGCGGGGAACTGCCCGCCGGAGTGGAGCTGGTACTGGTGTCGAAAACGCATCCGCCCGGGGTCGTTATGGATGCCTACAACGCCGGACAGCGCGTTTTCGGCGAGAACCGCCCGCAGGAGATGGCCGCCAAACGCGATGCCCTGCCCGGCGACGTCCGCTGGCACATGATCGGCCATCTGCAGACCAACAAGGTAAAACTCATCGCGCCGTTCGTAGAATTGATCCACTCGGCCGATTCGGCAAGACTTTTGCATGAGATCGACAGGCAGGCCGTGCGCTGCGGACGGGTGATAGACGTGCTTCTGGAATTGCACATCGCCCGCGAACAGAGCAAGGAAGGGTGGAATTGGGAAGAACTGCTGGATTGGCTCGGAACGGAAGAGTACTGCGCCCTGACGAACGTGCGTTTCCGGGGCGTGATGGGCGTCGCGACGTTTACCGACGATCTGGCGCGTGTGCGCACCGAGTTCGAAACCCTCGCACGGATGCACGCCGAACTGCGCCAACGTTTTTTCGGGCCGGAGTTCGATATCCTCTCGATGGGGATGACTTCGGACTACCGCATCGCCGTCGAGTGCGGCAGCACGATGGTGCGTATCGGAAGTTTGGTGTTTGGAGATAGAGATTATAAATAATATGACTAAAGAAGATTTCATGCGCGAGGGTCGGAACGCCGACAGCGGTGGCAACGGCCACGGCGATTTATTTTAAGATACTTCCCCCTTTGGGTGTTATTGATATGAAAAAAGAGGACTTCATGCGCGAGGCTATCGCGCTGTCGAAACAAAGCGTGGAGCGCGGAGGAGGCCCTTTCGGGGCGGTGATAGTGCGCGGCGGAGAGATCATCGCGCGGGCATCCAACTCAGTGACACTGCTGAACGATCCCACCGCCCACGCCGAAGTAAACGCCATCCGCGCCGCCTGCGCGTCGCTCGGCACGTTCGACCTCGCCGGGACCGAGATTTACACCTCGTGCGAACCGTGCCCCATGTGCCTCGGCGCCATCTACTGGGCCGGCATCGGCCGGATATACTACGGCAACACAAAACAGGATGCCGCCGCTGTGGGCTTCGACGACTCGTTCATCTACGACGAGATCGCCCTCCCGCCACTCCAACGCCGCGTCCCCGCCGTCGAACTCCTCCGCAGCGAAGCCATCGAAGGCTTCCGTATGTGGCAAGAAAAAGAGGACAAGGTTGAATATTAGACGCAACCGCGGCTTTAAAAAATAAGTCGCCAGGATTTATTCCCGCTGCCTGAAAGATTTTTGCTTTGTGCAAAAGACAAAAATCTTTTTTAATCAGGCGGCAGCGGGGCTTCGCGAGAGTACCGCGACTTTTAAAAAAGTCGCCCAAAAATTTTTAACGGAATCTGCGATTCCTACTATTTTAAGTTTAGAATATAAGGATGTTTATGCGAACGTGGTTGGTTGTTGAAATTTTGCGGCAGGCGGCGTTCCGCCAATCTTTTGGTTACTTTGGGATTTGCCAAAGTAACGAATGAAAAAATGAAATAAATCCGATAATGATTATGAAAAAACTGGAAACGACTTATCTGGGGCTGAAACTGAAAAGTCCCGTCATTGCATCGAGTTCGCCGTTCACCTCGAAAACCGAAAGGATCGTGCAGTTGGAGGAGGCCGGGGCGGGGGCTGTGGTGCTGAAATCCATTTTCGAGGAGCAGATCGCGGGTGAAGCGGCCTTTCTCGAGCAATATTCCGACTATCCCGAGGCGGCAAGTTATCTTGAACGCTACGTGGGCGGCGACTATATCAAGGGCTTCATCGACATGATAAAGGAGCTGAAACTGAGGGTCTCGATCCCCGTCATCGCCAGCATCAACTGTGTTTCCGACGGCTCGTGGGTCGATTATGCAAAGACGCTCGAAGAGGCCGGGGCCGACGCCCTCGAGCTGAACATATTTATCCAGCCGCGCACGCAGACTCTCACGGCAGCACAGGTCGAGGAAATATACGGCAGTATCGTGGCGGATGTCGCGTCGAAAGTGCGCATCCCTGCCTCCGTGAAACTGTCGAGCCGTTTCACCAATGTCTTCAACGTGGCGGATGAGCTTTACAACCGCGGTGCGAAGGGTTTCGTCTTTTTCAACCGGATGTTCGAGCCCGATATCGACGTGGAGCATATGGAAGTGGTGGGCGCGGCTCCGCTGAGCGTAAATTCGGAGCTGAGGAACTCGCTGCGAAGCATCGCGTTCGCATCTTCGGCAATGCCGCAGGTCGATTTCGCGGTTTCGACGGGGGTGCACACGGGCGACGACGTGCTGAAGTGCCTTCTGGCCGGCGCCAAGGCGGTCGAGATATGCACGGCACTCTACAACGACGGTCTGCAGGTGATCGGCAAGATGAATTCGAGGGTCGCCGCGTGGATGGATGATCGCGATTATGAGACGATCGACCAGTTCCGCGGATTGATGAACGCCCGCCTCGCGCCCAACAGCGACGTCTACGGCCGCGTACAGTACATGCGTTTCTTTCCTACAGAGGGCTGACGCCGGAAAGTGGCACAGAAAAAGGCAGCGCTCTGTTTGCGTTGCCTTTTCTGTTCCCCCGCCCTCGGAGTGGGGTCCGGCGCAGGGTTTATCAATATATAACGGCAGTCGCGCTGTGCCGGGAGTTTCAGATCATCGACCGCCTTTATCATTAAATCGCTGTGGCCGTTGCCACCCGCTGCCGCCGTTCCGGCCGCAGGGTTTATCAATATATAACGGCAGTCGCGCTGTGCCGGGAGTTTCAGATCATCGACCGCCTTTATCATCAAATCGCTGTGGCCGTTGCCACCCGCTGCCGCCGTTGCGGCCAATTGGATCAGGCCTCTTCCGGCTGCATCTGTTCCTTGCGGCGCGAGATGTCGCTGCTGTATTTTCGGCGGTAGGCGGCGGGGGTCATGCCGAACTCCTTGCCGAACAGTTTTATGAAATGGGATGTGTTGGGGAAACGGCACTCCACACCGATCTGGGCGACGGGCCTGTTGGTCGAGATTAGCAGCAGGCGCGCGTGCATAAGCCTCTGGCGCACTACCCAGCGGTGGGGCGGATCGTTGAAATAGCCTTTGAACATCTTTTTGAACGCCGTGAGGCTGCGGTTGTTGCGGTGCGCGAGTTCTTCCAGATTGATGTCCGAAAAGACGTAATCGTAGGCCGACTGCTCGAAAAATTCCTTTTCGGGATCGGTGCTGCCCAGCACGCGGGTGCGCAGGCAGCATTCGGGCTGCGAAACCACATGGTATATGAGCTCCGTCAGTCTCAGCACTTCGGCGGTCTGGTCGCGGGCGAAGAGGCCGCCGCGCAGATGCTGGTTCGTGGCATTGAAAAAATGCTTCAGCGCGTCCCAGCCGTGGGCGATGACATAGCTGCGGCCGCAGCACTCCTCGCACGAGTGGTGTATGCGCACATCTATGCGATGATTGACGCTGAGTTGGGAGACTATTCTGGCAAGTTGTTGGGGCGAATAAAAGAAAACTATCTGTTCGAACGGTTTGCGGCCCTCAGGCACCTCCTCTATATAATGGGTGCCCTTGCTGAGGAAGAAAATATCCCCCGGACCGGCTTCACGGCACCGGTCGCCCATATAGATATACTTACGTCCGCTCAGCACATAACCCAATGCGCAGCGGGAAAAGTCGAAAGAGCGGATACCCGGCCTTTCGGTTTCGGTTGTCCGAACGATGACCGGCTGTCTTACAGATCTGTTGTCAATGGCATTCATCGCATCGCGAAAATTAAGAAGGGGGAAAGTAAAGTTGGTGTCGGCAATCATTATTTCCGCGAAAATACAATATTTTATTATAACTAACAACAATATGATCATCTGCAAAATGCCACACAGAAGATCAAAAGAAACCATATGCGATATACCAATTTGATTATCAACACGTATAACATGGTGTGAAATACGTATTTTGCCTAAACAAAATACAATATAATATTATTAAAACATAAAAATGTCTAATAATATCTTGCAAAAACACAAAAACAACATCGAATTTACCTGAATAAAAATTCAATCAACCATAAATAGCCGTAAGATCGGTCCGAATAGAATAAATATAAGACCAAATAGAACTGTGGCAGGACGTCGGGAAGCGTAAAAATATTCTGTTAAGTCTGTAACGATGCCAATTATGGAATCGATACTCCCAAAACAGGCGCCAGATTAAGCGCAAAAACGGCAATCAGAAGCAGACAATAGAGCACCGAAGATATTATCGCCATCCGCCTGCCGGAAAAAGAGTACGGAACGGCCATCGCCACGGGTATGGCCGCCAGCGGAACAACCGCAGGCGAAGATCCCGGAATTAGTGTCGAAATAAGCGCCGCAAGCAGCATCAGCGAGACATGGGCCATCACTTTGCGCTGTTTGGTGCGCATCCCCTTGCGGTGCGACAGGAACCACACTACGGCTACAAGCGCCATCACAACGACGAGCCCCGCCACGACCGACGCCGCAATCGGGATGTGCTGCGGCCACAGCATCCCGGGCCTTTCGGAGACACAGCGCCATATCTCGCGGTAGATGAACAAGGGGCTTTCACCCCAGGCCCAGTAAAGGAATCCCGCCGCCGGAACGGGCAGAAGCGCCCCTGCCAGAGAGACCGTCAGTTCCCGCGCCGACCGCCTGTAAAGCGACATAGCAGCCGGGATGAGCAGCAGAAAGAGCACTCCCGGGGCGTATAACAGCGGAATGAATCCAAGATACAACCCGGCGCGGAAGACCTCCTCGAAACGCATATCTTTACGGAATGAAGATATGAACTGCCTGGTGGAGAGTACCAACAGCCAGGCGGCGAGGAAAGAGGCGAGCGCCTCGGCCGGAACGGTTATCCCGCAGGCCGCTATGATGAAAAACTGGATGGGCAGGTAGTTGCGGCTGGTGGCGGATGCATGGCGCACTGTGAGTTGGATCACTATGACAAGTATCCATATCACAAGGAGTATCGTAAGAAGAGCCGACAGCCGCGGCCAACCCGCCGAGAACTCCGTGATCCCCGCCGCCACGGGCATCCCGCCGGTGAAAGGTTCTTCAAACGAATAAGGCGCAACGGCATACCTCGCGGCAAACAGCACGGCCAGCAGTATCGAAACCACCGCCGAAAGAGAAAAAGACTGCCTTGCCGCGTTGAACGCCATCACAATAAATATTTGTGCAAATATTTATTGAATGAAAAATGAAAAATGAAAAATTATTGTGCGCCAACTGTTCTCATCGACCGAGACCCGTATGTCAGCCGCAGGCTGGCACGGGAAATGTCGAGGGAGATAAATGCCGCAGGCTTTTAAAACCGACGCGCAGCGTCACCACAATCTTTCATCTTTCATCTTTCATTTTTCATTCTTAATCTTCAGGTCCTGACCGATGTCGCGGCGGCAGTACATCCCCTCGAAAGAGAGTTTTTCGACCGCGGCGTAACTTCCGGCCAGCGCCTCGTCCATCGTCGCGCCGAGCGAAGTGACCGCAAGCACGCGGCCGCCGCTCGTGACGATGCCTTCCGTCGTTTCGGTGGTGCCGGCGTGGAAAACGATCGCCTGGTCGTCGTCTATGTCGTCGAGTCCCCTTATGCGGAATCCCCGCGCGTAGCTGCCAGGATAGCCGCCCGAAACGCATACCACGGTCGTGGCCCAATCCGGTGTGACGGTCAGTTCGTAACTATCGAGTTTTCCCGTGACGATGCCCTCGAACAGCCCCACGGCATCGCTGGTTATGCGCGGAAAGACCACCTCGGTCTCGGGGTCGCCCATCCGCACGTTGTATTCGATGACGTAAGGCTCGCCGCCGACGTTCATCAGCCCGACGAAAATAAAACCTTTGTACGATATATTATCCTTTACAAGTCCCTCGACCGTGGGTTTCACGATGCGCTCCTCGACCTTGGCCATGAACTCCCCGTCGGCGAAAGGTACCGGCGAGACCGCGCCCATGCCGCCCGTATTGGGTCCGGTGTCGCCCTCGCCTATGCGCTTGTAATCTTTGGCGACGGGCAGTATCTTGTAGTTTTTGCCGTCCGTGGCGACGAAAACAGAACATTCGATCCCTTTCAGGAACTCCTCGATCACGACGCGGTTTCCGGCCGAGCCGAATTTCCCGCCCATCATCTCGGCAAGCTCTTTTTTAGCTTCGGGCAGGTTGTCGGGGATCACGACCCCTTTACCGGCGGCAAGCCCGTCGGCTTTAAGCACATACGGCGGCTTCAATGTTTCGAGAAACGCCTGCGCATCTTCAACCTCTGTCTTGGCGAACGAACGGTAGGCTGCCGTAGGGATGCCGTGACGCACCATGAAAGCCTTCGCGAAATCTTTGCTGCCCTCGAGCCGCGCCCCCATTTCCGATGGACCGGCCAGCCAGACGAACTTCATCTCGGGATCGTCGGCAAAAAAATCGGCGATGCCCTTCACAAGCGGCTCCTCGGGCCCCACGATGACAAGTTTCACGCTGTGGTGCAGCACGAACTGCTTGATGGCGCCGAAATTCGTGGCGTCCATATCGACGTTGGTCCCGCACAGCGCGGTCCCGGCGTTGCCCGGAGCGATAAAAAGTTTGGCGGTTCGCGGACTTTCGGCGAGGCTGCGGGCGATGGCGTGCTCGCGGCCTCCGCCTCCGAGCAGCAGTATATTAACCTGTCCGGGCAGTTTCATTGGCTGGGGATTTTAAAATTCGCGTTCTATGAATGGGGTGATGATCGCGTTCAGTTTTTCGGACTCCACAAGGAATCCGTCGTGGCCGAAATCGGATTCTATCAGGCTGAGTCCGGCGTTCGGAATATGGCGGCACAGGAACTCCTGCTCCACGAGGGGGATGATGATGTCGGAAGTGATGCCGACGACCATGGTCGGGCATTTTATAGTCGCCAAAGCCGCCTCGCATCCGCCCCGTCCGCGCCCCACGTCGTGGGAATCGAACGCCTCGGTGATGGTCCAGTAGGAATATACGTCGAAACGGCGGATGAATTTCTCGCCCTGGTACTGCTGGTATGTCGCCGCGCGGAACGTGCCGCGTTTGAGCGAGTCGTCGGGGTCCTGCTGTGTGGCGTTGTAGGCAAGGCTTCCGCGGTAGGAGAGCAGGGCTATCGAACGCGCCGTCGCAAGTCCCGCCTGTGCCGCATCGGCCCTGCGTTCGCCGAAAGTGTGGTCGGCGCGGATGGCCATGCGGTGCGATTCGTTGAGCGCGATGTCCCACGGGGTGGTCTTCGCCGAACAGACGGCTACGATGAGCCTTTCGGCAAAACCGGAACGCATCAGCTCCATCTCCATCGCCTGGAAACCGCCGATCGAACCGCCCACGACGGCCCTCACGCGGCTTACCCCGAGATGGTCGGCCAGCAACAGATTGGCACGGGCCATGTCGCGCATCGTCACGAACGGGAAATCGCCGTACCAGCGTTCGCCCGTCTCCGGATTTACGCTCATCGGCCCGGTCGTCCCGTAGGGGGAACCGAGGATGTTGGCGCACACGGTGAAGTATTTCGCCGGATCGAGGAAACGGTCCTCTTCGACCGTCCCCGGCCACCAGTCCGAAACGTCGCTGTTGGCCGTAAGCGCATGACAGACCCACATGATATTATCGTCACGGCGTTCACCGAAGGTATGATACGCGATCACAAGTTCCGGAAGCACGGCGCCGCACTCCAGCTCGAAAGGTCCGTTATGTCTGTAGAAATTAACTCCCATAGAATTTACAAAAATAACATAATTTTGTCAGTACCGCGACTTTTAAAAAAGTCGCCCAAAAATTTTCAACGGAATCTACGATTCCTACTATTTAGAGGGAACGAATGTTTGTGGAGTTTTGAGAGTAGTTAAGAATTTCAGGCGGCGGGCCATGCCCGCCGCCGTGCACTTTTGAAGCATTGCGGCTCTGAAAATTTATTTTCGAGACCGCATTGTTTCAAAAGAACGGTTGCTCTGCAACCTCAGAAATTCTTAACTAAGGGGAACAATATCTTCTCAAACATGGAATATTGCCTCAAAATAAACCGTTGCGGCCGTTGCCGCAATTTTTTGGTTACTTTTGAATTTGCAAAAGTAACAGTTGCATCATTTTACTATCTTTGTTGAAGTCTAATCCAAAACCGGGAAAATGAAATTAGTGAAGCTTTTATCGGCGACAGGCGCGGGAGCCGCCCTGCTGGCAGGATGTTCTGAGGCTGACAACAACAGCGAACGCACTCCGAACATAATATTCATTCTGGCCGACGACCTGGGCATAGGCGACCTGGGGTGTTACGGCCAGACGCGGATCGAGACCCCGGCGATAGACCGGCTGGCCGCGGACGGAATGATGTTCACGCAGCACTATTCGGGATCCACCGTCAGCGCCCCTTCGCGCTGCGTGCTGCTGACTGGCAAACACACGGGCCATTCGTATATCCGCGGCAACAAGGGGGTTCAGGAACCGGACGGCACCCCCTACGACTATCCGCTCGCAGCCGGAGAGACGACCGTCGCCGATATCCTCAAGAATGCCGGCTACGCTACCGCCTGCGTCGGGAAATGGGGCCTCGGAAGTCCTACAAGCGTAGGACATCCCAACAACCACGGCTTCGACTACTTCTACGGCTATCTCGGGCAGAGGAACGCCCACCGATACTACCCACAGTTCCTGTGGGAAGACAAAACGAAGATAGAACTCGGCGGAGAGCGCTATTCTCACGACCTTATAGTCGAACAGGCGCTCGGATTCATCGACCGGAACAGCGACAAGCCATTCTTTCTCTATTTTTCGCCGACCATACCCCATGCCGACCTCGCAGTTCCGAGCACTGGACTGGGGAAATACGACGGGATGTTCGAAGAGACGCCTTTCGAGAGCACCCCCGGCGGATATACACCCCAGCCCAAACCGAGAGCGGCTTTCGCAGCTATGGTAACCAGGCTCGACAGCGACGTGGGCCGCATCGTCGATCTGCTGCGCGAGAAAGGCATTCTGGAAAACACGATGATCGTCTTCACATCGGACAACGGGACCCATTCCGAAGGGGGCCACGACCCCGATTTTTTCGACAGCAACGGCATCTACCGCGGCCAGAAACGCGACCTTTACGAAGGGGGCATACGCACCCCGTTCATAGTCCGCTATTCTGCCGCAGTCGCCAAGGGCACTCGGACGGGGCACGTCTCGGCGTTCTGGGACTTCCTTCCCACGGTTTGCGAGATGACCGGAACGGACGTTCCGGAAGGGATTGACGGGATCTCATACCTGCCCGCCCTGACGGGACGGGACAAACGGCAGAAAGAACACGACCACCTCTATTTCGAATTCCATGAAAGGGGCGGACGGCGCGCCGTGATAAAAGATGGCTGGAAACTGGTCGAACTCGATGTGAACAATCCGGATAAAACCCGGAAGGAACTTTACAACATCGACGCCGACCCATCCGAAACCACCGACCTTATAGCCGAAAACCCCACGCTTGCCGCCGAACTGTACGAGGTGATGCTGGCTTCCCGCACCCCAAGCGAAATATGGGAATTCCGGACAGAAAAATAATATGCTGAAGGAGTTTTACAGCCATGGAGTTGTCGAAGCGGGTTGCGACGAGGCGGGGCGTGGATGTCTGGCGGGGCCGGTGTTCGCGGCAGCGGTAATATTGCCTGCGGGGTTTTCACACCCGCTGCTCAACGACTCGAAGCAGATGACCGAAAAGGAGCGCAATGCACTGCGTCCCATTATCGAACGTGAAGCCGCGGCGTGGGCGGTCGAGGCCGTTTCGGCAGAGCGGATCGACCAGATCAATATACTTAACGCTTCTTTCGAGGGGATGTCGCTGGCGGCGGCGCGGCTCGCAGTGCAGCCTGAATTCCTGCTCATAGACGGCAACCGTTTCCGCACCGTGCTCGACATACCTTTTGCGTGCATCGTCGGGGGCGACGCGCTGTATGCCTCGATCGCGGCGGCATCGGTGCTGGCCAAAACCCACCGAGATGAATATATGGAACGGCTCGCCGAAGAGTTTCCGGAGTACGGCTGGCTTAAAAACAAGGGATATCCGACCGTTCAGCACCGCCGGGCCATCATGGAACACGGCCTTACGCCCCACCACCGGAAAACTTTCCGAAGCGGAGCAGACCAGCTTTCGCTGTTCTGATGAAAGATGATAGATGAAAAATGAAAGATTAGGGTGTGCTTCGCACGTTTTTTACACGGCTCCGGCCGTGTTCCTTTTTTCATCTCTCATTTTTCATCTTTCATTCCATGTATTCGGGGTGCCTGCGGAGCCATGCGGATGCAAAAGAGCACGTCCCCATGCAGTTGTGTCCCTCGCCGCGCCCCCAGTCGTAGGCGGCCTTTACGAGGGCGGAACCTATGCCCTTGTTCTCCAGATGCATCGGCACTATCGTGTGCACAATGTCCACGTAGCCGTCGTGAACATAGTATTCGGCATATGCGGTGTGGCCGTCCTCGCAAATCTCGAAGCGGCTGCGGTTGGGCGAATGCGTCACTTTATAATCCATGGCAGTTTTGTTTTTTAGTTATAAATACCGCATATATCGGACCAGATTTATGACCGCACCTGTCCGTCGCCCGTGATGATATATTTATAGGTGGTCAGTTCGGGCAGGGCCATCGGACCGCGGGCGTGGAGTTTCTGGGTGCTGATGCCGATCTCGGCGCCGAAACCGAACTGCGCCCCATCCGTAAATGCCGTCGAAACATTGGTGTAGACGCACGCCGCATCGATCTGCCGGATGAACGCCTCGGCTACCGCGGGATTCTCGGTAACGATGGTCTCGCTGTGCTGCGACGAATATTTCATGATGTGCTCCACCGCCTCGTCGAATGAATCGACCGTCCGGAGCGACATTTTATAGTCCATAAACTCGGTGCCGAAGCTATCTTCCGTCGCATGCTGGAGCAGGCGGGCCGGATAAGCGTTTTCGAGAGCCGTGTATGCGCGTTCGTCGGCGTAGATCACAACGTCTTTGTCCGCCAACGGTTTGCACAGCAGCGCCAGATCGGTCAGGCGGTCAGAATGCACTACCAGAGTATCCAGTGCGTTGCAGACGCTCACGCGGCGGGTCTTGGCGTTGAAAACGATGGCCGCACCCTTGCGCACGTCGCCGTCGCGGTCGAAATAGGCGTGGCAGATCCCGGCGCCCGTCTCTATGACCGGCACGCGCGAATTGTCCCTCACGTAGTTTATCAGCGACGACGAGCCGCGCGGTATAATAACATCGACCTTACCGACAGCACCCAGCATCACCTCGGTAGCCTCGCGGTCGGCAGGCAAAAGCGTCACCACATCGGGATTCAGCCCCTCTTTTTCAACCACCTCTCGGATAAGCGCGACTATCGCCTCGTTGGACTCCCTTGCGTCGGTGCCGCCCTTCAGCAAGCAGGCGTTCGAGCTTTTAAAACAGAGAGAAAAGACGTCGAAACTTACATTGGGACGCGCCTCGTATATCACCCCGATCACCCCGAACGGGACCCTGACTTTCCTGATCTTCATCCCGTTGGGACGCACAGTCTCCGACAGCAATTCACCGACAGGCGAAGCCAGTCCGGCCACATTTCGTATATCAGCCGCGATGCCCTCGATCCTCTCATGCGTCAGCATCAGCCGGTCGTACATCGGGTTCGCCGGCTCCATCCGCGCCAGGTCCCTCGCATTCGCCGCAAGTATCTCCGCCGAACGCCTCACAGCCTCATCAGCCACACGCTCCAACACCCTGTTAATGACCCTCTCATCAACAAGCGCAAGTTCCCTCGATGCCCTGCGCGCCTTTTCAAAAATAGAATTCAGATTCATTTTTTCTCATGTTACTTTTTGACGTCAAAAAGTAACCAAAAAACGGCGGCAACGGCCGCAGCGATTTATTTTGATACAAAGGGGATGTGTTTAGATTGTCCCCTGTTATTGAAATTTCGCGGGTTGCACTTCGTGCAACTTTTCTTGGCCGGAATTTATCTTGAAAATTAATTTTCAGAGTAAATTCTGCTCAAGAAAAGTGCACAGGCTTCGCCTGCCGCGAAAATTCAATAACCAGCCACAACATGCAAAAACATTCTTTTACTCCTAAACCCAAATAGTAGGAAACGAAGTTTCCGCAAAAATTTTTGGTGCTACCTTTTTTAAAAGGTAGCGAAAAATATCAATAGAGATACAAATAATCGTAGTGTACGAGTGGTTTGGCGCCTTTTTGTCCGGCGAGGCGGCGTGCGCGTTCGCTGTCGGTGGAGATGCGTCCGACGCCGATCTGGCGTCCGTCGGGGGCCACGATGCGGACGATATCATCCTTTTCGAAATCGCCCTCGACGCGGTCCACCCCGATGGGGAGCAGGCTGCGGGCGTCGTCGGCCGCAAGGGCATCGCATGCGCCCCGGTTGATGTGGAGTTCTCCTTTTGCAAATCCTTCGCTGTGGGCGATCCACTTTTTGACGCCCGAAATGGGTTTTTCAGAGGGGACGAAACGGGTGAAAAGCGTTCCCGGGCGGCGTTTCACGACGTCGGGAAGTATGCCGTCGCACTTTCCGTTGGCGATGATGACCTCGATGCCTTCGTCCGCGACCTGCCGCGCGATGCGGCTTTTGGTGAGCATTCCTCCGCGCCCGAACTGCGAACGGCTGCTCTGGATGTAACCCGAAAGATCTTCCCCGCCGGACCGTATCTCGCGTATCAGTTCCGACGACGGGTCGGACGGATTGCCGGTGAAAATGCCGTCGATATTGCTCAGGATGATGAGCGAATCGGCGTTCATCATGGTCGAGACCATCCCGCTCAGCTCGTCGTTGTCGGTGAACATCAGCTCGGTGACCGATATCGTGTCGTTCTCGTTGACGATGGGTATGACGCCGTTGGCCAGCATCGCCTCCATGCAGTTCTTCTGATTGAGGTAGTGGCGGCGGGTGGAGAGGCTCTCCTTTGTGGTGAGCACTTGGCCGCAGGCTATGCCGTGGTCGCGGAAAAGATTGTAGTAACGGTCAATGAGCTTGATCTGACCGACAGCCGAAAATAACTGGCGCGCCGAAACAGGATCGAGTTTATCCACCTGCCCTCCGAGTTCACCGCGTCCGGAGGCCACCGCGCCCGACGACACCACGATCACCTGCACCCCTTCGCGGCGGAGCGCTGCGATCTGGTCGGTGAGCGATGAGATGCGGGTGACGTCCAGCGTACCGTCGGCACGCGTCAGGACGTTGCTGCCGATCTTGACGACGATGCGTTTGTTCCTGAGCGCCGTCATTTGTTCTCCTTGCAACTCGCACGGATGCCGTTTATCACGGATGCCGAAAACCCGCGCTCTTCCATCGCGTTAAGCCCCCTGATAGTGTATCCTCCCGGCGAAGAAACACGGTCTATCTCGACTTCGGGATGTCCGCCGTTATCCATAAGCAGGTCTACGGCGCCTTTTATTGTCTGCAGTACTATTTCACGCGATTCGACAGCTCCGAAACCTGCCTCGATACCGCCTTCCATAGCGGCCCTTATGTAACGCATCGCAAAGGCTATACCGCACGAACCCAGCGACATTGCGGCCGGCATCAGTTTTTCGGGAACGACCATGGTGCGTCCCATTTCGCCGAAAATGGTTTCAGCAAGTTTTATCTGGGCTTTCGTGGCGTTCTGCTCCGCGATGAAGGTCATGCTTTCGCCTACCAGGACGGCCGTGTTGGGCATCACGCGGAACTGTATCGGCTTGATATTTTTAACCCCCTGGAACAGGTAGTGGTTGAGCTGGTCGAAAGTGACTCCGGCCACCACCGAAAAGAGTATCTGATGGCGGTAGTCTATCAGGTCCCGGATCTCGGAAATGACCTCTTCCGCAAGGGCGGGTTTGACCGCCAATATCAGCATGTCGGCGCCTGAGATGGGTTTGCGCATATCGGAAGTGAGGTTGAACGGCATTCCTGTCTTGCGCAGCCTTTCCAGAGCCGCCGGGTTCGGATCGATACAGGTGATATCTTCCGCGTTGAGTGTAGTGCCTTTTGCAAGTCCGCAGGCTATGGCTCCTCCCATGTTCCCCGCGCCTATGATCGTCGCTTTCATGTTAAATGTTAAAAGGGTTATAGACGGCAAAGTTAAAAGAATCCCGCTAAAAATGAAACTATGGTCCCCTAAAATTTAAGATGCGCCGGGGCCGGATTTATTGAAATAATTTAATAACTTTGCGGTTCGGAAAACAGTTTGAAAATTCAATTATAAAATATTAATCTTTAAAACCACAAAGACCATGCAAATCATTTCTGTACATGCAAGGGAAATCCTCGACTCGCGCGGGAACCCCACTATCGAAGTAGAAGTCGCAACCGTATCGGGCGCTTTCGGCCGTGCAGCCGTTCCCAGCGGAGCGTCGACCGGTGAAAACGAAGCCCTCGAACTGCGCGACGGCGACAAAAGCCGTTACCTCGGCAAAGGCGTGACCAAAGCCGTACAGAACGTTAACGAAGTGATCGCTCCCGAAGTGATCGGAATGAGCGTAATCGACCAGGTGGGCATCGACAAAATGATGATCGCCCTGGACGGAACCCCCACCAAGAGCAACCTCGGCGCAAACGCCATCCTGGGCGTATCGCTCGCGGTAGCACGTGCAGCAGCCGACTATTTCGGCATTCCGCTCTACCGCTACATCGGCGGGACCAACGCCAAAACGCTGCCCGTCCCGATGATGAATATCATCAACGGCGGTTCGCACTCCGACGCACCCATCGCATTCCAGGAATTCATGATCCGTCCGGTGGGCGCCTGCTGCTTCAAGGAAGGCCTCCGCATGGGCGCCGAAGTTTTCCACGCACTGAAAAAAGTTCTCCACGACCGCAACCTCAGCACCGCTGTGGGCGACGAAGGCGGTTTCGCACCCGCACTCGACGGAACCGAGGATGCCCTCGAGTCGATCATCAAGGCCATCAAGGCTGCCGGCTACAAACCCGGACGCAAGGAGGAAGGCGGCGACGTTTCGATAGGTCTCGACTGCGCTTCGTCAGAATTCTTCAAGGACGGCGTCTACAACTACGCTAAATTCGAAGGCGACAAGGGTGCGAAACGTACCAGCGCACAGCAGGTTGAGTTCCTCAAAGGCCTGGTCGACAACTACCCCATCGACTCGATCGAGGACGGTATGGGCGAAAACGACTGGGACGGCTGGAAGATGCTGACCGACGCCCTGGGCGACCGCTGCCAGCTCGTCGGCGACGACCTTTTCGTAACCAACGTCGATTTCCTCAAAAAGGGTATCGAAATGGGCTGCGCCAACTCGATCCTGATCAAGGTTAACCAGATCGGTTCGCTGACCGAAACGCTCGACGCCATCGAAATGGCTCACCGTGCCGGTTACACCTCGGTCACTTCGCACCGCTCGGGCGAAACCGAAGACTCTACCATCGCCGACATTGCAGTGGCCACCAACTCGGGCCAGATCAAGACCGGTTCGATGTCGCGCAGCGACCGTATGGCAAAATACAACCAGCTCCTGCGCATCGAGGAAGAACTCGGCGCCGAAGCCATCTACGGTTACACAAAGATCTATAAGAAGTAGTAACGACGACAGCGATTTAGCGGGCAGGCCTTACTGTACAGGAGTGTCTGCTTTCATGCAAAAGCGGGGCTGTTGTGGCCCCGCTTTTGCATTTCATATATGTCAAATTCAGAAATTGACATATATGAAACGATTTTTCATAATCATATTTGCTGCCGCGGCGGCCGTTGCGTGTACCAGCAAGACCTACCGCATAGATCCTCCCGTGCCGTCCATCGAAGGATCGTGGCTCGTGACAAATCTGGACGTGACGGCCGAAGGGGCGGACGCCGCAGAAGCCGAAGCCGCGCTGCTCGCCCTTTTCGACGGGTGGGACGGGTTCACGCTCATATTCAATCCCGATAAAACCGTCGTGATCCCCGGCGGTACGGCGCTCTACAGCATGACGAATTCCGACCTGTGGATCGTCACTATAGGCAGCGCCCGCGTAGAATTTACGGTAAATACGCTGACGGACACCGAAATGGAGCTGACGTGCGACGCCCTTACCGGCATCGGCGAACCGGTCGTCTTCCCGCCGGATGTGACGGTGCTGCAGTTGTACCTGCGGGCGGAAAGGCAGTAGACTCTCCGCAGACTCCCTTTTTCTGATCAGGAAGTAGGAAAACCTGGCAAAATATTGGATAATTTCGGCAATAAGATTATTTTTGCTGGTACGGTAGATTTGCCGGATAATGCCTCCCAAAATGAAAAAAATCTTACTGCTGATTTCCGTGTGCGCCCTTTTTTCTGCGTGCAAGCCCGATCCGGTGAAATACGGAGAGCTGATCATCGGCGCGTGGGAAGTGAAGGATAAGGTGATCGATATTGCCGGTGTCTACGGCGAAAACAACCGCATGATAACGGATGAATTGAACGAAAAATTCGACTGGGTCGGCGATATCTTCGAGTTCAAGACCGGAAATGTCGTCTCCGGCCCCGGTGGCGACGGCACATATTATATCGACGGCAGCAGGCTGCAGATGACCCCGGCAGGATCGAACGCCCTGAATTTCACTATCGTCAGCCTCGTCAGCCGCTCGCTCGTGCTGACCTACGATGCGGCGGTGGAGCTGCCGACCCTCACCTCCCTCTATCCAAAGCTGACCCGATGCCTGGTGACCATCACGGCGACGAAAAAGAACAAAGCGGCAACAACGGGACAGTGAAGCGCCCGGATATAAACAAAAACGGAGACCTTAAAATGAACTTACCCCCAAAAGTTAGACAAAAAACTTTTGGGGGTATTTTTATGGGATCGAGCTTAAGGACGTATCGTCATTACGATGTAGCGAAGAAATTGGATGCGATTAACCTCTACGACCGGGGTTACGGATGCGTGA
>JAVBRO010000016.1:0-74394 GCA_031547885.1 Rikenellaceae bacterium
AATTTATAGATGAATATTTCAGAGCGTCATTTGACCTCACGAGGCGGGGTTAACCCCGCCTCGTGAGGTCAAATGACCATCCCTTTTGCGTATTACTCGAAAATACCCCGCTTTTCACCATCCCTTTTGCGTATTAAGCCAACTTGTTTGAACTATGCCGAGCCGCGAGGAGGAAGACCGAAGGTCAATCCTCACATACGCTCAGTATGCTCCGGTTTTAGCGGCTTTGCAGGCCTTGTCTTTGAACTTTTGAGACAGTTTCAGAATTTTTCCTTGCGGTCGAACTTTCCGTCGGCGGTGTAATATTTCCAGGTGCCTTTAGGGCGGTCAGTGACGTATTTCCCGCGCAGGCGCAGTGCACCGTTCTCGTAGAATTCGCGGTAGCGGCCGTGGCGTTTGCCTTCGCGCACCTCTGATTCGGCCCTAAGTTCGCCGCTGTCATAGAATTCGCGCAGCACATTGCCCTCGAACTTCTCGACGTGGAAACGCTTCAACTCGCTCATCAGTTCGCGGTTCGACTCGGCATCCTCGTTCATGGCGGTATCGGCCGCATCCGCCTCTTCTGAATTCATATCCACAACCACCTCGATGATCTCTTCCTGTTTTTCGTATGGCAGGTAATCCATCGTCAGCTGCATCGAGGTCTGGCGGTCGGCGACGATCTGCAGCATCCACTGCGGGAACGACCACGCCACCTCGCGGTTGGCCTGCAGGTCGGTCCAGGTCTGTGCGGTGACCATCGGCTGCACGAGCGGCCAGAAACGGTATGTATCCATGTAGGCGAATAGCGTCGATGTATTGGCGACTTTCGCGTAGGCCGTTTTCCAGCCTGCGGTACCGGTCATCAGGTTGCCCTGCCGGTAGTCTTCGACGAACGACAGCAGCGACGCCGAGCGGTTGCTGAACACCACATAATCGTCGACGTAGGTGTAGAACGGAGTCTCGAATTTATCGAACAGTTTGCCGAAGAATAGCCTGAAGAAGCCCTTCATTTCCACGTAGTTGATCTCGAAACCGTTGTAGTCGACGTTCTTGATCTTGACGGGAGTGCGCCCCTTGATATGCTTCTCGATAAGGGCCATGCTCTCTTTGGCCTTTTTAATGTTTTTGGCCCGGACGGCAAGTATGAATTCGCCCTCGCGGCCAAGAAGTCCCGGCTCCAGTTCGGCAAAGGCGAATTCACCCGCCATCCAGCCAAGGAAGTCGTCCGCGAGCGATATATCGAAGTATTTTTCGAGCCTTTTGCGGGTGGAACTGTAGCTGTCGTATGCGGCCTTGTCCTTCTCCGTCATGGCTTTTTCGAGTTCGCGGACAAAAGTCGCAGGATCGCTGAAACCTATGTTGGCATAGAAAGCCGTGCGTGCGGGCATTATCTCATGGGCATGCATTTTCTGTTTCCCGGACGACATCAGCGCCATCATATAGGGGTCCGGCTCTTCGTTAAGGATGGTGTAGCCGCGCACCTCGATCTTGTCCTTTGCGGTTTCGAGCCAGAGCCCCGCGAAATCCATCGAGGCGGCGAACGAATCGAACCATCCGCCCGGCGACGACATATATATCGACAGGAACTGCGGCAGGTAGGCGTAATTGATGTATACGCGGCATATACCCTTCCCCGCGACCATTTTTTCGGCGTCGATGAAGGCGTAGTCGAGCCCGATCTTCGGATCTTCGCGCTCGTCGATGGCCGCTTCGACCAGAGTGTTGCTGTACGACACGACGATATGGTTGTTCACGAAGGCCATGTAGAGGATATCGCGCGTGGCGGGGTCGCGCATTTCGAGTATCTGGACGTCATTATATTTCCGCTGTGTGACGGTCATCCCTGCCATTTCGATGATCGACTCCAGCTGGTTTTTCAGCAGACGGCTTTTCGATATCTTCTGCAGGTCGACCACGGCCAGGAAATCCCACTCGCGCGGACGTATCTTGTGTAGCGAGATCATGACTTCGCGTTTCCCGACGAGCGACAGCATCTTCTGGTTGTTTTGCAGGACCGAATCGAGCGATCCGACTGCCGAGGCGATGTCGGCCATGGATTCGGCCCCGCTCAGTTTTTTCCACGGTTCGCTGCCGCTGAAGCGCTTCCAGTCCGCTATCGGATCGTTCATCTGCAGGATCACGGCGGCATCCTTCGGGATCAGATATATCTGCTGTATCCTGCGGTCCGGCGTCAGGAAGACCGCATAGACCGAATACAGAAGATATCCGCCCAGCAGGACGGCAAGCACCACGAGGGTTGCTATCAGCCCTTTAGGTATTTTCCGGGACCTCTTTTTACGCGGTTTTTTCGCGCCTTTTTTGATCGGTTCCCCTGCGGTTTCTTCAAAGGTTTCGGAGACTTCTTCGTATTCCGGTTTCATGGCAGGTCGGTTTCCTACAAAATTATGCTTTTTTCGATACCAAATCAACCGCCGGCCCGTTTTAATAGCAATTAATTAATGAACATTTTTAAAAATATCACTACTTTTACCGCTGGAAATAACCACAGCAGATGAAGAAGATCAGAGCGGCCGTCGTAGGTTACGGCAACATAGGCAGATACGTGCTGGAAGCGCTCGCCGCCGCACCCGATTTCGAGACGGCGGGGATCGTCCGCCGCAACGGTAACGACGTTCCGGCGGAGATATCCCGATACAAAGTGGCGGACGATATCGCAAAACTCGGAGAGGTAGACGTCGCCATCCTCTGCTCGCCCTCGCGCGAGGTCGAGCGCCAGGCGTCGAAAATACTTGCGGCGGGAATAAACACCGTTGACAGTTTCGACATACATTCGGAGATAGTCGGCGTGCGTTCGCGCCTCGGCGAAGCCGCCCGCAAGGGAAATTCGGTCGCGGTGGTATCCGCCGGATGGGACCCTGGAAGCGACTCGGTGATACGCGCCCTGCTCGAAGCGTGCGCACCCAAGGGGATCACCTACACCAACTTCGGCCCGGGGATGAGCATGGGCCACACCGTAGCCGTCAAGGCGGTTCCGGGAGTCAAAGCCGCGCTTTCGATGACCATCCCGACCGGAACGGGCATCCACCGCCGCATGGTCTACATCGAGACCGAGGACGGGGCCGACTTCGACACCGTCGCAAAGGCGATAAAGGCCGACGCATACTTCGTGAACGACGAAACGCACGTAAAGAAAGTCCCCTGCGTGGCCGATCTCCTGGACATGGGCCACGGCGTTAACCTCACCCGTAAGGGTGTTTCGGGGCGTACCCAGAACCAGCTTTTCGAGTTCAACATGCGCATCAACAACCCGGCTCTGACGGGCCAGATACTGGTTTCCTCGGCGCGTGCGTCGATGCTCCAGCACCCCGGCGCCTACACAATGATAGAAATACCGCCGGTCGACTTCCTTTTCGGCGACCGCGAAGAACTTATAAAACATCTCGTATGATACAGAGAAGCATGAAATCTTTCTTTATAGGAAAGTACGAAATCAAGCTGCCCATCATCCAGGGCGGCATGGGCGTCGGCGTTTCGCTGAACGGCCTGGCTTCGGCCGTAGCCAACGAAGGGGGCATCGGCGTCATCTCGGCAGCCGGGATCGGACTGCTCTACCCCGACGTACGCGGCTCGTACGCCCAGAAATGCATCGAAGGGCTGCGCCAGGAGATCCGCAAGGCGCGTGAAAAGAGCAGCGGCGTGATCGGCGTCAACATCATGGTGGCGCTCTCCAATTTTTCGGACATGGTGAAGACCGCCATCGCCGAGAAGGTCGACGTGATATTCGCGGGCGCTGGACTTCCGCTCGACCTGCCGTCGTACATCGACAAAAATGAGAATAAAACAATGCTCGTTCCGATCGTTTCGTCGTCCAGGGCTGCAAAGGTCCTGTGCGACAAATGGCAGGCGAATTACGGCTATCTTCCCGACGCGCTCGTTGTGGAAGGACCCAAGGCTGGCGGCCACCTCGGCTTCAAGAACGACCAGATCGAAGACGAGCACTATTCTCTGGAACACCTCATACCGGAAGTCGTGACGGTCGCGAAAGGTTACGGCGAACGGGAGATACCCGTGATAGCCGCCGGAGGCATCTCTACGGGCGAGGACATAGCACGGTTCATGGACCTCGGCGCCTCGGCGGTCCAGATGGGATCGATCTTCGTTCCCACCACTGAGTGCGACGCCTCGATGGAGTTCAAAAAGGTATATGTCAACGCCCATGCCGAGGACATGCGCATCATCCAGAGTCCGGTCGGCATGCCTGGACGCGCTCTGGACGGCGAATTCATCCGCAGCGTGGCCGAGGGTAATGAGAAGCCGCACAGTTGCCCGTTCCACTGCATCAAGACGTGCGACTACACCAAAAGCCCCTACTGCATCATCAAGGCGCTTTACAACGCGGCGCGCGGCAACATGAAAAAGGGTTACGCCTTCGCTGGGGCCAACGCCTACATGACCGACAAGATATCGAGCGTGAAAGAGGTTATCGAGAAGCTGAAAACCGACTTTCTCCTTTCGAAATTCGGCGCGCTGCAGGGATAGAAGGTTCATTACGCTATAAACGATCAAAGGCCGTACTCTTCGCAGAGTACGGCTTTTTCATTTGGAGCCGGAGAGCGTTCCCGCCGGCTGATTCACAGTGGAATCCCCTCCATAAGCTCTGACAGCGGCACCCCGAGCGAGATGGCGATTCTGTACAGGTTGCGGATCGTTATGTTCGTGCGGCCGCTTTCTATCCGAGCCATATTCGACTTCTCAATATTCAGCATAGCAGCCAAATCTTGCTGCGAAATTGATTTGAGTTGTCGGACTCTTCTAATTTTATGACCCACGAGGATGAATACTTCTTCCTCTCTCATTTGTCTAAGTTATCATTTACGATAACAATTTTTTGGTTATCATTTGTGATAACAAAACAAATCATTATATTTGTCATATTGTTATCATATATGATAATCGATAGGTTGTCTGTCTGGTTATTCAAAAAATCACAACTCATGCGATATCCGCCGGGAGTTGGATTGGCCTAAAAAGACTCATCCTGTCCCGCCTAAAAAGCCGTAAAAGACCAACAAAATAAAATTCAAATTAATGTATTTATTTTCATTTTATCAAACTAAACCTTAATCCTTATGAAAAAATTAATCAAGAACCTGTTTTTGACGATCCTGATATCCGGCATCGGAGCAGCTGTTTCCAGTTGTAACAAGGGGGATATCGACGATCTGAACGAACGGGTGGACAAGATCGAGAAAGATGTGACAGACCTCAAAACCCTGACAGAAAGTCTCGACAAGCAGATCAAAGACGGCAAACTCATCACAAGCGTGACCACTGTTGCGGATGGATTCCAGATCAAATTTTCCGATGATTCGACGATCACCGTGACCAATGGGATCGACGGGACCGACGGAACCGATGGAACCAATGGCAAAACCCCCTACGTGACCATCGAAGAAGGCAAATGGGTGGTTTATCCCAACGGACAGGGAACTACTGAAAAAACCGTTCTCGGCTCGGCTGTAGGAGCGGCCGGAGCCAACGGCAGCTATGTGACCGTGGCCGAAACCGAGGGGCTGATAACCATCACCTCTTTTAGCGGCGCCGGTGCCGAAACAGGGAAGTACACCATAGACACGACGGGCAGCTCCCTGGTTGTAGTCGATACCGACTACTGGGTACAGTTCAACGTGACCAAGGACGAAGTGACGACGGGTTACCGCATCGGCAAAACGGTCGTCGTCCCGACCACTATCAAGATCCTGACCCCGATAGTCCAGGCGCCGGTAGCGATAGACCAGACCGCCTCGATCGACATCAGCGTCAGCCCGTCGAACGCCCTGGTCAACCCCGACCTGGTCTATTTCGATTTTCTTAGCGAAGGCTGGATAACACGTGCGGAAACTCCTGCCGATTTCTACTTCGATGACATTGATTGTTTCACGATACTGAGCACGACCCCGCGTGAAAGAGAAGGTGAATACACCATTGAATTCGCTTTTAATGGGAATGCATTATATAGCCCCACCGGCAACGAAATGTATGGCGCTGAGGAAATATATCCTGAGATATTCTGGGGTGAAAAATTCGATGTCTGCCTGGCTTTCGTCAAAAACCCGGCTTCCATAAGCAAGGTCGTGGTCGACGGCACCGAACCTGCTTTCGAGATCGACTATGGCTACAGCCGCTCTGTCAATTCATTCACTTACACCGACGAAGCAGTTTACTATAACGAAGGCGACGCATATTTCGATCCTACATCCGGAGAGGCCACATCTGTCGACACCGGTGTGACTGAAACCGCTATCTTATGGAAGGAAGGTCTCGAATACCCCGAATTCATAAATCTTGCCAATCCTGTGGTTACTATGATGGCTCATCACAGTAATGGCGATGAAATGGGAATCCCGAAGGGAACCGCTTCCGATTACATCGTCGTTACGCCAATGACCGGATTTACGCCCCTGGATCCGGCCACAAGGATACTTGGCAAATACTCGCTTAAGATAGCCGACGGTGGAGCAGCGGCGTTCGACGCCTTCGCTGCAGAGCAGGCTTTCTTCATTCCCGGCTCGTATATCGAATTTACCTTCTCGGTCGATGCTTCTTCGTCTCACGGTGCCGGCTCCGAGACCCTCGAATATACCTACAAAGTACATTACATCAAGACGCACGCCGAGCTTGCCGACAACATGACGGTATGGCTGCCCAACTCCACGACGGCTGCCGACCTGGGTGCATTCGACGCAGTGGCTCCGGTTAACACGCTAGGGTTCACCGCAGTGGCCGCAAACCTCAGCATGACCGACTACACCGTTGAAAAATGGGATGCAGCCGCAGCCACACCGGCCTGGGTTGCTTCGGAAAAAAGCTACTTCACCCCGACCTTTAACGCCGACGCCGAAATAGAAGTTACGATGGAGACGGCCGTACAGCCGGGTGTTTACACGATAACTTACAGTGTCGTTATAGAGGAAATAACCACATTCCTGACACAAAGGGTCAACGTGGTTGTACCCGATTACACCATCGCTTTGAAAGCTGTTCCTTATGAAGGCTACGACACTGCCGGTGTGGGCGCCCCGTTCCTCAATTACTATGCTGAAGACCTCGCCGCAGAGATAGCTATAGAGGATCTCATCGATGCCGCCACTATAGCCGCCGCCAAACCGGCCGCTGCGACCGTCGATGGCGAAACGTATCCGCAGGTTGCGGCAGACGTACCCACATATACCTATGCTCCCGGAGGACACATCGTGGGCAACAATGTGAAAGGGCTTGTATCCGACAAAGCCAAGGTAGTCGGAGCTCCCGACTTATGGGACGAGTTCCAGACATTCACGCTTTCGGTGAACCTGGCGACCGAACAGACGCTTCCGGTCAAGGTGATCTACGGCGCTCCTGCAAGCACCCTGTTCACAAACACTGTCAAAGTTAAGATCAACAGCAACTTCATAATCGAAGACTCCATCGCCACCGCGCTCTTAACGGCGGAAGGCGTCTTCAACACGACGGTCAACTACTTCACCGCCCAGGCCACTGCTGTCGACCTTACAGGAGTGCTGGCTTCTGTAAAATTCAGGAACCCGGTAGACGAATATGACACAACCCGCGCAGAGGAAACCGTAGCCACATATGCCAACATCAAGGCCGACAGCCGCGTGGCCTCGGTAGTATTCGAGGCAGGCGAACTGGAAGTAGTGAACGAAGGAGACCAGCTCCCGCCGGTCACCGCAAGGCCTCTGGTCGCGATCGACGCCGACGGCAAACTGAAGACCGTATCTTATACACTGACCGACGCACAGGCTCCCGTTTACCAGAATGTCACGGTAACCGTTACCGACGTCTGGGGCAACTCGGATAGTGCAGTCTTCAAGGTAATGATCGTATTCAACGACGCACAGCCTGTGAACTAATGGACGGAGGCCCGGCCCCGGCCGGGTTTCCTCGTCGGACTGCCGCGCCGGAACGAAACAGAAAAGACAAACATTGTTCCGGTACTGCGGATCCCAAAATCACAAAAAGGGCGCATCTTCACAGGATGCGCCCTTTTCACATAAACGTATAACTCTACTTCTTGCCCAGTTTGCTTTCGACCTCTTCCTTTGAGAGGGGTTTTGTCGCAAAAAACCAGTCGTGCAGGTTGACTCCTTGCTCGCTGTCGCGCTTTTCGGCAGCTTCCATTGTTTTTGGGGCGGGAACGATAACTTCGTCGCCTGGACGCCAGTCGGCCGGAAGCGACACTCCGAAATTGTCGGTGGTCTGCAGTCCGATGAGAATACGTTTGATTTCGTCGAAGTTGCGGCCCAGCGACTGCGGATAGTATAGGATCGTGCGGATAATTCCTTTCGGGTCGATGAAAAAGACGGCCCTCACGGCCGAGGTTTCGCTCTGCCCCGGCTGGATCATGCCGTACATATTGGCGACTTTCATGGAAATGTCGTCGATAAGCGGGAAGCGCACCCTGATGCCTTTCAGGTTTTTCCACTCCACTTTTTCCTCGATGCGGCGCAGCCATGCGATGTGGCTCGACAGTCCGTCGACGGAGAGTCCGACGAGCTGGCAGTTGAGTTCGTCGAAATCCTTCTGCATGCTTCCGAAGGTCATGAATTCGGATGTGCAGACGGGGGTAAAATCGGCCGGGTGGCTGAAGAGTATGATCCAGCGCCCCTTGAAATCGTGGGGAAAATTGATCTTTCCTTCTGTGGTCATAGCTTCGAATGCCGGCGCGGGATCGCCCAACCGCGGCATGCTGCTGCATTTGCAGTCGTTGCAGTTACATTCTGACATAGTCTTATATTTTAAGAGTTAAACTGATCGATTTTACCACAAGAATCATACTTATTCCACCGTGAACCTGAAATTTCCGATCATGTTTTCTGATAGCCGTATCAGTAAAAACTTTTTCACTCTTCTTTAAAATATCCGTACCGCCCGATCGTCTTGTATAGTAAAGACACTTAAAAACCGACGATTATGAAAGAGACCGGTATGATAAAAGAAACCGCGGCAGCGGCGAGTAAGGCGGATCAAATAGCAGCGGCAGCCGTTTCCAATTGGCCCTTTGCGTGGCTGTTCCAACTTGCGGACTTCGGCGAGGACGACGACAGGGAGTATGAACCCAAACCCGTCGTATCATGGCAGCGGTGACAATAGAGTAAATACCACAATACAAAAGGCGCCGCCCGGTTGGACAGCGCCTTTTGTATTAAGATGCGTTGGGAAATTTCCGGAACCAGAAGTCGATAAAGAACGCCCCCTGTCCCGGCCCCCGAAAGAAACTACTTCGTTTTCTTCCAGAACTCGTCGATATGATCGTTGGGCACGACTTCTTCTTTGAAAGCGTACGCTCCCGTCTTATCGGATTTAACCATCTTAATGCATTTCGTAAAGCTCTTACCCGAGCCTGTTTTCAGTGTTGCAACTACTTTCTTTGCCATGACGGTTACTCTTTTACTTAATTTCCCTGTGTACGGTCACCTTCTTCAAATACGGGTTGTATTTGCGGCGTTCGAGCCTGTCGGGTGTGTTTTTCTTGTTCTTGGTGGTGATGTAGCGGGACATACCCGGAACACCGCTTTCCCTTTGTTCAGTACATTCCAGAATGACCTGAACCCTTACTTCTTTCTTTGCCATTTCGTGGAGTGATTAATAGACTTTACGGGGAGCGACTGCATCTTTCAGAGCGGCGTCGAGCCCTTTCTTGTTAATGTTTTTCATACCGGCAGCGGATACCTTCAGGGTAACCCAGCGGCCCTCTTCTTCCGACCAGAAACGCTTGATCTTCAAGTTTGGGTTGAAGCGGCGTTTGGTCTTCTTGTTTGAGTGGGAAACATTGTTCCCCGTCAAAGCGGTTTTACCTGTGATTTCGCAAATTCTCATTTGTGTTGGTGCTTACTTTTACTGAATTAAGCCTGCAAATATAGCGCAAGCCGAGCGATAATGCAAATTTATTTGTAATTATCCGAGGCGCCGCCTGTATTCTCCGAGCGCAGCGAAAGAAAATATAGTTGTTTTTTATTGGAAAACCTTACACCCCGCGCAAAATCAGGAAAATTCTTTCAGCATTATTACCTATCGGCCTTACCGTCATTGCGAGGACTTCAGACCGAAGCAATCCAGACATTTGTTTTCCGGATTGCTTCGCTCGCAATGACGGATGAATGCAGGTCAAAAAATATATTTTATGCCGAAACAGGCCATTATTTCGCCAGTTCGCGGTTTATCACCGATTCCCATTTTTCGGGAGTGTACATATCCTCTTCGAGGTATTCACCCTTTTTCGTGACGACCACCCACGAAGGAATGCCCCTTACCTCGAACTGGTCGCATACGTATCTCCACTGGCTGTCGGTCAGGTAGTAATGGTCGCCTCGGACATCGGCTATGGCGACTTCCCACTGCGCCCTGGGAGATGTTTCGCCGGTCAGGTAAACGAACGCCACGTTTTTGCCGAGGTATGCGTCCTTATGGGGTTCGTGGCTCTTCATGGCGGCACGGCACGGACTGCACCACGTCGCCCAGAAGTCGACCACGACCACTTTTCCTGCATACTGTTTCATGATGGCGTCGAAAAGTTCGCCGTCGGCAACCTGCGGAACGTCGCAGATCCGGTATCCGGTCTTCGATTTGGCATCCTCGATCTTCTTCTGCACGACGGCCTGTTTCATGGCGACGGCATCTTTCAGTTCCGGTTCGGTAACCTTGTCGAATTCAGCCTGCGCCTCTTCCGGCACATTCATCCTCTCCACGCAATCCATCATCCTTTGCGTCGCCAGGATATGATCGCTAAAGGAGCCCTTCAGTCCGAAGATATCGGTGACTTTCCCGCGCAGGCCCCAGTATCCGTAACCCGGATACCCGGCATATATATTCGGCATCGCCGCCGGATCGAGCCCATCGAAAAGTGTGTGGTAATCGCTGTCCGAGAATTCGAAAGGCGCAACCCCTGCCGGGAGTTGAGCATTCCACTCGAGGCCCAGACTGCGTTTCTGCGCGGCTGCAAGCTGGAAAGTGAGCTGCGACAGGCCGAAGATATAATCCCCGTTAAGAGCGTCTGCGGCGAGCTCTTTTTCTATCGGCGAATATTCGGGGCGTTCATTTATTTCGACGATTTTTTTGTCATACAGGCCGCGGATGTCAGCGGCGACCTGCGCCGTAGTTTTTTCCAGCATTGCAGACATTTCGTCGGGGCTCACGCTCAAAAGGCCCATTGACATCAATTCCCAGTCGATCATATTATTTGCAAGGATGGCGTTTGCGGCGGCATAACGGCCGTCTGTGAGGATAGCCGGCCCGTCCCCGGCCCTCTCCTTGTCATAGCGCGATCCCTGCCGCGAAAGTTTCACGAGGTCGACCCAGACGTTGTTTTCCACCCCTGGCTCCAGGACGAACGACGATCTGTTTCCGGCGACATTCAGTTTCATCTGTGTCGGGCCGTACAATGGCAGGTTGTAAGTATAGGTTCCGTTTTCAGCGCTGACCGGATCGCTGCCGTCGCTTTCGATCTCCAGCAGGCCGGCAAAAAAGAATTTCGGCTGCATCGGATAACCTTTGGGTTCGCCCAAAAGGTGTATTTTTACGACCGTTTCGGCCGACTTCAGTCCGGTTTCGGGAAGTGTTCCGGCGCGGTAATCGATATTGCGCACGGCCGACGGGATAGCGGCCCTGTAGTTGTACGAAGGCTTGCCGCCGCGCAGCTGTATATTCCATATTTTGAAATAGCCGTCCGGTTCGCCCTCTATGAAGTCTATGGTTTTGAGCTTCGGATTTATCGGCTCGAAAACGAGTGCGAATGAAGACTCTCCCGACTCGGGCATCCAGTGTTCCGCGGCGAGTTCTATCCCTTCGGCGCCAGTGATCATATACTTTTCACCGCCACCGTAGAGGTACGCGGTAGTGTCGATACGTATCCATTGGCCCGGATTGTAGAAGGCATCGACATAGACGATGGTAGCTGTATCCGTCAGGGCGATCCTGTCGACCTGGATGGTTTGCGAGTTGCGGACCCCGGCCAGCGGGCGTTCGATAACTCTTTCGCGGGGAGCGCAGGCCGCCAGGCAGACCGCCGCAGCCAGTAAGATGGAGATATTTCTGCACTTCATATGAGATAGTGTTAGAAGATTCAACTACAAATTTAGTAATAATCCGGATTTACAAAACAAACCGGTGATTTAACCGGACAAAAAGCGGTTTCATTGATTGGTTTTCGGAAAAAACCGGCGGAATTCATATATTAGAGGCACGAAACAAGTTGAAAATTGAGGATGGAGAATGGAAAATGCATTTAAAATAACTCCCTTTCAATTTTCAACTTTCAACTTTCAATTGTAGAAATGGAGAAGGCAAAGCGCAGGCAGGCTATTTTGGAGAACCTGATCTACGGCATCATCTGGCTGGTGGTGCTGGTGCTGCCGGTGTTCATGTACTCACAGAGCGGGACGGTCTACTGGTCGCGCATCTTCAGTTTCTGGATACGCATCCTGCCGTTTTTCGTCCTGTTCGTCGTAAACAATTACGTGCTCGTTCCCTGTTTCCTCACGCGGAAACGCTGGTGGCTCTATTTCGCATCGCTTGCGGTGCTGCTTTTCCTCTTTTTTTCGGTCATTCAGCCATCCGTCGTCCGCAGGTACCTGATGCCTAAAGATATGGAATATGCTATGATGATGCACGAGCGCATGGATGCCGACAGCACTTTCATGCCGCCGTGGCTGCGCGGAGAGATGGACCGCAGAGAGATGCCGCCGCAGGGAGAACGCGGTGAACATATGGGCGGCCGCCGCCCGCCCGAGCGTGGAATGCCTCCCGGCGGCCCGGTCCTGAAGATGCCGGTACGTATGTCGATGATGCTCAACGATTGGCTGGTGGCGATACTGATCGTGGGCTTCAACATAGCGATCCGCTATATGTTCAAGTCGATCCGCGACGAGCGCCAGATCAAGGAGTTGGAGGCCACCACGCTGCAGGCCGAGTTGAACTACCTGAAGGCGCAGATCAACCCGCATTTCTTCATGAACACGCTCAACAACATCCACGCCCTGGTGGACATTGACGGCGAGAAGGCCAAGGAGACGGTGATCGAGCTGTCGAAGATCATGCGCTACGTGCTGTACGAAGCCGACCAGCAAGGGATACAGCTTTCCAAGGAGATCCAGTTCATCGAGAATTACGTGAGCCTTATGCGCATCCGTTTTTCCGACGAAATAGATATAGTGATGGAGTTCCCCGACCCCGTGCCGGACGTGAAGATCCCGCCGATGATGCTTGTGACGCTGATCGAGAACGCTTTCAAGCACGGCATCAGCTACCGGCGCGACTCTTATATCCACACCCGGCTGACAGTCCTCGACGACCGCATCACCTATACGGTCGAGAACAGCCTGGGTGAAAAAGGGTCTGAAAAACCGGGGGTGGGCATGGAAAATATGCGGAAAAGGTTAAATTTGCTCTACGGCGGCCGCTACACCCTCGATGCCCGCCAGACGCTCGAAAAATACACAGTAACGCTTACCATACCCGTAATGCCATGATGCGATGCGCCGCAATAGATGACGAACCCCTCGCCCTGAAACAGATCACGGGCTACATCGAACGCACTCCGTTCCTGCAGCTCGCAGCGGCCTATCCGGGCGCGATAGAGGCTGCGGGGGCGCTTGCCGCCGACGACATCGATCTGCTCTTTATCGACATAGACATGCCCGGTCTGAGCGGCCTCGAGTTCGTGCGTTCGCTGGCCAGGAAACCGATGGTGGTCTTCACGACGGCATACTCGGAGTTCGCGGTGGAGGGTTTTCGGCTCGATGCCACCGACTACCTGTTAAAGCCGATAGGTTACGCCGATTTCCTGCGTGCGGCAGAGAAGGCTTACAGGCAGTTCAGGCTCTCATCCACCCCGCCGCCTGCGGAGCAGGAAGCCGGCCGCCTGTTCGTTAAATCGGAGTATAAGAGCGTTCCCGTGGACTTATCGCGGATCAGCCATATCGAGAGCATGGGCGAGTATATCCGCATTTTCACGGACGGCCAGAAACCGGTGATGACGCTGGGGAGCATCCGTTCGATGGCGGAGAAACTGCCTGCGGAGACATTCATGCGCGTCCACCGTTCGTATCTGGTGAATCTGCGGCGCATAGCGGCTGTGGAGCGCGGCGTGATCATCACAGCCGACGGCACCCGCATCCCCGTAGGCGACCAGTATAAGGAGGATTTCAGGAATTTTCTCGAGAGAAACTCCTTCTCAAAATAAACGCGAAGATCCCCGCCTGACGCAGGCGGGGATCTGTTTTCAACGCGGTCAGGAGCTCCGGACCCTTTATTCTTCAGCCATATCGAACTCGACCATGATCGGCAGGTGATCCGACGGGTGCCAGAAATTCGACAGATTCTGCGGGTCGCGCACCTGGCTGGTATAGTCGTCGAGCATCACATCCGTCCATACTATGCGGTCGCACAGCGGATGGGTGCAATAGATAAAGTCTATCCTCGATTCGGACGGCATGGTCTTTTTGAACTCGCCGGGATGCTTCTCCGCGATAATATCGACATAGGGGGTGTTCGATGCGATATAGTCATGGACCAGAAGCCTGGTATCGTCTTCCGGATATTCGTAGAACCAGTTGTCGAGGCGCGAACGTGAATTGAAATCGCCGGCCATGAGCCACAGTTGTCCGTCCGCCCCCGGAATCGTTTTTATCGTATGATCGCAGATATATTCTATCTCCATGCGGCGGTAGCGGTCGCCTCCGTTCGCGGCTATGCTGGCTTCCCTGTCTTCGGCTTCGAAAGCATATTTCTGCGGCCACAGGTGCAGGCTCACAATGTTTAGCGTATGCCCGTTGACCTCGATCCGCGCCCATCCGCTGCCGTGCGTAACCACGCTGTCGGGTGCGGCGCCGACGATGCGTTCCACATTTTCGATGGGATATTTCGAGGTTATAACCTGCGGGTAATTGTCGCGGTGGCCGCCCACGTAAAAATATTCATGGCCGTAACGTGCGGCAAGTTCTCCCCAGTTATCGACCAGGTAATGCTCTTCTGCGGGCATCTTTTCGGCGGTGCCCGGATAGTAAATTGTCTGTGCTTCGCACCAGATGCAGATATCGGGCTTCTGTTTGCCGACCCATTCCACAAAAGCGTCGTAGTTGTCGTCCTGGCCGCTCCACATCCCGTTCTGGATATTCCAGTACAGCACGCGGAGATTTTCGTTGGAGAAAGGTTTATCGGCGCACGACGAAAGGGCGGCGGCCAGCAGAATGACTGCGGCGGCCAGCAGATTCCGCAGGGAGACGGCGCTCCTGCCAAAAGTCTTGGTTTTCATCATCAGGTTAGTTTTACATTGAACAGCGGGTTTCTGCAAAGATATAAAATCCTTCTGAAACGAAATAGCTCACCGGCTGCCCTGAAGCGGTTTGCTTCCGGACAGCCGATGTATAAAACAGGTTATGTTCGCCGCCTTTCAGGCTGCTCTCCGAAGAGAAGCTACATAGGCTCGATGGAGGTGATCCATACACCTACGTCGGCATCTGCCACGCCATTGGGCACGTAGCCGCACCGTGATATCATGCCGTCATTATCTGCCTTGAAAAAGTGTTCGACATTTTTCCTTTTAATCAGCAAATCCGTCCGGGCTCTCTCATAGATTTTGTCAAGGGTGGTCGGTGCAGCAGCAGGGGGATCTTTTTTGGAACCGACCTCATCTCCATATTCGGTCCATTCCTGATCCTCTACGGGCAAAAGCGCAGGAGCGCCGCTTAAATACCTGAAACTGCGCTGTGTCACTATGCCGTCAACCACGGTCATAGTAGTTTCACAATCAAACCAGTTCAAGGGACGAACCGTGAATTGATAGCTGTTGCCGTTGGCTTGTTCAAAAGCCAGCCATTTCTGAAAACTTTTTTCATATTCGCCGGCAAAATTGATGCCGTCGCTCTTGTCGCATGAGACAAGCAGCGGCATTGCGGCCAGCAGGACAAGAATTGGTTGCAGTAATTTTTTCATCATCGTTCATTATAAGGTTGAGGTCTTTATAATAGAACGTGCCGACACCGGAAATACTGCACCGGCTACTGCAAAAAATCGCGTTCTTTCGCCCGACCCGAGGCGGACGAGTATTTTATCACCTTCAGCTGCATGGTGTCGGCATTTACGCCGGTAAAAATCCCGTAGCCGTTCTCGACGTTGGCATGTATCTCGGTCAGGGTCGACGAGGTGGTGCCGTTGGTCGAATAGAGCAGTACGTATTCCGGCTGCATCCGTATCAGGATCACGTCGTGCATCCCGTAGTAGTAGAACGACATCTGCGACAACTGCGTGGATGTGCCCTGCGTGGGTTCCACGCGGAAAGCCGGTCGCGGCCACTCCTCTTCGCCGTCATCCTCGAAAATCGGTTCGGGATTGGCCATCGTGTTCTCGACGGCGAGCATATAATAATCCTTTCCGGCGTTGTCCCAGGTTATCTCGACTCCGCCGCCAGGGCCTCCGGCACGTCCCATGGGTGATCCCATAGCGGTAATGCTGGTTTCAGAAAGCGCCATATTCACCGGTTTAGGCGGTATCGTAGTGGTCGCCGCGACAAGTTCGCCGTTGTACGGGATGGTCATGGTGTAGGTGTGGCCGACCTTAGCCTTGAAATTCGACGCGGTTGTATATATGCCTTCGCCCTGGGCCGTGAGGATGCAGCTTTCGCCTGTGGTGTCGTCGGTGATTGTGACCGCAATCCGGTCTACGTCTTCTTCCGAGAAGACGACGTCGCTTCGGAACGGTATCAGTTTCGTTATTTTGACCGTGGGGACATGATCGGCATAGAAGTAGCACTCCACGACGGGCCTGTCGCTGAACTCGGCTATTAGCGTCGGCTGGCACCCCGTGAAAGACAAATGAAGAATAAAAAATGAGAAAATTTGAAAATTTGAAAATTTGAAAATGCAAGACCTGCGGCATTTGCCGCGCCATAATCCGTAATTAACCCTGCTGGCGCAGGCTTTTCCTCCTTCGTGCCTCAGCCATTTGAGTAAACCCGATGGCGCTCGGCTTGGCGTCGGTTCGTAATTCGTAATTCGTAATTATTCTTATCCATAATCAGTACCGGAATGAAAGTGTAACGTTGGGTGTAATGCTCAGGTAGTTGATATTGCTTTCGAGAATGACGCCGTCGACGATCTCGAACTTCTTTGCGCTGACGTTCTTTCGGTTGTAGGCGTTGAACAGCGAGAAGCTGATCGACTGCGCACGGCCTTTCGAGCCGAAAATGTCGAATCGCCACGCCGCCGCGAGGTCCAGCCTGTGGTAGTCCGGAAGCCGGAAAGTGTTCTTGTCGCTCACAGCGTAGTAGTTTTCCGTCGAACCGTCGACCAGCGTAAGCGTATAGCCGCCGAGCGGGGCTGTATAGGGCCGCCCGGTAGAGTAGATCCATGTGGCCGAGAAGTCGAAGTTGCCGAATTTGTATACTGCCACGGCCTTGAATTCGTGGGTAACGTCCTGCGAGGCGTAGAACCACTTGTCGGACTGGCCGGGGAATCGATTTTTGACCTCGCCGATGGTGTAGCTGAGCCATCCGCTGAACTTTCCGGCCTTCTTCTGGGCAAGGAATTCGAGACCTGTGGAGTAGCCGTCGCCGGTAAAAAATTCTTCGCTTGCTTCCATGCCGGCGCCCCTGCGGAAATCCCCCGAGGAGAGCGACCGCTGGAAACGCATGGTGTATTCCGTGATATCGTAGTTCTTTTTGTAGTAACCGTCGATGCTGAAGAGGTATCCCGGCAGGTCGTAATTGATGCCGAGGTTGACGTGTACCGAGCTGCTGACGGGGATGTCGTTTTTGTTGGAGAGTATCCAGAAATCGGTGTTGCCCGACATGACGTCCTCGCGCGTGACGCGGTTGGCGAACTGGTAGAAGAGTCCCGTCGCGCCGTTCAGCGTAAAATGCGGTGCGAAATTCCAGCTCGCGTTGAAGCGGGGCTCGAAATAGGGTTTCGCCGTGTTGCCGAAGTATGTCGCGCGCAGTCCGGGCGTGAGGACCAGTTTGCGGTTGGCGAGACGCAGCCTGTCCTGGAAATATACCCCGCCCAGAAAAGCGTCGTCGCTCTTGTCGACAAGTTTCAGCGTATCGCTTTGTGCATAGCTGTAATTGATGTCGTAGTAGGTCCCGAACGCCCCGAATTCGAGGGTGTTCTTTTCGTTGAGTTCGTATTTGAACGAACCGGAGAGCGAGAAATCGCTGAGATTGTTATCCTCGATTATACCGCTGCGTATTGTGCGAGTCCCGCTCTCCTCGTCCGTCACTGTGATTTCGCGGCTTTCGTCGCGGTCGCTGTAGAATTTCGACCAGCTGCCGACGATGGTGGATGTCAGCCGTTCGTTCACGCGGCGCGTCCACCGTCCGCTGACGCCTATGTTGCCGTAGCTCGTGTAGTCCGAATTGTCCATCGAAAAGCCGCCGAAACCACCTCCTCCCCCGCCGCCGAAGCCGAACGTGGGCGTATTGTCAAGCTTGTCGGCGCCGTTGAAGAAGCTGACCGAAATGATATCGCGGTCGGTGGGGTTGTAAGTCACCTTCGCGTTGACGTCATAGAAGTACGATTTCGAGCCGGAGTCTGAATTACCCACCCCCATAGGTCCTCCGCCCCCCATCCATCCGCTTCCGGACGAAGTGGAGTCGTCGCTGTTGCGTTTCTGCCCCGAGATGCGGCTGTACATCCACCCCTGGTACGAGCGGCGGAAGGCCACCAGCGTGGTCACTTTCCTTGCGACGGGAACTTCCAGGAACGCATTGACGCTCAGCAGGCTCACGTCGCCGCCGAAACTGACCTTGCGGTTGTTTCCGTCCTTTCCGGTGATCTCGGTGACGCTCGAGAGGCGTCCGCCGTACTTCGACTCGAAACCGCCCTTGTAGAGCTGCACGTCCTTGATAGCGTTGGAATTGAATGCGCTATAGAAGCCATACAGGTGGTCGACGTAGTAGACCGTGAATCCGTCGTAGACGATGAGATTCTGGTCGGGAGTTCCGCCGCGAACGTACATCCCCGAACTGTTCTCGTTGGATGCGCTGACACCCGGCATCAGTTGGAAGCTGCGCATGATATCCTTCTCGCCGATATTGGGTAAAAATTTCAGGGCTACGGGCGACATCTTTATCTTGTGTTCGCCGACGGACTGTTCCAGGGCCTTGTCATCCTTACGTCCATAAATGAACACCTCGGCGATCTCCTGTTTCTGCGGCTCGAGTTCTATATAAAGGGCGGGGTTTTCGTCCGACGGCTCCATCTCGACTATCTTTTTGATGTATCCCAGGTATGAAACGGCGATCTCGACCGTATCGGCCGGAACTCCGTGCATCGTAAAACGCCCGTTTGCGTCGGTCACACAGCCTTTTGTGGTACCTTCGATGGTTATTGTGGCGTATGGGATGCGTTCTCCGTTGTAGACGTCGGCCACCTCGCCTGTCAGCGTGAAGTTGCGCTTGCGGGGTTCGACGGCGCTTCTGACGATGCGCTTTTCGACTATCACTTCCTGCCGCGCACCGGCGTGACCGGCCATAAGCTCGTTCAGGTGTGCGAGGTCGCGCGCGATATAGATGTAACCGCCATCCTCTGAGACCATACAGGCCATGTCCCATGAATCCTCGAACTTCTTCAGCACGCCGTTGATCGTTTTCACGTCGCGCTGAACTATGACGGTCTGGTAGCCGGCCAGGTATTCGCGGTCGAAAACGAATCTCACCTTGAGATCAGCGCCTATTTTGTCGAGAATAGCGTCGACCTGCCCGAAATAATCTTTCTGGAGACGCAGGTTTCCTACGGTCTGAGCAAGCGTTCTCATCGGGGAGAACGCCGCGAGCAGTACAATAGCGATCAGTAATGTCTTGCGGTTCTTCATGCGGGTTGTGGGATTTCCGAAAGCAAATGTACCCCCGGCGTCCCGCCGCCGCGAATCAATTCAACGAACTCCCTCTTTTTTCCCACGAACCGAGCGCCCGGAACGCCGATGACAGATTTAATTTGTCATCCCGAGCAAGGACGGCGCCGTAAGATACAAGCCATGCTGAGGGTCCGCCATCCGGCGAGGGAACTACTCTATAACAAAACTTATTTTTCCTTGCCGTCATTGCGGGGAGCGGCGAAGTACGAAGCTGGAGAAAACAATCTATAAAAAACCCGAAGGAGCGGTCCCGACTGTCAGGAGAAAACGGCGGACAAATCAAGAATTAAAAACTAGCAACCAGAGATGAAAAATCATGGCCTATCCAATTGCAGGAGCCGGTAAAAATCAGGCTCCCGATCTAAAAAATTCCTCTTCTTCGAATCGGCGGACAAGCGACGAAGCGCTCTGAATTCGTGGTTGGAAATTCGCAACCAGCAGTTTCAAAATTTGTATAATTTTTTCCCGCCGCCATCGGTCTATCTTGTCAGAAACAATTCCGCTTATGCCAACATATTTCACATTTAACGAACTCACCCGAAGCAGGATCGCGGAAGCAAAAAACATAGATAACACCCCTCCGCCGGAAGCGGTAAAGGCGTTGACACTGCTGGCTGAGAAGCTCCTCGACCCGGTGCGCGAACTGTGGGGAGCGCCCCTTGCCGTAAACAGCGCATACCGCTGTCCATCAGCGAATAAAGCAGCCGGTGGATCGCCAGTTTCGCAGCACCTTCGCGGAGAGGCGGCCGACATAACCGCCGGTTCGCCCACCGACAACCGCCGCCTTTTCGACATGATAGTTGCAAGTGACCTCGACTTCGACCAACTGATCGACGAACGCGGCTATTCATGGCTCCACATCTCATATCGGGAAGCCGCAAACAGAAATAAAATCCTGCATTTATGAAGACCCGCGAGATAGTATATTTGATTGTGATCATGGCTCTGACCGCGGCTATGACTCTAACAAGATCTGCCAATGTTTTTCACATTAAAACACGCTGCGATACGGTGATTGTGAGGGACACGATCCGTGATACTGTTCTGGCTTTTCGCACGGTCAGATTGGAACGGATTGACACGGTTTGGCTCCGGTCGGCACGCGACACCGTGCTGGTCGAAGTTGAGGTTCCGATCGAAAAAAAGACCTATCTGACGGACGAGTACCGTGCGGTCGTAGAGGGATTCCGCCCGCGGCTGGCCGAGATGGAAATTTACCGCAACACCGTTTATGTAAACAAGACAGAGACCGTCACGCTGAAGCGTCCTGCACATTGGGGCATAGGCATCCAGGCGGGATATGGTTACAATTTCGACCGGTGCCGTCCCTATGTCGGCATAGGAATCCAGTACAACATCATAACATGGTGATACTCGGGCAAATACCTTCTTGACTCGTCTTGCGCCGGGCTTCTCACGACTGCCGGATCACGGTCGATTATCTTTTAAAACAAAAACAGCTGGAAATCCAGCTGTTTTTGTTTTAAAAGGTTCCGCTCAACCCGTATTTACCTGTTACACAGAACAATTGACTATAGATATAGAATCCCGGCCGGTCTGTCTCTATGCGCCGGTTGAACTGGAGCACCGGATGCCCCTGTCTCACGCGCAGGTGTTCGCGCAGATGGCGGTCGGCGGCGATGGCAAAAAATTGTTGCTCGCCGCCTGTGACGGTGATCTGATATCGGGTGCGCAGGATATCGAAAAGTGACGAATTTTCCATATTCAGCGACGAGAAACGGGGGATGCCTATATTCGGCAACATAGTGATATCTAACAACATAGGCTCATCATTCAGTACGCGCAGGCGTTCGAAATATATGCATCCGGCCGCTCGTTCGGCGTCGGTCAGCGGAAAACCGAAAGCATCGTCCCACTGCCTGATCTCGGGCTTCACTATCACAGGAGTGCGCAGCGTACTGCCCAGAGCCGAGGTGGTTCCCGAAAGTGAAAGTATCCCTATGCCCTTGGGTGTCCCTTTCACGACGCTTTTCCGCCCTTGGTGGCGCACGATAAAGCCGTCTGTTACAAGCATATCGAGCGCCTTCCGCACTGTCGGGCGCGTAACCATATACCCCTCGCACAGTTCGTTTTCTGAAGGGAGAGCATCGCCTGGGGCATAACGTCCGGCGACGATCCAGGACCTCAATGCTTCATATATTACGCGGTATCGCGGCAGATTTTCCATTGTATCAGACATTTAATTTTACTGCTGCAAATATAAGTAATTATTTTGAAAACATGTAAATACAAGTTGACAACTTGTAAATACACTACCTAAACTTAACTTATTCATAATTAATATTTTTGAAAATAACTTGTAAATACAAAATTTTACCATAAATTTGCCTGTGCAAGATCCGTATAACTTTTTCGAAGAACGCAAAACGACTTAAAAACAAGATACCACAAAAATGGCCACACCGGTAATAATGCCCAAGCAGGGGCAAAGCGTCGAAAGCTGCATCCTCACCGAACTGAGGGTAAAAAAAGGAGACATGGTAAAACCGGGCGACGTGCTTTTCGCCTATGAGACCGACAAAGCATCGTTCGAGGAGGAAGCGAAGGAGTCCGGCGAGGTGCTCGAAATATTCTTCGACGAAGGCGACGAGATACCGGTGCTGACGAACGTGCTGGTGATCGGCTCGGCGGGCGAGACTGTTGATGGACTGCGCCCCGGAAGTGCTTCGGCCGCACCCGCAGAAGCCGCCGCACCTGCCCAAGAGGTATTGGCAACCCCGGCAGGCGAAGCAAAGCAATCTGCCGCGCCAGCCCTTTCTCACAACGACAAAGGGGATTCATCCGTTTCCCCCCGCGCCCGCAAAATGGCCGAACGGTATGATATAGATGCATCGCGCCTGAAGGGTTCGGGCCCGGGCGGCAGGGTCATCACCAAAGATGTCGTGGCGGCCATCGAGGTCACTCCGCGAGTTACTCCTCTGGCGAGTGCACAAATAAAAGCAGGCGGCCTGCAGACTCCGGCATCGGGTTCAGGACTCGCCGGAACAGTCCGCGCAGGCGACCTGACCTCAGCCGCGACAAATTCGACAGCCGGAGAGAATGATAGTTATGTTAAGCCACTGACCAACATGCGCAAACTGATCGCCCGTTCGATGCACGCTTCGCTGCAGAATTCGGCGCAGCTGACCCACCACCTCGGGGCCGACGCGCGCCGCATCCTGGAGCTTCGCAGGGAGGCCAAGGCTAAAGGGGCTAACATCACGATCAACGACCTCGTCTGTTGGGCGGTCGTGCGCGCGCTCGAAAAATTCCCGAATGTCAATTCTCATTTTTTGGGCATCGACCAGGGGATACGCTATTTTAATAATGTGCATCTGGCGCTGGCGGTCGACACCGACCGCGGCCTGATGGTTCCTGTTGTGAGGAATGCCGAAAAGCTTTCGATCGGCGGACTTGCCGGGAGCCTTCGCGAAGTCGCCGAGGCGTGCCGCAAGGGGTCGATCAATCCCGACCTGCTGTCGCCCGAAGCGGCCACGTTCACGGTCTCGAACCTGGGAAATTACGGAGTGGAGATATTCACGCCGGTCATCAACCTGCCTCAATCGGCGATCCTGGGTGTGAACACCATCGTTCCGCGTCCCAAGGACCTTGGCGGCGGCGTGTACGGATTCGTGCCATTCATCGGCCTGAGCCTGACATACGACCACCGCGCATTGGACGGTGGCGAGGCGACGCGCTTTGTGAAACAGATCGCAACAGAAATTGAAAATATTGATATAGAAATTTAATGGTTAATGATAAAATGGTTAATGATGAAGAAAAAATTAACCATTAACCACTAACCAGTAATCATTAAAAATTTAATCATGGTAAACTTTGATCTGGCAATAATCGGCGGCGGTCCGGCGGGCTATGTGGCGGCCGAACGTGCAGGGGCGAAAGGCCTCAGCACCATACTTTTCGAGAAGCGCGAACTTGGCGGCGTGTGTCTAAACGAGGGCTGTATCCCCACCAAGACGATGCTCTACAGTGCGAAAATCTATGACAGCGCTGTCCACGGCAGCAAATACGGCATAAAGGCCGAGGGGGTGACGTTCGACTACGGCGCCATCGTTAGCCGCAAGAACAAGATCGTGCGCAAACTCGTGCTGGGTGTGGCCGGAAAAATGAAAGAGCACGGCGTGACGGTCGTAAAGGGCGAGGCTTATATAAAAGGACGCTCGGACCAGGGCATCGAAATCACCTCAGGCGAAGAAACGCTCACGGCGACAAACCTGCTGATCTGCACCGGTTCTGAGGCTTTCGTGCCGCCGATTCCCGGAGTGGCTGAAGCCGGCGATATCGTACTGACGAACCGCGAGATACTGGCGCTTAAAGAGAAGCCTGGGTCGCTGGTTGTGATCGGCGGCGGGGTTATCGGAATGGAGTTCGCCAGCTACTTCAATTCGCTCGACACGCAGGTGACGGTAGTCGAGATGCTGCCGGAGATACTGGGCCAAAACGATGCGGAGATCGCGGCGATGCTGCGCGCCATCTACGCGAAGAAAGGCATTGCGTTCAACCTTTCATGTAAGGTCACGAAGTTAGACGGCCACGATGTCTATTTCATAGATGCCGAAGGTAATGAGCAGAAAGTGACGGGCGACAGGATACTGATGAGCGTTGGCCGCAGGGCGGTGACGGGAGGGTTCGGACTTGAAAACCTGGGCGTTGAGCTCGATCGCGGCGGCATAAAAGTGAACGAAAAGATGCAGACAAACATTCCGAACGTCTATGCGGCGGGCGACGTGACCGGTTTTTCGATGCTGGCACACACGGCTTCGCGCGAGGGCGAGGTGGTTGTCAACAATCTCACCGGGCGGAAAGACGCGATGCGCTACAATGCCATTCCCGGCGTGGTCTACACCAATCCCGAGGTAGCTTCGGTGGGGCTGACGCTCGACGCGGCAAAAGCCAAAGGCATTGCGGCGCGCGAACTGAAACTCCCGATGGCCTATGCGGGGCGTTTCGTAGCCGAAAACGAGGGCGGCGAGGGAGTATGCAAAGTGGTCGTGGGCGAGAAACACGGCGAAGTTCTTGGTGTTCACATGATCGGCAACCCGTCGAGCGAGATCATCTGGGGCGCCTGCCAGGCGATCGAACAGGAGATGACCGTCGCCGAACTGCAGGAAGTTGTCTTCCCTCATCCGACCGTCAGCGAAATAATCAAGGAAACCGTTTTTACATTTTGATTCAGAATCGTAATTCGTAATTTTTAATTCGTAATTGAAATTTTATGCCTAAGAGCCAACCTATCGATCCTTCGAAACAGAGGGCGAAAAGCGAAATAAAATTCACGCCGATACCCGTAAACGCCTACTCGAAAACCGCAAAGGATGAGTTGGCGGCAGGCAATTTCACAAGAGATGAACTCGTGCGCATCTACCGCGACATGTCGGTCATCCGCGAGTTCGAGACCATGCTTCACCTTGTGAAAACTACTGGCGCATATAACGGCGTAGAGTACAATAATCCCGGCCCGGCGCACCTCTCGGCGGGACAGGAAGCGGCGGCAGTCGGCATGGCTTACACGCTGACGGTCGACGACTACATTTTCGGCTCGCACCGCAGCCACGGCGAAATCCTGGCCAAAGGCCTGCGCACTATCGAGCAGATGGACGAGTCGGAACTCACCAAAATAATGGACAGTTTCTGGGATGGGGCAACAGTAGAGGTTGTGAAAAAAGGTTTCACAGGCACGACCAAAGAACTCGGTATGCGTTTTCTTTTGTACGGCGCTTTGGCCGAGATTTTCGCCCGCGAGACCGGCTTCAACAAAGGCCTGGGTGGAAGCATGCACACGTTCTTCACCCCGTTCGGCATCTATCCCAACAACGCCATCGTGGGCGGAAGCGGCGCGATCGCCGTGGGGGCCGCCCTGTATAAAAAAGTGAACCGCAAGCCCGGTATTGTCATAGCCAACCTGGGCGACGCCTCGATGGCGTGCGGACCGGTCTGGGAAGGACTTTCGTTCGCCGCGATGGACCAGTTCAAACAGCTTTGGGAAGGCGATATGAAGGGCGGCCTGCCTTTCGTGCTGAACATCATGAACAACCAGTACGGCATGGGTGGTCAGACCTGCGGCGAGACTATGGGCTACGACGTTGCGGCGCGTATCGGTGCGGGCGTTAATCCCGAACAGATGCACGCCGAGCGCGTCGACGGCTACAATCCGCTGGCCGTGATCGAAGCCTACCGCCGCAAGCGCCCCATTATGGAAAAAGGCGACGGTCCGGTACTTTTAGACGTCCTGACGTATCGTTACAGCGGCCACTCGCCCTCGGACGCCTCTTCGTACCGCACCAAGGATGAGATCGAGGCATGGGAAGCACAAGACTGCATATTAGGTTACGCCAAGCAGTTGATCGAGGGCGGAATCGCAAGCCAGAAAGAACTCGACGCAATCCAGACCGAGGTTAAGAACGTGATGTTCGAGACCTTCAAACTGGCGATCGACGACGACCTGTCGCCCCGCATGGACCTGCACAAAAACCCGGAACTTCTGGGTACGATGATATTTTCGAACGGTTCGGCCGACACCATGTCGCCGGGCGTCACGCCGGATGTCAACCACCCGCTGAGTGAGAATCCGCGCGTCCGACAGATCGCCGGAAAGAGCCGTTTCGTGACCGATGCCGAGGGGAAACCCGTCTCCAAGATGAAGCAGTACCAGCTTCGCGACGGGATTTTCGAGGCTATCGCCGACCGTTTCTATAAAGACGCTTCGCTGGTGGCCTACGGTGAGGAGAACCGCGACTGGGGAGGAGCGTTCGCTGTTTACCGCGGGCTGACCGAAGCGCTGCCCTACCACCGCCTGTTCAATTCACCCATCGCCGAAGCCGCAATAGTCGGAACTGCAATCGGTTACGCCATGTGCGGCGGCCGCGTTATCCCCGAGATCATGTACTGCGACTTTCTGGGGCGCTGCGGCGACGAAGTGTTCAACCAGCTGCCCAAATGGCAGGCGATGAGCGGCAACCTGCTGAAAATGCCGGTAATACTGAGGGTCTCGGTCGGGTCGAAGTACGGCGCGCAACACTCCCAGGACTGGACCTCGCTCTGCACCCACATCCCGGGCCTGAAAGTCGTCTTCCCGGTCACGCCTTACGACGCGAAAGGTCTTATGAATAGTGCATTGCAGGGTACAGACCCGGTTGTTTTCTTCGAAAGCCAGCGCATCTACGAGATCGGGGAGCAGTTCCACGAGGGGGGCGTTCCGGAAGGGTATTATGAGATACCGTTCGGCGAACCCGATGTGAAACGCGCCGGAAAGGACATCACGATCCTCACGATCGGCGCAACGCTATATCGCGCACTCAAAGCTGCCGAAGAGCTTGAGAAAAAATATGGCATAAGCGCCGAGGTTATCGACGCGCGTTCACTGGTCCCGTTCAACTACGAACCGGTCATCGCCTCGATCAAAAAGACAGGCCGCATCGTCATCGCTTCCGACGCCTCGTCGCGCGGTTCGTTCCTGAACGACCTCGCGCGCAACATCACCGAACTCGCTTTCGACGAACTTGATGCGCCCCCTGTTGTTGTCGGTTCGCGCAACTGGATCACTCCGGCCTACGAACTCGAGGATGCGTTCTTTCCGCAGCCGTCGTGGATCATCGACGCTATCCATGAAAAGATCGAGCCTCTGAAAGGGCATGTTCCGACCGCTAACTTCACCGATGGCGAACAGATCCGCCGTTCAAAATTAGGAATCTAATTTAATGGTTAATGATAAATGGTTAATGATAATTCTGCTATTTTATCTATTTTTTAACCATTGACCATTAATCATTCTTTAAGTTATGACAAACGTAAACGCCCATCTGCACACCCCCTGGTCGTTCAGGTCGGAACGCCGTCGGCGGTTTAGCAAGAATGTCATTCCGAACCGACGCTCGCAGCGGGAGCAGAGATTGTTTACAAGCTATGCCCCGCAAGAAGGAGGAAAACGAAGTTAACCGGAACGAAGTGAAGTGTGAGGAATCTACCTTATAGGTTAATGAATTTGAATATGATAAACGTAAACGCCCACCTGCATACACCCTGGTCGTTCAGCGCCTTTGAGAGCGTCGGGCAGGCCCTCGACATGGCGGGGGCGCAGAACGTGAAAGTGGTAGGCATCAACGACTTCTACTCGACCGGCGGATACGCCGAGTGGGCCGACGGATGCCGCGCACGGAAACTATACCCGCTGTTCAATATAGAGATGATAAGCCTCGACGAGCAGTTCCAGCGCGAGGGCCTTCGCGTCAACGATCCCGGAAATCCCGGCCGTACATATATGAGCGGCAAGGGATTGGCCAATCCGGCCCGTATTCCCGAGCCTTACGCATCGAAACTTACAGCCGTGAGGGAAGAGTCGAACGCCCAAGTGCGGGCAATGTGCACCAAACTGAACGCACTTTTGAAGTCGGTCGGCGCGGGCTTCACTCTCGACATCGAAGAGATAGAAAAGAGTCTCACAAAAGGCAATATCCGCGAGCGGCATCTTGCCAAAGCTCTCCGGATGGCGGTCTACGAACAGGTTGCGGACGATGCCGGCCGGAAGATTTTACTTGAGAAATTTTTTGGCACAAGACCCCTTAAATCGGCCATAAGCGACTTTGCAGGCGTGGAGAACGAGATACGCGGCAATTTGCTTAAAGCTGGCGGCGCGGCGTTCGTCCCAGAGGAGCCTAAAGCGTTCCTGCCCGTGGAGGATGTCGTTGCCATAATCGAGGCGGCGGGCGGGATCCCGACTTATCCGTTCCTTGCCGACGACGCGGGCGGCAATTTCACCGACTTCGAAGGCGACCTTGAAAAAGCCGCCGAGACGCTAAAAAGTCGCGGCATCCACAGCGTCGAGTTCATCACGACGCGCAACAGCACGGATGTGTTGGAACGCTACTCAAAATGGCTGTGGAACAACGGCTTTGCGATCACTTTTGGCAGCGAGCACAACACCCCGGCGATGGAACCGATAGAGCTTTTCGCCCGCGGCGGCAAAGAACTGACGCCGTTTCTAAAGGAGATAAACTACAAAGGGGCATGCATCATTGCGGCGCATCAGGACATTTACGCCCGCACCGGCACCCTTTACGACCCAGCGCAACGCAATGAATACATTACATTGGGTGACAAACTGATACAGGAAGCTATTTAAGGTCATCCCGAGCGAGGGCGGCGCAGTAAGATACATTTCTTCAAAACGGCCCACCGCCCGACGAGGGAACTACCTTATAATTTAGCGACAGATTCCTCACATAAAGTTCAGAATGACATTTTGGGGACGAGCTAAATAGAGGCAAAATGAAAGAGCTACAACAACTTGTCGAAATATCGCGCCACTACGGCGCCGACAGCCGCTACGTCATCGCAGGCGGCGGGAACACTTCGTACAAAACGGCGGACCGGCTGTGGGTCAAGGCGAGCGGACACACGCTTGCAACCATCACTGAGGATGGTTTTGCGGTGCTCGACCGCGCCAAACTGGCCGTCATCGGCGAAAAACAGTACAGCGCCGACACTGCCCTGCGCGAGGAAGAGGTCAAGCAGGACCTGGCCGCAGCGTGCATAACAAAGGAGCGCCGTCCGAGCGTCGAGACCTCGATGCACAACTCGATTTCCGCGCCTTTCGTGGTGCATCTTCACCCCACGATGGTCAATGCGCTGATGTCGTCCAACCGCGCGGAAGAGCTGACGAAAGAGATTTTCGGCGACCGCGTACTTTACATTCCCTACACCGACCCGGGCTACGTGCTTTTCAAAAAGGTCGATGACGGTGTGTGCGCACACAAAGCGCGCCACGGCCGGGAACCGCGCATAATAATGCTTCAGAATCACGGTATTTTCGTGAGCGGCGACACTCCCGAAGAGATCATGAAAACTTACGGCGAAGTCCTGGAAGCCATCGAGACGCGCGTCACGGAGCCCCTGCCCGTCGGGAGCCGCGATGTGTGCGCACACGCAATAGATGTGGTTCCGGCTCTGCGGATGATGCTGGGAGGAAAAACGCTCAAAACCACCAATTCAGCTCTCATAGAGTATTTTACGGAATCCGCGGAAAATTTCGGCGCAGCGAGCCGCCCGTTCACGCCCGACATGAGCGTCTACTGCAAATCGAACTATATCTACTCGGAAAAAGCGGATGCGAACGACATCGGAAAGCAGATAGAAGACTACCGCGCGAAATTCGGCTATGACCCGAAAGTCATTATGATAAAGGGCATTGGGTTGGTTGCATGCGGCGACAATGCGGCGGGGGCGGATATTATCACTGACGTCTACACCGATATGCTGAAGGTGGCCTGGCTGGCCCGTTCATTCGGCGGCCCGCACCCCATGACCGACGCCCAGATCGGCTTCATAGATAACTGGGAAGTCGAAAATTACCGCCGTGCGGTGAGTACGGGATGGGCTTCGGGGCGCGTCGAGAACAAAATAATCATCGTCACGGGTGCCGCACAGGGATTCGGTGAGGGGATCGCCCGCTGCCTCATGGCCCAGGGTGCGAACATCGTCGTGGCCGACCTCAACGAGGAGGCAGGGCGAAAAACGGCTGACAGCCTTAATGTTGCAGCGAAAAAGAACCGTGCGATCTTCGTCAAAACCAATGTCGCCGAACCCGAAAGCCTTGCCAACCTGATCCGCGAGACCGTGCGGGAGTTCGGCGGGCTGGACGTTTTCGTCAGCAATGCAGGGGTCCTGCGGGCCGGAAGCATCGACGCAATGACGGCCGAAACGTTCGATTTCGTGACAAAAATCAACTACAACGCATATTTTTATTGCGTTCAGGCGGCTGCCCCGGTGATGAAGCTCCAAAACCGCTACGCGCCGGAAAACTACGGCGATATCGTGCAGATAAATTCGAAATCGGGACTGCGCGGCTCGAAAGCCAATTTCGCATATGCCGGTGGAAAGTTTGGCGGGATCGGCCTCACGCAGTCTTTCGCGCTGGAACTCGCGCCGTTTCGCATCAAGGTCAACTCGGTCTGCCCGGGCAACTTCTACGAAGGTCCGCTGTGGAGCGACCCCGAGAACGGCCTGTTCATGCAGTATCTGGCTGCCGGAAAGGTTCCGGGTGCGAAAACCGTCGAGGATGTCCGCAATTACTATATGTCGCAGGTGCCGATGGGCAAGGGAACAGGCCCCGAAGACGTCACGCGGGCGATCCTGTACCTCATAGAACAGACCTGCGAAACCGGCCAGGCGCTGCCCGTTACGGGTGGTCAAGTGATGCTTAGCTAAAAAATTACGAATTACGAATTACGAATTACGAATTATAATACAAAAAAAAAACGCCGATTACGCCATAATATTTCACATCTACTTTTCCATCTTTCATTTCGAATACAATGAAAACAAAAGCGGTAAGGCTGTATGGCCAAAACGATCTCCGGCTGGAGGAGTTCGAACTGCCGGAGATAAATGACAGTGAGATCCTTGCGAAAGTCGTGTGCGACAGCATCTGCATGTCGTCGTACAAGGCCGTGCACGAGGCCGACGTGCATAAGCGCGTACCGAGGGATATAGCGCAGAATCCCGTGATCATCGGCCACGAATTCGCGGGCGAGATAGTGGAAGTGGGCGCGCGGTGGCAGTCTAAATTCACACCGGGCGACAAATTCTCCATACAGCCCGCGATGAACCACCCCGGGGGTCCTGTCGGGATACTGAGCGCACCCGGATACTCCTACAAATACGCCGGCGGCGACGCGACCTATGTGGTCATCCCGTCCGAAGTGATGGAACAGGATTGCCTTCTGCGCTTCGAGGGCGAGGGTTTTTACCGCGCGTCGCTCTCCGAGCCGCTGGCCTGCGTGATAGGAGCCATGCACGCCAACTACCACACCGCGCCCGGTTCGTACGTCCACAAAATGGGCATAGCCGAGGGCGGGAATATGGCCATTCTGGCTGGTGTAGGTCCGATGGGACTGGCGGCGATCAATGTTGCCATCCACCGCGACCGCATGCCGAAACTACTGGTCATCACCGATATAGACCAGACGCGCCTCGACCGTGCGGCATCGCTGTATTCTCCGGCCGAAGCTGCGAAACAGGGTATCGACCTGCGTTACGTCAACACCTCGGGGATGGATGACGTTGCGGCGGGACTTCGCGAAATAACGAACGGGCGCGGCTATGACGACGTTTTTGTCTTCGCACCGGTCACGCCGGTCGTCGAACAGGCCGATACGATCCTTGCCGTCGACGGCTGCCTCAACTTCTTCGCAGGTCCGGCGAACCCGGATTTCAGCGCCAGGTTTAACTTCTACAACGTGCATTACGCCTCGACCCACGTCGCCGGGACAAGCGGCGGAAATGCCGACGACATGCGCGAAGGGATCGAAATGATGGGCCGCGGACTCGATCCGGCCGGACTCGTCACCCACATCGGAGGACTCGACGCGGTGATCGACACAACCATGCGCCTGACGGAGATCCCGGGCGGCAAGAAACTGATATACACCCATATCGAAATGTCGCTCACGGCCATTTCAGACTTTGCCGAACGCGGAAAGAGCGATCCGCTGTTCGCCGCGCTCGACGAAATATGCAGCCGCAACAACGGGCTGTGGTCGGTGGAAGCTGAAAAATACCTTTTAGCAAATATAAAATAATACAAGGAAGATTCCTCGTCACTTCGTTTCCCTCGGAATGACATTATTGAGGTCATCCCGAACCTTGCGTGAGGGATCTGCTAAATAAATCAAAAAAATGAAACAACTGGACACAAGGCTGATGCACCCCGCCGATCAGATCACGCTGATCATCGGCCGCATCTACCGCAGCGGAATGACAACAACCAGCGGCGGTAATATTTCGATAAAAGACGAGGAAGGGAATATCTGGATCACGCCCGGCGGCATCGACAAAGGCTCGCTCGCGGCGCGCGACATCATGTGCGTCAGGCCCGACGGTACGGTCATAGGCCCGCACAAGCCTTCGTCGGAATTTCCGTTCCACAAGGCAATCTACGAGATCCGCCCCGAAATGAGGGCCGTCATACACGCCCATCCGCCCACACTGGTATCGTTCAGTATCGTCCACCAGATACCCGACACAAGCATCATCCCGCAGGCCCGCAGCGTCTGCGGAAAGATCGGTTTCGCACCCTACGCCCTGCCCGGGAGTGCGCTTCTGGGTAAGAAGATCGCCCAGGAATTCCGCGAAAATCCCGAATACAAGGCCGTCGTGATGGAAAACCACGGCGTAGTGCTGTGCGGCACGGATATGACCGACGCTTACCAGCGTTTCGAGACGCTCGAATTCTGCGCCCGCACGCTGCTGAACGCAAAGATCCTGGGCGGCGCAAAGGGCCTTACAGACGGACAGATCGCCGTACACGACAGGTCGATCCCCACCAACCACCCGCACTTTATGGATGCCGCATACCCTTCGGACGAGCGCGCCATCCGCACCGACATTGTCCGAATGGTGCGCCGCGCCTGCGACCAGGGGCTGATGATAAGCTCCTACGGGACGGTCTCGGTGCGCTGGAAAGGCAACGATTTCCTGATCACCCCTCCGGGTGTGGCGCGCTGGGACATCGACCTCGACGATATCGTGCAGGTGCGCGACGGCATGGTCGAAGCGGGCAAAGTTCCGAGCCGTTCGGTGGCGATGCACCACGAAATTTACCGCGCGAACCCGAAGATTAACTCGATCATCCTGACGCAATCGCCCCACCTGATGGGGTTCGCCGTGTCGGGCAGAAAATTCGACGTGCGCACCATTCCCGAAAGCTGGATTCTGCTAAAGGACGTTCCCCTGCTTCCTTTCGGGACACAGTACGGCGATACGCGCCGGGTGGCCGAAACCGTGCGCGACGTGCCGTGCGTGCTGCTGGCAAACGACTCGGCGGTCGTGACCGGGGACGCGCTGCTGCAGACTTTCGACCGCCTCGAAGTGGCCGAATTCACCGCAAAATCGCTCATCATGGCGCAGCCGCTGGGCAAACTCCAGCCGATAAATGACCGGGAAGTCGAAGAGCTCCGCGTGGCATTTCACGTAGAATAAATGGTTAATGATTAATGGTTAAAGGTTAATTACTAATCGTATTTTATCATTGACCATTAGCCATTAAAAATTTTATAAATGAAAATACTGAAAAGTCTTTCGGATGATCCGATGCGGAATCTTGCGCTGGAGCGGGAACTGCTCATAGGGCGGACGGAAGACTTTTTGCTGCTCTACATAAACCGGCCGTCGGTGATCGTCGGGCGCAACCAGTCGCCCGCCGCCGAAACCGACCTCGAGCTGTGCCGCCGCCTCGAAATACCTGTCATACAGCGCATTTCGGGCGGCGGAACCGTTTACCACGACCACGGAAATATCAACTACTCTTTTATAACCGCGCGCGGAGAGCCCCCCCTGCTCGATTCGCGTCCGCATCAACCGATCGTCGACGCACTCGCCGCAATGGGTGTGGCAACTACGGTCGGACCGCGCGGGGAATTGCTCACCGGCGGGCGGAAGATCTCCGGGACAGCGTCCTACGTCACGGGACGGAGACAGCTTTTCCACGGGACGCTGCTCTACGACACCGACCTTGTGACGATGCGCCTCGTACTGCGGGGAAACACGGCGGAACGCGGACGAAAAATAGCATCCGTACCTTCGGAAACCACAAACCTGAAACCACTTCTGCCACGTTTCGGCACACCCCGCGCGTTTATGGAGAGCCTGGCCGCACAGATAGCCATAAATTGCAACGCGGGCGAACCTGAGGCAGTCATTTTTAAAAATTTGACCGATATATAGCTCTTAAATGCTGTAGCAGCAGTTTCAAGAGGTTTGATGAATAGCGGCGGTTTTTGTATCATATTTTATAATATTAGTGTCAAAATATCCACCCTGAAAAGCCCGCTATTCCATACTTTTGTAAAAACCGGAGCTGCGCCGCAGCGTCCGCTTTGGCAAACCCATCCCAAAAAACCTATGGAAGCTAAGAATTTCGTGGCATTCGATCTGGGCGCAACCAGCGGACGCACAATCCTCGGGACACTTGCCGGCGGTAAACTTTCCCTGAAAGAACTGACCCGTTTTCCCAACCGGATGGTCCCGCTCGCGGGACACTACCACTGGAATATATTCTCGCTCTATGAACACCTCAAGGAAGGACTCGCCGCTGCCGCTAAAGAGGGCGTCGGGATAACTTCCGTGGGGATAGACACCTGGGGCGTCGATTTCGCCTTCATCGGCAGGGACGGTTCGGTGATGGGGATGCCATACGCTTACCGCGACCCGGCCATCGCGACGGCTCACACCGAATATTTCGAAAAGGTGCTGCCGCGCGAAAAGGTCTACGCACGGACCGGCATCCAGATAATGAATTTCAACTCGCTTTTTCAGTTATACGCGCGGCGGCGCGACGGCTCGTCCCAACTCTCAGCGGCCGAACGCCTTCTCTTTATGCCCGACGCGCTGAGCTACATGCTGACCGGAAACAAGGTGACGGAATACACCATCGCTTCGACCTCGCAGATACTCGATCCGGTCACGAAACGCATGGACGCCGAACTGCTGGCTTCGGTGGGGCTGGCCGAAGAGATGTTCGAAGATATCGTCATGCCGGGCCACGTCGTAGGGATGCTGCGAAAGGATATCGCCGACGAGGCGGGCCTGCCGCAGATACCGGTCGTTGCGGTCGCCGGGCACGATACCGGTTCTGCCGTCGCGGCTGTTCCGGCAACCGACGAAAAGTTCGCATACCTCAGTTCGGGAACATGGTCGCTGATGGGGATCGAGGTCGAACAGCCCGTCATAACGGAAGAGACTTCGCGCCTGAACGTCACAAACGAAGGGGGCGTGGAGGGCACGACGCGCCTCTTGAAAAACATTACCGGGATGTGGCTGGTCGAACAGTGCCTCGCCGAATGGAAACGGCAGGGGACGGCCTACACCTATCCGGAAATGGTCGAGACGGCCATCGCCGCGCCCGAATTCGGCGCCTTTATAGACCCGGACGACCCGTCGTTCGCGGCTCCGGCAAGCATGACCGCCGCCATCGACGCATACTGCACGCGCACGGGGCAGAAAAAACCATCGGACCACGGCGAATACATCCGCGTGATCTTCGAGAGCCTCGCCCTGAAATACCGCCAGACGCTGGATATGTTCCGCGGACTCGCCCCGTTCCCCGTCGAAAAACTGCATGTCATAGGCGGCGGGTCGAAAAACACCTTACTGAATCAGTTCACGGCCAATTCCATCGGCATTCCGGTCATAGCCGGGCCGTCGGAAGCCACCGCCATAGGCAACATCATGATACAGGCAAAGGCTGCCGGATTAGTTGGTACGCTGCAGGAGATGAGGGCCGTGATAGCCGCCGGCGTGGAAACCCACACATACACCCCGCAGGATACGGCGAAGTGGCAGGAAGCGTATGAAAATTTCCGGAAGGTCATCGGTTGATTATTTAATCATGAACCATAAATCATGAATCATAAATTTTCGCGTGCTTCGCACTCTCCTTATTTACTTTGATATCAATGTATTTAATTACAACAAAATACCATTAAAACCAGTCGCGCAACGACACAATCACTCATGATTCATGATTCATGATTCATGATTTAAAATTCAACATTATGAAACAGGATCAGGTAATCAGGGCTTACGAAAACGCCAAAGCGCGTTACGCCGAATTCGGCATCGATACTGAAAAAGCGCTCGAACAACTCGCAAAACTTTCGCTCTCGCTGCACTGCTGGCAGACGGACGACGTGTCGGGTTTCGAGAATCCCGACGGGGAGCTTTCGGGCGGAATCGCGGCAACGGGCAACTACCCCGGAAAGGCGCGAAATATCGCCGAAGTGAGGGCCGACCTCGAAAAAGCCGTGTCGCTTATCCCGGGCAGCCACCGCGTCAGCCTGCACGCCATTTACGGCGATTTCGGCGGCAAAAAAGTGGACCGCGACCAGATCACGCCCGAACATTTCCAGAGCTGGATCGACTGGGCAAAGACAAACGACCTCAAACTGGACTTCAACTCCACCAGTTTCTCGCACGCGAAAAGCGGCGACCAAAGCCTTGCTAACCGCGATAAGGGGATCCGCGATTTCTGGATCGAACACACCATCCGCAGCCGCGCAATAGCCGACGAAATGGGCCGCCAGTTGGGCAGTCCCGCCTGCCACAACCTGTGGATACACGACGGTTCGAAAGACATCACCGTGGACCGCTATTTCTACCGCCGGATGCTCAAGGATTCGCTCGATAAAATTTTCGCGAAGAAATTCGCCAACGTGAAGGATGCCGTCGAAAGCAAACTGTTCGGGATGGGCCTGGAGAGCTACACCGTCGGGTCGCACGAGTTCTACATGGGCTATGCCGCCAAGAACGACATCATGTGCACGCTCGACATGGGCCACTACCACCCTACCGAGGAGACCTACGACAAGATATCGTCGCTGCTGCTGTTCACGCCCGAGATCATGCTCCACGTGAGCCGTCCGGTGCGCTGGGACAGCGACCACGTGGTGATACTGAACGACAGCGTGATGATGCTGGCGCAGGAGATCGTGTGGGCCGACGCGATGGAGCGCACGAACGTTGGGCTCGACTATTTCGACGCTTCGCTCAATCGGCTGGGCGCTTACGTTATCGGTTCGCGCGCGACGCAAAAGGCGTTCCTGCAGGCGTTCCTTAGCCCGATCCGGGCCCTGCGCGAAGACGAAGCCGAGGGACGTTTCTTCCAGCGCCTGGCGCGTCTCGAAGAGGCAAAAAGTCTTCCCTGGGCCGACGTTTACAACTACTTCTGCATGCAGCAGGGCGTTCCCGTGGCCGAAGATTTCATCGCCGACATCGAGAAATACGAACGCGAAGTCACCTCAAAGCGCGGTTAATTTATCCGGCCCCGCCCAGTCATTCCGAGTGAGCCGTAATAATAGAGGTATTGTTATTCGAGGCAAAACATACGGCGACGAGGAATCTTCAAAATACAATAAACGGTAGATTCCTCGTCGTTTCACTTCCCTCGGAATGACAAACAATGGATCCGAAAAATATAACCTAAAACTACTAAATTATGGAAATCCTGTTGGGACTGCTCATAATAGCCGTCGGGAGCTTCGGACAGTCGAGCTCCTACGTCCCCATCAAAAAGGTCAAAGAATGGAGCTGGGAGAGTTTCTGGCTCACCCAGGGCGTTTTCGCGTGGCTCGTGTGGCCGCTGCTGGGTACGCTGTTGGCGATCCCTGAAAGCGGCTCGCTCATGGGATTGCTGAAAGCGGGCGGAGCGCTGCAATCGATCGGTTTCGGTGTGCTGTGGGGCATCGGGGGACTGACATTTGGTCTCAGTATGCGCTATCTGGGCGTGGCGCTCGGGCAGAGCATTTCGCTGGGCACCTGCTCGGCCTTCGGAACGCTCATTCCGGCGATCATGGCTGGCGACAACCTTTTCAGCGGAAACGGGCTGATCCTTCTCCTGGGCGTCTGCGTCACTCTTGCCGGCATCACGGTGATCGGATTCGCCGGTTCGCTGCGGGCCAAATGCATGACCGAAGAGCAGAAAAAAGCGGCGATCAAGGATTTCGCGCTTACCAAAGGCCTCCTGGTGGCTCTGCTGGCCGGGGTTATGAGCGCATGTTTCGCGCTGGGGCTCAACGCCGGAACGCCCGTCAAAGAGGCAGCCGTCGCACAGGGCGTCACGCCGCTCTTCGCCGGGCTTCCCGTGATACTGATGGTGACGCTGGGCGGTTTCGCGACCAACGCTTCGTTCTGCCTCTTCCAGAATGCACGCAACAAAACTTTCGGCGATTACGCAAAAAAAGGCGTCCTGGTCAACAACCTGCTCTTCTGCGCGCTGGCCGGGGTGCTGTGGTACTCGCAGTTCTTCGGGCTGGAGATGGGCAAGAGTTTCCTCGCGGGTTCGCCCGTACTGCTGGCGTTCTCGTGGAGCATCCTGATGTCGCTCAACATCGTATTTTCGAACGTGTGGGGACTCATCCTCAAGGAGTGGAAAGGATGCGACAGGCGCACCGTCGCCGTCCTCGCCGCAGGCATCGTCATACTGATATTTTCGGTTTTCTTCCCCTCGCTGTTCTGAAAATTGGCCGGAAATCCGTATATTGACAGCGCGGACGGGACGCATAACGCCGTTCCGTCCGCTGCTTTTATGGACGAAGCCATACACCTGAAATATCTGATCGCGGGCGAGAGCGACCGCCTGTGGGGTCTCACGATCAACTCGGTGGGCTACCAGAGCGTCAAACCCGGCGAGGCGTATCCTCCCGGCAACCACCCCACGCGGTACCTCTTCTCGCCGGACAAAGGGCGCGTGCTCGACGAATACCAACTCCTCTATATAGTCAAAGGCAGCGGGGAGTTCCGGTCGGAAAGCACGGGAAGGGAGAGACCGATGCCCGTCACCGAAGGGAACATGTTCATGCTCTTTCCCGGCGAATGGCACAACTACCGCCCCGACCGGCGAACCGGATGGGACGAATATTGGATCGGTTTCCAGGGCGAGGTGATAGACAACCGCGTTGCGAACGGCTTCTTCAGCCGCCAGAGGCCGGTGCTGAACGTCGGGATCAACGACGAGATGGCGTCATTATACCGCCGTGCCATCGCCATCGCCATCGAACAGCGTTCGGGTTACCAGCAGGTGCTGGCAGGAGTCGTCAACCTGATGCTGGGTCTGGCATACTCGGCCGACCGCAACCGGCTGCTCGGCGGAAGCGAGGTAGAAGGACGCATCAACCGTGCGAAGATCATCATCGCCGAAGAGTACCGCGACATCAAACCCGAGGCTGTCGCAGCAAGGCTCAACATGAGTTATTCTAGTTTCCGTAAAATTTTCCGCGAATATACCGGCTTCGCACCCATGCAGTATATCCACGAACACAAGATCGGGAAAGCCAGGGAGATGCTCACCAATACCGAGATGCCTATCAAGGAGATAGCCTACCGGCTGGGTTTCGAGAACCACGAATATTTCTTCACGGCGTTCCGAAAAAGCACGGGCCTCACGCCGCTCCATTACCGGCGGCTGACGCAGGGCAAAAGCCTCTGACACCCGCAGGAAAGTATTCCCCGCGGCGCCGTGCCCGCTGCCCCGCGATCGTTAAAAGTATGTCCCGGGATAGTCGTGCCGCTCGTTGCCTTTCCAGTAGCAGGGGGAGTCACCGTAAAAGCCGAAGACATACACATCGCCGTTGGGAGCGATATAGACCTCGCGGGCCTCGGATTCCGCCTGGGTCAGCTCGAAGACCGCCTCTCCCTTCCAATAAATGGCGGTGTCGTTCCCATTGAGCCTGTGGTGAATTCCGGCCATGTACACCTCGTTTTTATAGACGCTGATGCCGTAAGGAGTGTAAGAGTCTCGATCGGTATCGAGACTTGTTTTCACCACCTTGAACTCTCCGTTCTCCCAGTAGCCGTAAGAAGATTTAATACCATTTTCATTCCCTGGTTCGTCAACGTAGGTGTACGCAGTGCCCGGAATATAAAGCCTGCCCTCAGGAGTAATGAATATATCCGCCCCCCAGCTAAATGCTCCCACCTCCAATCTGTCGTTGATAATGCCGTTCTTCCAGTAGCAGGCATGCATGCCTTCAGTCCATGCGTTGAACTCGAAGTACCTCCCGATGATATAAACATCCCCTTTGAAAACGATCATCTTGAAGGCCTGGTAAATGTAGCCGTCACGAGGCTCCTGAAGGGTCTGCATCCGCCCGTTCTTCCAGTAGCAGGGATGCCAGTCGCCCACGTCCTCTGAGAATTTCCTGATGCCGAGGATATACACATCGTTGCCGATGACCGTGATCCAACTGCCTTCCGCCGTGACATCACCGAGCGTCCCGTCGGTAATGTCGACGCGGCCGCCGCCGTTCTTCCAGTAGCAGGGTATGACGGTGTGGCTCTGATAAAGAGTCTGTCCGCAGACGTAAACGTCCTTGCCGTCGAAATAGATACTGCCATTATAATTGGAAGCATCCTCCGGACCGGGATGGACCACCCCGTTCTTCAAGTAGTTGTTGTACGAAAGACAGTAAACGTCCTTCCCGTATATGTGCATATCGCCCTCCCAGCGGAATTCGGGGATGCCGTCGCTGACATCCGTGTTGCCGCCGGGATTGTCGGGATCAGTGGTGCCGCCGCCACCGTCGCATCGGACGAATGCAAGTAATGACATGCATAATACAATTGCGCAGAACCGTTTCATACTCACCTCTTTTAAAATTTGGTTATTATAATGCGAATATAATAAAAACAGCTATACGATGAAACGGTTACAAATTTTGTTACGCAAAAAGTTTAATGCCGCAGGGTTTCATTATCTTTGCCCTAATTATAAAAGAGAGAATATATGGGATACGATCTTTTGAAAGGCAAGCGCGGGCTTATTTTCGGGGCGCTGAACGACAGGTCCATAGCATGGAAAGTGGCCGAACGGGCGGCCGAAGAAGGAGCGGAGTTCGTGCTGACCAACACCCCCGTTTCGATGCGCATGGGAGAAATCGACCTGCTGGCGGAGAAATACGGCACAATCGTCATACCCGCCGACGCCACCAAAGTCGACGACCTCGAAAACCTCGTACAGAAAGGGACGGAACACCTGGGCGGAAAGTTCGACTTCGTGCTGCACTCCATCGGAATGTCGCCAAACGTGCGCAAGGGGCGCCGATACGACGACCTCGACTACAACTACTACCACCAGACCGTCGACGTGTCGGCGATGTCGTTCCACAAGGTCATACAAACCTGCCGCAAGTTCGACGCGATCGAAGAGTGGGGTTCGGTGGTCGCGCTCACCTATGTGGCGGCACAGCGCACGCTCTACGGCTACAACGATATGGCCGACGCGAAAGCCATGCTGGAGTCCATCGCGCGCAGTTTCGGCTACATCTACGGCCGCGAAAAGAACATCCGCATCAACACGGTCTCGCAGTCGCCCACGCTGACCACCGCCGGACAGGGCGTCATGGGGATGGAGAACCTGCTGGACTTTGCCGAACGGATGTCGCCCCTGGGCAATGCCACCGCGGCGGAGTGCGCAGACTATGTCATCACGCTCTTTTCGGACCTCACTCGCAAGGTCACGATGCAGAACCTCTTCCACGACGGCGGATATTCGAGCATGGGCATGAGCCTCCACGCAATGCGCATATACAACGAAGGCCTCGAATACCAGGACGTCAAGAATGACAAATCAAGGCGTAAGAAATAGGCGGCCGAAGGCCCAATCCGCTTCGATCTCCGGTGTTATTGGGTAGCTCCCTCGTCGTGCGATAGTCCATTATTTCGCCGCGTAAGGTTTAGGATCGCACTCACTCGGGATGACATAAAAGAAACGGAGCCTGCGCAGGCTCCGTTTCTATATTTCTTATACCCGTCCTATCTTACCGAGAAAGTGTAAACGGTGTGCTGGGTGTAGGTTTCGCCCGGACGGAGGACCGTCGTGGGGAAATGTGCATGGTTCGGGGAGTCGGGAAAGTGCTGGGTTTCCAGAGCAATGCCCGTGCGGAAATTGTGCACCTCGCCGTATTTGCCCTTGTCGGTACCGTCCATGAAATTGCCGCTGTAGAACTGGATCCCCGGCTGGTCGGTATAGACCGTCATAAGGATGCCTGTGGCGGGTTCGTAAACCTCAGCGGCGAGAGTCACCTTGCCCGGCTCGGGCTTGTTCAGCACCCAGTTGTGGTCGTAGCCCTTGCCGAAGACGATCGGTTCGTAGTCCGACCCTATGCGCTCGCCGATGACGGTCGGAGTGCGGAAATCGAGCGGAGTACCATCCACCGGGCGGATCTCGCCCGTCGGGATCAACCCTTCGTCGGTAGGCGTGAAAGCGTCGGCGTTGATCATCATCACGTGCGAATTGGACGATTCGTTGGCCGTGCCGTGCAGGTTAAAATATGCGTGGCTCGTCGGATTAAGCACTGTCGGAGCGTCGGTCACGGCGCTGTAATCGAGAATGACCTCGTTCTGCGGAGTGAGCGTGTAGGTGACGTCGATGGTGACGGTGCCGGGATAGAGTTCGTCGCCGTCGGGCGAAACGAGCGTCATCTTCACAGCCGGGTTGCCGGCCTCATCGGTGAACTGAACGGCATCCCACACCTGCGAAGCCCACCCTTTCGGGCCGCCGTGCAGCTGGTTGGGGCCGTTGTTCAGGTTGAGCTGGTATTCGACGCCATCGAGCGTGAAATGCCCCTTTGCGATGCGGTTGCCGTAGCGCCCGACCACCGGGCCGGAATTGACGTCGCCCGCAAGCGTAGCCTCGATCGATTCATACCCCCAGATAACGTCCTTGAAATTGCCCTCCTTGTCGGGAACCCACAGCGAGAGCATCCGGCAGCCGTAGTTGGTAAGCTGCAGCACCACGCCGTTGGCATTCTCGAGGGTGTAGAGCGACACGGGTTTGCCGTCGATAGTGGTTTCGAAAGCGGCCTTGTCAAGCAGTTTGGGCTGCCCCGCCTTGTTCTTTTCGCCGCCGCAGCCCGCAAGGAGCATCAGCGCAGCAGCCATGAATGTCAGTTTTTTCATAATCGTTTTAAAGTTTGGTTATTCCGTTTACCGGGGGCAACAGCACAAAGATAGTTTTTTCAATTACGAATTACGAATTACGAATTACGAATTTTTCAGATTGCTTCGCTGCGCTCGCAATGACGATAACGGCAACTTTCACTCTTCATTGTCAACTGTCAATTGTCCATTGTCAATTAAACTATCCCTTTTATGTGCTTTTCGCGGTATTCGCGCGGGGTGCAGCCGAATTTCTCGGCGAAGGCGCGGAAGAACGGCCCGCGGTTCGAGAAGCCCGACTTGTAGATGATCTCGTCGATGGTCATCGTGGTGTTCTGCAAAAGGTCGCGGGCGACGTGCAGGCGGCAGTCGCGGATCATGTGCAGGGGACTTTCGGCGCCCGCTTCCTGGATCTTGCGGTAGAGGTGGCGCGTCGACATGTTCATCTTGTCGGCGATGAACTGCGCCGAGAGGTCCTTCTTCGAAAGGTTGGCGTTGATCACGTCGAGTATCTGCTGCACGAAGCGGCGGTGGTCGACGTGGGTCATCTTGCCGCCGGTCAGTTCGTAGGCGCTGATGGGCGAGGCGAAATACTCCTTGAGCGTCTCCTTTCGCGAAATGAGGTGCCGGACGAACGTCTTCAGGTAATCCACGTTGAACGGCTTGGTGATGTAGAGGTCGGCGCCCGCCTCGAGCCCCTCGATCTGCTCGTCGACCTGATGCTTGGCGGAAACCAGTATGAGCGGCACGTGGGCGGTCTTGGGATTGGTCTTCAGGCGCTTGGTGATGGTGATGCCGTCGACCTCGGGCATCATCACGTCGCAGATTATGGCGTTGGGGATCACCTCCTCCAGAAGTTTGTCCACCTGCGAGGGACGGTTGACCGGAATGACGTTGTACTCCTGGGCGAAGATCTCGCTGGTGAACCACAGCATGTCGCGGTCGTCGTCGATCACCATGATGGTCGGCTTGCGTTCGTCGAAGACATATTTGGGTATCTCAACCTCGACCGGATAATCCTTGACGGCAGGCCCGGGATTCGGAATCATGCTGCCGATGACGACGGGTTCCGCGGGATCGACCGGCGTCGGCTCGGCAGGCGGCAGGTGCATCGTAAAGCGGGTCTCGACGTTGCGCTCGCTGTCCACCTCGATGCGGCCGCCCAGCAGCTTGATCATGTTGTAGGATATGGCAAGGCCCAGGCCGTTGCGCGTCTGCGACTTCTCGTTCTGGTGCTCGAATTCTTCGAGGATGCTGTAACGGTCGAAGATGCGGTCGATGTTCTCGGCGCGGATGCCCTTGCCGGTGTTCGAGACCACGAGTTTCAGTTCGCCACCATCGACGCTCAGCGCCACCCCGATCGTGCCCTTGCGGTTGGTGTATTTGAACGCATTGGAAATAAGATTATTCAGTATCGTGGTAATAAAATCGCGGTCGGTGTTCCACATGATACCCGGGGCGATGTCGGATGTAAAGGTGAATCCGCGCGACTCGGCAAGGTCGGTGAAATTGTCGAAGGCCGAAGTCACCAGAGCCGACACATCCAGAGCCTCGACGCGCGGCGTCTTGTTGCCGGTCTCGATGCGGCGGAACTCTATGAGGTCCTGGATCAGATCGTTCATGCGGTCGGCGTTGCGCTGGATGAGGCCCGCGTAGCGCAGCACGAACGGGTCGCTCCCTTTGTGGGCAAGAATGCGGTCGCAGGGACCCTGGATCAGCGTCAGAGGCGTGCAGAACTCGTGGGCAATATTGGTGAAGAACCTCAGCTTCGATTCGTAGACCTCTTTTTCGTGCTCTTGCTGCAGGTCGTCGATCATCGCTTTGCGGCGCCGTTCGTTGCGCCTGATGATGAAGCCCACCGCCAGCCACAGTGCCGCCACCCCGATCAGACCATATATTATATAGGCCAGCGTCGACATGTACCAGGGCGGACTGATGGTGATGTTCACGGCGTATTCGCTGCTCTCAACGCCCGCTTCCATGTTCTGGCACTTCAGCCGCAGGGTGTAATGGCCCGGAGAGATGTTGGTGAAGTATATGGTGTTGTTGGGACCGTTGTCGATCCACGCGTCGCTCATCCCTTCGAGACGGTAAGAGTAGGTGTAGTTGTGCCCGTTGACGTAATCGATGGCCGCGAACGAGAGCGAAAAGAAATTTTCACGGTAGTTCAGGTTCAGCGTGGAGCCCTTGCTGCCGCTCTCCGAAAGGTAGTCGTAAATGTTATGTTCCTCGCCGAAGATGGTCAGACGGTCTATCACGATCGGCGGCACATATTCGGCCTGCACGTAATCGTTCTCGCGGATGGCCGCGAAACCGTTGATCCCCCCGAAAAATAGCATCCCGGCGCTTTCGGACTTGAAATAGGCACCGTCGCTGAACTCTATCACATCCGTCGGGGCGTTGTGGCTGTAGGTCACAAATGTTTCGGTGGTCGGGTTAAAGCGGATTATGCCGAAATTGGTGCTCAGCCAGATGTTGCCGTGGTCGCCGTTGAGCATGCCGTGGATGGTGCTGTTCGGAAAACCAGAATGCTCGTTGTAGACCTTGTACCCGCCGTCGGGCAGTCGTTTCACCAGACCGGCGCTGGTGCCGAACCACATCGTCCCGTCGCCATCCTTCATTATACAGAAGATGTCGTTCAGCGTGCGGTTGGTGTCGGTGTGGTCGAACCTCACCGATTCGAAAGTTCCCGCCGCGACGTCGCGCCTGTAGGCACCGTAACCGCGGTTGCCGAACCACACCGAACCGGGACTTTCGGCATACACCGTGAAGAAATAGTTGGCCGACATGCTGCCGTCGCCTATCGTGAACCTCTGAGCCGACACCGCACGGGGCGTGCCGCCGCTCCACTGCAGGTCGGCCCTCACCATGCCGGTCCCGACGGTGGCGATCCAGAGCGTGTTGCGGTCGGGCTGCGCGACGCCGTGCACATAACGCAGTTCCTCGCCGTCGATGCGGACGTCCAGATGACGGATAGAGCCTGAAACGTAGTCATAATAATCGAGGCCCCCGTCGCTCCCTATCCACATAATATTGTCCTCGCCGCTGCTCAGCGAATAGACGGAATTGTTGCACAGGCGGCTGTTGCGCGTATCAAAATAATCGACCCGGTGCTCGGCAATGCTGCGGTTGAAATCGTAGTCGGCGACGCGGAAAAGGCCGTCGCCCTTGGTCGCCACCCACAGCGACCCCGCGCCGTCGAGCAGCATCGCCCTGACCGGCTTGTTGACCTTGTGGGTGAAGCTCTCGAAAACCGTGGATTTGACCGAGTAGCTGTCGTTGGAGTAGATGTAGACCCCCTGCCCGTCGGTGCCGATCCACACTATATCCTGGCGGCGGTCCTTCAGCAGGCAGAAAACACCCGCACGCACGTCGATCTGCTCGGCCTCGTAATTCTGAGCCCTGTCGGGGGTGTTCCTCAGGCAGATAAGGCCGCCCGTCTGAAATCCTATGAAAAAATCGTTGTTGCTTTTGACTATCGACGAAATGTCGCCGTTGCGGCGTATTTCATCGCTGATGTCGGCAACGTAATACTTCTTCTTTTCATGGATGTCGTACTCGTACAGAGTCCCGGTCGTGTCCACAAAATATACGACCGCATCTTCATGGAAAGCATACAGCAGATCATAGGGATGTTCGAAAAACGTGGCGGGAGCGAGGGTCCGGTTGCCCTCCCTGTCCCGGATAAGAGACCACGCGGCGCTTTGTCCGTTGCGGCAGAAAAGCCACAGGGTGTTATCGTCATAAACAAGGTAGTCGAGCAGGTTGGCGTAGTCGATGCCTCCGATCGGCAGGTGGCCGAACGAAGATGCCACCTCGTTGTAGTAAACCATCTCCTCGTTTTCATTCAGAAACAGCACCTGGACGTCGCCGCCCTTGCGCAGGCGGTAATTGGAACTGTACATGGGGTACTGCACGACCGTCTGCCGGCGCTTGTCGAAACGGTTCAGGCCGTAGTTGGTCTGGATCCAGAAAATGCCGGGTTCGGCCTCGAGGATATTTTCGATCAGGTTGCCCGAAAGCGCCTCGCCGTTCGAAGGCTGGTAAATGCGCAGCACACGGCCGTCGTACATATTCAGGCCGTCGACCGAACCGAACCACATGAAACCGTCGCTGTCCTGGCACATGGCCTGTATGGCACTATTCGACAGGCCGTCGTATTTGGATATCTGACGCAGGTTATACCCGTAAAGAGTGCCTGAAATAATAATAAAAATTATTAATAAGCTGATTTTCTTAGTCATACAAATCACAGTCTGGTTGGTTGTACAAATTTGTGATTCACAAATGTACAAATTTGCGTCATACTTTTCAAACGTCGTGTCATTTTTTTAACGTCCCGAAAATTCACTTTTTTGACAGAACAGTCCATTTTGCGGACAAAGACACAAATTTGGACTCCGGTCTCTTTTTTATCAGAAGACTGCTCGCTACTTTAGCGTTACTAAAGAACCTTTAACCAACCAGAAAACTTACAAAGCCTATGACCCACTACTGCAACTCCTGCCCCGGCTCCATACCGGAAATCCTCTGAATTCATTTACACGACCTGACGCCGAAGACCAGCCGGCGACAGGAAACTGTTTTGCCTTAGCTAACCAATTATAATAACAAATGTATGAACTGTGAAAAGATGAAAAAATTTACTTTTATCAGCCTCATCCTACTGCTGCTCGCATCGGCTCCTCTGACAGGATTCGCGCAGGCAGGCAACCCCTCCCCCCTGACCGTACGGGGCGTTGTCACGGATGAGTCGGGCACCCCTATGTCGGGTGTAACGGTGATCGCCCCCCAGGGAAGTGCCGTGACCAACAACCTCGGAGAATACACCGTTTCCACTCCCCCGGACGGCACCCTGACATTCTCCTTTCTGGGTTATGCGACCCAGAACGTCCCTGTCAACGGCAGGGCCATGATCAACGTCTCGATGAATGAAGAGACCAATATTCTCGATGACGTGATCGTGATCGGGTACGGAACCACCACACGCCGCCGCGCAACCGGTGCCGTCGATCAGGTGAAAGCTTCGCAGATAGCGGACCGCTCGGTGGCCAACATGTCGCAGGCGCTGCAGGGTACATCGCCCAGCCTCGTGATACAGAACCGCAGCTTCAACCCGACAAGCCAGAGGAACAATATCAATATCCGTGGTCTGGGGACGTTCAACAACAACTCCCCGCTGCTGGTCGTCGACGGTATAGTCATGAACGACACCGGAGCCCTCAGCAGGATCAACCCGGCGGATATCGAAAGCGTGTCGATCCTCAAGGACGCCGGCACGGCCGCCATCTACGGTTCGCGTGCCGCGAACGGGGTCATACTCATGACCACCAAGCAGGGACGGAAAAACCAGGCCCCTACAGTGCAGCTGAACGTCATGCTCGGCGTGCAGGAGCCGCACAGGCTGTTCGAACCGGTCCAGGGATACCAGAACGCAGTCCTCAAGAATATTGCCCTGATGAATTCTCCCCTCGAGAAAAACCACAATCCCGAGTTCACCCAGGCCCAGATCCGCGACTTGTATGAAAACGGGAACGGCAATAACTTCTTCGACGAAATCACCAAGCCGGCGTTCCAGCAGAGCTACAACGCCAGTGTCTCCGGCGGCAGCAGCAACACATCTTACCTGGTGTCGGGCGGATATTTCGACCAGCGCAGCAACCTGGTAGGCCCCGATTACGGAATGCGCCGCTATAACTTCCGCACCAACGTCACTACAGAACACGGAAGGTTCAAGGTCAACGGAAATATAGCGTACACCCGCACCAACTCCGTTACGACCACAGCCGACGAAGGCAACGTCATCTCCGACGTTACCCGTGTCCCTACCTATTATTATAATAAGCAAAGAGACCCCGAAACCGGGAAGTACGTTATTAACAGCTCCCTCCGCCAGTTCAACTCGCTCGGGCTTCTGGAAGCGGGAGGTACCAATAAATACGACAACGACTTCCTGACAGGTAACGCCTCGCTCGATTTCAGGATCATAGAAGGCCTCAAACTGCGCGGGGTCATCGGCGCCGAGATCGGCAACGAACACCGCTACACCCGCACGCACCAGGTGGAATTCTATAACCTGGACGACATGACGGCAGCACCGATGCTCTCGAATACCGACAACATATCCGAAGACTGGTCGAAAAAGAGCTGGATGGTGGATATGCAGATCATGGCCGATTTCGACCGCTATTTTGGCAAGCACCATGTCACGGCCCTCATCGGCGGTTCCAACGAATCGTATCAGGACCAGGGCCACCAAGTCAGGGTCAAATTCAGCGACCCCGACTTGGGAATTAAGGGCGACAAGTCCGTAATAGATCCCGACGGGTCGTATGTCACTCCCGAAAGCACCACGCGCCGCGGCATATCTTCGCTGTTCGGCCGCGTAGGCTACGACTACAACGACAAATATTTCTTCGAAAGCTCGTTCCGCTACGACGGTTCGTCGAAATTCGAACCTGAATACCGCTGGGGCTTCTTCCCCTCGTTCTCGCTCTCATGGAGGCTCTCGGAAGAGGGTTTCATGGATTGGTGGAAATACAACATGGGCGAAATGAAACTCCGCGGTACCTTCGGTACGCTGGGAAACCAGAACGTGGACGACTACTCGTATTTCACGACATGGAGCTTCAACCAGAACAGCTACGGATTCAATAACCTACCCGTTGCCGGAGCAATCTTCCAGGAGGGTTCGAGGAACCTGCAATGGGAAGTCACCCGCACGTGGAACCTCGGTCTGGACGTCTCCTTCTTCAAGAACTCGCTCAACGTCACCTTCGACTGCTTCATAAGGAACACCTCGAAGATCCTCACCACTCCCCAACAGGTACCGGACCTTTACGGAACCATCCCCAAGAACACCAACAACGGCGCAATGCGTACCGAAGGGTGGGAATTCACCATAAACTACTTCCTGCGCACGGGCAAGGTCAACCATACGTTCAATTTCAACATGGGCGACTCGTGGAACGAAGTGCGTAAATACGGCGTCTATGAACAGACAACCAAACAGGAAGAATTGTGGCACCTGATCCGTATCGGAATGCCGTATAAGTCGTATTACGGCTACAAGACCGACGGATTCTTCCAGTCGCAGGCCGAAGCCGACGCCAACGCACAGTTCAGCGGACAGAAATTCGTCGCCGGCGACCCGAAATATCTCGACCGCGACGGCAACGGCGTCCTCGACACCAACGACCTCTACTATCTGGGCAACGCCTTCCCGCGCTATACGTTCGGCTTTACCTACAGCCTCGAATGGAATGGACTCGATTTCAACATCTTCCTGCAGGGCGTGCTGAAAAGGAGCCTCAATATCCGCGGCGAACTGGTCGAGCCGTTCCATGAAACATACGGCCACACCATGTACGCACACCAACTCGACTACTGGACACCGACCAACACAGACGCGACATGGCCCAGGTTGGCTAAGGACAACTTCGTCTACCAGAAACCATACGGCTCGAACCTGTACATTTTCAACGGAGCCTACATGCGCATAAAGAACATCCAGGTCGGCTATACACTGCCCCAGAAATGGACCCAGAAAGCCGGTATGTCCAAACTGCGTATCTATGTGAACGCCCAGAATCCGGTCACTTTCGCCGCCACCAACTTCGTAGATCCCGAAGCTTCGGAATTCGACAGCAACATGAGCGGCGGATCGAACTACAACCGCAACTATCCCACCCTGCGCTACTGGGGCGGCGGTCTTGACATCACTTTCTAACAAAACAAACCAGAGATGAATATGAAAAACATATTAAAATACGCAACCGCAGCGCTGTTTGCCGCCGTTATGCTCTCGGGATGTCTAAAGCTCGACCAGGCTCCGACCAATAAATTTACGGACGACGCTTTCTGGACGAGCACCGACAGGGCCCAGACCGTGCTGAACATGGCCTACAGCCAGATGTACTCCCACGATCTTACCTGGAACGACGAGACGCTGAGCGACAACCTGATCGCAACATACTCGAACAACGCCGTGGCTATTATACGCCAGGGCGCGGCGACTCCCAGCGCCGATTACTTCAAAAACCAGTGGAAATGGCTCTTCGAAGGGATCAAAACCTGCAACGTGTTCATGGACCGCATAGACCTCGTTCCCGACATGGATCCCGACGTAAAAGCACGAATGATAGCAGAAATACGCTTTGTACGCGCATCGCTCTATTTCCGCGGAGTAAACATGTGGGGCGACATGCCGTTCTTCCTGTATGACATCACTCTCGATGAAGCGCTGGCCATGACCCGCACGCCGAAAGCGCAGGTAATGACTCAACTGCATACCGAAATAGACGATATCCTGAACGAACTTCCCCTGAAATCGCAGCTCTCCCTCCCGGCCGAAAACGGACGCATCACACGCGGTGCCGCAGCTATGCTCAAGATCAGGTTCTACCTGATGCAGAACAACATGCCGCAGGTGGAAGCCTGGTGCTTCCGGTTCATGAACAAAGAGTTCGGAGACTATGACCTCTTCCGCGGAAGCAGCCCCAACTACTCGTCGTATGAAAGCCTTTTCCACTCGGCCAACGAGTACAACAACGAAGTGATCCTGGACTATGCCTCGATGGACGCGACATTGTCGTATAAATCATGGAACATGGTGGACAGGACTCCGCAGACGCTGCAGGGACGTGTACTCACCGCACGCACGCCCAGCCAGTCGCTCGTGGACGACTACATCACCCTCGACGGACTTCCCGTGAAAGGCGCGGTCACATATCCGGCGCCATACAAGAGCGACCCGAACTACGACGAAAGCAGGCCCTATATCAACCGCGACCCCCGTATGGACGCCACTGTCGTTTACGACCAGTTCGTGTGGAAAGACAAGGACGCAACAGGAAATTACATCGAACAGACCATATATATATGGCCGGGCGAAATACCTTCCACTGCAACGGCGTTTACCGGAAGCCCCAGTGAAAACCAATACGGAAGCGACAACGCCACCTTGACCGGATACTACGTGCGCAAGTACTACGACCCCGACCACAAGGTCAACAGCCAGGATCAGGACAACAACAAGATACTGATGCGCTACGCCGACGTGCTGCTGATGTACGCCGAAGCATGCCAGGCCAACGGCAAATTCAATGAAACCATCTGGAACCTGACAATCAGGCCGATACGCGAACGCGCCGGATTCACCACCGACGGAGCTCTCAACTATCCCATCGCTCTGAGTCCCGACAATTACAAGGAGATTATCAGGCGCGAACGCCGCTGTGAACTCGCGATGGAAGGTCTGCGCTACTTCGACCTTGCCCGCTGGAACCTCGGCCCGACGCTCCTCAACAGGACAATGTACGGAGCAAGGATGAAAGAGAGCAACACCCAGTACGTGACCGCCGCCACATGGCAGTTCCGCGCAAACCGCGACGAACTGTGGTCGCTGCCATACGCGGAAATGGATAAGGTACCGGGCCTGAAGCCAAACAACCCCGGTTATTAATCGCTAAATCCAGTTAAATTATGAAAAAAGCAATATATAAGATAATTCCGGCGGCTTTTGCGGCGCTTCTCGTCTTCGGATGTACCAACAACGCCGAATACAAGGACGTTGCCGTATATCCGGTATCCACGCTGAGCCTCCCCACCGCTGACTACTATGTCGAACTGCAGAGCGGTACCGACAGGCAGGTGACATTCTCATGGGGTACAGCTTCGGCCGACGACGGCATGCTCCTGCAGTACGAACTTCTTTTCTTTAGTGCTCCTACGGGAGGTACGCAGATCGCCATGATGGATGCAGGGATGAAAAATTCGATCACCCTTACCCATAAGGACCTCAATAAAATGATGGGCGGCGCAGGTATCGGATCCGGCGAAACAGGAGCCATGTACTGGACCGTAAAAGCCAGCCGCGGACCCAACTCCGCAATGTACACCGGCACTCCGCGCAAACTCAATATCAGGAGAATGGTCGGTTTCGACGAAATACCCGCCAAACTCTATATGACGGGATCCGCATCCGAAACCGGCACCGTACTGGCCGATTCGCGCGAATTCAAACTGACAAGCGCCGCAGGCGACGAAGGCGAATACGAAATGTACACCGAAATCACGTCGGGTACCTTCAACTTCGTCAGTGCACTCGACGGCTCGGGCCGTACCTTCGGCGTCGAAAACGGCCTGCTGGAAGAGACCACCACCGGCTCCACTTACGCTCCGGGCATCTACAGAATCAATGTCGACTTCTCGGTCAAAGGCATCATATTCACCAAGATCAGCGAAGTCAGATACACCTACATGCAGAACACCGGCTACAACTCCGCAATGCCCTATGTAGGCGGAGGCGTATGGCAGCTGCTGGACTTCGAACTGAAACTGGACCGTCCGGGCTGGGGTACACGCGGCTTCGAGGAACGCTACCGTTTCGAAGTGAGCACGTCGGATGGAACCGAGGTCTGGGGCCCGTACGATACGGGACTTGACAGCGCTCCCAGCAGCCTTAACTTCAACGGCGATTATTTCACCACCGTGGCCAGGGGAAAAACCGGCGACTGGGATCCTAAATGGAAATGGTACACCTCGGCGGTACCCGACAAGAATGCCGCCGCTGGCGCAGACAACCCATACAAGCACGTCAACCTCTATGTGGACATGTCCAACACCGGGGGACGATATTTCCACCACTACACTGTTCTGGAATAATGTTGCATATTAAAATCTGAAACGACAATATGAAAACGATCGTAAATAAACTACCGGTAATGATTCTGGCCGCATTTACACTGTGGGCATGCCAGGAGCAGAAACTGGATTACAAGAACGGAAGCCTCGACGGGGTTTCCCAGCTGATCGCGCCGGCCGGGGACGGGACCACATACCTGAGCAACACCACCGACGTGCTGAACTTCAAATGGAAAACCGTTAACAGCGGAGCCGTGAAATACGAAGTATCATTCTCTTCCAGCGCCACCGGAGCCGAAATATACAGGTTCGTCCCGACAGACGGAGCGCTTACCGGCACCACCGGCATCTCCCTCGCGCTTCTCGACCAGATTGCCTCTATGGCAGGCATACTGACAGGATCCGAAGGCGATATCTACTGGACCGTCTACTCGAAAAAGGGCACTGCAGAGGTCAAAGCTACTGCAGCTTCCAAGAAACTGCCTGTAAAGCGCTTCACAGGATTTGCCGAAGCTCCCGTACATCTTTACATTACCGGAGGAGCAACGGAAGGCGGCACCGATATCACCAAGGCGCAGCAGTTCCGCAACGACGAGGAGAACGTCTTCAAGGTCGTCACATCCCTCAAAGCCGGACAGCCGTTCTTCTTCACGAACAACAACGCAGGCACTGGATACAGCGAATATTCGTTCTACCCCGACAAAAAGATCTATGTCGAAGACGGCGATCCCATGACCGTGGAAGCCGACGGGATATACCGCATCACTGCCAATATCGCCAGGAACAGGTACACGATCGAACTGCTCGAGAACCTCAGCCTGTACTATCCGGCTGGTATGGACGTGAACGGTGACGGTGTTCTTAAATACAGCTTCCCAATGGAATACCAGGGGGGCGGGATATGGAAACTCGCGGATTTCAAATTCGCGTTCACTGACAACCGCTACCAGTTCCGCCTCGACGTTGCCGGCAAGGAACGCATATGGGGTTCGAAAGACTCGGATGCCAATCCGCCTACGGTTATCGGAGGATCGTATTACTACATATTCGAAAACGCCGTTGCGGCCGACGGATACAGCTATTCCTACAAGCTGATGTCGTCGCTGATCGGCCTGACCACCGATATCTACGTCGACATGTCCGCGTCCGCCACGCAACCGACACACAGGTTCGACCTGAGCAGCGAATACGACCTGCAGCCTGTCGCCTCGCTTACAACGCCTGCAGACAATGCGACAATCGACCTCAACACGACCTACACCATGGACTTCAGCTGGGCGGAACCGACATACGACAAAGCGTCGTTCCCGGCGAAATACGAAGTGGTCTTCTTCTCGGATGCCGCCGGAACAACGGAGATCGGGAAAGCAGCCAGCGACGACTACGGACTCGACACTTCAGTGACGATAGGCCGTACCATACTCGACAATGCAGCCAAAGGTGCAGGTATCGATATCGGCGCAGCAGGCGTAATCTACTGGAGCGTGAGAACGATCATGATGAACGAAAGCGTTATCGCCACTGCCGCACCGCGCAAAATCAATATCACGCGCATCGAGCTGCCGGCGCAACTGTATATCTCCGGAACTAATTTTGACGGAACAACCGTCGCTGTCGGCAGTGCATATAAGATGCGCAAACTCGAAGACGGCGTATTCCAGGGATATTACAACTTCAGAACGACTACGGCATACCGCCTCACCGACGGGACCAGCGGCAGTTATATTACATACGAAATGTCGAACAACCAGTTGGTTCCGGGGGCTTCAACCGCTACTTTCGCCACCACCGGCTGGGGAAGCATCAACAGCAGCGACAGGGTGTACCGCATAACCGTCAACTTCAAGACGAACACCATCACCGCGCAGATCACCAGGTACGTATACTTCTACCAATGCTCGCAAGGCACCAACGGGGCCCTTACATACGGCGGCAACGGTGTCTGGACAAATACCAGAGCCCTTACCGGTACCAGCAGCAGCAACAACGACAACCGCTACCTGTTCAGGGTAGGATACACCAGCGCTCCGACAAGCAACACAAACTGGAGCGAAACATGGGGTTCTGCAAACTGGAACAACGACTCGGCGCCGAACGACTCATGGCTTACGTCCAGACCCGAGTTCTGGTACATAACAGTATGGGTTCCGGCCAACTACAAAGTCATCGACTCCGGGCACAGCGCCTACGACCAATGGGGATATTCCTTCAAGTTCAGTTCGGACCAGTATCCGAAAGCTGCCGCAAGGAACGTCACTATAAGGCTCGACATGAATGCGACTAACCCCACTCATACAATTACGTGGAACTAACCGGTCAAATATCGGGCCCGGTAAACGGGCCCGGTAAAAAACCCTATAAAACAATAGAAATATGAAAAAAATGCTTTTGATGACACTTGCCGCACTGGTCGTTGTTTCGTGCGGGAACGTCTTCGACGAATATTACTCGAGAACGGATTCGATAATTCCCGAAACGCCGGAAGAACCCGTGGATCCGGTCAAACCCGATCCGGGTGAAGTCACTGTGGACCCAGATTCATACTGGTACAAGGCTGCCGACAGCGCCAGCATGGCACTGCTCAACCGCTACTGGCCGCCCATGCTCACGGAAGTGGCCGCATGGAACGACAGCTACCTGAACTGGCACTTTACAAACTCCCAGGATAAAAAGGCCGACGCCAACAGCAACTACTGGCATCAGGCACATGCGATCGACCCGATCATCGACGCCTATAACCGCACACCGACCACCAAAGAGTATGAAGACGAGAAACAACTGTGGCTCTCGATATTCGACAAGTGGTACCAGGGTGTTCCGAGATTCCAGTGGATGTGGAATACGACCTGGAGCAGCAATTCATGGAAAAACGCTTTCCCGTCCTTTACCAACTACGACAGTGCGGATGGATGGCGCAACGAATACATCGACGACATGGACTGGATGGTCCTGACGCTCATACGCATGTACGAAGCGCTCGCGGTCAACGATCCGGATGCGGCCGCAAAGTATCTTGCGAAAGGTAAAGAGATATACGACAACTTTATCTGGGACTGGGCCTGGGATGCACCCGGCAAAGGAACGGGTTATTCCGGCACATACGGGATCTACTGGAAAAGGGATACCAGCGGAACCTCTTCGAAGAACGCATGTTCCAACGGCCCGTCCATGATCATAGCCGCAAAACTGTCGTACTATTCGACGGATACCGACGATAAAACCAAATACGCACAACAGGCCGAAGATATCTACGAATGGATGATATCCCACCTTTATAACAGCACCTCAGGCGTAGTTGCGGATAACTGGAACGGATCCGGCTCCTCGGGAGGCGCCCTGACCTACAACCAGGGTACTTTCATCGGCGGCTGCCACTGGCTCTACAAGATCACCGACGATGAAAAATATCTCACGCCCGCCATCAAAGCCACTGAATATACCATCAACAGCATGCAGTCGGCAGCGCCCAACGGGACGAGACTGCTCCAGTCGAGCAGCGGCGCCACCGAAGGCAACAACACCGCGTTCAGGGGTATTTACATTCGCTACTTCATCGACATCATCAACGAACCCACCGTGGATGTAATGCCGAACGGCACAGGCCTTCGTCAAAAATGGTATGACAACCTGGCCAACTGGGCCAACTACGTATGGCGCGACGGCCTGGGAGTCGACAAAGGCACCGGCATAAGCAATCCCGGCCAGCTGCTCTTCGGCTACGACTGGAGCAAAAAGGTTACCGACGCCGAAATCTCGGCCGGTATCAACCTCGGCAACCAGCTCAGCGGAGCCATACTGGTGGAAGCCATGAATACCGCTAAAAATCCTTCCGCGGAATAAACTATCATTCCGATATATAATGCTTTTTGCTGCGGCCGGCCTGAGAACCGGCCGGCCCGCGGCAAAAACAAAAAAAAACGACAACCCGACACAACAAACGACACAAAACAATTAGAAAAGAGAAAGATAGAGGAGTTTGTCTCATTTTTAAGAATTACATTTGCCTGTCCCGAATATGAGACAGCGCAGAAAACAGCCGTAAAACGGCATCCCCGGAGTGAAAATAGAGTAAAAACAACATACAACCGAACGAAATGAAAACCAAATTGATGATTGCCGCCTGCTTTATGCTGATCTGTTCAGCTGCGGGGGCAAGTGCGGCCGCATCGAATTCCCACAGGGCCGAAATGCCATCTGCAAAGGTCCCGGAAGCAGTGACCGACGCAGTAAGGCCAAAAGGCAACTACAAAGTCACGAACCGTCCGCCCGCAGCCGACCGCCTGTTCGTCTCGAAAGCCGTCGAAAAGGAGATCGCACGCATCAAAAAAATACTGACCAACGAAAAAATGAGGTGGATGTTCGAGAACTGTTTCCCCAACACGCTCGACACCACAGTCCGCTACCGCAAGGCTAACGGCGTGGATGACACGGTAGTCTACACCGGCGATATCCATGCCATGTGGCTCCGCGACTCGGGCGCACAGGTATGGCCATATGTCCAGCTCGCCAACAGCGACAAGCAGCTCAAGGCGATGATACGCGGAACCATACACCGCCAGTTTATCTGCATCAATATAGACCCTTATGCCAACGCGTTCCTCGATCCGTATGATCCCAATCCCGACCACCAGTGGATGAGCGACTACACGGCCATGAAACCCGAACTGCACGAACGCAAATGGGAGATCGACTCGCTGTGCTACCCTATCCGCCTGGCTTACCACTACTGGAAGGTGACGGGCGACGCTTCGGTATTCGATGCCGAGTGGCTGCAGGCCATAGCCAACGTACTGAAAACTTTCCATGAACAGCAGCGTAAGGAGAACCTGGGCCCCTACACTTTCGAGAGGGTGACCTCACGGCAGCTCGACACCATGTGCAATGGCGGCAAGGGCAATCCGGTCGAACCTGTCGGACTGATCGCATCTGCTTTCCGACCGTCGGACGACGCAACCACGTTCCTCTTCCTCGTCCCGTCGAACTTCTTCGCAGTGTCGTCGCTCCGCAAGGCCGCCGAAATACTGACTACGGTGAACAAACGTGCCGATCTGGCGCAGCAGTGCACCGACCTTGCCGCCGAAGTCGAAGAGGCTCTGGCAGAATACGCGACTTACGAACATCCGAAATACGGCACTATCTATTCGTTCGAAGTGGACGGCTTCGGAAACCGCTTCCTGATGGACGACGCCAACGTCCCGAGTCTGCTGGCGATGCCCTATCTGGGCGATGTGGACGTCGACTGCCCCATCTACCAGAATACCCGTGCTTTCGTCTGGAGCGAGGACAACCCCTACTTCTTCCGCGGAAAGGCGGGCGAAGGGATCGGCGGCCCGCACATCGGATACGACATGGCCTGGCCCATGAGCATCATGATGAAGGCCTTCACCAGCAGCGACGACACCGAGATAAAATGGTGCATCGAAATGCTGCTGAAAACCGATGCAGAAACCGGTTTCATACACGAATCGTTCAATGTGGACGACCCCTACAACTTCACCCGCAAGTGGTTCGCATGGCAGAACACGCTCTTCGGGGAACTGATACTCAAACTGGTAAACGAAGGCAAATCAGACCTGCTGAACTCGATTCAGTAAACGCGCGCTTACCGGTACAAAAGGGCCCGTCATACAACGGGAGGCAGGAGGCGGGCCCTTTTTGCAGCAACGGCTGCGGCGGAACAACAGTAAGCCGAACAGGTTTCTGAAAATTCTGAAGCGACCGCAAACAAGACAATCAACTTACTAAGTTACAAAAAAACCACATCAATCAACTTGCAGCACACGGAGCCAACGGTCGCAGCGTAATTAGTTCCGACCGCGCCGATTTCACCAACTTCATAGGGTTAGGGTTAGGGTTTGTTGATGAAAATCATCCGCGTGTGTGGGAAAGGCGGCGCAATTCTGTGCCGCCTTTCATTTTTTGCGTATCTTTAAAAACTTAAAACCGCAACCATGAGAAATTCCGCCGGACTTTTAACGGTAGCATGCCTGCTGTTCTTCTGCACCGCTCTCTCCGCACAGGAGCTAGAACTGAAAATCAATAAGAGATACATCAACTTCCCGGTCTCGCACTCGGTCGAAAGGGGACGAATGACGTTCACGGTCGACGGCAAGGCGGAGGCTCCCGTCGTGATACGCCTGGCCCCGGGGGAAGCCGACTATTGGGTCTTCCGCGACGTGTCGGCATGGAAAGGGAAGAAGATAAAGATAGATTACGACGGCGATCGGGACGATCTCACGCAGATATACCAGTCGGACGAGATCGCCGGGCAGGATTCGCTTTACCGCGAAACGAACCGCCCGCAGTTCCATTTCACCACGCGCCGCGGATGGATAAATGACCCCAACGGCCTTTTGTATTACGACGGCGAATACCACCTCTTCTACCAACACAACCCTTACGAGCGCGAATGGGAGAACATGCACTGGGGCCATGCCGTGAGCCGCGAACTGGTGCATTGGGAAGAGCTGAACGACGCCCTGCGGCCCGACCCGCTCGGGACTATGTTCTCGGGTTCGGCGGTAATCGACTATGAGAACACTTCCGGCTTCGGCACGAAGAAAACCCCGGCTATGGTCGCCGCATACACCGCCGCGAGCCCCGAAAGGCAGGTACAGTGTATCGCCTGGAGCCTCGACCACGGGCGCACTTTCACTAAGTACGGCGGCAATCCGGTGATCGACTCTAAAGAGGTGTGGCAGAGCCAGGATACGCGCGACCCGAAGGTATTTTGGTACGCCCCCGGCGGCCATTGGGTGATGGTGCTCAACGAACGAGACGGCCACTCGATCTACAACTCGCCGGACCTCAAAAACTGGAGCTACCAAAGCCACACGACCGGGTTCTGGGAGTGCCCCGAGCTGTTCGAACTGCCGGTTGACGGAGATTCGGACAATACTCTGTGGGTCATGTACGGCGCCTCGGGAAGCTACATGCTGGGGTCATTCGACGGCAGGGCGTTCACCCCGCTCCACGGGAAATACCAGTATACCACCGGGTCGATCTACGCCGCACAAACCATCACGGATATGCCAGGCGGACGGCGCGTGCAGATCGGCTGGGGGCGTATCTCCCATCCCGGAATGCCGTTCAACGGAATGATGACGCTCCCTACGGAACTGACCCTGCGTAGCACCAAGGATGGCCCGCGACTCTTCAGCGAGCCGATCGCGGAAATCGAAAAACTTTTCACGCCTGTCGCACAATGGAGCGGCATGACGACGAGTGAGGCCGATGAAGCGCTGAAAAAATATTCGGACGAGGGTTGCATGCGGCTGAAAACCACCATAAAACTGTCTCATGCCACCAACGCGGGCCTGAATCTCTGCGGACAGCGCATCATCGACTACGACCTCAATCCGAACACGCTGAACGGGATGTTCTACTCGCCTGACGACATGACAAGCATGGAACTTTCGGCAGACATCTACATCGACTGCACCTCGATCGAGGTTTTCATCGACGGCGGGGCCTACTCCTACTCGATGGAGCGCCGACCCGACCCGCGCAACACCGAGGGTTTCCACTTCTGGGGCAACAATATAGAAGTTAAAAACCTCGAGGTTTTCAGCGTCGGGTCGATCTGGTCCGCGGCGTATTAATGATAAAGTTGGCGGTGCACCTAAATCTTTCGGCACAGCGTCATCGTCATCAACAAGCGGAGAGGAAAGAGAGAGGGCCGGATAATCCGGCCCTTCCCCAATCATGGTCGGAAGATTTCCAACATTCACATAATCAACACTAAACCTTCGTTTACAACGAAGGTTTAGTGTTGTCATTCCGAGCGAGAAACTGTGGTTTCGACGAGGAATCTACCGAATACGGGTAAAATTATAAGGTAGATCCCTCGTCCTGCTTCGTTTCTCGCAATGACGTTGCTACGGCGCCTCTTCGCTTATTTACTTTTCACTCCATTAAGCTGCTGCTCCAGTAGTTTAATATAGAATCCTCCGACCGTAGAACGGGCGCGGAAACCGACGTGGGTCGGCGAGTCGGTGTTGAACCAGTCGGACATCGGCACGCGGTCGACGGTCTCGTTGTAGAACCGCCAAACAGGCGTGACGAACTGCCCGAAATCGTGGATGTCGCCCGCCAGAGTCGCCGTCCAGACTATCCAGTCAGACTTGGTGTAGCCCCGGCGGCTGTCGAGCGGAAGGCCGTATTCGTTCTGCTTCGTAAGGTAGTAAGCGATCTCTTTCTGCGCGACTTCGGGCGGGAAGATACCGAGGCCCAGCAATTTATCCCACACCAGGTTGTACTTCTGGCTCCAGGTGCCCGGACGGTCGAAAGTGAGGCGGTAGTGGTCGCCGTCATCGGCCATCTGCATCCACTCCCGCGCCATGCGTTTTGCCATGGCTGTATATTTTTCCGCCGCGTCGGCCTTGCCGAGCAGCCCGGCGCAGTAGCCGTACGACGCAATGCCCATGATAGCCTTTATCGAAAGATTGGCGTTGTGGGCGAAATGACCCGCGAAGTCGTCGGTGCAGAGCTGGTTCTCGGGATCGAGGCCCTTCTCTGCAAGGTAGTCGGCCCAGACGGTCAGCACGTCCCAATGCTTTGCGGCGTACTCCGCACTGCCCTCCATCGCGGCTACGGCGGCAGTCAGCACCAGCATGTTCCCCGCCTCCTCGACCGGCATGTCGCCGACGTAGGTCTGCCCGTTGGCGAGGGGATAGGTGCCCACATCGTGCGAGGGGAACGGCTTGGTCCAGCGGCCGCTCTCGCTGAAATAGAATATGTGGTTCATCAGGCCCTTCGCAAGGTCGGTGTTGTAAAGCAGGTAGAGCGGGGACGACGGATAGGTGATGTCGACCGTGCCGATCGAGCCGTTGCTGAAATTCTCCTTCGAAAGCCACAGCAGGTCGCCGTTGGGGGCCTCGACGAGCTTGTGCGCAGCCACCGACTGGCGGTATGCAAGGGCGCAAAGTTCGGCGTACTCCTGTCCGGCAACATCGACCGCACGGCGCATCAGGTCGTAGTCGAACTGCGCGCATTCGGCCTTCAGATGGTCGTATTCGTAGAGCGCCTGCCCCAGGGCCTCCTCGATGGAGAGATTGCCATGGCGATTCCAGTAGGGGCGCAGGTTCTCGCCGAAATACTGTATCGAATAGACGTCGTCGTAGCCGACCAATATCTTGCCCGAAGCCTTTTTAGACACGCCGAGCTGACGCACAAGGGCCATGTTGCTTTTAGCTTTTGGAGCAACGTCGCCGTTCAGAACACCCTTTGAAGTGAACGAAGAGCGCAGCGAGGCAAAATCTCCCACGGCAAATGTTGTATCACCGGTTTCGGCAGCGAGGTAGAACCATCCCCAGTCGATGCGCACGTTATCCCCGGCGCGGCCAAGTATCTTCTGCTCCGTGCTGCCGGTTTTGAGGTACATCATGCCGTCCCGCTCGAAGCCTTCGCTGGAGTTGGGCTGGCTGTAGAAATTGAGAGCCCACGCGGGCGAAGTCTCGAAATATATCTGCGCATCGTGCAGGGCGCCGTCGGTCGACCGGACGTCATAAGAGATGTAGTTCACGGGGCGCGACATGAGGTCGAGGTCGTGCATCAGCAGCGGCGCGAGGAACGAAAGACGCAGCTCCACCGGGCCGCAGGCGAACACGTAGTCGGTACGCGTAGGCTGGACATCGACAGACTTCTGCACGGCAGCGTTACCCAGGTATTCTTCCACCACTGGATCGGTGTAAAGGCCGAAATCGAGGTAGCCGTCGCCACCGGTGTTCTCGCACCAGGCGGCGATCGTAAAGCGCCCGTCGGCGGCCGCGGCCTTCATCTCATCGGTTAAGGTCACGACGACCTCCTTGCGGTTGAGGTAGCGTTCGCGCACGACCTGCTGGCCATTAATGTATAGTTCCACGTTGTCGTCATGCACCAGGCGCAGGTAGAGCGGCGCGGCCATCTGCTGCGGAGTCAGTTCGACCGTGCGGCGCACCCAAACGTCGCGCGAGGTCCATACCGTTCCGACGCTCATTTCGTTCTCCGTTCCGAATGCGGCCGCCCCTTCACTCCATTTCGAGTCATTGAAGCCGGGTTTCTCCCATCCGGCGGTGGGTTTCGAGAGCGTGTAGCGCCCCTGCCAGGGCGCGTCGACCGACATCCCGGCAACAGTGCCATAGGGTATTATCTCCGTCCCCATGAAGCGGTAGACCGTGCCGTCGACCCTCAGCGCGCCCATCATGGGCAGTTCGGTGTTGGTCCAATGGCGGACGGGGCCGTCGTAGAGGTTGTCCGTCATCGACCAAGCGCTGGTGTAGGGGTCGATGGTTATGAGCGGATAGGCAGGCGCGCGCAGAGTGTTGTGAATTGTTTTGATCGCAGGCTCGCTGCACCCGGCCAGCACGAACAGCGCCGCAGCGCAAAGGGTCGTCTTAAGGTTGGTTTTCATATACTTTAAATTTGGATTTCCTTCTTTAACTACTTTTTTACCAGAAAAAAGTAGCAAAAACTGGCCCACGCATAAAAAATCTACTTCGAAGCACTTAAAATGGTACAGCGGGCGTCTATTCGCGGCCGACTTCGGGCTACCCCGCTGAATTCCATTTTAAGTACTTCTACGCTTGACGATTTTTTATAAGTGGGAAATACGCACAAACTGACGCTTGTGTAAAAAAGCGCACAAAGCGCATCATAATTCATGATTTCCACGATTTATCACTCCACATCCGCCGGCGGGAAAGCGGTGATGCGCAGGCGGGCGGCGCCCATCGGAACGAGTTTTATCTCATCAACCGTTTCGGAACGTTCGGCACGGGCATCGGGAAGCACTCCCGTAAGACCGTATTCGTCGATCGTCCACGACGGGACCAGACGTCCTTTCGCCGAAAATTCCAACGGAACCGACCCGACGGTGAACGGATTGTCGTCCGCGGGCCACGGGCGTCGCTCCATGGTGATCGCGGCATCCGCGACAAGCGCGTAGTTCCACGGCGAAGCGGCGTATATCTCCCATGACGGCCACGCCGAAACGTCTACCCCAGCCTGCCATTTCGAATCCCATATCGCGGTCTGCTCGCTGTCGACCCTGCGGTAATCCTCGTCGATCTTCAGCGAAAGCGTCAACGGGCCGTAGTCCACCGAAACGCTGTTCTTGTTGACCTGCCATGTGCGCTGCGACACCTTCATCGGAACGTTCAGCTCGATGCGGTCGCCGTCATGCCACTCGCGTGCGATCTTTATGTACTTGCCCGGGGTATACTGCCCCGATACACGGCGGCCGTTGATCAGAAGATGGGTATTCTCGCACCACGAGGGGATGCGCAGGTAAAGCGGGAATGAGACGGCTTGGGCGGTATTGACCGTGAAAGTTATCTTCTCCTCGAACGGATAATTGCCGCTCTCGGTGATGGTCACCTGTTCCCCGCCTCCCACTTTCAGCGTCGCGGTACAGGAGCTGTAAACGACCGCGGCGGCGCCGTTGTCGGGGGTCGCCATGATCAGGTGCTCTATATAGTAGGGCCAGCCCATGCCGTGGTTGTGCTGGCAGCAGCGGCTGCTGAAGGGGTTCATCGCAAGGAACGGACCGCCGTTGTCGATGCCGGGTTTATGGTTTTTCGAGTCGCTTACGGCATGGTTTGGACAGGTCAGGTAGCGCAGCGAACGGTAGTCGGGCATCAGCGCGGCCGGATAGCTGTTGAAAGCCACGTCCTCACAGTTCTCGGCCCACGCGGGGTCGCCCGTCACCTGCAGCAGGATATTGTCCGACAGCATCTGTTCAATGAAGCCGCACGTTTCGGTGCCCTGGCGCGGGTCGAAGAAGCCGATGCGGGCGTTCTCGTCGGCGCCGTACATCCCGCCCGGAACCTGCCCGAAAGCGCTGCGGATAAAGTCGAACACATGGTACGAGGCGTCGAGCCCCTCTCTTTCGCCCGAAAACATCCACCACTCGGCCGGCTCGCGGAATCCCTGGGCGATGTTCACCACGTGCCAGTTCGGCAGCTGCGTGGACTTCATCCAGTCGGCGGTGTTGCGGTGGATCTTGGGCGCGATATCGAGCAGCGACGGGTCGCCCGTGCGGTTGTAGAGCCACGCAAGGGTCCACATCATGTCGCCCCCGCGGCTGTTGTCCCAGTATCGCGTCAGGAACTTCTCCTCGGGATACTGCGCAATCCAGCGGAAATAGTTGGCAAGGAACGGGATCACACGCTCGTCGCCCGTGTATTCGTAGAAATCCTGCAGGATCCAGCAGACCATCATGTTGGCCAGAAGATCGCGGCGGCCCTCCTTGTCCTCGAGGATCGGCCCGAACCAACCGTCGGGCTGCTGCAAGGTCAGAATGCCATCGATCCAGAAACGAGCCTCGGCGAGCATCGCGGGGTCCTCGAGGATATAGGCCGACGCCGCGTAACCGCGCAGCCAGTACGGGAGTTCTTCCCATTGGTTCTCGTCGCCGCGTCCGAGCCATGCGTTACGGTCCTTTTCGAGCCACCGGCTGATCTCGCCCAGATGCCCGTTCAGCCCGTCGGACTGCAGAGAGAGCTGGCGCGCGACCCATCCCGACGGCTTGACCGCCCCGATGGGGAGTTTTATGAAACAGTGCGGCTGAAGGGGCGCCAGATTGCTCACGTAATGGGAATTGAGGGACGAGGTGTCCGGGCGGTCGACGATCTCGATACGCTCTGTGGAACATGCCGCAAACAAGGCCGCGGCGGCCGCAAATAACGATAGTCTGATTGTTTTCATATAGGTCTGCAATTAAAAATTACATTTTTGACGTACGCCAGAGGGTACAGAATCGACACTCCGCCGCAGAGGTAGAAATAAAGGATGAGATCTGATTAATAAAGTTCAATGCTCTCAAGTTTTGGCGGGAGGCGAAAATCATGAGCAGACCACAACAAAGGTAATGTTTTCGGGCGTAACGGCAATACCGCGCACGGACAAAAATAGCTATGGATCAAATAATTCGTGGCACCCTTATTGCTTATGCTTCCCGTGGAAACACCGGGACCGGCCGGGATAAAGGCCGGTCCGAGGGTTTCCCGGCGGAAAAAATCATAAAGGCTATACAATATAACACAAAAGCCCGCGTTCAGTTCTTAAGTTCGGAACAGAAAAAAAGGCTGAATTTTACACAGGTTTTTCCAGATTCTTAAACTAATTTTAACAGGTTCTTAAACTTACAAACACACCAAGGCGCTATTTTTGAAGTGATTTTGGGGGTTATTTTAAGTTTTTTTAAAATTTTTTTAATTTTTTTTAAGAATTATTTGGAGCGTATGATTTTTCGCCTTATATTTGTATCGAATTTCTAAGTTTCATAAAGGTTAGTAGTTTTAGGTTAGTTAAGGGAATCGAAGCGATGTGATATCGTTCTTCGATTTTCTGCTTTTTATACATATGGCTCTTCTGTTATGGAGTGGTGACCGGGAAGCGTCATCCCGAGCAAAGCCTGTCCCGAACGCGCAGCAGAGGGAGGAGATCTTCCTTATAATCAGGCCCGCTCCTAGTTTCGTATATTATTCAGGTAGTTTACTCGTCGCCGGATATCAACAAAAAGTTCACCAGACCGCCTTCTTTCCGGCTCGCTCGGGATGACAGATTGTTGATATCTCTATGATAAGTTCGAATTGCGGTTCAGGAATTATTGCTTAAATTTGTCTGGTCTATAAAAAGCATGGAAAATTTCATAGTATCGGCACGCAAATACCGCCCGGCGACATTCATTTCGGTCGTGGGGCAGAACCATATAACGTCCACGCTGCGCAACGCCATCAGCCGCGGGCAGCTCGCCCACGCATATCTGTTCTGCGGGCCGCGCGGAGTGGGTAAAACAACCTGCGCGCGCATCTTCGCCAAGGCCATCAACTGCATGAACCCGGGGCCGGACTCCGAGGCGTGCGGAGGATGCGAATCGTGCCGCAGTTTCGACGAGGGGCGCAGTTTCAACATCCACGAACTGGACGCCGCGTCGAACAACTCGGTCGACGATATCCGCAACCTCACCGACCAGGTGCGCATCCCGCCGCAGATAGGCCGCTACAGCGTCTATATTATCGACGAGGTCCACATGCTGTCGGCGCAGGCTTTCAACGCCTTCCTCAAGACGCTCGAGGAGCCGCCCGCGCACGCCGTTTTCATCCTTGCCACTACCGAAAAGCACAAGATCATACCCACCATACTGTCGCGCTGCCAGATCTTCGATTTCAACCGCATCAAGGTCGAGGACAGCGTCGGCTATATGAAGCATATCGCCGGCGAAGAGGGGGTCACTTTTGACGAAGAGTCGCTCAACCTGATCGCGCGCAAGGCCGACGGGGGTATGCGCGACGCCCTCTCGATGTTCGACAAGGCCGTTTCGTTCTGTGGCAACGACCTGAAATACAAAGAGGTGGCGCAGTCGCTCAATATTCTGGACTACGACACATATTTCGACGCCGTGGAAACCATCCTGGCAGGCGATTACGGAGAGGCGTTGCTGATGTTCGACCGCGTGCTGGCCCAGGGTTTCTCGGGGCAGATATTCATGTCGGGCCTGAGCAGCCACCTGCGCGACCTGCTCGTTGCGAGAAATCCGCAGACCGCACAGCTTCTCGACGTCACCAAACCGCTTCTGGAGCATTACCAGACGCAGGCCAAACGGTGCAGTGCGGAGTTCCTTTTCGAGGGGATCGCGATGCTGACCGATCTCGACGCCAAGATCCGCATAGCCACCAACCAGCGGCTTCTGGTCGAACTCGCCCTGATGAAATTGTGTAATCTGGCCTCGGCAGGCACGGATCAAAAAAAAAAATCTGACGATCTAGGGCCGGGACTGCCTGCCCTCAATAAAGAACGAAAACCAGCTGCCGCACCTGAAAAGGTTGTGGCGAATGCTTCTGCCGCTGCCCCTGCACCAAAACAAGAGACAGCTCCAACACCCGAACCGGAGCCGGAACAAGAGGCAGTTCCCGCTGCGTCAAAACCGGAACCGGAAGCGGCTGCCGCCATACCTCACCCCGAACCTGTAAAAGAGGAGTCTGCGCCTGAAGCACCGGCACCCGCACCCCAGGCAGAAAAACCGGCGCCGGCGCCTAAACCGCAGGCCCGGATTAAATCGCCCTTGGGCGGCATCAGCGGCCGTTCGCTGGCCGATATAATGAGCGGCCAGGCGCAGGACGAACAGAAAAACGAGGAAAAGGAAGAGGCCGCGCCCATCGACCCCGAAGCCCAGGAAAAAATAGAGCGCATGCGCGAAAAATTCCTCGGCAAACTGGCCCAGGAGCGTCCGCGAATAGGGGTCGTCTACGAAACGATGGAAGTCGAGGGCAACACCGTTCGCGTCAAGGTGGCTTCGAAAACCCTGCACGACGAGGTCATGCGCCACCGCACCGAGACTCTGCAACTGCTGGCCGCCGTGGCGGGAGTCTACGGTCCCATGGAACTCGAAGTCGGGATAGACGAAACGATGAAAGCCGCCAAACCTATCCGTCTCGAGGATAAGGTCCGCTACATGGCCGACCACAACCCGGCATTCAGCGACCTGCGCCGCACACTCGAAATGGAAATCGAATAGCAACGGCTACAGCGAATCAAAACAGTCATCCCGAGCGAGCCGGAAAGATAACGGTCAAATGAGACGTTTGCTGACATCCGGCGACGAGGGATCTTCTTTATAATCAAACACGATATAGTTATAAGGTCGTTCCCTCGTCGCCGGAATTAAAACTTTCAGTTGTTCCGAGACACTCAATTCCGGCTCGCTCGGTATGACAATGTATATCACTTTTAGAAAATCATAGGAATATCCCATACGGTTTAGGTTCCTATTTAATTTTAGAATAGTTACCTTTACGGCCTAATTTTAACCACCAAACATTTCATTCGATGAATTTTGTAGAAGAGCTCCGGTGGAGGGGCATGATCCATGACCTTACCCCGGGAACGGAAGAGTATCTCTCGAAAGGTATGGGTACCGCTTATGTGGGCATAGATCCCACCGCGGATTCGCTCCACATCGGCCACCTCGTCAGCGTGATGATACTGAAGCATTTCCAGCAGTGCGGACATAAGCCCATCGCCCTCGTCGGAGGTGCGACCGGAATGATCGGCGACCCCAGCGGAAAATCGCTCGAACGAAACCTGCTGGACGAAACCACACTCCGCCATAACCAGGAGGCGATAAAAAAGCAGCTTTCGCGTCTGCTCGACTTCGAAAGCGATGCGAAAAACGCCGCATGCCTCGTGAACAACTACGACTGGATGAAAGAGCTCTCGTTCCTCGGTTTCATCAGGGATATCGGCAAGCTCATCACGGTCAACTACATGATGGCCAAGGATTCCGTCAAAAAGCGTTTCGAGGGGGACGGCGAAGGGATGTCGTTCACCGAATTCACATACCAACTGGTTCAGGGCTACGACTTCGTGCACCTGTTCGAGACGATGGAGTGCAAGATGCAGTTAGGCGGCAGCGACCAGTGGGGCAACATCACCACCGGAACCGAACTCATCCGCCGAAAACTGGGCGCCGAGGCCTACGGGCTGACCTGTCCGCTCATCAAGAAGGCCGACGGAACCAAATTCGGCAAGACCGAGAGCGGCAACATCTGGCTCGACGCGCGCTACACGTCGCCCTACAAATTCTACCAGTTCTGGCTCAACACCAGCGACGAGGATGCAAAGAGCTACATCCGCATATTCACAATGCTCGGCCGCGAAGAGATCGACGCCCTGATAGCCGAACAGGACGCCGCACCGCACCTGCGCCCGCTCCAGAAACGCCTTGCCGAAGAGGTAACCTGCATGGTCCATTCGCGCGGGGAGTGGGAAAAGGCCGTCGAGGCGTCGCAGATACTTTTCGGGGGTTCGACCGCCGAAGCGCTGCGCGGGCTCGACGAGGAGACCCTGCTGGCGGTTTTCGAAGGAGTACCGACTTTCAAGGTCGCCGCTTCGGACATAGACGGTGCCAATTTCGTCGACTTTATGGTTGAAAAGGCTCCGGTCTTCCCGTCGAAGGGCGAACTCCGCAAACTGATCCAGGGCGGCGGCGTGTCGCTCAACAAGGAGAAGGTCGAGGATGCCGCCCGCGCCATTTCGTCGGCCGACCTTATCGCCGGAAAATACCTGCTCGTACAGAAAGGCAAGAAGAACTACTATCTGATAGTCGCGGAGTAATAATATCGTATCCATTAAAACCAGGCAGATATTTTTGCGATCTGTCTGGTTTTTGTTTTATCCGGAGTTTATCATTAATATTGCATACATCTTCTTAAGATATTTTGCATGGCAATGAAATAAACATATCCGCAAAAGCTGTATTATCTCCGCCAAAACAGGCGGAATATGTGGATATTATATATTATCAAACCAACGCAAAATATTTATGAAACCTCAAATAAAATATATAGAACTCAAGTCGGGATATAGCGGACATGAGAACGGACCGGCGTGGATCGGGATGGTTGAATTCTCCAAATCGGGCAAAACCATTTACTTTAACGGAAAAGCATTCAGAGGCAACGGCCATGGATATGCCCGAGATATAGAGACACGGGACTTGTATTGGATATCCGGCATCAAAAAGAATATGCAGGACAGGCATTGGGCCGGTTCCGGGCCGATAATGATCGACAAGACCGTTATCGACGAATATAAGCAAATCGTAGGGGTCCGCGAACTCGACCCGAAACAATACATTCCTGTCGATATAGCTCCGACCGACAAGCAGAAATTCGCGAAATACGAAAATCTGCCCGGATGGGACCTATATGTATCCGGCTGGCATTGGGGAGAATTCGTTCCTCCCGAAGAGTAAGTTTTTTACGCCCGATTCGATATCGGGCGTTTTTTATATCTTTGTCTGTCAAGAACACAACCGACTTACTATTAAAAAGATTATGAGAAAACACTTTTCACTCTTCACTTTTCACTTTTCACTTGCCATTGCGATCATGATCGCAATGGCATCGTGCGACGTGGCCAAACAGGCGCAGGGAGCCTACAACATGGTAAACTGCAAATACGATTACCAGTCGCTGAACAACTTCTCGGTCGCCGGCATCAACGTCTCGAAAGGCATCTCGCTGCTAGACGCGCCAAAGATAGTCAATCTGCTGACCGGCAACCTGTCGTCCGTGCCCGTAGGCATGACCGTAAACCTCGGAGTCACCAATCCCAACCAGACCGAAGCCATGCTCAACGGACTTGATTACGTACTTGCCATCGACGGCATCGATTTCACTTCAGGAGCGCTCCAGCAACAGTTGTCCGTACCTGCAGGCGGTACCGGAACACTTCCGCTCGCGATGTCATTCGACATAGCCACGCTGCTGAAAGGCGACACCCACACCGCTGTTGCGAACGTGGTGAAAAATATGGTGGGCATCGGTAGCGACGCCTCGAAAGTGACGCTCAATATCCGCCCGTCGTTCATGGTGCTCGGGCAGAAAGTCACTTCACCAGTCTACATTCCCATCAGTTTTTCGTTCGGCGGGAAGTAGCGGAAAACGAAAGATGTCTTCCCGAGTGAGTCAGATCAAGTGAGGATGCAAGGAATTGAATGTTACTATCTGACGACGAGGGATCTTCCTTGTAAATTAAGCGGTAGTTCCCTCGTCGTGCGATAGCACCTTTTTATACCGTGTTCAGTCATTACATCGCACTCGCTCGGGATGACAAAAGAGAAACGGCTCCTTTTCGGGAGCCGTTTCTCTTTTTATGAGAACACCTTACTTTAAAAGTTCCTTGAGCTTCGCAGCCAGCGCTTCGCCGCGCAGGTTCTCGGCGACTATCGTGCCCTCGCTGTCGATCAGAAGGTTGCGTGGGATCGAACGCACACCGTACATCGCCTGAGTGGGGCAATCCCACCCTTTCAGCGAACTCACCTGTATCCAACCCATCCCGTTCCTCTTTACAGCGCTCTTCCATGCTACTGCATCGTCGTCGTACGACACTGCGAAAATCTCGAAACCCTTGTCTTTATAGTCGTCATAAGCGGCTTTCAGATAGGGCACCTCGTGCATGCAGGGGCCGCACCACGACGCCCAAAAATCGAGAAGCGTGTACTTATTCTCCTTCACAACGTCGGAAAGCGCGATCTCCTTTCCGTCCTGCGAGGGCAGGGAGAAGTCCTTGTATTTTTCACCGGTCTGCGCATTGCACGCCGCCGAAACGGCAACCGCCGCGATCATAAGAATCAGCTTTTTCATAGCAGTAAGGTTTAATATTACCTTACAAATATAATGTTTTTTACGGTAAAAGTTCCGCAAGGCGGTCGGAAAGCTCTTTGCCGCGCAGGTTGCGGGCCACGATATTGCCTTCGAAGTCGATCAGGAAGCTGGCCGGAATGGAGCTTACTTCATACACCTGGGCCGCCGGTTCCTGCCACCCATGCAGTGAACTAACCTGCAGCCAGGTCATCTTCTGATCGGCAATCGCCTTTTTCCAGGCATCTGCATTGTCGTCGAGCGACACTGCAAAAATTTCGAAACCTTTATCATGATACGCGGCGTAAGCTTCGCGCAGGTGCGGCATTTCTGCCATACACGGCTTGCACCACGAAGCCCAGAAATCGACGAGGGTGTATCGGTTGGCAGCGATCACGTCGGACAGGATCACTACATCTCCGTCGGGCGCGGCGCTAACTATCTCACGGTATGACTCGCCGAACTGCCTCTCTTTCTCCTTTATCGCCTCTATCGTCTTACCAAGCTCTATCATCACCGGAAGTTGCCGTATCTCCGGGGAGAACGCCGCCAACGTCTCTTCGGCGCCTCCGGGTATAACCCCATCTCCGCTATTGGCAAATACTCTGTCCAACATAAATACGCCGCCCATATTGTCCGTGTTTTCACGGATATAGGCCCACGACATTTCGTTCCATTTATCTATGTTTTCAGGTGTGAGCCTTGTCTCGATCGCCTCATTGGCATTTTTCAGAAATGCCGTCAGCCGATCGTTCGTCCGGTTGCCGGTAACATATCCCTTCGCATTTCCGGGCCACGATATGTCGCCCTTCAGTTTCAGCCGGGCTCCCGGCTCGACTGTAAAAGCCGCGAGGGTCCAGATGGTATCCCAGGCAGGCGTTATATACATAATATTCCCGAACATGGGATGGTCGACGGCTCCCCGGTACTCCATTTTGCCGTCGACGAACGGTATCAAGTCGGTATAATTGTCGGGGTTAAGATTGAGATTGTCGGTGACGAACAGCATAGCCTTTTGGTCGAAGCCTTTCACTTCGCCTTTCAGGGTCCAGGCATTGGGATCTTTCGGCGCACAGGCGGTGGCAAGCAGAGCCGCGGCAAGGATGAGCAAACGAGGTTTCATAATATCGGAGTTGATGGTTGTCCCGCAAAGATATTAAAATCTCCGCCATAACGAAAACGGGACCTTGCAATGTGAACTTACCCCCAAAAGTTAGACAAAAAACTTTTGGGGGTATTTTTATGGGATCGAGCTTAAGGACGTATCGTCATTACGATGTAGCGAAGAAATTGGATGCGATTAACCTCTACGACCGGGGTTACGGATGCGTGA
>JAVBRO010000033.1:0-14767 GCA_031547885.1 Rikenellaceae bacterium
AATTTTCTCCCCATATTTTAAGACTTTACGGTTACTAAACGGTCATTCAATTTATGTAAAACAACAATATAACCGATTATCCCCGCAAAGCTAAATCCTTTTCAATCACCTAACAATACGCACTTTACCGAACGCTTACGGATTACTCAGATTATAGGGCGAAAATTTTCTTGCAACGGGACGGGGATTTGCCGCCGTACCGCCCCATTGGGTGGTGATCGTACCGGCTCCGTTGCTGTCCTGCGGCCGCATCAGGTAGTCGGCCTCTTCGCCCTGGCGGAGGTAGATCTTGTGGTATTTGGTGTTGTTCTCGTAGGTCAACAACACGACGCCGTAACGCGGGGCTGTGGTCGCGCTTGCGAGGGTGCTTTTCAGGCCGATGCGGAAGTAGATCTCTTCGCCGGCTTCGATGGTGCCCGTCACGGTCGTGGCTGTGGTACCGCTCACCTGATAAGTACGGTCGTAGGTTATCATGTCGGCGGCGCTGTTTGTATTGATATTCGGGTCTTCGGAATCGCGCTGGTCGAGTTTCACCCAGTCGGCGCCTTCGATGACGGTGGCAGTCCAGTCCCCTGCCGGAGCGCCCATCTTGATAAGGCGTTCGCCTATCTGGTCGGCTTTCCAGAACGCACCCACATAGAACGTATATCCCGCCGGCACCGGATCGGCCGTGATGTCCTTCATCGAATTGGTCTTTTCGTCCTTCACGCACCGGACAGCAGATGCTCCGCTGGAGGTCGCGGCGTTGAGCTCTATTATCTGGAACTGAAATATAGTAGTCATATTTTTATAATCGTTCATATACCATCTACCTGATCCGTAATCATTAGCCGAACCGGACACGATTTGCGCATCGGTCGCCGGAGGCGTCACTCCTCGCGCACCCGATGTAGGAAAAAATCCTGTATCGAAAATTCTTCCACCGTTAAGAAATGCACCCCAGTTTCCCCAAGCTGCCCCAGCCAAATTCTGGGCGGTAGTAGATATCCCGAATGTGCCTGTATCAGGCACACGCCAACCGGACGGACACGGGTCGAATACGGTTTTTGGCGCAGCGGTTGTGCCTGTATTCCACGAATTTAGATTAACTACATCAATCCATCCTTCCATAAAAGTCAGAGGATTGGCTATTGCACGTTTCAACGAGAGGTCGCTTGAAACGGTTGTTATAGAATTTTCATAAGTCGATTTTGTGGGGAATGGGTCTTTGCGTCCCCATTGGTAATGCATGCCTACGACATTGTCCGTCAATTTGGCAGGAGTTACCGGAGTGGTAAAATTTGTCCATTTGTTATTAAGCGCTCCGAGGTTGCGGTCCATGAGCTTCTTTGTGCCCACTCCGTCGCCGGGAACGTAGGTCGAAACCCAGATATGCCAGCTCCATACGATCACGCCGCCCACTTTTACGGCCACCACGGCGTTACCCGATTTGCCCGGGGTTGCGCGGACGTAGAGCTGGGAGTGTGCGCCCTGATCGCCGCCCGCAAGCGCGAGTTCGGAGATAAGGTTCTGGGTGTCCTGCCACACCAGTTCGCAGGTCACCGCGTCGCAAGGGTGCAGGGCCTCGCCGACACCGCCTGCCGACATAGGGGCGTGCCACATCAGCCACGGTTTCAGCGTGGGGATAAGCAGCGTGCCGCCCGGCTGAACCATGTAGCTGTTGGGGTACTGGCGCGGCATGTTGATGAGCTGGGTATGCCTGGATTGGGTGACCTTGATCACCTGCCGGAGCCTTCCGGCCTGGATGTGGATGTACCACGGCGTACGCTCCGCAGGGGTCGAATAGTTGATGTCGCCGTTGACATTAGAAATGTCTACGTACATGCTGGCGCACACCTTCAGGTTGCACTTCGTCGCGTTCAGCGTCTCTTTCTGCGCCGCGGCGAAGAACCAGTCGGGCTTGGTGGTCTGGGAGACCGTCAGTCCGTCTTTCGAATAGCCCGTAATGCGCCAGCCGTTCTCGTGCTGCACAGGGTCTATGGCCGTGTCGGCAGAATATGTGTAGTCGTAGTCGGTGACGATGAAGTTGGTGACGGGCATGCCTGTCCAGTCGATCTTCATCTCAGTCATCTCGACGCCCAGCATATACTGACCGTCGGAAACCACGTTGGTGATGACGCTCTCGTCGTAGTGGATGATGCGCGTGCGCAGGTTCGAGGGCACGGTGTAGCTGTTCAGAGCCTCATTATATGAAGCGTAGCCTATTCCTTCGGCCGCATCGACGATCACCTCGTATTTGTAGTTGCGCAGAAGGGGCATGTAAGCGCCTTTGGTCGTTCCGTTGGTGCCGTCGTAGGTGAAATCGACGCGGTAGAAATATGCCGCACCATCGTAAACCCCTTCGAGGACAAGGCAGGTGGCGCCCAGGCGGGCGGCGTCGCTGTCGCCGTCGCCCGATGCCGCGCGCGTCTCGAAAGTGTATATCTCGCCCCCGTATGACTGCTGCATGCCGGTCGCGCCAGTCGTGACGGCACTCATGTCGTAGATCAGCGACCCTGTTGTGTTGGTCCAGGCGCCTTTGATGTTGGGCGCAGTGGCCGCGCCCTGGAAAGTTTTGCCGTCGGCGTCCCACACCGGAGCGATGTAACCCTGCGCCATAGGTTTGGCGAGGTGGACTTTGTTCACCTTGAAATTGCTGCCGGTGGCGTTGTGCACGTCGACGCGGGCGAGCATGCGGGTCAGGGCCATATTGAAATTATCGCCCGGCTTGATATTGACCGCACCCGTAAGTTCGCCGTACATGGGGATCGGGGTGTATCCCGCAGCCGCGGCGTTCCATTTGGCCGCGGCGGCCAGCGTGAGCTGTTCCAGGACGGCGGTTTTGCCCATCCCGGCGGTGATCTCGCCGTTGCCCGCATTGCCGTCGAACAGGTTGTCGATAACGGCGCGTGCGTTGGCCACGACCACGATCTTGCGGTCGGCTTCGACCATCAGGTTGACCTTGAACTTTGTCTTGTAGGGATCGCCCGCGGAACCGGGAAGGACGTTGGTAACGTAGGTGCCCTTTTGGTAGTACGCGAAAGTTTCGGTCGTCCCGCTGACCTTGAAAACAAGTACGTCGATGTCGGTCACCGCGTTCTCGGCCGCCCCGTCCATCGAACGGGATGAGGGTGCGTCGGCGCCCGGCACGCTCAGCAGGATCGAGATCTCCTCGTTCGCTTTTGTATCGCCGCCTTTGGACGGGCCGTCGATCTGGTCCTTGAGGCAGCCCGACAGGGCCGCACCCAACAGCGCGACGCTAAATATTTTGAATATGTTTTTCATAACACGTTTAATTTTCATTCTCTCAAAACAGCCTTATTCCGCAATGCAGCGGACAGCGGCGCCGTGAATCGTACTGGCGCCTCCTCCATAAGTGGCTGCTGCAAGGTTGGCGGCAGTAGTGGCCGAACTTATTCCCGAATGATATGCATTCTGGATTCCGTCCAATCCCACCCCGTCGAATTCAGCATACCATATATAAATTTGCAATTCAAGCGCAGTATTATGCCATACTGTCTCGGGGAAATATCCCGCTCCTATCCCTCCGGAGTGATTTCGTCCCCTGTTAGTGTGCGCACCCCAGCTTGCCGATATCGATCCTGCGGTAGCTACACGCCAACCTTTGGGGCAGGGGTCGTATATTGTTTTGGCGTTCGCAGCGGTTTTCCATGAATACCTACCTATACTACCGGTATATGTAGTTTGTGTTTCCGTATTGGCCCGATCTATAGGCCGGGCGATCAGATCGGCCAACGCCGTCATCTTGACACCTTGCATGCCTCTGAGAGCTCCATTAGCTCTGTAATACGACGGCGATGCCGAAAGGCCGAAACTATCTTGCCCCAGGCGATACTGCGACGGGTCCTTTCGTCCCCATTGATAGCTCAAACCGAGGGTCTTTTCAAACTGCGCCTGATTAAACACACTATTTACAAGCGGGTTGTAGGCCGTAGCCCCGAGATTTCTGTTCATTATGGTTCCCGACGGCACATAATTTGTCGTCCATATATGCCAGCTCCAGCGGATTATATCATCAGCCTTGGTCTTTATAGCCACCACTGTATTGCCGTCGGAATTGCGCTCGCCTTTGCCCTGCTGCACGAACAGGTAGCCGGTCGAACCCTTTCCGCTGCGCACATAATACTGCACAGAAGCGTTGTCCTGGCGTTTGGTTTCGCTTTGATAAGCCCCCGCCGGATTATCCGTCCAAACGAATTCCGAAGCCAGTTCCGACGCTTCGCCTATGCTTCCTGCAATGGCTTGGTTAGCACGGGTTACCGGGATGTAGATACCCGTAGTAGTGGTCGCCAACGGATTGAGGATAAAGCAGTTTGCCACATTTGCGGCCGCTACCGTGAAGCCCGTCACAACCGGAACGGAGAGTATCTCGTCGGGACAAACGCCCGCACGATCGGTGTAGGTGAATTTTACATGCGATTCGCTTTTCAGGCCCTTGTCGATGTCGTTTATCGTACTGAAATAAACGCCCTGCCCAGCCGTGTTGCGGCCGCCCGAACGGGTGTGCAGGTCGGTTATCGCGTCGTTCCAGTTGCCGCTGTCGGCCTTAATGTCGACATCCCACAGGATGCGCGACGCCGCCTGCATCGAGTGCAGCCCGCCGTCCATCGGGTAGCAGTTGCCGTCGGGGAACGGAGTGAGCGTAATCCATTTGTCCTTGCTCTGGACTATGCGGTATTCGTACTCCATATTGCCCGATTTCACAAGGAAATAGGCCTCGCGGTCGGCCGCTCCGGCCCAGGCCGCTATCTGGCCGATCGATATGGTCGCCGTTTTCACGCTGCCGAGATCCGCGTCTATGGCATCGGCCACAGCCGAAACCGAGGGCGAAGTAACCCACGCCGCAGCAGTGGAAGTCGTTCCGGCCACGAACGGACCTGTGATAGTGAGTCCGTCGGCGGTGTTGGTGGTTTTCACGACGCTTGTGAACGGACCTGTCGCGGAGCCCTCGTTGCCGCAGAAAATCATGTCGCGCGACAGCGTGAGTTTGTTTTCGCCGTCGATCACCACGCCGACGGTACCTTTGTTCCATTCGTTGATAGTCGCCTCGATCTGCGACACATAGGATTTGTATGCGTCGTCCGGATCGTCGAAACCGCTGCCGATGACCTCTTTTATGACGGCCTGGTAGCAGTAGTTGCGCTTAAGGTCGTGCAGTTTGGTGCGGTCGTCCGAGCGCACGAAGTCGATGCGGTAATAGGATATCTGCGACGAGCCGTTGTATTTTCCGCCGACCACTATAGCCGTGCGGTTGAGGTGGTTGGCGTCGACATAGGCCCCGTTGATCCCGATGTTCACATCGGTCTCGGGAACGTATATCTGCGACGAGATATGGATGCCTCGTCCGGTTGCCAGGCCGCCCGCGCGGTTGGCCGTCTCGACGAGGTATTTGGGGTTGGACGAACGCAGCGTCTGCGAGGCGGGCAGGTTGATACCGGTGACCACCTTAGCCGTAAAGTCGAAATCGGCGAACTTGGGCGCGATCATATATTTTGTGCCGGCCTTGTAGACGATCACCTCTTCGAGCGAGAAGTTCGGCAGTTCGGCCCACACCGCGCTACCGTCGGCATTGTACGACGGCGAAGGGTTCACACCGACGTCGATCCTGGCTATCGAGCGCAAGACGGGCATCGCCGGAAGCGTCATTCCGGGGGTGATCTGCACCGGCTGTTCGAATTCGCCCCACATCGGAAGCCCCTCTTCGAGCCACTGGGAATATGTAACGCATGCGGTCTCCTCCAGCATCGCCATCACCACTGCATAGCTTTTACCGACGTGGCTGTTTATATTCTGCCCGCCGAAAAGCGAGTTGAGTTTCCACTGCGAATTCACAAACACCACCAGGCGGTATTTATCGGAAGCGTTCTTACTTACTTTGTATAGCGCTTCGAACGAAACGGTGCTGCCCGAGACCGAAATGTCACCGACGCGCATGTAGCTCAGTTTGTCATCCTTGTCGAATACCAGCACGTTGACCGATTTGACGGTGCTCTCCTGCACCGCGGTCATTCCGCGGGTAGCCATGCCGCCCGGCATGTTGAGCGACAGTTTCACCATGGCCTCGCCGGCATCGTTCGTGCCGCCGGCCGACAGATTCTCGTCTTTAAGGCAGCCGGACATCGCGGCCGCGCCCATCAGCGCCGCCAGTATCCGTACATATATGGTTTTCCGGTATGTCATCGCTCTTACTGTATTTCGTTATCGGATTTTTCGACCTTCCAGCCGTTGACCCAGACCTCTATTCCCAGATTCGTCTTTATATCCATCACTATCTCGAAGTAATCCTCGGCATCGACCTTTTCCTGCGTGTTGTAGCGGGAGTCCTCGCGGATGTATTCCTCAAGAAGATCGGCGGTCATGTAAACCACGTCGTCCTCGGTGTTGTATATCGTGAAGTTATGTCCCCGCCCGAAACCGAGTTTAAGAGTGTATATGTCCATCGTCAGGGTGCCGTCGACGGCCGCGTTCGCAAACTGGGCTATATACGTGTAGGTGCTGCAAGGGGTTTCGAACCTGTCGCGGAAATCGTACTGCCCGTTGGGGACTTCCATGTGGAAAAGCAGATGAGTATACGGATTGGCCCTTGTCGGCAGGGGAAGCCCCTTCATTATGAGCCTTATCTGCGTCGAGTATCTTTTGAGGTCGATGGTCACCTTAACGGCCTTGCCCAGGCCTTTCGGAAGGTCTACCTGCATCTTGCTGCCGTAGAACAGGTCGCACGGTTTGTAATCGACGACGTTGCTCTGCTTCGACAGGTAGGTCTTCTGTTCGCTCCGGATGTGCATCATAAGCTGGTCGAGGGTGGTCTCCCCTTCGACAAGCGCCGCGGCCTGTCCGCTGCTGTTTTTCACGGCGAAATCGCTTCCGTGAAGCCCTCCCCAGGCCACGCAGTTGTACTGTCCGGCGGGAATGTCTATTTTCATCGTGTAGCCGTCGACCAGCACACTGCTGTCGAATTCGTCCCAGCGGCCTACAAAGAGTTCGTTCTCGTCGAAGACGAAAAGCGAAACGGATTTCACTTCCGGCTCGAACAGATCGGCACCGTTTTTCATGAACCGGAACGCTATCTCGAGCGAGTCGACGCAGTCGGACTCATCCTCCTTGTAGCATCCGGCCTGCACCACCCCTGCGAGGAGAGCAAACCACAGTACGTATTTATTCATCTTACATCTCATCGTTATCCGGAAGTTTTGTTGGTTGTGTTGCTTTGTTTTGTGCCCCGGGGAACGTATCCCCTTCCCCGGGGCTGTGTTAATTCAGACCGGGCCTGTGCCCTAAGTTCGGGTTACTGTACAGTCCATTCGGTGGGAGACCAGGTCCAGGGCAGCATGTTGAGTTCGATGCCCAACCATGTGTCGTCTTCTACCGGATCTTTCGGTTCTTCGGGAGGAACCGGCTGGCCCGGGCCCTTGATGCGGGCGAGAGTCAACTCATAGTAGTTGTTGCGCAGAACGCATTTCTCACCGTCTTCAGTGGCGGCTATGTATATTTTGTAGTAGCCGATACCGTTCGTATATTCTGCCGAGAAATCGGTAGCGGGGATCTGGTCGGGTCCGGCAGCGATCGCTGCGTCGTGAGCGGCTTTCGTCCAGTATGAGTTGTCGCCGCCGGTGTAGATATAGAACGTTCCGTCGGCAAGAAGGCTGCCTTCGGTCGCTACGCCCGCTGCCCAGCTGGAGATGATCTTGGAACCTTTGGCTGTGGTGGGAGTGTATTTCAGCTTGATGCGTACGGCAGTGGTGTTACCAACCCTTTTGTTGTTGGTCTTGTTTTCCAGAACATAGAATCCTTTAGCGTCGGGAACCGGGGTTGCGGCTGCAACTATCGGCAGGTAATCGGCGGCAAGGGGAGTTATGGTCGAGAAATTGTTGAAGTAAGGATCCGCCGAGTTGGTGGTAGCGCTGTTTGGAACATCGAAGTACGGGGTACCGCTGGGGCTGACTGTCATAATCTCCGAAATGTACGACTTCTGGTTCTTTGCGATCATTGCGAACTGGATGTCCGAAGCGGTACCGCCGTCAACCGTTATACCACCGGTCTTTTCTTTCAGCACTACCCTGGAAGTGTTCCTTTGAACGGTTATCGGAAGCACTTTGCCTGCGTCGAAAGCGTTGGCTTCCTTAACGACCGTGGTCATGTCGTGGCCGATTTTGTAACCGGTCATCACCATGTTCGTGAGGGCAGTGTTGGTACCCGTGTAATAACTCGTTTCATCGAGGGAGAGGATGTTTTTGAAAGCAAGATTCCTCTGGGCGTCGATCGTCGAGATGAGATTCGCAGTGGGGTTGGTGATAACGTAAATGTTCTTCGTACCGGTAACGGTCTTAACGGCGGTGGTGGCGGTTACTTTACCGTCCGTGCCGGACTGTGTGAAGTCGCCCGCGCCGAGTACTGCCGAATGGATGGCGTTGGTGGTCTGGTCTACGATATAGACGCCGACCGAGGTGATAACGCACTCTTCATTTGAGGCATTGATGTCGCCGTAGGCACGGGTCGAGGGAATGGTGATGCTGACGCCCGCATAGGTTTCGTCGCCGCTGCCGGTTTTCGAACCTTTTTCGTTTTCGTTCGTACATGCGGAGAGCATGAACATTGCAGCCATGGCTGCGGTAAAAATCCTGTTGATCTTCATTGCTAATTGGTTTTAATTAAACGTTAGTTGTTAAAAATTGATTTTGGTGTTATATTGTTTAGTTGTTTTCGTAGTAAACCTTTATATATGCGGCCTGGCGCAGCTGCGGGAAGAAGTTCTTAAGCATGTAATTGTAGGTCTCGCCGCCGTTGAGCCGCATCAGCTGCACGCGCCGGCCCGTCTCGCGGCGTGCATCCCACACCGGCACGTTGTCTATGATATAAAGTACCGTCTCCTTGTCGCGCATATCCGATTCGGCCACCAGCTTGCGGAGTCCCGCCCAGTCAACAGCACCGTTATAAAGGTTCATCAGCGATGCGTCGACGCCGGTGTTGTCCGCGATAAAATTCTTCAGGGCTACGGCACGGTCCCACGCGAGACGGTCGTTGAATTCGAGCGTGCCTTCGGGAGAGGCGAACCCCGCGATCATTATGCCGACGATCTTGCTGTCCGACGAGCGGTCGATCTCCCTCACGGACGACACGATGTCCACAAGCGATTTGTTGTTGGTCGAGAAATAGCGGTCGATCACCCTTTCGCCCTGGCGGAAGTAGATGCTGAGCGATCCGTCGCGGTTGCGGTCGATGAATACCTCGGACTCGGACTGTCCCGGCAGGTTGAGCGGCATCGCATAGTCCCTCGATCCGGGTTCCGCCATTTCGGTTATGGTTACGATGAACGGGTGCTGCATAGCCAGCCTGTCGCCAGTGGTCACTCCCTTTTCGACGGGAACCTGCTCTAAAACGGTATAGTATTCGGTAACGGGTTCGCTCCAGAGTACGTTTTCGGCTATCAGCCCTATGTCGGCCCTCTGTGCCGAGCAGCATCCCACGCTCGCGGCGTCGAAAACCAGGTCAGATCCGGGCATCCAATCCTGTTCGGAAAATTCCGCAGTATAGGAAAGCGTCTGTCCGTTGCGCGTGAAGATCGCATCGTCGCCGTAGGCGCTCATTCCGGCCACCATCAGGTGCCTTTTGTCGGCGATCGCCGCATGCCTGCCCTGCACTATGATATTCGGGAGTTCCATCACGTCCTGTCCCTTGTAAAGCATGGGTTTCACGACGAGGTTGTAGCGGCTTTTGGTCGCTTTTTTCCCGACATTGACATCGAAGGATGCCGTTACCCGGCCGTCCCTGCGTTCCAGTTCTATGCCGGTCACGGATATCCTGTCCGCCTGGGCGTAAACCACGGCGCAGGCCATTATTGCGATTATGCCCGATATTATCTTTTTCATTACTGTCTCTCTTATTTTATAATGAACACGAGTTTTACGCCGAGGCTGGTCGGGCCGAAGTAGACCTTGTCGTAGTTCCCGACGAGGCTGCCACATTTAATGCAATCCTTTTTCTCATAATTCATGTAAGCCAGACCGACCCCGGCGTTGAACTCCAGACCCCAATGACTGGCCAGCATCAGGTGGTAGCCGTAGCTGACACCCGCGCCGACAGCATAACCCTGATAGCGGTAATCCTTTTTAAAACCGACGATCGGAATGTTGTGCTGGCTGATGTTGTAGTTCACAAACAGTGCGTGAGCACCGAAGAAATGGCCGTTGAACCGTTCGCACAGCCACCAGCGGTATTCGGCTTTGGCCAGGCGGTGCACAAGTTTCTTGTTGTCGTCGTAGGTGCCGTTCAGGTTCCACGGGTTGTAGGCGAGCATCACGTCGATCGAACTTCTGTCGCCGAGGCCGAACTCCACCCCGAGGTTGGGAGTGAAAGCCGCTGCGGCATAAAGCAGGTTGGTCTTCAGGGCGAACCTCGGCAGTTTACGAAGCGTACTCTGGCTGCGGGCGTCGGCTCCGGTCAGGGTAATGCTCCTGTTTACCGAAGGATATGTGAATATCCCGTCCTGCATCCCGTCCACCGTTTGCTCCACGACAATTTCCCTCAACTCCATTTTCTGAGGCTTATTGGCAGCCGCTTCACCCAGCGCACGGTAATCCTGAAGGCTGCGGTCGAAATCGGCATTCACATTCCCGGCCGGTCTGTAACCATTCGGGGATTGTGCCGCCGGCTGCGTTTTGCCGCCGGGTTTTTCATCGTTATCCAGTATCATAATGTGGCTTCCGTCTATCTGCCAGGATTTTCCGGAACCGGCAAGCAGGGCATTCATAGCCTCGGCAACAGTAGCATCGCGCGGAACGGTGACCGTGCGGTTGTAGTCGTACTTCGAAAGGTTGACCACGAAGCGCATCCCTGCCTGCTGCGATATCTCCCTGAACCCGTCGTATATCGAGATCGAAGAGTCCGGGAACCTGACCTTTGCCTGCTGTGCCGACGCCATATGGCATACAGCCACAGCAGCCGTCAACAGGATAGTTCTAAGGGCCAGGCCCCTGCCCACTCTTCGGATATAGTTTTTCACATCCATTTATTTCACAGCTTTAATGATTATTCTGCCATTTGATTTTTCGTAGCCGAACGAACCGCTCACATTTTTAAGCATACGCACAGCCTTGTCGAGATCCTCGTCTCCGCCCAGTTCGAATACATACAGCGAGCGGGTATCTATGTTTTCAGGCACTTCGATAGTCGTGTTGTAGTACCATTCGAGCATGGCGAAGATCTCGGGAAGAGTGCTTTCCCTCAACGTCAGGCGGTCGGCCACCCACGCCGGTTTATCCGGCTGTCCGGTATTGCCCGTGGTTACTTTGTCCGTAAGGTGGTCGTATACTATGCCGACTCCCGGCTTTATCACGTATAGCCTGTCGCCGATCGCAGCTTCGACGGTCCCTTCATAAAGTTCGAGGCTGGTTTGCATCCTGTCGGGATAGGCCTCTATATTGAATTCCGTTCCGGTCACCCTCACGGACATTTTTTCGGTGTTGACAATGAACGGGTTCGACTTATCGCTCCTGACTTTGAAGTAGCCTTCCCCGGAAAGCGACGCCTGGCGGTTGCGGATGTATTCCAACCGGCTGCCGCCGTTGAGCATCACTTCGGTACCGTCGGAAAGGAAAACACGCATGGCCTCTCCCTGGGCGGTGGTATAAACCATCGGAATTTCGGTCCGTCCGCCGCTCCGCTCCGTATAGTTCCACAGTAATGCCCCCACGGCAATTATCGCGGGAATCATGACCGCCGCCGCACGCACGGCTATCCTGCGCAGGCGGCTGCCGCCTGATACGTCCCTGCCGAGTTCCCGGGTATTGCCGGCCGGCCGGTCGTAATATTTTGCGCCCGGGTTCACCGCGGGGTCACCCATATCGCGGTACCAGTTATCCACAGCATTTTTACCCCCTTTGTGCCGCGATCCCGGCAGGTATTCCGGCATACCGAGCCTGGCGCGCATCTCTATCAATGCTTCGTAAGTCCGGTGGGTTTCGTTGTATCCGAGCGTCTCCCAATACTCAAGAAGAGCCTTTTCTTTCTCATGGAAGTTATTTCCATGGCCCAGCCACTGTTTTACAGCGCCGACAGTGTCCGGATCAAATTCACCCCTGGTGTAATCCTCGATTATTCTCCGGGCGTACTTCTTGATTTTGTTATCCATTTCTTCATTTACTTGTTACCGGGTATGCCGCCAATACCTTTGCGATTGTTCGAACTCACATGTATAATGCGTTTGCCAAATCGGATTATTCCTGTCACGAATGGAATATTTTTAAATTTTCACGTTAAAATCATTGATTACTCGATAGTTGCAAATAGTATTTTTTTAACAACAGTATGGGATGCAATAAAAAACGGCGGACAAAAATGTCCGCCGCCGGTGTACTGAAGCAAAACCTCTGTTATACCATAAGAAAACTCACGAGCGTACCCAGGGCATTGCGTATGTCGGCCTTTCCGTATGACAACTGCTTGGCTACGGTCTCCTTGCGGATGCACAGCCGGTCCGCTATCTCCTCGTTCGACAATCCCTCCTCGTGCCTCATCTCGTAGATCCGCCTTCTTTGCTCGGGCATCGAAGATATGGCCAGCATTATAATAAGCTTGACCTCTTCGGCCACAGCTATATCCTCGGAATTGAAGTGCTCGATATCGTCCAGAGAAGCCGTATAGTCGGTTGTATAGGAATCGCGGGTGATCTCCGAGCGGATGAAATCGATCACCATATTGCGCGTCATCAGGTATATGTAGGCATTGAAATTCTTCGACGGGTCGATCCTGTCGTGTTTCTCCCACATCTTCGCGAATACTTCCTGGGCGATCTCCTCGGCCGCGATCTCCGATTTCGACAGCGTAAGCGCAAAGCGTTTGATCCTGTCGTAATATTTTATGAAAATTCTGGTATATGCGACCTCGTCGCCTGACTTAAGTGCGTTTAGAACCTCTCTGTCGATACGGTCATGGTTGGTGCGCATGACCTGCGCGTCATTGTTATGATCTACCATGCTTATTTTTTATGTGTGATTAGTTGATTGGTCGGTTGAATCGGCTGCTGCTATGGCATAATAATAACGTGTTATGTTCCAAAAAAGTTGTAATTGTATCAAAAACCGCCCTCACAGGCTTCTGTACGGGCATCAGTGTTTCGGATATGGGCGCGAAAAAGCGCAGGATACGTACACTGTTATCGCAAAGGTACTGGCGGCACCCGATGATGAACAGGACAATCCCACGCTATATCTATATATAGGGTGGTATTGCTTCTGACAACCATCATCGTGCTAAAACGCCAGTTTTTTGCGACGTCGACCAGAGGCTCAACTAAATATTTTCCGAAGCAAATATAGCACTTAACCTTTAAAATCAAAAATAAAGGGCATAACACGGCCTGAAACAACCTCACAGGCAGGGCAAACCGGCGCGGAATGCGAATCCGCGGATGTACAATAAGCGCGCCCCCCGCTTACTGTTGCTGCCGTTCTGAAAAAATTGTACGGTCCGTTCCGGCGATTATGCGTATCTTTACCTTTGTGGCAGTATATTTGCAATCATTACAGGCATTCCAAATAATATTAATTACCTAAAAAATAGAAAATTATGGCAAAAATCATCGGACAGGCCTACTCGATAGGAGCTACCTCGGTAGGCGGACGCAGCGGCAAAGTATGGTCGGACGACCATGTGATAAATATCGAGATGAGATCTCCCGGCACTCCCGGTTCCGAAGGGTTCGCAAATCCCGAAATGCTCTTCGCGGCGGGCTGGGCGGCCTGCTTCAACGGCGCACTGAAATATGCCGCCAACCTGAAACGGGTCAGGGTCGGCGAGACTGAAGTGAAGGTCACGGTGTCGCTGGGTAAAGACGCCGAAGGCAATTTCCAGCTCGGAGCTGCGATAGACGTGAAGGTCCCCGGCGTCGACCAGAAGACCGCGGAAGAACTTGCGCAGGATGCGCACGGGATCTGCCCTTATTCGAGGGCGACGCGCGGCAATATCGAGGCTGAAGTCCGCGCCGAGGCTGTATAAACGCTCACTCCTCCCCTTTTTGCGTCCGCCGGTAAAAGACACCGGCGGACGTTTTGTTTCCGGGCCCGGACAGGGATCCGTAATAAATTAGAACGAAAAACGTTATCTTTGCAAAATATTAGGATGCGCCTCGGCAGAGCTCAAATAAATTTGGCTCTGCTCTCGGCTTTCACTATATTTGCCTCACAGTTTTCCCGGAAACCCGGCTATGACAACCACACATCAACCTAAAAGATTATGAAAAAAATCATCATTACAGCCGCCGTATTTATTTTCATAAGCACAGCGGCAATGGCCTCTCCGGCCGGCCAGAAACCTCAGCCCACGCAGGAAGATCTGAAACATCAGAAGCTCGAAGACAAGAAGGAAGCCGAGATCGACAAGCTGGTAAGGAACGAAGAGACCAGGGCCCGCAAGGCCAGGGATCAGGCTCAGGCCGACTACAATGCCGAGATCGAAAAACGCACCCGCGCCGCCGTCGAAACCAGGCGGAAGAAAGAGGAAGCCATCGAACGCAAAAGAGTCGAAAATATCAAAAAAGGCAGTGCAAAGATCGAGCAGAAGTACGATGCAAAACACGCCAAAGTAGTTACGACAAACTAACGTACTCTGGAAATACAAAGGCGGACCCCCGATGTGAACTTACCCCCAAAAGTTAGACAAAAAACTTTTGGGGGTATTTTTATGGGATCGAGCTTAAGGACGTATCGTCATTACGATGTAGCGAAGAAATTGGATGCGATTAACCTCTACGACCGGGGTTACGGATGCGTGA
>JAVBRO010000020.1:0-127254 GCA_031547885.1 Rikenellaceae bacterium
CGCGATATAGGTCTTCACTAATACTTTTTACGGTTACTAAACGGTCATTCAATTTATGTAAAACAACAATATAACCGATTATCCCCGCAAAGCTAAATCCTTTTCAATCACCTAACAATACGCACTTTACCGAACGCTTACCCTGAAACCATCCACGAAGATCGCATATCCGAAGGGTCGCGGGGAACTGCGGCAGACAGCTGAATTTCTCGCCGGATATATAAAGCTGCATACGGGAATGGACCTGCAGGTCACCGATGCCGTCAGCGGCAGTAATGTAATTTATCTCACCACTGGATACGGGTCTGAAACCAAAGAGGCATACCGTATCGATGTGTCGAAAGAGAGGGTGGTGGTCGACGGCGCTTCCGAAGACGGATTGTTTTACGGGGTGCAGACTGTGAGGAAGGCGATACCCGTCGTTTCAAAAGGCGGCAGGGTGGTGCTGCCCGGTGTGGAAATATGCGATTACCCGAGATTCGGGTACAGGGGGATGCATTTCGACACGGCGCGTCATTACTTTCCGGTGGAGTTCATCAAACGATATCTGGACATAATGGCGCTCCATAATATCAACACTTTCCACTGGCACCTTACGGACGACCAGGGGTGGCGCATCGAGATAAAATCGTGGCCGCTGTTGACCGAACTCGGGTCGGTGCGCAAAGAGACCTTGGTGGGACACAATAGAGATGAGCCGCAGGTGTTCGATGGGACTCCGTACGGCGGATTCTACACGCAGGACGAGATCAGGGAAGTGGTCGCGTATGCCGCAGACCGGCATATAGATGTGATCCCAGAGATCGACCTTCCGGGGCATATGCTTGCAGCCATGCATGCCTATCCCGAACTGGGCTGCACGGGCGGGCCTTATGAGGTTGCCACTAAATGGGGGGTGTTCGAAGACGTGCTATGTCCGGGCAACGAACGGACGTTCGAATTCCTGGAAGACGTCTTCGATGAGATAACAGAGCTTTTTCCCTACGAATACATACATATCGGCGGGGACGAATGTCCGAAAACAAGGTGGGAAAATTGTCCGAGATGCCAGGCAAGGATAAAAGCCGAGAATATCAACGGCGACGAACGCCACACTGCCGAACAGGCGCTGCAGAGCTACTGCATGTCGCGGATGGAAAAATATCTGAACGGAAAAGGACGTACGATCATCTGCTGGGACGAGATCCTGGAAGGAACGGTCGTCCCGAATGCCGTAATAATGTCATGGCGCGGCGTCGAGGGAGGGCGAGAAGCCGCTCGTTTAGAACATGACGTTATTATGGCGCCGTTCAGGTATTTATACTTCGATTATGCCCAGTCCGACGGTCCCGGCGAACCGCTCTCAATGAAAGCCCTCGTGCCGCTGGAAAAGGTCTATCGCTTCGAGCCTGTCCCGGAAGGATTGACAGACGGGCAAAAGGATCATATAATGGGTGTGCAGGCCAATATGTGGGCCGAGTACCTGACCGGCGGCGAGAAGGTGGAATATATGCTCATGCCGCGCATAGACGCCCTGTCGGAGATACAGTGGCTCGAAACCGGAAAGAAAAACTACGAAAGGTTCACCGCCCGTCTGGAACGCATGGCAAAACTGTATGACCTGTACGGTTATACATATGCGAAACACGTGTTTGATGAGGGATAATGTGAAAAGGAAAAGATTTGTATTCCTGTTCGCGGCGCTGTTCCATGTGATATGCGCAGGGGGTTATTGCAGCGCCCAGGAGCGCGGGTTGATATTTTCGGACGAGTTTTCAGGCGGGGAGATAGATACTTCCGTCTGGTCGCTCTCCAGGAAAGCCCGTTCCAACTGGGCGTGCTGCCTGTCCGACGATCCGGGGGGAATCGTCGTTCAGGACGGACTTCTGTCGCTTCGGGCGGTCTGGGATTATGAACAGAACCGCCCTGTCACATGGGGTCTGGAATCACGCGGCAAATTCAGTTTCGACTACGGAGAGATAGAGGTCAGGGCCAGGTTCACGCAGGCAGGCAAAGGGGCGTGGCCCGCGATATGGCTCATGCCGCAAAATCCGGCCGCGACGTGGCCTGCCTGCGGCGAGATCGACATCATGGAACGCATCGACGACGATCGGGAAGTATGGCAGACGGTCCACATGTCGCCCGAGAACGCGGACCGCAAGAATCTTGTCGTCCGCGTGCAGTACGACACGCTCATAGACCCCTACGGTTTCAACATATACGGCGTGAAAAAGATGCCGGGCCGGCTGGAGTTTACGGTGAACGGCCGCACCACGCTTGTTATAGACCGAGACAGTCTGCCAGGCGCGCAATGGCCTTTCGAGGGTGAATGGTATATAATCCTCAACCACGCCTGCGCGGACACCGGGGAGTCGGGACGCGAATGGTGGCCGGAAACCGTCGACGACCCGGCCGCACTGCCGTACCGGATGGATATCGATTATGTGAGGGTGTATGAGCTGAGCGAATAATGGCCGAACCACGATGAAGAATCTCGAGGGTAAGATAGGATGTCTGCTGGCACTTGCGGCCCGAGCAGGGCGTGCCTGATGGCGGGCAAGTTCAGCCACAAGAACGTATTACAGCATTTTAGGATATAAGCGTATAGTTCGTTTCGAATTAGTTGAATTAGTATAAGATGCTATCCTTGTGCTATATTGAAATACACCGCATTTCGAACTGACACAAAACCAGCAATTTTCTATAAAATATCGAATATCTTGTTCATCCCTTGATTTTTCCCGATAGCCTTATTTTCCGGTATTGGTTGATATATTCCGACGGCTTCATGTAGTATTGTTCCTGGAAACACCTGGCAAAGTATGGTGCTGTGTTGAAGCCGCACCTGTACATTACCTCCGAAATATTCAGGTTAGTATCCTGAAATAACTGGGCGGCCCTTTTGATACGGATCGTGCGGACAAATTCATTGACATTCTGCCCGGTAAGCGACTTCAATCTGCGGTAAAGCTGGTAATGCGGAATATCGAGTTTCTGGCAGATGACATCTACTTTAAGTTCCGAATTATCTATATTTTCCTCGACTACAGCGACCAGGTCGGCAATGAGCTGGTCGTCTTCTGATTCGATGATTATATTTTTGGGCGACTCCAGGGCCATGCGTTTATAGTGCTCCCGCAGCAGTTGCCTTGACTCCAATAGTTTCGCCGCACGCATTTTCAGCATGCGGGTCGTGAAAGGTTTTACTATATAATCGTCGGCTCCGTATTTGAATCCTTCGATAACGCTCTCCTCATCGGTCTTTGCGGTAAGCAGTATTACCGGCGTGCGGCTGTCGAATTCGGTCTTTATCTTACGGCAAAGCTCTATGCCGTCCGTTTCACCGGGCATCATTATGTCGGAAATCACAAGGTCCGGATTGTATTTCAGAACTTTTTGCCATCCTTCCCCGCCGTTCACGGCCGTAATTATCTCGTAGTTTTGTTCGAGGTTTGCGGCAATATAACAGTTCATTTCTTCATTATCTTCCACGATCAGGATTCTCGGCCGGCCGGTTACAGCACTGTTGTCGGAAACATCCTCTTTCATGTCATCGCAGTTGAGTTCTTCCGGCATTATTTCCGCCGCCTGGCTATCCGGGACGGCAACCGGTATGAATATCGTGAATTCGGAACCATGGTCTGGTGCACTGACAAGCCCGATGCGCCCGTTATGCAGATCCACGAACTCTTTGCTCAGCACCAGGCCGATGCCTGTTCCTTCCGCACTGTTGACGCTTTTACGGCTTCCCTGATAGAACCTCTCGAATATGAAAGGCTGTTCGTCGGGGTCTATTCCTGTGCCGTTGTCCTTCACCGACAGCATGAAATACTGTTTCCCATAGATTTCCGAAAGGTCGAGCGAGAGCGATATTTCCCCTCGGTCGGGCGTGAATTTGAAAGCGTTCGATATGAGGTTATACACCGTTTTTTCGATCTTGTCGCGGTCGAACATGGTGTAAATGTGCTTGGGGCGGCATTCCAGCGTGTATTTAATGTTCCGCATTCGGGCATTGTCGGCAAACAGTTTGAAAATATCGTGCAGGAAGGGAACCACATCGCCGTAATATAGCTCCAGTTTCATCATCCGGTATTCCACCTTACGGAAGTCCATTATCTGGTTCACAAGGCGCAGAAGCCTTTCCCCGTTGGCTTTCATTATCGAAAGTATGTCCCTGTGCCGTTTGTCCCCGGTCTCGGACAGGACCTGGTCTATCGGGTCCAGCATCAGCGTCAGCGGAGTACGAAATTCGTGCGATACATTAGTAAAGAACCTTAACTTATGCTGGTTCAGTTCTTCCGCCTGCTTCCGCTCTATTTCATGGTATTTCAACTCATTGTTAAGCCTTATTCTGGTCGCGGTCATTCTATAAAACAGATAGATGAGCGCCGCCACGATAAATGTGTAAATACAATACGACCACCATGAAGCCCACCATGGATGGTCTATGGTGATATCGAGTATGCGGGCATTCTCGCTTTCGACATCCGAATTATAGGACCCGTGCAGCATGAACCTGTATTTTCCCGGCGGGATATTAGTATACGAGGCCACGTTATTGCCATTGCTGTTGGTGTTCCACCCTTTGTCGAAACCCTCGAGCATATACACATAGGTATTGCCCTGGGGGTATTCGTAATCCAGCAGTGAGAAATGTATTTTGAAGCTCCTTTCGGTATGGGCCAGCCTGACAGCATCCGACAGCGTGATGTCCTGTTCGAGAGAATGTTTCCTGTCTCTGCCGCCAGCTTCTATATCCTTGTCGTTTACCAGGAAACGGGTGATGTATAACGGCTGGTCATGCCGTTCATTATGTTTTATGGAAGCAGGGTCGAAGAAAAGGAATTCCCCCTTCCCGCCGAAATAGAGGTTATTGCCGGCATCCCTGAAACAGCTGCGGCTGATAATGTGACGCAGGTTGAAATCGTTCTTAACCCTGAAAAAATCGGTCACGCCGTCCTTTTTGCCATATTTCAGAAGACCTTGCGGGGTCGCCAGCCACAGGTTGCCGTCCTTGTCTTCTTCTACCGTGCCGATAGCCGTGTCGGTATAATTGCCGAGGTTGACTTTGACAAGAGAGTCCAGCCTGTTGTCGTATTTATACAAGCCCCTGTTCGTACTGATGTAAACCGCCCTTTCGGCAGATAGGTGTAAATTTGTAATCCCGTCCCCATGCCCGATAAGTCCGTTGATACCTCCGGGGCCGAATCCCTCGAGTTCGTCTGAATCCGCATCGTAGCGGAACACTTCCCCCTGGTATGTCATTGCCCAGATGTTGTCGTCGGCGTCAATATTAAGTTGCCATGTGGTCGAGTGGTGGGAATAGAGCGGATGAACGAGATTATAAAGCCTGTATTCGTAATTCGACAATCTCCCCGATGCGGTTCTGTACGGCTTTATCCGGCACAATCCGTAATCGCTGGCGCATACCCATATGTTGCCTTTCGAGTCCTCCAAAAGCGAAGGGGTGAACCTGGTCGCAAGAGGATCGTTCCTGAGCTCTACTTTAACGAATGTGTGCGCTCCTTTTTCAAGGTAATGCAATCCATTGTCGGTGCCCGCCCACAGGATTCCGGAGTTGTCCATGTGCAGTGTCCTCACGATGCTGTGCGTCAGCCCGCGAAGATACTGTTCAGGATTCAGGGCGAGCGTCGCGTTGTCTGGTGTTTTGAGTACACCATCGTATGTCGCCAGCCATATATTTCCTTCACTGTCGCGGATCAGGTTGTTGATCATGGGTTGATTCACAACGCCGTCCACTCCCTGCACCACCTGTGTCACATTAAAACGGTGGCGGCGGGAATTGACATAAGACACCCCGAAGTCGGTGCCGAACCACACTATCCCGCTATTCTCACGGTATATGGAACGTACCGCATCGTTTGACACCGATTTGGAGTCGATTATGCTGTGCCGGTAGCAATTTACCAGGCCGTTTTGGCGGTTAAGTGTATATAGCCCCTGGTCGGTCCCGAAGACTATGGTGGAGTCGGGCAGGAAATCGAGGCTCCGGATGCGGTTGTTAAGCATTGCAGAGATGGTCTCTCTGCGGAAGGTCATTACGCTGTGGCCAGCGCTGTAATCGTATTTATGCAGTCCTGTTTCAGATCCCACCCACAGGATACCGCTGTCAACCGGATCTATCAGAAGTGAGAGTATAAGGTTGTTGTGGGGGTCCCCGGCCATTTTGACGCGAAGATCCTTACGGTACAGTTTCTTCTCGTCGAAAACGTATTTATACAAGCCGTTAGAGGTCCCTATCCAAATATTGCCGTCCGTATCTTCCGCCAGCGAACGTATCTCGTTTTCATAATTAGTCGCTGCATAGTCGCCGAAAGAGAGGTATCTGGCCTCGCCGGTATCCGGAGCAATGTAATACAGCCCCGACGAGCTCCCGGCCCAGACCAGTCCGCGCGAATCTTCCAGCAGCACGAGAAATCCGAGTTGGGCTAATTCCGGGAATTTATCCGGAACTATCTGCGTAAACGTTTCGAGTTTCTTGTCGTAAATATTCAACCCTCTGGCTGTGCCTATCCATAATTTGTTCTCACTTGTAAGTATAATATCATAGATAAATGACGACGACAGGGGAGACGGCATATCCGAATCGTGCCGGAAAACTCTTGCTTCATGGCCGTCATAGCGGTAAAGCCCCGCCGTAGTGCCGAACCATATGAACCCCATGTCATCCTGCACGATGGAATTTATACGCCTGTTGGAAAGCCCCAGATTTACAGACAGGGATTCAAAATAAAGTCTTTCCTGTCCCTGGGTACTGCCTGCGCACATTAGCAGAAAGAGCAGAACAGTTATGTTTCTTATCGTTTTCAAAGACATTGCGATTAATGCCTAATGTACGGATTATTTTCCGGATTTCATTCACGCTACGGCTTTGGCGGCAGCCCCACTTTTTTTCCGCCGGCTTTGTATTTCATTTCCAATGGTTTGGATTTACGCAGCCAACGGCACAGATCCCGGTGCATTTCGCGCGCGATCGCAAGGTGGCGGTCCGTCTGGTCGCCGGCAAGAAGTTCGTTCTCTTCCGACAGGTCATCCGACAGGCAGTACAGTTCGTATTTGTCGTATTCATAGGAATATCTCAACTTATACCTTTTATCACCTATCTTTTTGTTTATGAGAGACGAAGGCTCCAGACGATTATCGAGATAACCGGGAAAATGCCAGAACAACGATTCGCGGCCTGGTTCTGTTTCCCTTCCCGTAAGCAATCCCCATATGGAAACCCCGTCCACCTCTTTCCCGACAGGCTGCCCCGCTATTTCGGCCAGAGTGGGCAGGTAGTCTATAACATGGACAGGTTCTTCCGATACGGCAGGCAGGATAACCCCGGGATATCTTACCGTCAGCGGGACCCTGATCCCACCTTCGTAGAGCGTGCCTTTCATGGCCCGCAGCGGACTGTTCGAATGTGCCCCCGGGGCACCCCCGTTATCGCTCGAAAAGATCACGATGGTTTCCCCTGCAATTGAGTCCGAGTTATCGCCATCCCCGTCAGGATCGTCCAGGGCGGCCAGTATGCGCCCCACGGTCTGGTCGAGCTGTTCCGTGAGCGCCGCGTATTTGTAATTGGTGTGCCTCTCGTCCAGATCCGTCCGCCCCCTGTATTTCTCGTACATGTCTTCGCGGCTCTCTATCACCGAATGGATGGCATGGAAACAGACCCACATGCAGAACGGTTTGTCGCGTCCGGCTTCCGCCAGCCTGTCCGTGACACAATCCCCTATGGCATCGGTAAGGTGTTTGGGTGTTCCTGCGAGCTGTGCCGGATCGTTGCCGTTTGCGAACGGCATAAGTTTTTTTTCGATATATTCCGCGGTATACGGGACGGCGTAGCTGTCGTATTTTTCGCTGTCGAATATCCATTTGCCCTCTTTATTCTGCAGGGCGAAATAATTGCTCTGTTCGCCTTCCGACTTTACGACCCGATAACACGAATAGTCGTGATTGAACCCGTGGTCTTTGTCGAGGTCGCCGTCCCAGCCGTGGACTTTTCCGAAAATATATGTATCGTAACCTGCGTTGCGCAGCATTTCGGCAAAGGTCGTCGTTGACGGGGAGATGCTTTCGCCTCCCTGGTCCGGCGGGATTATCCTCGCATCCTCTTCCGATATGCCTTTGGGAGAGTACCTGTCGAGTCCGAAAACGTTGTACACGCCGTTGCTGTTGGCATACATTCCGGTCAGCAGTGCGGCCCTTGTGGGTGCGCTGTTCTGCTGTGTATATGCCGTCGTGAATGTCATGCCCTGAAGCGCAAGCCTGTCGATGTTCGGGGTCTGGTGATTGCGCGAACCATGCCCCATCGTCATCACGGTAGATGAAACATCGTTCCATCCGAGGTCGTCCGCCGTTATTATCAGTATGTTCGGCAACTTGCCGGTAATTTCCTGCGCCGGCAGGACCGCAGGTATGACCGGCAGCGAACATGCCGTCAATATCCGTTTAATTTGCATGGGAGTTACTCTGAGCTAATAAGCAAGCGGTTCTTTATAGTTTCCTATCGGTTCCAGACGCACTTTGCCCGGAGCGGCCCAAGGGTCTATGCGCGTCGGGGAGAGGTTTATCTTTTTGCCGCCGAACTCCACTTCACCCATCTGTTCGCGTCCGAGGCTGGTGTTCAGCGCACAGAACAGCGGGAACAGATCTTCGCCGACGGCAATGCTCATATCTTCTACGGTCTCTTCCCATGTCAACTGTCGTTTCGGATCATCCGCCCAGCGCGTATATTGGATCTGTTTCCATCGGGGATACCATGTGGGACCATAGGTGTCGTCCATTTTCTGCCATATCACCCATATTTTGCGCCAATCCTTGCCCTTGCCGTATGAGGCGGCATATTCGCTATCCCCGGCATAGCGCTTTATGTCCAGCGTTCGAAAATCATCCGTTTCGTAGAATTCGTTACACTTCTTTACCGGCAGTTCTTTCAGGGCGTCGTCGTAAACCGCGTCTATCTTGCCTTGGAACCATCCTGCATGTGCTTCGCCCTGATCCGGTATCGCCGCACGGCCTGCCTTCACTCCCCGGTCATTGGCAGGTCCCCCCAATGTATGCGCAAATTCGTGGGCGTAGATCGAGATCAGGCCCTGCGGCTTAAGTGTAATAATACCGTTTTCTTTTGGGCGGAAAGCATTTATGGCCCATCCGCCTCCGTTCCCGGCCGACATTATCAGGTACATAGGCTCGTCGGTCGGCTGCGAGGGCAGCCACTTCAAAATCTGTTCGGTAACTCTGGGCAGTTCGTCCTTGACCGTAGTCATGAGTTCCTCGCTCAGGTTCGGGGCGTAATAGACTGCGAAGCCATCCAGTTTGGTTTCCAGTTCCGGGTATATCGAGCCTCCGCCTCCCCAGCCTTTTACGGGAGTGTATTTTCCCGCATATTGTTTCTGTCCGCTGCAAAGCCATCCGAGGTTTTCCGCAATATACTGTTCCCGGACCTCATTGCGGGATATAATATCGGCCGCCCGTTCTTCCGTGTCGGTGCGTGCAGGGCGTGCGATGACCATGTCGTCGGGAGACCCCGAGATAGCCACACGGCCTTTCCCATACAGCCGCCGTGCCTGTATGGCCGTGCCGTCTTCGCTCCGTCCGGTTATTTCCCAATCGGGCGAGAGTTCCAGCGAGTTATAGTTCGATCCGTTGGCTTTTTGCGGATCGCCCGCGAATTTTGCGCCGAACACCTGCGCAAGGTCATTTGCAGACCAATCTTCCGGAACATTTTGTTGCGACTGGGCGAGTATCAGCAGCGCTCCTCCTTTTTTCACAAAACTTTCCATGGCTTTTATCTCTTCCGTCGAATAAGCCGGGGAACCGGTCTGCCGTTGGTAGGTTATTATGAGGTTGTAGCGAAAATTAGGATGCCACGCAAAGGGGTATATGCGGTTTTCGCTGTCGTAGTCGATCCTGATGCGGCTCATGCCTTTCGGATCGAGGACGGTGTTCACAGAAGCCTGCGACGCTATCGCACGGTAACCCATATTCTGGAGATTGCGCGGAAGGCTCCATATATAGTCGAACCCGCACTGGTGCGACACATCTACCAGCACATTCATACCGTTGTCGTTCTCCGGTGCTATCTTTTCGGGAGCATACTTCATCCCGACTTCCATGGGCAGCGTCTGTCCCGTGTGCCATGCCCTGGTTATTTCTTCGTCCGTCCACTCAGGTTTCGGACTTGCCGAGACCGCGATAAAAGCCGCGATCAGTAAAATAATGTTCTTATTCATGATCATTTCCTGTATATGATTTTTCTGGTTCCGTCCCACGCCACGGCCTTGATATTATCTGCATCCGCGGCAAATGCGAGCATTGTCGTGTCGCCCGATCCCGAACCGGTGTAACTGACCGAAACGCCGATCACACTGTCGCCGGCACACGCTTCAAAAGCCACTGCATTCTGCCATACTGCATTTGAGATCACTGCCTTGCCGCCCGAGATGGAGACCCCCGCACCTTCGGCAGCGTTTGCCAGCAGCTTCTTATTCTTAAATATTTCGACGGTCTTCGCCGTGCAGTAATATATCACTGCGGATGCAGGGGCCGGATATCTCTTCCCTGTGATGGCGCTTTCCGTCTTATCGGCCATGTCCCGGGTTATGGTTACATTACCAATGCCGTAATCGTCTATATCCAGAGTGAACGGGACCAGTATTTTGCTCTTGTTAAAGAAGTCCGTCAGGTTTTCACCGGCGGCGTCGGAAAAATACTGTGCAAAATTTGCCTGGTTTTGACCATCGTCGCTTACATCGGATGTCATCCTTATTGTCTCGAAAAAATCCTGATAGGCGGTTTTCCCAAGAGCGATACCGTAGTACAACTGCAACTGCCACAAAGGTACGAGACGGCAGAAAACATTATCCTGTCCAAGCCACAATCCGCCATCCTTATAGACCGTATTCATCAGAAAACTGTTAAAATATCCCATGGTTACTTTGCCCAGTCCGTCTCCCGCATCGAAGGCGGTGGTCTCGAGCCTCGTATTTTCAGGGTTGAGATTGTATTGGTTCCACATCGAATAGAGATTGTTAGTCACTTCGGTGGTACCTTTCCACTTGAAACCCGGCCTGACCTGGTTTACATGGCCAAGTTCGTGATATACGCCCCAGCCATTGCCGGTAAGTCCGTCTGCCGATGCATACATATTTATAGAGTTATGAGGATAGGCCATTCCGTAACCATCGGCCCAGGGGTTCCCATTATCGTATTTGGACCGTCCGAACATACGGTTTTTTGGAACGCGGCCGTATTTGTGCAGTCCCATGATGTCGTACTGCTGTGATACTATGTCGTCGTACAGTTCCATCAGTTCGACGCCCTTCACAGGGGTATTCCGGACAACCCCCTCGCGCTGGAACGACAGCATTACATACCGGCCTTTCATGTCCAGCACCTCGCCTTTCAATGCGGTGATCCTGGCCCAGTCATCGTTATCGTGCTTCGAGATATCGAAATAGCCCACAGTTTTCCCACTGGCTATGTGCACCTTAATGTCGGGTGCGGTTTTGTAATCGGGCGTGAAGTAAGATATATAGCCGTTGCCGTTGCCCTTCATTACAATTTTGTTAGCTCCTTCCGACAGCAGGTAGCGGTTGTCGCTCTGCATGCTTCCGTACTGGGAACCTTCGTTGCCGAAATTCGTTACGCGCAGGTACACGCTCCTGCCTTCGGTTCCAGATAAGAACACCATGGCCGTTTCGCCCGTGTCGAAGAACATCCCGGTCGGATTTTCGAACTGGCTGTAACCCGATATTTTCAATTCTTTTTTCAGATCGTCGATCGGGCGGTATGGTCCGTATTCCTGTATGCGGAACTCTTCTCCTTCGTAGTTATCCGTAAAAAGGAAATAAGCAACATTCTTCAGAAAGCCGTTATCCATGGCATTGATCTGCGCCATCGTCACTTCCGGTTTGAGTTCCGAACAAGACCCGTCGGTGAATATGCCGGGTGCGGTATTCCCTTGCCCCCGGGCGAAACCCTTGAATTCGCATATGCAGACTTTATAGTTGTCGGTATCACTCTGCAAGGCGGATAATATCTCGAGTTTCACTTTGGCGGGGTTCACGACAGTTTCCGGAAAATAGAAAACCAGCGGATCGCCCGAATTTACCTCGTTCAGCAGTTGTCCGGAGAGAACATATTCCTGCTCTCCGGCAGTCGACACGTATATGTTAACCTTTTGCGGCACCCCGTCTCCTGCCGTACGTGGATATATGACGATGTAATCCAGCGCGGCGGTATTTTCTTTCAGGGTGTACTCCAGAACGAACGGAAGCACCGACGGGTCTATCCCGTTCCATCCCGAGTGCCACAGGTTGCCTGCCGCAATGACCCCGTCGATGGTCTTTTCAGGCGAATATCCCGGCCCCTGCACGAGGTATGGGGTAAGTGCAACTCCGGCGAAGACCACTTCGGTGTCGGCAGTGAATTGACCGGCATCGCCTGGAGTATAGTCCGGGACTATGTTTTGTGTTATGAATATGCTTTGGGTCTCGCTGCCGTCCGTTACACTCACAATGGCCTTGCGTACGGCATAGCCGGTGTTCTCATCCACTTTCAGCGCGAGCACCCCGGTCGAATTGTCGGCCGTGGCACGACACCACGCCCGGTCGCTTTCCACCGTCCATGCGGCATCTGATTTTATGACGATGTTTTTCGAAAAAACCTTATGGCTGATCTCGATATTAAGATCTTCAGGCTTGATCACAAGGCCGCCTGATGTTGATACGGGCTCATCCGTATTACACGCCGGCAGCGCAGCCAGCAGTAGGAACGCTATAATATTCATCACGCGCATGTTCTCTATATCGCTTTATTCTCTCTTATTGCTTTATCCGCTTTTTCTCCAATTTCCAGCAATTTTTTAACGATCCTGGAATTTCCGGCAGCTATATCGGTGGTTTCGCCCAGGTCTTTACTGAGGTCATACAGTTCGGGAGCCTGTGGATTGCCGTTGCGGTCGTTGCCGGGCAGGACGAGTTTCCAGTTAGCGTGCCTGACGCTCCGCAGGCCGCCGCGGGGTGCGAAACCGATTATCACTTCATGCGGAGAAACGGCTCCGGGAACGCCTTTGACGAGAGGCATTATGTCCTTGCCGTCGATCACCCTGTCCTGCGGTATCTCTGCACCTCCTATCTCTGCAAACAGTGTAAACAGGTCGAATGCCCCTGTAAGTTCGCCGCACTCCGTACCGGCAGGTATGACGCCCGGCCACGTCATGATGCACGGCACACGGATACCGCCTTCATAGCGCTCCTGGTATTTGCCCCCTCGCAGCACATGATAGCGGCCTGGATCGGTCTCGCCGAAACGGCCATAGCATTTTTCGAGTTCGGGATCCTTATATATGAGCGGCCCGTTGTCCGAAGTAAATACAACTATGGTATTATCCTCGATCTTCAGTCTCTTTACCATGTCCATCAGGATGCCGACGCATACGTCCATGTATTCCACCGCATCGCCATACGCACCGCCTTCGCTGCGCCCTTCAAACCCGCGCGGAATAAAATACGGGGTATGGGTCTCTATGTTCGAATACTGCAGATAGAACGGCTTGCCTTCCTGCACGGCCTGGTACATGAAGCGGCACGATTCGCGTACGAACATCGGCGGCAATTCTCCCAGGTCGTTGTTATCGCACTCTTTTACCGTTTCCGTCTGGCGTACCAGAGGTACCGGCGGGTCGATTATCCCCGATGGACGGATACCTGTACCTCCGAGCCTTTCAGGGCCGTGGTCGTTGGGATATGGGATGCCCAGATAATGATCTATTCCGAAATTGGCGGGCAGATATTCAGGCATGTGCCCCAGGTGCCATTTACCGTAGAGCGCCGTTGTGTAGCCCTCTCCTTTGAGAAGGTCCGTTACTGTTATTTCAAGATCGCGTTCCAATCCTTCCTCGGTGTGCGGGAACAGTACGCTCAGCCCCTTGCCGTTGTTCACTCTCGGAGCATATCGCCCGGTCATCAGTGTTGCGCGCGAGGGGGTGCTTGTACCGTGCGGGGCGTAGAAATCGGTGAAGCGCATGCCATTTGCCGCCAGTGCGTCGATATTCGGGGTTTTCAGGTCGCGGGATCCGTAACAGCCGAGATCGTCGTATCCGACATCGTCCACCAGTATGTGAATTATATTAGGCCGTGCGTTATTCTGGGCCTGGATAATTTGAGGGAAGCCGATTCCCGCCCCAACGACGGGAACCAGTCCAAAGATCACTCTTGTTCCGGCACTCATTGTTCTTCTGTTTTTGTTATGCTTTGCATGTCAAAGCGCGGATTTTCAGGCTTTTCGTGCGATTCGGCCATGAACTGCCTGATTTGGGCAACCACGTCCGGATGAAGGTCTGCAATATCGTCCAGTTCCTGTATATCCGTGCTGAGGTCGTAGAGTTCCATCGTGTCGTTGCCCTTTTGGATATTTCGGATAATGGCTTTCCATTTGCCCCAGCGGACCGCTTTCCAGCCGCCGGTTTCGGGATATTCCCAATAGAGGTATTCATGCTTTTTCTGTTTGCCGTCTTTCCCCAACAGGGTTGGCAGGAAACTGATACCGTCCGTCCGGTCGGGATAGTCTATGCCGGCGATATCGCAGATCGTAGGCATCACGTCTGCAAAATAGGAAATATGATCTGTTTTCACGCCTTCCTTTATTTTGGCCGGCCATGATGCGATCATGGGAATACGTATTCCGCCCTCGTGTACCGAGCATTTGCCCCATCCGTATTCGCTTTTGAACAGGCCGCCGCTGTTGAACCAGGGGGAGTCGCTGCCGCCGTTGAACGTGGGGCCGTTGTCGCTTGTGAACATGATGATGGTGTTGTCGTATATGCCGAGTTCCTTCAGCTTATTCTCCAGCAGGCCGATCTGTTCGTCGATATAGGTGATCATGGCGGCGTAGGTCGCATGCGGATAGCGGGTGGGATAATAACCGCCTTTACCGATATAAGGCTCTTCGTCGCCGAATTTTTCGACATAATATTTCACCAGGCGTTCGGGGGCTTGCAGCGCGACATGAGGGATTGGCGAGGTCCACATCAGGAAAAACGGAGTGTCGCGGTTATCCTCGATGAAGCCTATCATCTCGTCGAACATCACGTCGGGACTGTAGACGTTCTGGGTAAATCTGGCATAGCTGGCTTCGTCATACGGGTCGGCGTCCGGGTCGAGTTTTGTTCCGGGCTGTATGATGTCGGGGTTGTCCAGATATACCCGTTCGTCGTTCTTCCACATGAACGGGGGATAGTAGGTGTGCGCCTGGCGCTGGCAGTTGTAGCCGAAGAAGAAATCGAATCCCTGGAGGTTGGGCGCTCCTTCCGAGCCGGGATAACCGAGCCCCCACTTTCCCACGCATGCGGTACGGTATCCGCCATCCTGCATGACATTTCCGAGGGTTACCGTGCCGGCTTTCAGGGGCGCCTGTCCTTCCAGATAGGGGTCTGCAAGCATGGCCTCGTGGCTCCATACGTTGCCGCGCGAACGCATCTCGTCGTTTCCGCGTATCTGCATGTGTCCCGAGTGCAGTCCCGTCATCAGGCCGCAGCGGGCGGCAGCGGAAACGGGAGCAATCGTATAGTGCTGGGTGAACAGCATTCCCTGGGCGGCAAGGCGGTCGATGTTGGGTGTTTCGGTCTTTATCTGCCCGTAACATTCGGCGTCGCCGTAGCCGAAATCGTCCATAAGAATGTAGATTATATTTGGTCTCTCATCTGCGGCCGGTTTTTCGGTACATGACGTTGCGCCGGCCTGCAGCGAGGCCATACCCATGGATAAATATAAGATGCTGTTTTTTTTCACGTCGATCATTTGTTTTTGAACTACTTACTGTTTTTATTTGTTTTACCGTTTTGAGACGGTAATGGCGGTTTTGCTGCCATTCGTGCCTATCGCATTTGCCGTTACCGTGCCTGTCGCCGATGTGCGTGCGTATGCGAATTCGGGAATCACCGAAATATATTCCGCTGTGCCGTCCACAAGCACTTCGTAGGCAACTGCGTTGCGGCAAGCCGAAAAATCGAACGTATATTCAAACTCTTCCGAGACGCTGTAATACGATGCTCCTGCAGAGACGGACGCGGGGTTTTTGTAGAGCCCAACCGTCGCATCGCTTATATACTCCAACGCATCCGAAGGTACATTGGCGATAATCGCGGGCGTAAGGTTATTCGTTTCGAAATTGGCGGGCAGGGCATATCCCCATTTGTTGAAGAAGCCTGTCAGGTTGTATCCGCTCTTTTCACAGGCCACCTTTGCGAAATTGGCAGCCGTGTTTAACGTACCTTCGCGCAGGGCTTTCAGCACGTCGGTATAGAACCCTGTTTTGCCTTTAACATTGGTAAGATATAGGTGTAGCTGCCACAGGGGCACCGAATTTATTTTGCCGTAGACTGCCGTGCCGGTTGCAGCATGGGTGGCCTTGTCTATGAAATAGCGCCTGAACGCCAGTCCGTACTGCGTCGGATCGGCGGCAAGGTGCGACGGAAGACCCAGATGTTCCTGCGTAGCCGCGGCGAAAAGATACCTGTTGGCCGGAGCCGTATTGACCGACGCCCATGTGAATCCTGCAGGGACATTTACCATGGCGGTCATCTGAGCGAATTCTGTGAGGGTGTCTTTCAGCGCCTCGGGTTCGAGCATATACCTGATATGTTTTGGATGGAATTCACCCCAGTTGGCGACGAACATCATGTTGCCGCGCTGTGAGGTTTCCACGTAATGCAGCTTCGTAGTGTTCTTCTCCATCCCTGAAAAATCCTGCTGGAACTCCACCATGCGGTCGTATATATCGAGTACTGCTGAGGGGTCGGCACAATATCCGGCCACGTCGTCGACGGCTACGGTCAACATGGTGTTTTTGCCTATCAGGTCGATGTTGGCGCCGCTTTTGGCACGCGACAGTATGAACGGGAGGTTCGATGCGCTATGTTTCGACACATCGTAGACGCCGTTCATGAAACCGTTCGCTACATTTACCTTGAGTCCTGTCTGTGCCGGATCGGTGTTCGTGACATATATGGTTCCCGCATTTGCGCTCGGAATGGAATTGATGCCGTTATTCAGCTTGACGCTCTGGGTTGCGGCAGCCGTCGCCTTGTTCATTCCAAAGATCGTGATATACGCCTCGCCGGTCACTCCCTCTGCAAGCACGACTATAGTCTCGTTAACCGAAGCGTATACACCGGTCATATAGTGCAGTTTGCTGTAAGGCAGGCTGTTCTTGTTGTCTGCAGCAGCCGTTGCAGGATCGGCCATTGGCGCTGCGGCCACGACTCGGTGCATGTCGTAAATCCCGTCGTAAACAGCCTGTGCAAGGTTCTTGAAAAACGGGCTGCTGATCCCATCGATATCGGCCTGCGTCGTTCCGGCCTTCAATGCTGAACAAGAACGGTCGGAGAAGCAGTCGGGAATATCGGCTGCTTCTCCGTTTTTCCAGAACTCTATTTCGCGAAGGCAGATAGCCGTACCGGCATTGCAGTCAGAATATTTGATCCTGAGTTTTACTTTGGCGATATTTCCCGTCATGGTGCCCGGAACTGCGATTCTCTGGGCGTATGCATTGTAATCGTCCGTATTGCCTGGATTCGCCGGACTGGCCGGGTTTGCAACCTGTTTGATTATCCCCTGGCTCGTGAAAGTGGCGGGAGAGGCGGTCGTAGCATAGAAAAGCTCGTATTGGAAAGGAAATCCGTTGGCGTAGTTGCGGTTGACGATCATCATGTAATCGAACACCGTTCCATCCGGGATCTCAACGACCACGTCTACGGTAGTTGCAGTCGCGTCTGCACCGGGGGAGGTCGTCGTTATCTGCCATTGATTGCCGGCATTCTGCACCTTCGCTTCCCCGTCCAGAAGTCTGTTTGCCGACTGGCCGCTGTAGCATACTGTCGTCTGAGCACCCGGATTCGCTCCGTCCACATAATATGTTTTGGCATTGGTCTCCGGCAGTTTTATCTGCGAAGCGGCCGTAGTAAGCCCGTCGGCATCGCCCGGGGAATATGTCCCGTCCGGACGCGGAAATTCCTGCTCTGCCGAGGGGTATATCAGTTCGGGGAAAATGTCATTCCTGCAGGAAGCCGAAAGTACCGTGATGCCGAGAAACAATATATAAAATCTCTTTTTCATATCTTTGGGATTTTATTAATTCTGCACTTTTGCCGAGAATTTTATGGTTTTGACATCGCTGCCCGAAGCTATAGAGTTGATAACGATAAGGCCGTTTTTGCCGTCAGCAGTGCGGTAGGCGTACACCTTGCCAGCAAACAGCACCTCATAATCGTTGGCCGGATCGAACCCTTTCAGCGGCGAATCGTTTATATAACCGATGGCATTATATTCTTCCACCGTCATATCGGTGAGCATGAATCTGGTCGAACGGGCCCCCTTATAGGCCGTCATCCCATTCTCTTCGCGTTTATCGGGCGAGATCATCACCGCAGCCTTTATCCCGGTTCCGGAGTCGGTCAGTTCACCGAAAGATATATCTATCTCCTTGGCATATGTCTCCGCTTCGCGAAACGGATAGACACGCCCCAGATACCACGAAGCGAAGAATGTACCGTAAAAATAGTCGCCTGTTTCGGCCGTGCATTCGTCGGTGATAACGACGTTGGCGGTGACCTTGACGAGAAAGCCTTTCATGTATTCGCCGGAAGAGTCTCGGGCATATATTTTAACACAACGGTTTTGTGTTATGTTGTCCAATGTGACTGAAAATTCGTGTTCCAATTTACGGTCATCTTCGCCATACAGCACCCGTGTGCCCTCTATCTCGCTGGTTGTGCTGCCTGTCCTGTTGTTGGCGTTGTAAACCACGAATTCCAGAATGCCAGTGGGGCTTGTTACCTTGCCGGTCAGCGTATAGTTCGTTACCCCGGCCGCGATCTGTACTATCTCGCTGTCGGCGTCCAACTCTATATTAACGGGGATATCGTAGTCGAACCCGAGGTCTCCGCAGCCGCAGACAAGCGCTGCAATCACGGGAAGTACGGCTGTTTTTATTAAGTTCTTCATTTTTTTCATAATGTTTCCTTGTTTTGAAATGATCTCTACCATCCTGTATTCTGCCATATCCTGCCGCTGCTGCCCGACACGTCCCTGGTAGGGATCGGCAGACGGTATTGGCGGTCGAGGAATACCCGTTCCTGGACGCGCTTGCGGACAATATTCTCGTTGACCACATCCATTCCATAGATAGCGCCGTCGAAATATTTGCCGCCTTCCTTCCATCTTCTCACGTCGTAGAACCAGTGACCTTCCAGCATGAATTCCATGCGCCTCTCCATTTTGATTTGTTCGCGCAGTGTCTGCTGTGTCCAGCCGGTTGGGGAAAGTGCATCTGCTCCGGCCCTGATGCGTATATCGTTTATAAAGCCTACGATCTCCTCTGACTCTTCGGCGCTGAGCGAAGCCGACGATTCATTTTTGGCCTCGGCATAATTGAGCAGTACTTCGGCGTAGCGCATCATTGGAACGTTTATGTTCGTCGTAGCCCCGCCCCAGTGGTCTATCCTGTCATCCAGAAACTTGCGCAGGCAGATATTGGTGATTGCAAGGCTGTTGTTTGCCGTATGGGCGTTCACGTCGAGCGTAACCACTGTCCGGTTGACCGTCCATTTGGAACCTTGATGCAGCACGGTCATATCCAGCCGGGGATCGCGGTTGTCGAATGGTTTGGTGTCATCGTAACCTGTTCCGCTGACGATTATGGGAGATCCGTCGGAATTATAACCGGTTATTGGTTTTTTACCATCCTTCATGGCGAAAGCATCCACCGCATTCATGGTTACCGCCGTGCCGGCCCACGATGTAACCGTGTTCCATGGTGCGCCGGGGGGCAGGTTGCGGTAAAGATCCTGTGTGGGAGCCCTCAAAAAAGAGAGTATCTGCTCGCCGCTCGTCCTTTCGTTGAAGAAGCGGGCGAAACTTAATCCGGGAGTGGTAGCGTCGTAGTGGAGCGAATACCAGTTCTTGTTTATGAGGTCTTTGGCAGCATCAACAGCGGCAGCCCATTTTGCGGCCGGCTGGTCGGGCGAATTAAGGGGACTCGCAGCATAAAGCAGCGTGCGCGCCTTATAAGCATATGCCATACCGAGTGTTGCGCGGCCATGATCGCCGTTTTCCGCCCATTTGTATTCCGGGAGGATGCCGTTGTCTATCACCGCCTCGAACTCGTCCACGATGTAGGTTACGGTATCTTCGAGAGAGGACCTTACCAGCGAGGTGGTCATGCCGTCGACTATCTCGTCGCCGATTATGACCAGCGCGCCGTACAGACGAAACATTTCATGATAGTATATTGCCCGCAGCAGCCGCGCCTCTTCCTTCATCAGTGTTTTTTCGTCGTCGGGGAGCGGCGAACGGTCTATATTCGCCATAAATACATTGGCCGAACGTATGGCCTGATAATATATGCTCCACGGATTGGATTGGAAGAAAGGTGTCGAGGCGGCAGTCAGTGTTCCCATGGTGAATACCTTGGCAGGGTCTTTCTCCGAAGGTGTGACGGCGTTGTCGGTAGCTGTTTCCAGGAATGCGTTGCCGCCGTCGTTGAACAGGTTGAACCCGCCGTTGCTGGTCGTAAACCACACGGAGCCGTAGAGGTGGGTAAGCGCCTGGCGGACTTTATCCTTGTCGCCGAACACTTTATCCGGGCTGTTGGGATCGGTATCCTGTTTCTCCATAAGTCCCTCGACATTGCAGGAGACCAGTGCGGACAGTATGCCGAGCGATATTGCAGATATGATCTTTTTCATGCTTGCCGTTTTTAGAAGGTTACATTTATGCCGACATTGAAAATCTTGGTCTGCGGATAGAAATACTGTCCGCCGGCACGTGATTCGGGATCTACGACTCTTATGTTGTCCCATGTGTAGAGATTATAGCCGCTTCCATAGATCATTACTCTTGACATCGGGCTCTTTTCAAGCCACTTTTTAGGGAACGTGTAGCTGACCTGCAGATTTTTTAGTCGCAGGTAGCTCGCATCTCTCTGGTAGAACGACGATCCCTGGAAGTTGTTTGAAGAACTTGTGGATGACTGAGTCATCCTGTGATATGTCGCGGTCGATGCTGTTTCAGGTGTCCAACGGCCCAGATGTTTGTCTTTCATCGCGGTTGCGTTATTGTAGAACTCCCATTCGAGTTCGGCTCCGAGGTTAACCGAGACGTTGGTAGCTCCCTGGAACAGGGCGCTGGCCGAAAACCCCTTGTAGGAGAAGCCTACTGTCGCCGAATAGATGATCTCGGGCAGGTTGGAGTATCCGATGGCCGTGATATCGTTATCGTTTATGATTCCGTCGCCGTTCAGGTCGCGGTACCGCACGTCTCCCGGTTGCAGAGTCCCGAATTGTGAAGGCGCCACGGCGATCTCGTCGTACGACTGGAACATGCCGTCGGCCACCAGACCGAACTGCTGTCCCAGACGGTGTCCCGTACGGTACATATAATCGTATGGCCGCAACTGTTCGTCCTGGTTGAGTATATTGTTGCGGGTGAAGGTAAACATGCCTTTGAGCAGATAGTTGAATTTGCCGATATCGTGGTTCCATCCCGCTTCGATCTCTATCCCGCGGTTTTCCACTTCGCCTATGTTGAGGCTGGGGTATGTCATTACGCCGGCCGCAAGGAGATACTGTCCCGGGGTGGTGAGGTTCCCGGTACGTTTTTCATAGAACAGGTCCACATTGAGCGATATGCGGTCATTGAACCACAGGCTTTCGAGTCCCAGGTTGAATTTCGTAGCCACCTCCCACGTCACATAGTTGCTCATGCCGATCCCTTCGCGCAAGCCGCTGTATGCAGAGTGGGTGGTGCCGAAACTGTACCCTTTGCCTGCCTCGAACAGAACTTCGTTATAATATTCGAAGCTATCCCCGAGTTTGTCGTTGCCGACCTGTCCGGCCGATGCCCTAAGCTTGAAGTAGGATAAAACGTTGGCGGCACTTTTCATGAACTCTTCCTGCGTCAGCACCCATCCTATGGAACCTGCAGGGAACAGTGCGTAGCGGTGTCCTTTCTCGAAACGGTTGGAACCGTTATATCCGAAGTTCACTTCCAGCAGGTATTTATGCTTGTAGTCATAGTTTACCCTGCCGATTATACCCTGGTATATCTGCGGGATGTTGGAATACTGGTCGCTGCCCGGGGCTGTCTGAGAGTCGATATTTACAAGCACCAACGCGGTTACATGGTGGTGGTTGAACGTGCGGTTGTAGTTGAATGAAGTTTCCGCATACAGTTTCTTCGAGGCTGCCGCCACCGACTGTCCCGAGGCCGGGGCGGTATTGTTTCTTTCGCGCGTGTATGTATCCGTGCGGTAATTGTAGCTCCACACGGCAGGGGTTTCGCTCACCCATCTGGCGCTGTTGCTGTAGGTGTTGACCGAAGCCTTGGCATTCCAGCTCAATCCCTTGGTTATGGCATTGAGTTTATAGTTCAGTTTGACGGTTCCCTCGAGTGCATTTTTAAACCGTTTGCGGTAACCCTGGTTCGCGGTGGTCACGAAAGGGTTCATATTTACGCCCTGGCCCTGCGTCATGCCGAAAGTTCCGTTTTCGTTGAGCAGCGGAATATTATTGGGTGTACGGCCGAACACTCCGAATATATAGGCATTCGATTCGTTACCGCTATTTGGGCCGTTGAGTATTTCATTGCGGTAGGTAAGGTCGAGCCCGATGGCGAAATCCTTTGACACATCTATATCTATGTTCGAACGCAGGTTGAGCCTGTTGAAAGAGTGCCTTGCATTGTAGGCGGGTTTGTAAACAAGATCGTCGAGTTCGGGTTTCAGGTCGAACAGTTCCTTGAGCGAACCGCGTTTTTTGAGTTTGTCGACATCGGTCTCGAAGATCCCCAACTGGTTCACATAACCCAGCGAGACGAAATACCTTATCTTGTCGGTTCCGCCCGAAACATTGACATTGACTTTATGCTGGGGAGCGGGGACGATGAAGGTTCCCATATAATCTATATTGGGATGTGTGAACGGATTTGCACCCGAGGCATACATCGAGATGTCCTCTTCAGTGTATACCGGCTGCATACCGTCATTGCGCGCACCTTCGTTGCGAAGGATGGCGTGTTCCCACGAATCGACCTTGAGAGGGAGCCTCATTATCTGCTGCACGCCGAATTCATAGGACATCGACACCTTTGCCGTTCCCTGCTGGCCGCGCTTGGTGGTCACGAGTATCACGCCGTTGGCACCTCTCACGCCGTAGACGGCGGTCGCCGAGGCGTCCTTCAGCACCGAAATGCTCTGTATCTCGTCCGGGTCGAGCTGTGAGAAGCTCCTTTCGATACCGTCGACCAGTACCAGGGGCGCTGCCGTTATGTTGAGCGACGAACGTCCGCGTATGTATATGTTCGCATCGTCCATCCCCGGGCGGCCGCTAACCTGCTGCGTCACCACCCCGGACATGCGTCCCGTAAGCGCATTGGTTACGCTCACCGTGGGCGATTTTTTGAGTTCGTCGGAGTCGAGTGTCACGATGGAACCGGTGACCGAAGCCTTGGTTTGCAAACCGTAACCCACAACGACCACATTCTCTAAGAATCTGACCTCGTTCCGGAGTACTACGCCGATATAATTCATCGTCCCTACCGGCATTTCCTGTGTAAGATAGCCGGGCATGCTGACAACCAGCACCGGATCGTTCCCGCGAAGGTTTATCCGGAAGTTGCCCGAAGTATCGGACGAGACCGCATTGGCCGTTCCTTTTTCGAGCACCATAGCCCCTGTCACCGGTTGTCCCGACTCGTCGGAAACATTGCCCGCAATACTGTTCTGCTGCGCCCGAACCTCCATACATAACAGGCCTGACAGCAATATATATAATAATAAAAATCTTTTCATATCTCCTGTTTTATGAAGGTTTAGTTCCAGTCCGGGTTCTGTGTGAGGTTCGGATTGGCTTTTGTTTCGGTATAGGGGATGGGTGCGAAATACATTTTGGGATTGAAATCGCGTTTGTTGTCAACCGTTATATCAGTGTAAGAAAGTATGCTTTCCACCATCTCCACTTTCATCCCTTTCAATGGTTTTACCAGCACGTCTTCAGCGTCTTTCCATCTGCGCAGGTCGAAGTAGCGCTGGTCTTCGAATGCAAGTTCCACACGTCTTTCGTTCTTTATCTTTACAACTAGTTCGGCCTGCGTTACGGTATTGCCTATGGCAGGCATAGCCACTCCGTTGCGTCCGCGTACCTTGTTGATCGCATCCAGAGCTGTCAGCCCCAGGTTTTCAGGATCGGAATCGGGACCCCATGCGTGGTTGGCCATCTCTGCATAAAGCAGCAGCATGTCTGCCAGCCTTATTATGGGGAACATCCTGGTCGTATTGCCGGGGGTTGCCAGAGTGAAGTTGATGGAAGGCGCCAGAAATTTCCTCAGATAATATCCCGTGATAGTCGATTTATTGATAACCGCATTGAGCCCGTCCTGCGTCGAGCCTTCGCCGGTGCGCGTATATATCGTGCCTCTGGCCCCCAGTACCGACTGGTCGTAAACAATCGTCATGTCGAAACGCGGATCTTTGTTCAGGTATGGGTTTGCCGGGTTATACGTCCCTTTGTATTCGTAGGCGTCCACCAGGTTCTGCGACGGGAACGTGCTCCCGTTGCCGAGCAGCGTGGGCGGATAAAGGTTGCGTTCCAGTGTATTGTTGTTCGCGGCCGGTGCCGCCAATATGACCTCGGTATTGGTGGCGGAGACATTTGTCGCCACCTGCGAATAGTCGTTTATGAGTCCATATGCCGGGGTACCGTTGACCTCGTAGTTGATCACGTCGGCCAACGCGCGTGCAGCCCGTTTCTGCCTGTCGGAACGGCTGCCTGAAGTGTACCCCCAAAGAGGGCCGGAAGCGTTGTCGTAGAGTTCGCTTGCGGCATATGCCAGAGCTTTGGCTTTGACAGCCAGCGCGCCTCCTTTGCCGATGCGGCCGAATACATTGGTTTCCGGCAGGATGCTTACGGCTTCGTCGCACAGCTCCACGATATATTCTATACACTCTTCGAAACTGCCCCTGGTAAGGGTTCGCGCCTCTTCTTCCGTAATGAGCTCTTTTACAACGGGAACACCGCCGTAGCGTTTCACCAGCTCGAAATAAAATAGTGCACGCAGGGTTTTGCTTTCGCCGGTCCACTCCAGTTTTCGCTTTTCGACCATTTCGTCTGTAAAAGAGGGAATGCGCGTCAGTTTGCCTATGTGCGTTTCGAAATAGATCGTGCGCCGAACGCCTTTATATCCATCTTCCCAATATCCTTCTCCGGGGTTGGCAAGCGACAGCAGCGAACGCGAAATGAGGTTTATGGCGGCATTGTCCAAAACATAGGCGGCATCATCGGTAGATGCGTCGAGAAAAGCTCCGCTGTAACGGTTGAATCCCGTCGGCAGGTATGAGAACGCCATACGCAGGTTCTGTTCGGCCCAACGCTCGTCCGTGAACAGTTTTTCGGGGTTGAGATATTCTGCAGGGGTATCGCTGAGATAGTTACACGAAGCAACTGCAAACAGGGCCGGCAGCGTTAATATGAGTAGTTTGATACGTTTCATTTTCGGTTGGATTAGCGTTTAAAACGTGATGTTTATCCCGACGTTGAATATCCTGGGGACAGGGAAGCCGGTTCCGTTGGCATTCCCTTCGGGATCGAACACCCCGATCTTGTCCGAAAGGATAAAAAGATTATATCCCGAAACGAATATTCTGAGTTTTTCCATGGCGATCTTTCGCGTGAGTTTCGGATCGAACGTATAACCCAGTTCGGCCGTTTTCAGCCTCAGGTAGCTCCCATCCCTCAGCCAGAACGTCGAATTTCGGTTGGAGTTCTGGTTGGCGGTGGTCGTAAGCCGCGGATATTTGGCGTCGACGCTTTCCGGCCCTGTCCAATGGTCCAACTGGAAATCGTAGAACGAACCTTCGCCGGTGAAGGTGTTGCGCATGGTTCCTGCGGCTATGCGCGTAACCCTGGCTGCCCCCTGGAACATTACGTTCAGGTCGACACCTTTATATTCCAGTCCGATGTTGGCGGCATAGAACACTTTTGGCGTATATCCGTTATTGCTGATTCTGGTCTGGTCGTAGGTGGCGTCTATATAAGGAAGTCCTGTCTGGCTTATATATTTTATGTCGCCGGGATGCACGGTTGCGAAGTTCGGCAATACGGAACGGTCTATGTCGGCCTGGTCGCGGTAGAAACCGTCGGCCGCCAATCCGAATACCGCATCTATAGCACCTCCTTTCTGATACATATGCGCATACTGGTATGCGGGCTCGTCGAAATTGACGATCTCATTCCTGTATGTTGTGAAGTTACCCCCCAGCGTATATTTGAAATCACCGGCAGCGTCGCTCCAGCTTGCGGCGATTTCAAGTCCGCGTGATTTCATGCTCCCTATGTTGACCTTTGGAACGTCTGATAATCCCGCAACCTGGCTGAACGTCGACGGGGTCATATACATGTCGCGCCTGTAATCCTCGAAATAATCTGCGGTCAGGAACAGTCTGTCGCCGAAGAATCCCGCATCAAAGCCGACGTTCCATTGCAGCGATTTTTCCCATGTTACATTTGGATTGGCCACTTTGGTCTCATCGTATCCCGGATAGCCGGTTATCGTACCGACACCTTCCCTCATAACCCCGTTTACCTGTGTCAGTGCACTCAGGTAGGCATAATAGTCGATCCCCCTGCTGTTGGCAAGCTGTCCCGCGGAAGCCCTCAGTTTGAGGTAAGAGACGGTTTTCTGCGAACCCATGAAATCCTCTCCCGAAACCAGCCATCCAAGGGCCAGCGCAGGCGTGAACGCAAACCTTTTATCGGAAGGGAAGAGGTTCGAGCCCTGGTAAGCGAACGTCAGGTCGGCGCTGTACTTATTACTATATGCATAGGATACCAAACCTCCGAAACCTATGTAGCGGGTCGGAAGGGTGTAGTCCAGTGCCGTTTCGTACATATTGAAAAAGGCGCGCGCCTTCAGGTCGTGTCCGCCTAACATGCGGCTGTAACCAAGGCCTGCATCGACGGTGGTGTTGCGTGTGTTGTAAAGTCCGTCGGATGTGTTGTCCATCGTGCCGTTGGTACCCCTCATTGTCATCGTACCGTCGTCCTTCAATTCATAGTTGGCATACGTCTTATTACGTACCACCAGCTGTTCGCTGTATATGTCGTTGGAAAGGTGTGCGTCGAGCGACAGCCCCTGTGTTATGAAATCGAGTTTCTGTGATGCCGTTATATTGACCACGCCGTACCTGCGGTCGGAAAAGGAATAGCCGGTGCGGTTTATCATGGCCCAAGGATTGGCGATAGTGGTCTGTGCCGAACCCGAAACGATCTTGCCGTTCACGCCTTCGACCTTGTTGCCCGTATTGTCGACGTAAGTGCCATTGTCTTCATAATACATTGGAAAAGCGTTGGGAGGAGTCTGCATCAGGGCGGTGAAGATATTCGACTGGGAGTTGTATGATCCTGGGGAGTTGCTTTTCTCGAGCCGCATTGCAATGCTTACACCCACGGATGTGGTTTTCGTAACCCTGAAATCCACGTTCGAGCGGAAATTGTAGCGGTTGAAATTGGTATTGGTCTTATATGTAAAGTCGTCTTCAGTATTGAACATCCCCGACTGGAACTGCGCTCCGAGCGCAACATAGTAGCGTGTGACGCCTCCGCCCCCACTTATATCGACGTTATACCTCTGTGTCCATGTCCCGTCACGGAGCAGGTCGCCATACCAGTCGATATCAGGAAAGTTGACGGGGTCCGAACCGTCGGCATACCTGGCAATGTCGTCTGCACCGTACCTCGGATTCTGGTTGGGATCTTCGTTATACATGGCCTCGTTATACATCCGGGCGAAAGTTGCCGAGTTGACCCTTTGCAGCGGACGCGAGAACTGTTGGTAAGCGGCCTGGGCGGATACGTTTATCTTCATTTTCCCCGGCATTCCCCTTTTTGTGGTGATCACCATCGCACCGTTGGACGCCCGCATGCCATACAGTGCAAGAGCCGATGCGTCTTTTAAGATAGTAACCGTTTCTATGTCGGTCGGCTGCAGATTTGCCAGCGTACCAGGCTGGCCGTCGATAACGATAAGGATTCCTTCGGCGCTGGTGCGGCGTCCCCTTATATACATCGTGGCTCCGTCAGAACCGGGTTCCCCGCTCGCCTGAATCGTGATTAGTCCTGGCAGGATTCCCGTCAGCGTATTGGAGAGATGTGCCGCCGGAATGCCCTTTATCTGCTCGCCGGTAACGGTGGCAGAGGAGCCGTTGAATGCCTGCAAAGGTTTTTCAAAGTAAGGTGTCCTGATCTCCAGTTCGGGTTCGAGCTTTACCTGTACTGCGCCGGATTTTTCTATAAAATATTCCTGTGAAATGTAGCCTTCGGCCCCGAACGATACGGTTCCCGAGTTTCCGGGCAGTTCGAAGGCGAAAGAGCCGTCCGAAGCGCAGACGGCAACGATCGCTTTATCACAGGTAATCCCGGCTCCGGCCAGCGGAACATTGTCCCGGCCGATTACCTTACCTGTGACGACTGTTCCCGCCTCTGCCTGCCATATCATCGACAGGGCTGCGCCCGCAAAGACCAGCTTTAGGGTTAAACTTTTATTCATGCATCTTTAAGTTTAGGGTTAGTATTTGGGGTGCATTATCCCTCATTGCAAAAATATTCCCGGCATTGGTTTGTTGCCGTAATAAATTCGACAAATGACATAACGATTTCAGCAATCCGCTCGAGATTGACTGGAAGTACTACTCTTCTTTCCGTGATAAGTTATTTACGGAGAAAAAAAGAAGACAATGGTTATAGATATAGGGGTAATAGATGATGCAAGATAAGCAATAAAATCTTTAACAACATCAGATCGTGACCCAAATCAAAAAACAGTGTAAATAATACCTGATTTAAGATGTTAGAAAAAACACCTTATTAATTGCAGACAGGGATGAACTCATAAGTTCATCCCTGTCGTTTTTACGTTCCCAAACAGTTCAAATGCAACGGTATCAACGCTTTGGAATCGTTGGAATATAATTTCTTAAATTTGACAAGTGCGGCGCAGGATGCGTCCGACAACCTGCGGGCGGCTTGTCGTTGGCTCGCCGACAGCCGGTAGAAGGTTGCGGGCTTCGTGGATGCGGATAATTCCGTCAGGGATTTTCATCTTTGCAATTCCTGGGGCTATTTTCCGGTTACAGGGCTGACAGGCTCCCATTTTTCGACACTATAGAAAGTGTGCTTCGACTTGCTCTCGATCCGGCCTTTCTTCCTGGCCGGGTCCCATGCCAACGTTTCGCCCCGGAGCGATGGTTGAAATTCACCCATATCTTCATAAAGAGTGAACGGCCGGGGCGATCCGCCGTAAACGCGCACCGTGAGTTTACGTCCGTCGGCATCGGCGGTCGACGCTGTAACCTGCGCAAGAGGCAGGACAGTTCCTTCTTTTACGAACAGCGGGATGCGGTCGATCGGTACGTCGACTTCTGCATGGCGGCCCCCGTCGTACATTTTACCTGTAAAGAAATCATACCAGCGCCCTTCGGGGAAATAGACCGAAATCGAATGCTGTCCTGCGACCACCGGCGCGGCCATCAGGTTGTCGCCGATAAGGTACTGGCCTGATAGGTTATACACATTTTCGTCATGCGGATAATCGACGACCAGTGCGCGGAAAGGCGGGACGCCTTCGTTTTTGTACCTGACGAACGCCGCATGCAGGTAGGGAACGAGCTGCATACGTAGATTGATGATATCGCGGCACACAGCCTCAGTCTGTTCCCAGTCGGGATCGAAAATATCCTGGCTGTTCAGGTCGCTCCGTATCTGCTTCCACGGCGGGCTTTTGAGATACCATCCGTTCACCATGGCCAGGGGCGAAAGGACGACCGACTGCAGGCGGCGGATCAGGTCTTCCTTGTCTGCGGCATGGCGCACCTCGGGCGTCCACAGCAGCCCGCTGAAACCGGCCTGCGCCACGCTGTTGATGAACGTACGGTGGTCATACAGGTCGCTGTACAAAGCAAAAGGATAGGGCGCGGCAAAAGCGCCGGAACTGCGGACCAGGCCGTAAGTGCGCTTTTCCGCCTTGTCATAGGCATCCAGGATCGCATCCTGGTAGCGCAGTCCGAATAGCGTGTGCATCTGCTCCCCGTCGACGCCCGAAGGGAAACGGGACAGTTCGGGGAAGGAGTAATAGCCGCCGAAATCCGAGTTGTCGCACTCGTCGGCCTTAAATCCGGATACGCCCAGGCCGACGCACTCTTTCAGCAGATGGCCGCTGAATATGCGCCTTGCCTCGGGGGTCAGGAAATCGGGAACGATGCCGCCCCACACCTCATAGTCACCGGAATAGGGCAGCAGTTCTTCATATATCGGAGAGATCGGATTGATGAACGCATGCTGCCACAGGTTGACGTGGAAATTATCCGCGGATAACTCGGATATCATCTCTGCAGGATCGGGAAAACGTTTGCCCCAGGCAAGCGAACACGAGTATGCATGCGTCTGCCAGTTCGGTTCGAGACCGATCACGTCGCAGGGGATATTGCTGTCGCGGAAATAGCGGGAAATACCGATCACCTCGTCCTGCGTGTAGTCCGAGCGGCCGCGGTACCAGAACCCGAGCCCCCACCGCGGCGGAAGCGCACCGCCGCCCGAATAGAGGTTATACCGGGCAATGGCCTCTTTCATGGTCGGCCCGCCGAAGACCAGAACCCGTACACCTTTCACATAAGGGATCTCCACAATGACTTCGCTTTCCTCTCCGAAGCCGAGGCGCTCGTAAGGCCAGCTACGGGAGTTCCAGCCGTCTTCCTCGCCGGCGGGCGGCATTACCGCGTCGTTTATCGCGGCGGGTTTCGTCTTCTTGTTCCCCAGATAGAAAGTCATATAGCGGGCGCCGTCGATGAATATGCCGTATCCTCCGGTCGTGACATAGAACGGTACCGGAGCATGCGAATCGCCCGTATTGAGTTCGGGATCGGCATTCACGCGCAGCAGTTTCTTACTGCCCCTCATCTGGAAATCCTTCATCTGGAGTCCCAGTCCGTAAATAAGTTCGTCGCTTTTAAGCGGGATGCGCACTACCACGCCGCGGTCGGTCACCTCGGCCGCAGGCGCCAGCGGACACTCGCAGCCGGGCATCGCGCCGAGTCCTGCCGCGTCGGGATCGAAATTCCGGGTCGACATAGGGGTGATGCGGTCGGGCGTTCCGAACGTAAACTGCCACACGCCGGGGCTTACGGCCTCTTTGGCCGGCTCTCCGGCTGTCGCCCTGGCATAACTGCCGCACATGGACAACACCAGCGTGAAAGCAAATATCTTTGTTATTTTCATTTGTTGCGTTTTTGAAATATTTATTCAGTGACGGGAACGGGCTCCCGTTTTTCGAACATGTTCCTGTATCTGTCGGGCATCGGCGGCATGGCCCCGCGTTCGGTGCACACATAAGCTGAAATCTCGACGGCCAGCGCATGCGCCTCTTCCGTCGGGCGCCCTGCAAGGCTGGCGGCCGTAAATGCGGCCGTAAAAGCGTCTCCGGCCCCGACCGTGTCCGCCACGTCGACTACGGGCGTCGGCAGGGACGAAACCGTACCGGAATCCGTCATGACGAGGCTTCCTCCGGTGCCTTTTGTGAGTATTATCCCGTTTAACCGCCAGGTCTCCATGATCCGGCCGCACACCTCTTCTTCGGAACCGCTCATAGAGAACATATCCGACAGTACGGAAAGTTCATCGTCATTTATCTTAAGTATATCTGTCGCGCGGAGAGAAGAATCTATGACCACGTCCGAATAAAAATTCTGGCGCAGGTTGATGTCGAATATCTTCAGACTTCCCGCGGGCATTGCCTCGAGGAACCGGCGTATAGTCTGCCGCGAAACCGGGCTACGCTGTGCCAGCGACCCGAAACAGACCGCGCGGCAATTTCGCGCCGCCTCTTCGACACGCGCCGTAAACGGAATATTATCCCAGGCCGTATCGCGGACGATCTCGTAAGAGGGTATTCCCCTGCTGTCGAGCGTCACCTGCACGGTGCCTGTCGGATATGCGGTTGTTTCGATCAGGCACTCCAGCCCTTTGGTTTCATCAAGGCATGAAGAGATCTCCTCTCCTAAAAGATCCTCTCCGACAGCGCTCACCGCCAGGGAGTCCAGACCCAATTGTCCCGCATGATAGGCAAAATTGGCGGGAGCGCCTCCCAAAGCTTTGCCTTCCGGAAAAACATCCCAGAGGATCTCCCCGAGACCGACGATATAACCATTCTTCATCTTACTCATTTTTTCAGCCTGCATGCAAATACGACAAGATAGATGACACCCGCGGCGAGTACGGCCAGCGCACCGACCTGTGAAGCGGCGGCATCGGATGCGATCCCCATCAGCAGCGGGAACACGGTACCTCCGAACAGCGCCATGATCATCAATGCCGACACCTCGTTCTTTTTATCGGGCATATAGAGCATGGCCCGCGAGAGTATAATCGGGAAGATGTTGGAATTGCCGAGTCCTACCAGCGCGATACCGGTGTATATGACCGTTTTGTCGGTGGAGACGAAGAGCAGGACCATCGCCGCGACCATCAGCAGGACGCTCGCCTGGAAGAACCTGTTCGCCGGACAGCGGGCCAGAAGCACGGTGCCCGTAAAGCAGCCTATGGTGCGGAACAGGAAATAGAGGCTCGTGGCCCAGCCAGCCTCTTCGAGCGGCATGCCGAGGCGTTCCATCAATATTTTCGGAGCGGTCGTGTTCACACCCACGTCGATGCCGACATGGCACATGATGCCGATAAAGGAGAGAAGGATCAGGCCGTTGCCGAGCAGCGAAAAGCTCTGCCCGAAAGTCGACCGCGTGTTCTCATGGTCGTTTTCCTTGATTCGGCTGGCCCCGAGCAGCAGCGTGGAGATCACCGAAACGCCCATGAATATGGGGAACAGGAGCTTCCAGTCCCCGTACCTGCCAGCCGCCCAGGCCGCGATAATCGGTGCGATGAACGACGCCACGGCCTTCACCAACTGTCCCATAGTCAGGTTGCTGGCGAGCCTGTCGCGGTTCACAATATCGGACATCAGCGGATTGATCGACACCTGCATCAGCGTGTTGCCGATGCCGAGCAGCGAGAACGAAACCATCATGACCCCGAAGCTGTAATGTATCCAGGGCAGCAGCAGCGAGACCGACGTGACGGCGAGGCTCAGCACCACGGTTTTCCGCCGTCCGATGCGGTTCATCAAAAGGCCCGTCGGAACGGAGAATATAAGAAACCAGAAAAACACCATCGACGGCAAGAGGTTTGCCAGGGTGTCTGAGAGGGCGAAATCCGTTTTTACATAGTTGGCCGCAATGCCCACGAGGTCCACGAACCCCATGACGAAGAAGGCCAGCAGTACGGGAATGAGTTGGAAGAATATCGATTTTAATTTCACGGTTATTGATTATCAATGTTAATAAACTGCGGTTATTTGCCCAGCACGCTGCGGATCACGGGATCGACGATCGATTCCATCAGGATGTAGGCGTCGATGTTGGGGTGCACGCCGTCCTCGAAATCATAACACTTCAGAAGGCCGCCGTTTTCATCCCTCATCGGGGTGTTGAAATCGGCAAATCCGAATCCCTGGTCGGCCGCATAGGCCTTGATTTTGGCATTCAGGGAGTCGATCTGCGCCGGGACACCGGTTATGGATGGATTCCAGCCGCACGCGGCGGCTGGAAGCACCGAGCAGAGGATCACCTTGATGCCGTTGGCCCGCGCAAGTTCGGCGCAGGAGCGGATGCTGCCCAGGGTGAAACGTTCGTCGTAAGGGCCTGAATTTTCTGCTATGTCGTTGATTCCGACACAGAGCACGACGGCTCTGGGGTGCAGTTCGATCACATCCTGACGGAACCGCGCCAGCAGCTGGGGTGACGTCTGCGCCCCGATCCCGCGGTTCAGATAGTCGTTCCCTGTGAAAAATTCGGCCCGCCTCCACATCCATATCTCGAAAACGGAATCTCCGATAAACACCACCGACGGCTGGCGCCCTTCGGCCTTAAGCTCTGCGTTCGCGGGCGCATACTGGAACAGCTTGATCATTTCGTTGAACGACTGGGCGTTCACGGTAAACCCAAACACTGCCGCGACAGACAGTAATACAATCTTTCTCATCTTCATATCCAAATTTAGTTATAATATTTTCAAGTGTATCCGCTACTGCCGCCTGCGCAGGATCTTACCGATCTCGATCTGCACCAGCGATTCCATGATCCTGTAGGCTTTCCGGTTCGGGTGGACCCCGTCGGACGAGTAGTCGTACTTTTTATTAAGGCCGTCTCTTTTCCTGAGCGCAGCATTGAAATCTGCATATCCGAACCCGTGTTCCGCAGCGTAAGCCCTGATTCCGGCATTCAGGGAGTCGATCCTGGCCGGAACGTCGGCGACCGACGGATTCCAGCCGAACGCTGCGGCAGGCAGTACCGACGACAGGATGACCTCGATGCCGTTGGCGCGCGCAAGTTCCGCACAGGAACGGATATTGCCCAAAGTGTGCTGTTCGTCATAAGGTCCGGCTCCCCCGGCAATATCGTTGGTCCCGATCCCGATCACAACGATCGCCGGATGCAGTTCGATAACGTCGGGGCGGAAACGTGTCAGCACCTGCGGAGATGTGTTGCCGCCTATTCCGCGGCACACCCAGTCGTTCGAGATGAAAAAACAGGGGCTCTGCTCCATCCAGATCGCGAAGATCGAGTCGCCGATGAAGACGACCGACGGCTGGCGGCCTTCCGCCCTGATCCGGCTGTTCTCCGCGGCATACTGTTCCAGGAACATCATCTCCCCGAACAGGGGCTGTGCCGCGATCTTCCCGGATGCCATGAGCAATGCCGCGAGAGCCGCCAATGCAAAATGTTTTTTCATATCACTCTCCGCCGCCGGATCATTTAATTTCGTATACGGTCATATCCGAGAGGGCCACACTTCTTCCTTCTGTGTTGAATCCGATCCTGTTGAACGGACCCGACGGGAAAAAGATATTGGTCTGCACCGTCTCTCCGCCGTTGACGAAGAGTTCCGAAGAGGCCTTGTCCACCAGCAGCCTCACATTGTACGAATCCTTTGACGAAAGCGGAGATGTTATTGCGTCGACGTAGAACCTCGGATGGAATGTGGTGTTGCCGCTCTGCGCACGGTTGACGGTGAGCACGCCCTGCGCCTTGTCGAATGTGAAGACGACTTTTTCGCCGGCATCGTTCGAAAGCGTAAATCCGAACGGGGCCTTCGACGATGGCGTCAGCGTGAATACCAGGTCATAGATCCCGCGCTCCATTCCGGCGACCCCTTCGACAAGGTGCGTCTCCTTTACCACGGCATTCGCCACTTTCGCTGCCGACGCCCTCATCCCTTCGATCTCTTTCACGGGATAGCTGCCCAGAACCACATGCCTGCCGTTATTCATCAGCTTCAGTTCCCGCGGCACGGTCATGCTGTTGCGGAAATAGAGCGAAGGCACGAAGTTGGCATAATCGTGGTTGCTCATCCAGCCTATGAAAAGCGTCCTTCCGTTCGGCACGTTGCTCCACGTGACGCCCGCATAGTTGTCGCAGCCGTAATCTATCCACAGCGGATAGGGCAGCTTGTCGGCTTTAAACGAGCGGCCGTCGAAATCGCCGATGAAATACTGAGTGGCGCATCCGCCGTTGGGCGCACCCGGGTTGATGCTTACAAGCAGCACCCATTTTTCGGCGCCGTTATAGTTGAGCGGGAAGAGGTCGGGACACTCCCATACTCCGCCGTGCGCTCCTGTCTCCTCGTCGAACTCGCTGAGTTTTTTCCACTCCTTCAGGTCCTTCGATTCGTAGAATGTGATGCTCTGCCCCGTTGCAAGGGTCATGATCCACCTCGAAGTGGGTGCATGCCAGCGCACTTTGGAGTCCCTGAAATCCATATACGACGGGTCCGCCAGCACGGGATTGCCGTCGTAGCTCGTGAACGTGGTCCCGTTATCGGTGCTGTATGAGATGCTCTGCACCTGATAGCCTTTGAATGATGTATATACGGCCACGACGGCATCTTGCCCGAATCCGGCGGTATTGTCCTTGTCCACTACCGCGCTGCCCGAGAATATGGCCCCGATAGGGTCCGGGGCTATGGCAATGGGCATGTGCTTCCACTTGCACAGATCCTTCGACACGGCGTGTCCCCAGTGCATATTGCCCCAGCGGGTCCCGTAGGGATTGTACTGGTAGTAGAGATGATACTCGCCGTCCTTGTAGAACATGCCGTTGGGATCGTTCGTCCAGCCGTACGGCGGTGAGAAATGGTAGTCGGGGCGGTAAGGCTCGTTGTAATTGAAATTGAACGAGTCCGACTGGGCCAGATTGTCGAGTCCGACCGCACCGGCGAACACATAGTCGAAAATGAACGACAGCGGCCTGCCTTTGTATTTTTCCACGTCGACAGGCATCAGGTAATCGATCCTCTCCTCGGCAAGCCTGACCATGATCGGTTCCATGATGGGCGCTCCGTCCGATTCTATCGCTATCTTATATTCGCGGGCATCGTCCTGGATGGGCAGCAGGATGTACTTTTTATCGACCGCGAAATCGATGCGGTGGTCGTTCCGGAAAAAGTTCTTGTCCTGATCGCTCATCTCGATCTGGTCGACGAGTATATGGCCCCATCCGCCGGTTTGTTCGTCGACGATCCTGATCTGCGCCTTTTTGCCCTTCAGGCCGGCCGTGTTCCAGGACATCACGTTTAACTGTTCGCTAGGGAAGAGCGGTGCGCTCCTGAATTTGCTCTCGCCGTTCACCAGCAGTTCGATATAGGTTCCCGGGTGGTTGCCGCCGCCGATCAGGAAGTTGATATACTTCCGCTGGATCGTAAATTCATAGGACAGGAGAACGCCCGTAGAGTCGTCCCCTCCGTGAAAACTGTTGACGAACTGCTGTCCGCACCAGCCGGTCACTTCATTCTGGCCGTCGACACCCCCCTGTGCGGGAGCCTCGCCGAAAGCGGTACCTTCGACGCTCCATTTCCCGAAACGGCTCTGATCGAATCCCCCTTCGGATTCAAAATCTTCGATCACGATATCCGGCCGCGAAAGGCAACCGCACATAAGGGCCGCCGACAGCGTCACAATAACAAAATGTAATCTCTTCATCTCTCTCGCAAGTTTATTATATTAATCCTCTATATAGCCTTCGTAACCCGGATTCTGCCTGTACGCCCCGAACGAGTAGCCTATCTGGATCTGCGGGATCGGCAGGTATTCGTCGCGCGCCGGCACGAACGAACCTGCTTTCAGGTATTCGCGCAGAAGCCGCTCCTTGGGCAGGTAGTCGACGTTGAGCACCTGGTTGGCCGTACCCCACCGCACCAGGTCGAAAAAGCGTTCGCCTTCCATCGCCAGCTCGAGTTTACGCTCGAACATCAGCGCTTTCCATGCGTAGTCTTTGGTCCACATGCAGTTTTCGCCGTTTTTGTACGTATCGATCCTGTAGTTTGCGGCATAGCTGTCGCCGCTCCACGACAGCACATACTGGCTGTTCTTGGTGCGTGTGCGTATCTTGTTGATGAGCGGCAGCGCTTCCGTCTGACGGTCGAGTTGAATGAGCGCTTCGGCCTTCCACAGTAGCACGTCGGCATAGCGTATCACCTGGAAATCGAGGCAGCTGGCGCCCCACGGCCATCCCGGACGCATATTCGGGTCTTCGGGAGAGAGCAGGAACTTCTTGCTGCTGAAATAACCGTATGTGGCCGGTTCCCTCAGCCAGCTTTCGTTGTAAGCCTCGCCTGTATAGGTTTTCCACCGGATGCCGATGCGTCCCACGGTGTAATCGAGGCGCGGGTCGACGTTGAACCGGAAACCGTCGTCCACGGTCATCAGGTTGCTGTCGTTGTAGGTGTCGAAAAGCGGAAGGCCCGTGGCGGTGGTTTTGAACGAGTTCACCAGATGCTGGCTAGGCTGGAAGAAGCCGTCGCCGCTGTAAACAGCCCGCGGGATATTCAGGGTGTTGCACCAGTTGAAGTGCCCGTACTGGAAACCGTCCTCGGTCGAATGCTTTACGGCGAATACCGACTCCGGTCCGGTTTCGTATTCCACCAGCGCCAGTTGCGGGAAATCATCCAGCAGGTCGTATTTCCCGCTGCCTATGACATCGTCGCACAGATTCACGACCTGCTCCAGCAGGGTTTTGTCCAGCGAAACGAACTGGTTTCTCTTGTCCTGTTTATATGCCCGGTAGAGCGTCGCCTTTGCCTGATATGCGATCGCCGCATTTTTGGCGACGCGCCCCACTTCGGGCTGCTGTGCGGGAAGCAGTTCGGCCGCCGCCTTGAACTCTTCGGCGATCATTTCGAGGATCTGGTCGCGCGAATAGAGATTGTTGGGCAGATACGCAAGGTCGTTCGTGTAGGCCGTTTCGTCGAACCAGACGATGCGGTTGAACAGCCTGCTGAGGTTGAAGTAGAAGTGGGCCCTGAGGAAACGCATCTCGCCTATGCGGACGTCCCGCTCCGGAAAGTCGGCAACAGAGAGCGCCTTGAGCAGGCGGATGGCGTCGTTGCAGCGCTGCACGCTGATGTAAAGGGCCGACCATGTGCCGTTGGCGATGTCGTTGGAAGGGTAGAAACCGGTGTAGGTCTCCAGTGCGTTGATCTCCCAGATGTCGTTCGTGCCGCCGCCCCCTTTGTAGGCGGTCTCGGCCCGCACTTCGCCGAATACCCAGTTATTCTCGAAAGCGTAGCGGTACTGCTGGCCGTAATTGTAAGGCACCGTAAGCGCGGCGTAGGCCGATATGCAGAGGCTTTCGATGTTTTCCGGCGTCCCGAGCACGCCGTCGCTAAGCCTCCCTTTGGGTTTCGAATCCAGAAAATCCTTGCTGCAGCCGCACATCAACAGCGCAGAGGCCAGTATTATATATACAAATTTATATTTCATAATATTGCTCGTTTGAAATTCTTAAAATCCGAAAGTGATACCGCATGTGTAGGTTCTGGGGATAGGGTAGGGATATCCCGGAGATTCGGGATCGGCCCCGCTGAACCCGGTAATAGTGAAGAGGTTCTGCATCTGGAAATAGATCCTCATATTGGTCATCCGCACCGCTTCGGCATATCTTTTCGGCAGCGTGTACCCTATCTGGAAATCTTTCATGCGTATGAAAGATGCGTCTTCGAAGAAGTAGTCCGAAGCTTCCAGTTCGTTGTTCTCGTTCAGGGCCGTCAGCGCGGGAACCGTCGAGTTGAAGTTTTCGTAGGGGTCCCATGCCTTGAGCAGGTTCTTGCCGTGGCTGCTGGTCATACCCTGGAAGAAGTCGGTGTAGAATTTGGCGGGGTTGTAGGCGTCGCGCACGATCCCGCGCAGGAAGAACGACAGGTCGAAACTCTTGTAGGACATGGAAACGTTCAAACCTCCCGAGAACCGGATCAGGGTGGTGCCGAGATATACCCTGTCGGCGTCGGTTATCTGGTTGTCGCCGTTGGTATCGACATAGCGGATCCGGCCCAGTCCCTTGCCTTCCTTATAGATGCCGTCGCCGAGCTCTTCGTATGTGCGGTACAGGCCGTTGGTTTTATACCCGAACATCGCTCCGAGCGACATGCCGATCAATCCGCTGCGGCCGTCGTCCTCGGGGAAATAGGTGATCTTGTTGCGGTAGCTGGCGGCCGTAAGTGTCAATTCATAGGCGAAGTCGGACTTCCTGTCGCGCCATACCAATGAAAGGTCGAAACCGCGGTTTGTCATCGAGGCGCCGTTGTACGCCATGATGCTCCCTTCGCCGATCACGGCGCTGTACGTGCGGTCGATCAACATATCCTTGGTATCCTTGATGAAATAGTCGAGCGTCAGCACCAGCCGGTTGCGGAGCAGTTCCAGGTCGAGGCCGACGTTGGTCTGGGTGGTGGTTTCCCACTTCAGGTTGGGGTTGCCGGTCCGCAGTTTGATCACCCCGACGGGGATCGTGCCCTTATTGACGCCGCCGATATCGTACGAGTCGACAAGACTTATGGCATATTTGTTATAGGTGGCTTCGTTGTCGATGCGGTCGTTGCCGGTCATACCCCAGGAAGCCCTGATCTTGAGTTCGTCCAACCATGATACGCCGCTCATGAAATTCTCCTTGCTGATGCGCCAGCCGCCCGATACTGCAGGGAAAAGCGCGGCGTTGTTGTTCTTCCCGAAACGCGAGGAAGCGTCGCGGCGCAAAGTGGCCGTAATCAGGTAGCGGTCCATGAGCGCATAATTGATCTTGCCGAAATACGACAGCATCTTATATGAACTCGCTCCGTTTCCTGCAGTCGTATTGCCTTCTCCGGCATCCAGATAGCGGTAATCGGGATCCTCGATCGCAAAACCCTCTTTGCGGCCCCACAGAGCCTCTTCGTAATGCTCTTTCGACTCCATCCCGGCCAGTACGCCGAACGTATGCACGCCTATGGTCTTGTTATAATTGATGGTGTTTGACCACACCCAGTCGTAGGCCATCCCCATGGTGGTCTGAAGGCTGTTGACGTCGCTGTGCTTGTCGCCTTCTTCCCATTTCGGACTGAAAATGTAGTCGGTTGCGTTGAAATAGTTGATACCGAAGTTGGTCTTGAGCACGAGGCCCGAGATCGGCTCGGCTTCGGCATACGCATTGCCGAACACCTGCCATCTTCCGAGCCGCTGGCCTTTGGCTGCGTCCAGAAGCCTTATCGGGTTCTCCTGCGCCCCGATTCCCTGGGTCGATCCGCCGTAGCCGCCGTTGATATCGTAAACGGGTATGATCGGATGCTGCGCAATGGCGAGTTCCTCGATGCCGCCCGGTTTATGATTCTCGTGATAGCGTGTGAAACTCAGGTTCTCGCCGATCCTCAACCTGTTTTTGAGCAGGGCATAATCGCTGCTGGCGCGTCCGGTAAAGCGTGCGAAATTACTGTACTTGATAATACCGTCCTGGTCCAGGTAGTTGAGCGAAAATGTGGTCGAACCTTTCGAGCTGCCGCGCGAAACGGAAACGTTGTAACTCTGGCGGAGCGCGTTCTGGTACACCACGTCCGACCAGTTGGTATCGCTGGCGGGGATCGTCCGCGCTTCGTCGATGAACTCGGGGATCATCGGCTCGGGACCGCTGCCGTAAATACTGTGGCTCGGCTTCATGCCCGAATTGAGGTACGCTTTCCAGTAAACTTCGCCCCATTCGCGTGCATTGAGCATCGGAGTCCCCGTATAGAAGGTCTGTACAGACACCTGGGCGTCGAAATTAACGGTCAACTGGTCGACCTGCGCCCGTTTCGTCGTGATGACGATCACGCCGTTGGCGGCCTGCGTACCGTAGATCGAGGCCGACGAAGCGTCCTTGAGCACTTGGATCGACTCTATATCGTTGGCGTTCAAAATAGTGGAGAGGTTCCGGAATGTCGGCACGCCGTCGATCACGTAAAGCGGCGAAGTGTCGTTAATCGAGGTGATACCGCGTATCAGGACCCCGGTGTTGATATCGCCGGGAGTACCGTCGATCGAAACGTCCATCCCCGCGACGCGCCCCTGGAGCGCAACCATCGGATTGGTGGTGGGAATCCCCTTGATGTCTTTCATCTTCACGATGCTGACCGCGCCGGTGATATCGCCGCGGCGTTCGGATGAGTATCCGGTCACGACCACATCGTCGAGATTGATAGGATTCTCGGCAAGGCGGACTTCCATGCCGGATGACGCGGCCGCCTCCTGCGTCATGTGTCCGACGAAGGATATAGTGAGGCGTGCGCCGGGTTTTACATTCAGGGCGAACGATCCGTCGGCAGAGGTGACCGTGCCGTTGTTCGTGCCTTTTTCAACGACGGAAGCTCCTGCAATGGGCTGATCCGTCGATTGTTGCAATACGGTTCCGCGTATCTCCGCCGTCTGGGACGAAGCCACATGTATATTGAGCAGCAGGGCCGGGATAAGCAGAAGCAGATACCGCATACGACCTTGTTTGACTATATTCATATTGTTATTTATTTTTAGGTTGTAGTTTGATGGTTACCGGTAGACCTTTATGTCGGAGAATCGGGCGGTGCCCTTGTCTGAGAATATCATCCACGGATTCTCGTTCATTTTGACGATGCGGTTCGTGAATGCGGCTTTATCGTTCACATAGACGGTGCAGATCGATTTTTCGGCCACGACCGTAACGTCGAACTTCGCGGGCGACGGAACGTCCAGCGGCGTGAAGTTGAGTTCATCCGCGCCGTTATACATGAACAGTCCGGAACGCCCGCGGCTATTGCTGTTCGACAGGTCGAACAGGATCTTGTTGACGTTGTCCTGGATCCCGCTCGCATTGAAGGCCAGGCCGAATTTTTCGGCACCCGAAGCGTCGACGGTCATGGCGATGCGGAACGACGCGCCGTTGCGGGCGAATACCGCCATGCTGCCTTTGGTCACGGTAAAGTTATTCCCGTCGGCGACGACGTCTTCCGAAGCGGTCACCGTTTCGAGCTTAACCGGCACATTGAACTTCTTAGTCAAGGCATCGGGGATCACCGCGTAGAGACGGCCGGTAGAGGGGTCGCACTCGATCCTGTGGCTGACCAGCGCTCCGGCCCACTGAAGCTCGTTGCCGCTGTGTACGCGCTCGGCGCTGCTGCACCACCCTGAGATATACCGGTCCGTGCCGTCCGACGCCGTTTTCCCGGCATAGAGGAACAATCCGTCGAATGTTTCGTGGGCGGCGTTATTCTTGTCGCGGACAATGCGCCACGGGCCTTCCGGCGTGTTGGCGATCCGGTAGAATGTCTTCCTCTGCGGGTCGCGGTTGATGCGCGAGAATATGAGGTACCATTTGCCGCCCATCTGGAAGATGTCGGGACACTCGAGTATCTCCGCGTCCGATTCGAAATCGGTAAGCGAAGTGATCTGTTTCCAGGAACGCAGGTCGTCCGACGTGTAGCGCGCGAAACACCCTTTGCCGCTCTTTATGGTGGTCACCAGCATCACCCAGCAGTATCTGTACGGGTCGTAGTAGACGTGCGGATCGCGGAAATTGTTCTGGTCGTATCCCGACGGCGCCTGGAAGGTGAAATCGGGCTGCTTGGTCCAGCTCTTCAGGTCGGGCGATGTCGCCAGCATGATCTTTTCGTTGGGAGTCAGATAGCCGTTGTGTCCCGTGTAGAAGAAGTAGTAGGTACCGTTGAACTCCACGCAGCTGCCGGTCCCGATGAACAGATCCTGGAACGAGATGTTATCGCCGCACTCGATGGCCGGCTGTATGGGCGTAAAATCCGCATAATCCTGCGTGGTCGTATAGTAGATCGGGTGGTCGTTCTTACGCCCGTCGCGCCAGTCCTGCAGGTAGAACAGGTAGAAATTCCCGTCGGCTTCGTTGTAGAACGGCATGGGGTCTCCGACCCATCCGATTTTCGGCTTGTAGAAAGAGGTGTATTCTCCGCCGTCCGAAGCATATTTGAACTCCAGTCCGTCGATCACTACAGGCGTGACCGGATCTTTATCCCCGCACGCAGCCAAAGCCGTTATGACGAAAAGTGCCGCAAACGACAGCCTGATGCTGTTTTTTATATTTCTGTTCATAATTTCCGATTAATTAGGATAAGCAATAAATTGGTCCCAGAACATCCTGTGCCCGAAGAAATTAGGATCGGTTTTGGTGTCGTCGACCTGGGGAGCGATCAGCATGGTATGGATCAGGCTGAAGCCGTGGTCATCGGGCAGCTTGAAGGTCAGCACCTGCCATTCGCCCAGAGCCTCGGCGCTGTAAGGCTGCCACAGGTACTGGTTCCCGGCCCCGTTGCCCTGTATCTCCATCTGCACATTGCCCGCATACTCCTTGAGCACCACGACGCGGAACACTTTATATACCGCCGGGTCGATGCTCAGGCCGCTCAGGCCGCCGCCGGTCCAGGGGTCGTCGGCCGGATTGCGCCAGATCGAGACGCACTTGGCCGTCGAATTCTCAGGACTCGGTTTGGGATTCTCCCATGTGGTGCTGATCTCGCCGACCGAACCGCACGGCCACCAGCCGGGAGTGACGGTTTCGCTGTCGCAAATGATATGGGGATTCCCCAGGTGTACGGTCACCGTGTATTCGTAGCTGTTACCCAGATGGCTGAGCATGTATTTCACCGGAGAGGTGAAATCCGCCGCCGCAGCCGGGTCGGGGGTCAGGAGGGCGCCTTCCGTGTATTTCACGTCGGGCGTCATGGCCGTAAGCGGCGTTCCCGCAGGCACGTAAACATCGATCTTCTTTCCGTAGTTGTCGATTATGCCGGCATAGCCGTTGATGGTGAATTTGAGGATCTGTACCTTCGCCACATTGACGCGGACCTGATAGGTTCTGTAGCGTTTGTCCTTCACCACTGTATATTTCTGCGTCGATGCGAAGTTCACAGCCACGCCGCTCGCCGGGGTTATCTCGGCACCCGCTCCGACTTTAATTTCGGGAGCCAGGCTGCTCACGTTCGTACCCATTGGCAGATTATCGACCGTGATCACAGCTTTTTTGTGGTCTATCTCACCTTCCACTCCGTTGATAATGAAGGAATTTATGTTGAGGTAATCCAGATACGGACTCTGCTCTGCCGGCTCATTGTCGCACGAGGCCAGACCGGACAACACCGCGAAAAGGACAAAGAAGGATATGCGTCCTGCCTTGCGGTAAACAATTTTAATCAGATCGTTCATAGGCTAAATATTAAGTTTAGGGTTATTAGGGCTAATTGTAGTTGATCGTAACTCCGGCGGGTAAATAGAGGGCGCCGACAGTCTGGCCTGTTTTCATGGTGAAAGAGGTGAGGGGGCTGTTGTCGACATTGACCTCTTCCATCGCCATGGCGCACTTACTGACATCCAGCGTGACCAGTCCGGTATTCTGAAGATAGGCCTTGCTGAGTTTGGTGTTCTTGCTCAGGTCGAGGCTGGTTATGCCGAGGCCGGGTGCTATCAGCACGGTAAGGTTCGGGCAGTCGCCCAGGTCGAGCGATGTGACGGCGGGTGAACCGTCGATATTTATCAGGTTCAGGTTAGGCAGATAGGTCAGGTTGATCTTGGTCATACCGACTCCCCACATGTCGATGGTCCTCAGGCTCGATATGCTCGAGAAGGTCCACTCCGAAAAGGCGAAACGGTTGTTGGCCATGATGAACACCTCTAGGTTCGTGCAGCCGGTGTAATCTACCGACTCGATGATGTTCTTCCCCGCATGGGCCTGGATCTCTTTTAGCTTGAACAGGCCGCTGAGATCGAATTTTTTGATGTGGCAATCCCCCGCGTATATATATTCCAGGTTTGTACATCCCGACACATTCATCTCTTCGATCGCGCCCACAGCTACGTCGAGGGTCTGGAGCGATTTCATGCCGCTTACGTCGAGAGACTTGTATCTGCCCAGATTCGACCACAGGCAGACGAGTTTGGTGTTGTTGCGGACGTTGAGCGATTCGAGCTGGTTCTCGCTGATATTGCAATACTCCAGGTTTACGCAGTCGGACAGATCGATAGCGGTCAGTTTATTGGCGAAAATATGGAGGTGGACAAGCCCTGTGCAGCCGGTCAGGTTGATGCTCGACAGGTTGGCGCGGAAAGCCTGGAAATTCCACAAGGAAGTGCAGCCGCTCATATTCACCGACGTCAGGCTGGAACAATCTATAAAGAACACCTCTACCAGTTTCGTCATGCCCGAGAGGTCGACCGACTGGAGCGGATTGCCGTTGCTGGAGAGTCCGGTGGCATTTACAAAATGTTCGATCCCCGACAGGGATGCGATGTCTCGCCAGCTGAAATCCATGAAAGACGTTACGGCCAGGGCTTCCGACCCGCTGATCTCCCCGTCGCCGTCCGTGTCGAACGCCTGGACCAGGTACGCTTTGAAATTGGCGTCTTCAAAGGCCAGGACGCTCTCGGTGGTGAAAGAGACCTGTTCGCCGAAACCTGTCCCGGCGGCGTTCTTTATATAGGCGCGGACATAGTATGTCGTGCCGGGTTCCAGTCCGGTTATAGTGACCGAGAAGGTGTCGCCGCCGATCGTTCCGACCGCGGAAGAGTCGCCCATGGCCGGATTTTCGGTCTCGGCCCAGCAGATGCCGCATTCGGTTATGTCGCTGCCGCCGGCAAAAAGGATGGTGCCGCCGGAAACGGCCGACTTGGTGGCTATGGCTGTCGCGGCGTTGGTGGCTACATTGGGAGATACGGCGCCGACGGAGAACTGCACCTCGTTGCCGTAAACTACGGCACTCCCCATGGAAGCATACGCCCTCACATAGTAGGTGTTGCCCGGGACAAGGTTTTTCATGGTGGAAACGTACGCGCCCGCGCCGCTGCTATCTTTCGTGTGGCTGCCGGAGACGACAGGAGCGGTTTCAGTTCCCCAGCAGACCCCTCTTGCAGTAATGGCGCCGCCGCCGGCCAGAGTGATGCTGCCGCCTGACAGGGCGCTGTTGTTGGTGATATCGGTCACTGCAGCCGTAGTAACGGAAATGACGGCGGCAGGATCGACGGGAGCCTCGTCCTTACATGCAAACAGGCCAGTGACGATCAGAGCCGCTGCAAGCAATTGATAAAGTTTAGTCATAATTTGAGGTTTTAGTTAGTGTTAAGGTTCAGACCATCGCGTGATGCAGCCGGAGAATAGCGGGTTTCGTTGTGCGCCTTCAATCTTATCAGCGATCACAGCGAATGGAACAGGGTCGGTTCTTCAGGTGCAAAGGTAAATTTGTTAATACACCAGGGGGGTGCGTTTTGTATCAAAAACTTGTCGTTTTGTTGCATTTGTTCCGGCTCATTATCCCCGGTAATCGTAATAAACGCATGATAAATAACGTTTTATTATCCGATCCGTGATTCCATTATCAACCAAGACATGCATTTGGGTGTATGGGTTTAGATCCTAAAAAATTATATTTGCACTACCATTAACTACTGACATGAGACTGTCTCGTAAAATCCCCATATTAGGAGTCGCTGTAATTTTGGCCTGCTGCCTCTGTTCGTGCCGGAAGGAACGGACCCATAAGTATGTCATAGGAGTATCCCAATGCAGCGAAGACCTTTGGCGGGAGACCGTGAACAAAGAGATGCAGCGGGAAATATCCTTTTACCCTGAACTCAGCATCCAGATCAAGAGCGCCAGGGACAACACCGCCCGACAGATAGAAGATATCGAATCGTTTATCGAGGATGGCGTCAGCCTGCTGGTGGTTGCGCCGAATGAGTCCGCGTCCATAACCCCGCTCGTCAAAAAGGCCATCGACAAAGGGATCCCCATAATCCTGTTCGACCGCAAGGTCGAGCTGGACGATTACACGGCTTATGTGGGTGCGAACAACTACGCTCTCGCATACGAACTGGGTAAATACGTGGCCAACCTGCTGCACAACAAAGGGCGGGTGGTCGAAGTCCGCGGCTGGAACGGTGCCACCGCCGACATCGAGCGCCATCAGGGATTCCGCGACGCCATAGCGCAATTCCCCGAAATCGAGGTGGTCGCCGAATGCCGCGGCGATTTTCTGCGCGATGCCGCCCGTGAAAGTATGGAGTCGGTTCTGGACCGGCACGACAAGATCGACCTGGTGTTCGCCATGAACGACCAGATGGCGCTCGGAGTATCCGAGGCGCTTAGCAAATACAGCGGCAAACGCCCGTACTTAATAGGTATAGATGCGCTTCCCGGCAGCGGCGGGGGTGTCGAATATATCGACCGGGGCATCATAGATGCATCGTTCATCTATCCGACCGGGGGCGATAAGGTGATCGAAACGGCCTACCGCATCCTCTCGGGGAAACCCTATGACAAAGACAATATCCTCAATACGGCGGTGGTGGACCGCAGCAACGTGCATGTGATCCAGCTGCAGGGGAACCAGATAAACGAGCTGCAAAGCAAGTTCGACAGACTTAACGTACTGCTGAACAACAGCATGATACAGTATGCCAACCAGCATACGTTCGTCGTCGTGTCGCTGGTGATCTCCCTGCTGGTCATCCTGCTGCTCGGGGTGACTCTCTACGCTTACCGTTTCAAGAGCCGCACCAACACCCGGCTCAAACAGCAGAACGAAGAGATACAGGCCCAGACCATCGAACTGGAACAGCAGAAACAGGACCTTATCGCTCTTTCGGCCGATCTCGAAGAGGCCACGAACGCCAAGCTCATATTTTTCACCAACATATCGCACGAACTTAAAACGCCGCTCTCCCTTATAATGGGTCCGGTGGAGCTGCTTCTTTCCTGGAAAAACGAGTCGGCCCAGTTCTACAAACTGCTGACGCTCATCAAGCGCAACAGCAACCGTCTGCTGTCGCTGATATCCGAGATCATCGAGTTCCGCGCCTATGAGAACCAGAAACTCCCGCTGAACCGTTCGCAATGCGACCTCGTCCCGTTCCTCGGGGAGATAAACGACTATTTCACCGAGATGGCCGGCAACAGGCAGATATCGTTCGAACTGTCGGCCGACGGCGGCGACTTTACAGCTTACGTGGATATGGGAAAGATCGAAAAGGTCTATTTCAACATGCTTTCCAACGCCTTCAAGCATGTAAATACCGGCGGACGGATCGAAACACGCCTCTGCCGCACGGAAGAGAACGGCGCCGGATCGATACGTCTTTCGGTTTTCAACACGGGTTCGTTCATCCCGCCGGAACAGATCAACAATATATTCAGCCGTTTTTACGCGATAGATTTTCACAAGGGAAGCGCCGGGATAGGACTTGCCCTCTCAAAATCTATCGTAGAGCTTCACGGGGGTACCATACATGTCGAAAGCGACGAAATCGCCGGTACGACATTCGTGATCTCGCTGCCTTTGACCGGATCTGCCGGCGATCGCCCTGCAGATCCCGGTTCGCCTTTATCCCACGAAACGGGGTATATCCAGCAGCAGCTTTCGCTGATGCAGACCAGCGCCGACGATTCGGACATCCTCGAAAGCGCCGATCCCGCCAAGCCCCAGCTGCTGCTCATCGAAGACAATCCGGACATGCTTCACTTCCTCTCCGGGATGCTGAAGAACGAATATACGGTGATCAAAGCCTGCGACGGCGAAGAAGGGGTGCAAAAGGCGACCCGCTACATCCCGGATATAATCATCAGCGATGTGATGATGCCCTCGGTCGACGGTTTTACGGTGTGCCAGATCCTGAAAGGGCACATTTCCACGAGCCATATTCCGATAATCCTGCTTACCGCCCTCTCGCTCGACGAACAAAAGACCATCGGCTTCGAGAGCGGGGCGGACGCATATATCTCCAAGCCGTTCAACATAGCGATACTCAGGATACGCATCCGCAACCTGATCGAGAACCGCCGCAAGATCCGGGAAGCTTTCGGGAATTATTGGGTGCAGGAGGATAACCGCACCTCGCTGGCGAATATCGAGCAGGATTTCATCAACCGGTTCCGCACCTATGTCGAAGCCAACGTGCAGCGGGAAGATATGGGGATCGACGAGATAGCGGCCCATTTGGGGCTTTCGCGCGCACAGCTCTACCGAAAGATCAAATCCGTGACCGACTACACGCCGCTGGAGCTGGTCACGCTGACACGACTGCGCTACTCGCGCAACCTGATGCTGGCCGGAAATAAGACGATCTCTGAAGCAGCCTACGCCTCGGGATTTGCCTCTCCGGCGCACTTCACGAAAACATTCAAGAAATATTACGGACAGTCTCCGTCGGATTTCATTAAAGAATCCAAAGCGGTTAAGTAAGTTCGACAGGACGTGTTATTGCTTCATTTTCGCCGCCGGGTTGCAGTGCTGCGAAAGCGCAATCGACGAACAGACGGTGCTGTTCGTCGATTGTAAACAGGCATGTGAAAGAAAACTACCGCTGCCGCCGGTTAAGAGATCGCCCGGATCAGCTCCGCCAGCGACTCTTTCGCATCGCCGAGCATCAGCGTCACCTTGTCGGTCATGTCGTAAAGCGGATTCGGGACCCCTGCATAACCGGGTTTGCGGTCGAAATTGCAGATAATAACCCTCTTCGCCTGGTCGACGTTCAGGACCGGCATCCCGTAAATCGGCGTACCTTCGGCGTCGCGCGCGGCAGGATTCAGCACGTCGTTTGCTCCGATGACGATCACCACGTCGGCCTCCCTGAACTCGTCGTTCACGGCATCCATCTCGTAAAGCTGGTCGTAAGGCACGTCGGCTTCGGCCAGCAGGACGTTCATATGGCCCGGCATTCGTCCAGCCACCGGATGTATGGCGTATTTCACAGTGGCTCCGTTCGCTTCGAGTTTGTCTGCCAATTGCCTCACCTGATGCTGTGCTTGCGCCAGGGCCATTCCGTAGCCCGGAACGATGATCGCCCGTTTTGCAGATCGCAGTATGTCTCCCAGCGTCTCTTCCTTTTCCATAACCGGCACGGCAACCGGTTCGGGGGACGAGGCGGTAACCGCCGGAGCAGGTGCGCCGGTCGAGGTCTTTCCCGTGAGTATCGCCATCAGTTTCCGGTTCATGGCCTTGCACATGATCCGGGTCAGGATCAGCCCCGACGAGCCTACGATACCGCCTATCGCTACAACCAGCAGATCGCCGATCGCCATACCGGCTATCGCCGCCGCCACCCCTGCCAGCGAGGTCAGCAGAGAGATGGTGATGGGCATATCCGCCCCGCCGACACGTACCGCAAAGGCGTATCCGAACAGCGTGCCGAAAACGACCCCGCAGCCGAGGATAAAGTATGGGTTGGAGATGATGCCGCAGCCGCGGCCGATCAGGAATGACAAAAGCACGACGGCCGCGGAGCTGATTATGAGTACGGTAACGATGGCCCGGTGTCCTTTCCAGACCACCGGATGCTGGGGCAGCAGGCGGTGCAGCTTTGCCGCCGCGACCATACTGCCGGCGAACGTGACCATGCCGACCACGACGGCCAGCGATGCTGTGACATTCACGAACACGGGATATTCCGACGGTTTCACGCCTATCCCGATCAGTGTCAGCGCACCGACGATCGCCCCGGCCAATCCGCCCAGCCCGTTGAGCATGGCGACGGTCTGGGGCATTTCGATCATCTTCACCCTCCGGGCCAGGATCGCTCCTATGACGCTCCCGGCGAGTATCAGCGCATAGATGGTCGGTACTTCCAGAATGCCGTAGTATATCATCGTTACGGCAAATCCTGCCAGCAGGCAGAGCGACAGCAGCAGATTGCCCGTCACGGAAGTGCGCACCCTGCTCATCATCGAGATTCCGGCCAGAGCCAGCACGGAGAACGCGACGCAGACAATTAAATATACGATGTATGTCATTGCTTCCGGGATTTATCTTTCTTGGGGTTGAACATCTGCAGCATGCGGTGGGTGACGGCGAATCCCGCTACCACGTTCACCGTTGCGAGCACGATCCCGATCCCGCCGAATATCTGTCCGACGATCATACCGGCGCCGCCGTTCTGATACGAATACCCGACTGTGACCACCGCGCCCAGCAGGCACACTCCGGCCAGGGCGTTCATCCCCGTCATAAGGGGGGTGTGGAGCAGGCTCGGCACCTGCCGTATGATCAGATACCCCAGCAGCGACGCCGCCAGGAATACCAATACCAAATATATAGGATTCATTATCGACCGGGATTAAGAATTCATAGCCTCCAGCGCACCGGCGTGGACCACCCCGCCGTTCATCGTCACCATGATCGACCGCGTGACGTCGTCGTTCATGTCGAGTTCGATCCGTCCATCCCGGGTGAGGTATTTCACCAGATTGTAGATGTTGTTGGAGAACATCCACGTGGAGCTGGCCGGCAGCATGCCCGGGATATTCTTGATCCCGATGATCGTCACGCCGTGTTTCACCTCGGTAGTGCCCACGGGGGTTATGGCGCAGTTACCGCCCTGGTCGATGGAGATATCCACTATGACCGATCCTTTCTTCATGTCCTTGACCATATCTTCTGTGATCAGCACGGGGGCCACTTTGCCCGGCACCAGAGCGCTCAGGAAGACGATATCCATATCTTTGATGATCTCGCGCAGCTGTTCGCGCTCTTTTGCGACCCACTCTTCGGGCAGGCTCTTTGCGTAACCTCCTTCGGCGATCGCAAGTTCTGCGGGAACGCCCAGGTCTATCACCTTTGCGCCCAGGCTCGTGGCCTGTTCGTTGGCCGCCGGACGTATGTCCATCGCGTATGTGACGGCACCCAGGCGTTTTGCCGTAGCCAGCGCCTGTAATCCGCCCACGCCGACCCCCACGACAAGGGCTTTGGCAGGCTGCAGCGCGCCGACGGCCGTGAACATGGGCGGAATGAATTTCGCCATTGCGTTGGCAGCCAGCAGGATCCCTTTATACCCGGCGCAGGTGCTCATGGATGTAAGCGCGTCCATGTTCTGTGCGCGGGAGATGCGCGGAACGCTGTCCAGCGTCATGCTGATAACCCCCTGTGCGGCCAGCGCCCTCACCATTTCGTGGTTGACCGGAGAGGCCGGGTGTATGAATGTGATCAGGTACTGGCCCGCGTGCATCAGTTCCACCTCGTGTTTACCGAGCAGGGTGTTGAACTGCGGCTCTTTGACCTTGAGGATAAGTTCGGCTTTCCGGAAAATTTCCTGGGCCGTGGGGATGATCTCTGCTCCGGCGGCTGTGTAATCCTCGTCGAAGTGGAACGAACCGGCACCGGCGTTATGCTCGATGATAACGGCCGCGCCGTCGGCGATGAATTTTTTTACGGTGTCAGGTGTTGCCGCTACCCGTGCTTCGCCGGGCATGATCTCTTTGGGAATCCCGATAATCATGTTTCTAAGTGTTTAAGGTTTTTGTGTATAGAAAATAAATGAAAAATATCAGTAGGTCATTGCTCTTTTGCAACTGCGTATTTTTTGCGTCCCTCTTCGTACATGTTGTTTCCCCGGCTGTCGATCGCCACTATCACCGGAAGCTCCTTCACCACAAGCCTGCGCACGGCTTCGGTGCCGAGTTCGTCGAAGGCGATCACTTCGGCGCTCTCGACGCTCTTGCCCATCAGCGCCGCCGCGCCGCCTATGGCCGCGAAATAGACGCCTCCGTGCTTCACGATCGCATCGACCACCTCGGGACTCCGCAGCCCCTTGCCGATCATCACTTTCAGCCCCTGTTCCATAAGGCGGGGCGCATAGAGGTCCATCCGTCCGCTCGTGGTAGGTCCCACCGAACCGATAGGTTTTCCCGGCTTCGGGGGGCATGGTCCGGCGTAGTAGATCGCAGCGCCGTTGAAATCGAGCGGCATAGGCAGCCCATTGTCGAGCAGTTGGCACATCTTTTTATGCGCCGCGTCGCGCGCCGTGTAGATCACGCCTGAGATGTAAGCCATATCTCCCGCCTTCAGCTCTCGTATGACCTCGTCGGTGAAAGGGGCGGAAATGATTTTTCTTTCGTCCATAAGATTCGGATTATAAGGTACCTTCGGCATGACGGGTTGCGTGGCATCCGATGTTGACCGACACCGGCAGTCCGGCTATATGTGTGGCATAGGTCAGAACGTTCACGGCCAGCGCCGTTGTGGTCCCCCCGAATCCGGCGGGTCCGATGCCCAGTCCGTTGACCGCTTCCAGCAGTTCGATTTCCAACTTTGCCAGTTCCGGGTTCGGATTACGCTCGCCGACGGGCCTCAGCAGCGCCTTTTTGCTCAGGTAAGCCGCCCGTTCCATCGTACCGCCGATCCCCACGCCGACTATGATCGGCGGGCAGGGATTGGCCCCCGCCTCGGAAACGGTCCGAATCACGAAATCCCGGACGCCATCAAGGCCCTGGCTCGGTTTGAGCATTCGGAGCCGGCTCATATTCTCGCTGCCGAACCCTTTCGGGGCCACCGTGATGCGGAACCGGTCGCCCGGCACGATATCATAATGTATTACGGCCGGAGTGTTGTCTTTCGTGTTGACCCGGTCGAACGGGTCCTTCACCACCGATTTGCGGAGGTAGCCTTTTTCGTATCCCCGGCGGACGCCCTCGTTGACGGCATCATCGATCGACCCGCCCGCGACGTGGACATCCTGCCCGATCTCGATGAAAACCACCGTCATGCCGGTATCCTGGCAGATGGGGGCCGTTTCGCACCGCGCGATGTCGGCGTTTTCTACCAGCGTGCCGAGGATATCGCGTCCGAGCGGCGACTTTTCATCCGTCCGGCATTTTTTAAGGCATTCATATATATCATCGGTCAGCAGGCAGTTGGCCTCTATGCACAGTCGCTCGACAAGATCGGTTATCCTGCCGGCAGTTATTTCCCTCACCATGTTCAATCCCGTCTTTTTAGGAAGTGTATCGTATTCAGATTCTCGATGTTGATGTTCTCGTCGTTGCTGAGCACTCCCACCAACCCGAACGTTTTCGTTTTCGGATCCGGAACGAAGCGTTTGACGAAGTTGAAGCAGCCGATCTCGCGCGTGTTCGCCACGTGCAGCCGCGGGCCGTTGCAGTCGAACAGTTCGCCGCCGATGACGATATGGTCTTCGTCGACATAGCTGATATCCAGTTCCTTGGCTATTTCTTCCCGGACCCGGAAGGTCAATTTTTCGATATCCAGTTCGACCTCTCGGGTGAATTTCAGTAGAAAGCCGTTGCGCATATCGGCGCTGAAAAAGAGTTCGCGGTCGATCCCTAACTCGGTGGTCAGCACTTTGATGGCGATATCTTCGGCGCTGTGTGCCATCTTGCGGTATTGCAGCGACTTTGAGACGATCTCGTAGATGCTGCCGGGCAGAGGTCCGAAGATACTGGGCCTCGTCACAATGATCTCCTCGCCGATCCCGATCAGTATGTCCGCGTTGCGTTCCAGATATGGATAGAGCAGTTGGAAATGCTCGACGATCACCCGCCGGTGGCTCCTCAGAGCTTCCTTTACGAAATCCACGATCTCGCACATCTGGGTGAAGGCCATCTGGAAACGCATATCGATGTGGTAGGTGGACGCCTCCTGGGCCGTGTCGAACAGCCCCCGCACCTGCATGATCTTGCGCGGGTTGATCATGTCGTCGTTGTTCGAGAGCTCCAGTCCGGGGAACATGCCCCGGATCAGCGACGATTTGCCCGATCCCGCGTCCCCCACGATACCGATCAGGCAGTCTGTGTAGGTCAGGTGCCTGTGGGCGATCTGTTCGCCCAGGAACAGGAGCCTTTCGCGGCCGTGGGGCGCGAAATACTGTGAAAAGACCGAGTATTCCTGAATTAGATTCCGCATGGTGCGTCGGTGTTTACAGTTTAAAAGTGTATCCAAGCAGCGGGGCATGCTGCTGCGCCCCGTAGACATCGGTTTCGCCCAGCGCTCCCGAAGGGATAGGGCGGACGATCGTTATTTTGACCGCCTTCGCCGGGTCGAAATAGACCAGTTTGATGATGTCCGATTCCGGGATATTGTAGAGTTCGCAGAACCGTTTTTCGTCGATCGCCCGTGCCTCGCGCACTTTTTCGTACATCGCGAAATCCTTGAAAATGACGTCGAAGGTCAGCTCGTAAGGCCCCGAATTCTTGCTCCGGATCACCGAAGCGATATCTATAAGTTTGTGTTCCATACTGCTTACTGTTTGCCGTTGTTCAGTTGGATGTACTCGATCGGGAAGTATTCCGCCGGGTTCTCCGTTTTCATCAGGTGGTAGATATTGAACTCATACACCTCGCCGACCTTGCAGTCCGAGGGGGAGAATGGGAACGCGAGGTTCCCGGCGGTCGAGATGCGCCCTTCGTAGCCGAAATGGAGCATGGTGCTTCGTGCGAACCCGCAGATGGTATCGGCCTGCTCCTGGGTCGGCGCGACGGCCTCGATCACGATGCACAGTTCGTGCGCCGTCCGGTTCTCGAGTCCCGGGAAGAGCCCCATCACGCCGTTGCGTCCGTAGATCTTGAAATCGAGGAAGAAGTCGCGGATGCCGTATGTGTCGAAATTATTCTTCACCCGATCCTTGACGCTCTGCACCACACTGTCGATCTTTTCGATCATCACGGGGTCTTTCACCCCGGCTATCGAGATGGTGCGGAACCCGACGCGGCGTACCCCCTCGAGTTTCACGAAATACTCTTCCGTGGGCACGAAGCGGCTGCCGGTGACCATCACCTTGTTGCCGTCGATCTGCGTGAACTTCGAATCGCGCAGGTTGATAGCGCCTCCCGGTCCGGGCAGGTTATAAGGGTCGGTCTTTTCGTAGAGCGTGTGCGCCGCCACCGAGAGGGTGGTGCATTTGCGCAGCGGCGATAGCGGTTCGAGCACAAAATCATCCCTGTGCAGGTATCCGAACATGCAGTCGCTCCCGCTTCCGGGCAGGGCCGCGATGGCCGCGCACTCCAGTATCTTGCCGAGGTGTATGGCCAACCCCTTGTCGAACCCTTCACGGATCGCCAGCGCAGAGAATACCGACGGGTCGTAGGCCCTTCCGGCCAGGATGACGTCGGCTCCGTTATTCAGCGCCTCGATGAACGGATCCTCTCCGATCTGCGCGACGATCCTCACCGCCTGGTCGACATCTTCGGCCGTGATTTCGGGTGCGGGATGCAGCGGGGTTACCTCGCCAGCCGCGAGTTTCCGCTTCACAAGCTCCTTGTCGAGCTCCGACTGTATCACGGCCAGCTTGAAAGTAAGTCCGTTCTCGCGGGCGATCTCCTTTACGATGTTGACGCAGAACTCCACGTGGGGCCTGCCGCCGCAACCGCCCGCCGTACCGACGATCACGGGGATGCCCGCTTCGAGTGCCGCCGGAATCATGATGGCCAGGTCGCGCTTCACGGAGTTGTAGTCGGTGAACGATTTTCCCGCCCCGAGGTAGTAGGGTCCCGGGTCGGTCGATCCTGCGTCCACGGCTATCACGTGCGGAGAGCGTTTCATGCCCTCCACGAACGATTCCAGCGGGAACCCGTAGCCGAGGATGGCGGTCGGGGACAGTATTCTGATCTCTTCCATCTTGTTCTTACATTTTATCTTTGAGCGCCAGTATGCGCTGCATTTCATTGAATGTTAGCATGTATCCCTCGTCGACCCCCATGCCGGGCTTGGCGAGGCACTGTACGGGCGACGTAGCCATGGCGACGTGCATGCACACTTCCGCCGAGCGGTTGGTCTCGTTGCATGTGCCGCCCAGGTAGGCCCCCGCGCCGTGCTCTTTGCAGTAGAGGACCGCCTCGATCGAGTTGTTGATGCCGCCCAGGTCGGGGGTCTTGATCTGGAGCATATGTCCGGCCTTGTGCTGCGTGAAGTCCCGGATATCTTCAAGGGTGTTGCACCACTCGTCGGCGACGATCTCGGCCGCGATCCCTTTTTTCTCCATCAGTTCGCAGATGGTGCGCAACCCTTCGATCTGCGCCCCCTTTTCGCCCATGTCGACGGGACCCTCTATGCGCAGGTGGAACGGCCGGGCCAGCTCTTCGAGCGTGCCGATATAGTCGGCGATCTTTTCAAAGTCGTTGTTAAAAACAATCCCCAGGGTGCCGTAGACGTCGATATGCAGTACCGGGTTGTAATCCTCGTATGGCCTGAACTCGATGATGCGTCCGCGAAGCCACTCGACGTAGGCCTGCAGTTTTTCGCCGCGCAGTCCGACCTTCTCCTCGACGTGGTTGAACAGCGCGTGCGGCAGCACCGGAGCGCCTTTCATGATCATCTTGTCGGCAGCCAGGTAACGGTCGTCGCCCGACTGGGTGAAGATGGGGATGATAGTATCCGATATCTTCGTGCCGTACTCTTCGGCGATCACCTGCGCCATCAGCTTCGATCTGCTTTTAGCCACCGCGTCGAGGCACGCCTGGGTCACCCCGTAGCGGATCGCCGTGTGATAGAGTTTGCCGGTCGAGGGGCTGATCCCCTTGTCGACGCGGTCGGCCATTTCGCGGAAGGTCGTGATATCCGTGCCTTTATATAACGGCACGATCTCTTTATCGATCAGCGGTATGAAGTCTTTCGCAAGGAAGAGCGGGTCGCGCCCTCCTGCTCCCGAGTACTGCACCGCCGCGCAGTCGCCGTGCGCCACGGCGCCGTTCTCGAGCAGGAACAGCACCGAGATAGACTCTCCGGTCTGTCGGATCGCCGAAAAACCTTCGGTGAGCGGCTTGCCGATATAGAACGCCCCGTCGTGGGCGGCACCCGCCTTGATAGCTTTCTGGTCATCGAAGAAAAATCCCGTCTTTCCCGGGGCACAGACGACATCTATGATTTTCATGGTTATGTGTTTTTGTTGTTATTTTTATTCCGTTTAATGCGGTCTCCCGACAAGGAAACCCTTGCCGATAGCGTACACGTCGTCGATGACCATCTGGAAACTCACCGGACGTTTTTCGTGCGCCGCGCGTTCTTCGAGCTTCTTCCGGTGGAAGGCTTTCAGGTCGTCGGTCAGCGGCAGGTTGCCCGGATCGAGCAGGCGCACCGCGCCCGAGTTGTCGCGTGCGGGCATCACTTTGCCTGCGTTGAAGCGGCTGGGAGCGAAAGGTATATCCAGAACGCCCGCTTCGAATGCGGCGATAGTCCCCACGGCGAAGTCTCCCTTCCCGAGTTCTTCGACTTTCCGCAAGATGCACCCCATCTCTTCGGCAATGATCGAGCCTTCTGCAACGACTGCCGGAATGTTGGTGAAATCCTGGTCCCTCAGCATCGATGTGAGCTGCTTGGTCGCTTTCAGACCGGCGGCGTTGGCCTCTTTGGTCGGAACCCCCATGGCTTCGTGCGGTGTCTTGACGATCACTTTGGTCGCCATGGCCAGCACGGCCGCCGCAGCTCCCCATGAGATCACGGCGAACGATTTGGCCTCGTCCTGCGGGAAACCGCCCATCCACTGGTGGAACACGGTGGTGACCCTCACGTCGTTGAAGCCGAAGCGGTCGAGGTACTCGCGCGTCACCTGGTTCAGCGCACGGATCGCGGCCACGTCCTGGATCATATTGCCGCACTGGCCGTATCCCACCGTGATGTCTTTCACACCCTGAGCGGCAGCCAGCAGGGCCTCGATAACGGCCACCGAGTTGGAGATACATGGCGGCACCAGCGTTCCGGTCAGAGGCCCGAACGGCTCGCGGTTGATGCTTACTCCGGCCTCTTCGTAGAGTCCTACAAGACGGTCGGTGTACTGCCAATAGGCGATCGTGCGCTCCAGCGAGTGGCTTTTGGAATAGGGTATATTATATGAGATGCCGCCCCCCTCGTATGAGGTGAAGCCCCCGGCGATGGTTATCTCGGTAAGCAGGCGGGCGTCGGGGGTGCCGTGGCGTACCTGCACGGGGCTGTTCACCGACGAAGTGACCGTGCGGCAGATATCGACGCCGTAGTTCAGCGCCGGAAAACCGTTGAGCATCGACCGCCCGGTTTCCCTGCTCTTTTCGATGCCGATCTCGGCCTCCTTGTAGCGGTTGAGGCGGGTGTAGCTGTCGATGGTGCTGGGGAGCAGGTCGGCCTCGCCCTCCGTTTCGAGGTATTGCAGCAGCTTGATATGCTCTTCGTACAGGGCAACCCCGGCCCGCGGCTGTATCAGCGTAGTGCCCTCTTTTTTTGCCTTGTCCAGTTTAAGACCGAACCGCTTGGATTCCGGAATGGATTTGTGGTAATCGACGGCGCTTTGGAAGTCGACCCCTTTGCCCGTAGGCCACTGCGTCAGGACCTCTTCACGCTCCCTGAAGAATTCGCTCTCGGACAGCTTTTTGTTTTTAAGTTCCATTTTAGTAATTATATTGGTTTTATTTCGTTTTTCATAATCGCGAGCGCGAGGTCTGGATCGACTGCACTCAGAAGTCCCATCGAGGCGAAAATATACCGTGCGTCGAGCATATAGCGCGGCCGTCGGGGTTTCATGCAGTGCGGTTTCCGGGGATCGTATTCCGTGCCGCGCAGTATGGCGGCCGGATCCGGGCTGTTGATTATCGCGCCGCCTATGCCTATAATACAGGGTATCTCCGTCAGGTCCTTCCCGGTGATGCTGAATACCTCGCCCATCGGCGTAAAGGCGCTCTCGACGAAGCCGCAATGCCTCTCCGCGGCTATCTCGACCGCCTTGCGGGCCAGAGCCTCTTCTATGACAGATTCCTCGCTCCCCGCTGCGGCGATGGTGTCGGGCCTGCACAAACACTGTTCGACCCATCCGGCGACCTTGTCGGCGGGCAGTCCGAATAATTCCTCTTCCCCCGCTTCGTCCAGCAGCGACCGCAGGCTGTACCGCATCCCCAGGTCGCCCTCCACGGTGCGTTTGCTGAACGGCTCGGGAAGTCCCTTGACGACTACGCTTTCAAGAGTCGGCCGTCCGTCCGACATCGAATAGATATCGGTCGTCGCACCGCCCAGATCGACCGCCATGAATTCTCCTATGCCAGGACTTTCAGGCGTACCCCTGCTCAGGAGTTCACACCCTGCCATCACGGCCAGGGGCGTCGGCATGATCTCGTTGTCGGCCATGGCCTGTACTCCCGACAGCCCTTTTGCGTCGATGATTTTACGTATGAAAACCTCGCGTATAGCGCTCTTGGCCGGCTCTATGTTTAACTGATTGAAAGCCGGCATGACGTTGCCGGTCACGACGCACTCCCTGTCCGCGGCCTCGAATATTCCGGCCACTTCGTCCGCGGCGCTTTTGTTGCCCGCCGCGACGACGGTGAAATCGCGCCTGATTTCGCAAAGTTTCCGTGCGTTGGCAATGATCACATCTTTATTGCCGCCGTCGGTCCCGCCGCAGAGCAGAACGAGGTCGGGATTTATATCGTATATCTCCTGCTGTTCCTTTTTCGAGATATCGAAAGCGTAGGTTTTCACCACTTTGGCCCCGGCGCTCGATGCGGCCATCTTTGCGGCTTTTGCCGTCAGGGCCGGAACGAGTCCCAGCGAGACCATCTTCAGTCCCCCGCCCGCACTGCTGCAACACAGCGTCCGGTCGTACGCGATCCGCCCGGTACGCTCTTCGAGTATGCGCAGGGCGTTCAGATACCCCGTCATTATGTCCGTATCGATCGTGGTGAACGCGCACGAAGTGGCCATAACTTCCCCTCTGACGGCATCTATGGCCGCCAGCTTTGTGTATGTGCTGCCGAAATCCACCGTCAGATAAAACACGGCCTTATCCTAATATTTCATTCAGTGCTGATATCGTGGTTTCGATCGGGGTTCCGGGAGGGTAGACCCGCGTATATCCCATCGCCATGAAGCGTTTTTCCACGTCGGCGAAGTCCTGTTTTCCCACCACGAGGTTTCCGCCCGCCAGCAGGGGGATCCCTTTCAGACCGGCTTCGTCGCATTTTTCGCGCAGCCCGTTGCAGTCGATCTCCCCGTGTCCGTAGAGCGACGAGACGATGATCGCGTCCGCATTGGTTTCCAGCGCAGCTTCGATATATTCTTCCTGCGATACCATAACCCCCAGGTTCACAACATTGAAACCCGCCTGTTCCAGGGCGTAGGCGATGATCTTGTTCCCTACGGCGTGCACATCCGCTCCTATGACACCCGTAACGATAGTTTTCTTTCCCATTTCCGAAGTTAAAAGACAATTAGCAGCCGACGCAAAGTATTGCAATCGATCGGTCGCCGAAAGGTATGAAATTAAAAGTAATTAAAACGATTTCGCTAAGAATTTTTAACTTTTTTTGTCTAAATTCTCACAAGGTGGAATAAGGGCGTCTCTGTTGAGAATGAAAAACCGCCGCAACCATATGGAATGCGGCGGTTTTTTTCGATGTGGGTCCGGATCTTCCGGCCGGCGTCGGTTATTTGCCTTCCAGATATTCCGATCGTACAGCTTTGGGCAGTTTTTTCACCACTTCATCCACCGAATGCGCGATCCAGCGCTTCACGGTCTCGTCGTCCATGTCGCGGTCGAGGACGATGCTGTTCCAGTATTTTTTGTTGAAATGCCAGGCCGCCTCGACGCAGGCATACCGTTCTCGCAGTTCGACCGCCTTGGCGGGGTCGCATTTTACCGATATTTTCAGTTCCGGATCTGTAAGTTGGATTGCGGCGAACCATTTGCCGAATACTCTGAAAATCAGATATTCGTCACCGAACGGCATATCTTCCGCCGCACCCTTCAGCGAAAGGCAGTATTCCCGCAGCTCCTCGATATTCATTATATCCCCAGAATCTGCCTGATCATTTCCGGCTGCATGTATGTACGCCGGGCGGCGGCTTCGATGTCCTGTTCCTCCTCGTCGAGGATGCGTTTGAGGAAAACCGGCATCGCTTCACCCACCTCGATCAGATGTCCGTCGGGGTCGTAGAAACGGATGGTGCGCTGCCCCCACAGTTCTGTGTTGACCTCGTGCAGGAACTTCACGCTGTTTTCTTTCAGGGTTTTGTAGATGCCGTCCAGTTCATCCGTTTCGAAACACAGTTCGAACCGGCTGGCGTTCGCCGGGTTTTCGATATTTTCGCGGCCGAGCGTGGCCGGAATAATATTCCCGTCCATGATCTGCCAGAGGGCGAAACCTTCTTTAAATACGAAGTTCAGGCCGCCGAAGTCGGCGATCACCGTCAATCCTAACAGTCCGGCATAGAAATCTCTGGCTTTCGCAGCGTCTTTTACGAACAGTACGGGGGTGCAGTTTTCCAGTTTCATATCTTTTGAGTTTTTATAGTCGTCGCTAAAGATAATGATTATTTCGGCATTTTCAGTATTGGCATACGATTTGCATTATCGGGTTTCGCCGGCCTGAAAGAAGGCGGACAAATAACCTGATTATATGAATATCAATAAGGAACCTGTTTTCAGAGGCCAGCCGCTGAAGAGGATGCACGCGATGATAAAGGCCACGGGGCCGGTGTGCAACCTGGGATGCGACTACTGTTATTACCTGAGCAAGGCCGACCTGCTATCCACCGACAGCCGGTGGCGCATCTCGGACGAAACGCTCGAAAATTTCATCAAGCAATATATTACACAGCAGAACGCCCGCGAAGTGGTTTTTTCGTGGCAGGGCGGGGAGCCGTCGCTGCTGGGGCTCGACTTTTTCCGCAGGGTTGTGGAGCTGGAGAAGAAATACGCACCTTCTTACGTAAGGTGCGAGAACGACCTGCAGACCAACGGCACTATGCTCGACGACGAGTGGTGCGAATTCCTGCGCGAGAATAATTTCCTCGTCGGGTTGAGCATCGACGGTCCGCGCCATCTGCACGACACCTACCGCAAATACAGTTCGGGCAAAGGGTCGTTCGACCGCGTGATGGAGTCGGCCCGCCTGCTGCGCAAGCACGGGGTGAGGTTCGCGACGCTCACGGTGGTCAACGACGTCAACGCCAAACATCCAGCCGAGGTCTACCGCTTTCTGCGCGACGAGGTGGGAAGCCGCCAGATGCAGTTCATCCCGATCGTAGAATCGAAGAATTTCGCAACCACTGCGCCCCAGCATTGGAACCCGGACGACATGCCGGTGGAAGGCTCTCCGCTGGCCGATCCGCACCATCCCGACTCGTTCCTGTCGCCGTGGTGCGTCGGGTCGGAAGAGTACGGCGATTTCCTGATAAAGGTCTTCGACGAGTGGTATCACAACGACCTGGGCGAAGTTTACGTCCCGTTCTTCGACAGCGCGGTCGAGCAGTGGGCCGGAAAGCCCTCGCCCCTATGCATATTTTCGCCCATCTGCGGCAAGGGTGTTGCGATGGAGCACAACGGTGACGTCTACGGCTGCGACCACTACGTCTATCCCGAATACAAACTCGGCAATATAAAAGACAAACCGCTCGTGGACATGGTGCTCTCGCCGCGCCAGGAGAAGTGGGGCTACGCGAAGGACACGCAGCTGCCGGGGAAGTGCCGCACCTGCCGCTACCTTTTCGCCTGCTCGGGCGAGTGTCCCAAGAACAGGCTGCTCAAAACATCATACGGCGAGCCGGGACTTAATTACCTGTGCGATGGACTGTACAAATATTTCAGCCACATCGACCCCTATATACGCAAGATAGTCAAACAGTTGGGAATGGAAGTGGCGGCTGACGTCCCGCCATTGGAAACTGCATTATGGAGATAACTGTAAAAGATATCGAAGGGCAGCGCAAGGAGTTGTCCATCGACGTGCCGTGGGATGCGGTGGCGGAAGATTACGCGGATCTGCTAAAGCGCTATTCGCGCCTTCATGTGAAAGGGTTCCGCCCGGGCAAAACCTCTGCCGCGGCGTTGGAAGGCATGTTCCGCAGGCAGATAAAAAACGACCTGCTGGCGGCGGTGTCGAGGCGGCTGTGCCGCGCCGCTCTTCAGGAGGCATCCCTGGAAGCCGGCTCGCCTCTGGAAATCTCTGAAAGTGAGTTTAAAAAAGGCGAAGGCTTGAAATTTGCGGCCTCTTTTATCGAAATGCCGCAGTTCGAACTGCCTGATTATAAGGGCTTAAATCTGCAGTCGAAAGACGCCGACGCTCAGCTCGACGAAATCTCGGCAAGGTTGTTGGAATTGACCGATGTGGCTCTCCACCCGTCGTTCGTGGAAGATGAGTTGAGGTATTCCGCCGAAGGTGTCCCGGCTGATAAAGAGAGGGAAGCCGCGGCCGAAAGGGTAAAGCTGATGCTGATACTGAAAAAGATAGCCTCGCAGGACGGGATAGAGATCGACGAAAAGGATGTGGAGGAGAGGCTCGACCGTGTCGCGGCCCAAAACGAGGTTACCCCGGCACAACTCAGGGAGTACCTCATGGAAGGGGGCGGGCTTTCGCGCCTGGCCGACTCGCTGCTCGCCGAAGCGGTGCTGGCGTATATAATGGATATTAATGCATGAACATCAGACAACACATAAATCATCCATTTTTAAATTGCATTAAGCATGAACTTAAAAGACCAACTGAAAAATTGCGGTAAGGTCGCTGCTGTCGGAGCAATCCTGGCATGCGGCTCGATCACCGCGGCTTCGGCTGAGACTCCGTCTGCCGGCAAAGACAAACAGCCTAACATCCTCGTCATCTTCGGTGACGATATAGGCATCACCAACCTTTCGTGTTACAGCGGCGGGCTGATGGGTTACGAAACTCCCAACATCGACCGCCTGGCAAAAGAGGGGATCAAATTCCAGCACTACTACGGAGAGCAGTCGTGTACTGCAGGACGCGCCGCGTTCCTCACAGGCCAGCACGGCATCCGTACGGGCCTCACCAAGGTCGGTTTCCCCGGCGCTCCGATGGGTATGAGCCAGGAAGACCCCTCGATCGGCGGCCTGCTGAAAGGTCTGGGCTACGCCACAGGCCAGTTCGGTAAGAACCACGTGGGCGACCGCAACGAGAACCTGCCTACGGTGAACGGTTTCGACGTATTCTTCGGCAATCTCTACCACCTCAACGCCGAGGAAGAGCCCGAACTGCCCGATTATCCGAAAGATCCCGCTTACCTCGCCAAGTTCGGTCCCCGCGGAGTGCTCAAATGTGAAGCCACCAACGTCGACGATCCGACCGTAGACCCGCGTTTCGGCAAGGTCGGCAAACAGAAGATCGAAGACACCGGCGCGCTGACCAAAAAGCGCATGGAGACCATCGACGACGAAACCTCTTCGGCCGCCATCGACTACATGAGGGATCGGGTCGCCGACGGCAAGCCTTTCTTCTGCTGGTTCAACTCGACCCGCATGCACCTTCGCACCCACGTGCGTCCGGAACACCGCGGTAATTTCCAGTACGGCGACAGCGAGTATATCGACGGTATGATCGAACACGACAATACCATCGGCTCGATACTCGACGCCCTCGACGAGATGGGCATCGCCGACAACACCATCGTGATCTACACTTCGGACAACGGCCCGCACATGAACACCTGGCCCGACGGCGCCATGACATGGTTCCGTTCTGAAAAAGATACCAACTGGGAGGGCGCTTTCCGCGTCCCGATGCTGGTCCGCTGGCCCGGCCACGTCGAAGCGGGTGCCGTGACCAACGAACTTATGGCCCACAACGACTGGATCCCGACCTTGTGCGACATCGCAGGCGAACCCCAGATCATAGACAAACTCAAAAGCGGCTACACCGCCAACGGCAAGACCTACAAGGTGCACCTCGACGGCTACGACCAGGCCAAGTTCCTCACCTCGTTCAAAGGCAGCGCGGTCAACAACAACGGCGTTAAGAGCGCCCGCGACCGCTTCATCTACGCCGACGACGACGGCCTGCTGGTGGCTTACCGCAAGAACCAGATGAAGTACGTCTATGCCGAACAGCGCCTTCAGGGCACGATGGGTATCTGGGCCGAGCCGTTCACCGAACTGCGCCTGCAGAAGACCTACAATCTGTTCATGGACCCGTTCGAACGCGCCGACATCACGTCGAACACCTACTGGGACTGGAGCCTCAATCAGATCGGGGCCGTCTACGGTTCGATGCAGGATATCTTCGATTTCGTTGCGACGTTCGAAGAGTGGCCTCCGCGTTCGTTCCCTCCCAGCTTCACTCCCAACAAGATCATGGAGCAGGAGCTGACGAAGATCAAAGCGAAGAAGGCTTTGGATAATTACGAGCAGAACTTCCTGCCGGCCAGCGAAACGCAGCAGAAACAGCAGCCTGCCGCAACCGGTAAGAAAAAATAAATGAAAATGAAGAAACAGGGAACAGTTCCGCAGCATCGGCGGCGGGGACTGTTCCCTGTGTCGCCTAAGCACAAGATGCCATACCATTATTCATTAAATTATATTTCACATGAAATTGACAGACAAACTGAGAAATTGCGGTAAGATCGCGGCTGTGGGAGCAATTCTGGCTGCCGGTTCGATCACCGCGGCTTCGGCGCAGGCCAAGAGCGGCAGTGCCGGCAGCGCCCAGAAACCGAACATTATCGTCATCATGACCGACGACGTCGGCGTGGGCGACCTCGGCTGCTACGGGGGAGGCATTCTCCGTGGTGCTCCGACTCCCAACCTCGACCGCATGGCGGCGGAAGGGATGCGCTTCGCCAACTACTACGGCCAGGCGAGTTGTACGGCGGGACGCGCTTCGTTCATCACCGGCCGTGTTCCCATCCGCACATCCCTCTCTTCGGTGCTCGCCCCGGGCGACCCCAACGGCCTGAAAAAGGAGACTCCGACCATCGCGCAGGCGATGAAGAAGCAGGGCTATAAGACCGTACAGTTCGGTAAATGGCACCTCGGCGACAAAGAGGAGAACTTCCCGACTTCGGTGGGCTTCGATGAAATGTACCACATGACGCCTTATTACGCAGGGGTTTACGCTTACGAAGATCCTACGCTGCATCCCAACTTCCCGCGCAACGATCCCGAGTTCATGAAGGAGTGGAAGGCGCTGGCGGTGCTTTCGGAGTTCGAAGGCAAGGCGGGCCAGAAGGCGGTAGTCACGACCGAAGATTTCAACTATCAGAACCTCAAGACGGGTGACGACAATATGCGCGCCGACGCTGTCGAATGGATCAAGAAAAACTCGAAGGGCGGAGAGCCGTTCTTCATGTACCTCAACTTCCTGAAGGTGCACAATCCCAACAATCCCTCGGACCGTTGGAAAGGTAAATCTCCCGGCGGCATGCCCTATCAGGACGCCCTGATGGAGCTCGATGACAACAGCGGCCAGATACTCCAGGCGATCCGCGACCTGGGCATAGAGGAAAATACTCTCATCGTATGGACGACCGACAACGGCGCATGGGTGGATGCGTGGCCCGATGCAGGTTACACCCCGTTCCGCGGCATGAAGGGGACTCCGTTCGAAGGCGGTTTCCGCTGTCCGGCCATAGCATGGTGGCCCGGCCACATACAGGCGGGTTCTGTCTCCAACGAGATGATGTGCCACATGGACTGGTGGCCGACGTTCGTGAAGATCACCGGCGGCACACCTCCTCCCTACAAGTGGGTGGACAATGTCGGCAAGAAGATAATTTTCGACGGTATCGACAACAGCGATATGCTGCTTGGCAAAGGCCCCAGCAAGCGCGACTTCTTCGCCTACTTCAACGACCAGTATTTCGGAGCTATCCGCTATGACAACCTGAAGATGGTCTTCACGGCTAAGGACACGTGGCTCGGTCCGGAACTTCCGCTCAATCCTCCCGCTATTTACGACCTGTGGCAGGATCCGGGTGAAAACTACGATCTGATCTTCAACGGTGCGGCTCCCACGCGCGGCGACCTCAAGACTTCGCCCGGACGCTACTCCGGACAGGATAACGCATGGATGGCGATCAAGATGAATCCGAAACTCATATCGTTCCTCACGGAGTTCAAGGATTATCCCAATATTCCCTACCAGCCGTGGGGCATGGGGCTGACGAAAGTCATTCCCGCCGACTTCAAATAGTGTCGGGATAGTGTGATTAAACGCGGGGCGGCTCCTTACCGGGAGCTGCCCTTGTTTTTTGGAACAATATTTGCCTTTTTATACTCCAAACTTTAATACGTACTGAAAATGAGAAAGTTTTATCTATTTATCGCAGCGGCGGCGGTCGTTATATCGGCTGTCGGCTGCAAACCGAAAACAGAAGTCGTTGCCGCGGTCGATCCGCTGCCCTCGTGGAACGCAACGGCCAACAAACAGGCGATACTCGATTTCGTGGCCCGCGTCACCGATCCGGCCGGTCCCGGCTTCGTGCCTGTGGAAGAGCGCATAGCGACATTCGACAACGACGGCACCCTCTGGTGTGAACAGCCCCTCTATTTCGAATTCATCTATTCGCTCGCGGCGATGAAGGACGTTCTGGCCAAAAATCCCGAGCTGCTCAAAAAACCGGAACTGAAGGCGCTGGCCGAAGGCGACAAGGCGGCTTTCATGAAGAGCGGCGAGAAGGGGATGCTCGAAGCATTCGCCCTTTCGCATACGGTCGGGATCGAACGCTTTGCAAAGAGTGCCGACGCATGGCTCGATACGGCGAAACACGCCCGTTTCGACCGCAAATACACCGAGCTGACCTACAAGCCGATGGTGGAATTGCTGGAATACCTGCGTGCAAACGGGTTTACCACCTACATCGTTTCCGGCGGATCGAGCATGTTCATCCGCGAGTTCAGCGACCAGGCTTACGGTATCCCGACGGGACAGGTGATCGGCTCGATGCTCAAGGCCGAGTTCGTCCCGCAGGGCGACAGCTACAACGTCGTGCTTACGCCGGATGTTTTCCACGTAGATGATAATGTGGGCAAACCGGTCGGGATCTACCAGTTCATAGGCCGCAAGCCGATACTTGCGTTCGGCAACTCCGACGGCGACCTGCAGATGCTGCAGTGGACATCCACCAACACGCTTCCGCACATGGCGCTCCTCTTGCACCACACCGATGCGGAGCGTGAATACGCATACGACCGCAGCTCTTCCGTAGGCAAGCTCGACAAGGCTTTAGATGAGGCTAAGGCCAAAGGATGGACGGTTGTGGATATGAAGAACGATTTTGCCAGGGTTTTCAGTTTCGAGCAGTAGTTTTTCCTGTCGCTCCGGCTGTCGTTTTTCCCCTGCGCGGAAGGCTTAGGTCTTCCGCGCAGGTTTTTTATACCGGATTAGCGGTAGCTCGAGGCGCTCCATCTTTTACCGTCGTCTCCTGAAAACGAGCCGCAACTCGTGATGACATAAGTGCCGGTCAGTCCCGGCACCTCGTCAAGGTGGACGGTTTCATATTTGTCATCCCCTGTTTTTACGATCTTGTACGCCTTGCCGATCGTCATGGTGTAATTGTACAACCTGCCGTTTTTAGAAATGACTTTCTCGCTTTTCAGGATTGCTGCGGAAGCATATATTTTTTCTTTGGTTTCGCGGTTCTCGTAAGTGACGGAAGCCGAGCCTTCCGTGAGTTCTTTGTTGTCGAATGAAATCGCACCCAATTCAATGCTGGCCGTTTTATCGCCGTCTGCATAATATTCGCTTCTGCTCAACGGTTTCGGCCGGGCGTATTTGTCGGAGAATTTCCAGTTCAGCGCCCTGCTCAGTGCCGACGGAGGCGAGATGAACATCAGGCCCGCTCCTTCATCGATAAAATTGCACGGAACAAAAGCCGTGGCGCCATCTTTTAATATCTTATACCGTCCGTCTCCCGTCGATCCCAGTAATACGACCGGTTCATTTGGTTCGAGTTTTCGTCCGTTCAGGGTCGATGCCTTGCTGTTGTCGTCGGCCACATCATCCGAGATCCTTGCGGTGGCTGCGATCGTCGGCCAGAACTGGTTTTCGGGTTGGGCCATCTGCGCCGTACGAGCCGCCCACACGAAGACTACCGCAGTCGCGGCCCAGGCGGATATCTTGACGATCCTAAGCGTTTTCTTCTCTGCGCCCCTCTTTTTGAGCTGTTTCGCCACGATGCGGTAGACCCACCATATTCCCACGAATGCTATAATGAACTTGAAGCTTACGATGAAGAAGAAGACTATGAGGCCTATGGCGGCTACGATCACAAGCAGCATACCTGCTCCGCCTGACGCGGTGTCCTCGAAACTCCCGCCGCTTTTTGTGGATCCTCCGCTGTTCGCCTTTACCGCGTCTTCCCTTGTGATGTGATAGTTTCCCTGATTATCCTGCCACCTGTTCCTGTCCTCGTCGTAATGGGTCATAGTTTCGTGATTTGATAGGTTAGTCTTTTTTTTAACTATTTCAGTTGATTGCCGGCGCCGAAGATAGTTTATTTTTCGGAATTTCATATCACGTAAACAGAGATGTTTTCGGGCCTTTCCGGGTGTTGTATTTTCGCAGGATTGTCGTATATTGCGGGGTATTACACAAAGGACTGATCCTCATATGCTAAAAAAGATAAGAGTAGCCGTCGCAGCGATTGTATTTCTGCTGGTTACGCTGCTGTTCCTCGATTTCACCGGAACTCTGCACAAATGGTTCGGATGGCTGGCTAAAATACAGCTCGTTCCGGCCATTCTTGCACACAGTTTAGTAATTATAGGCGCGATTCTGCTCTTCACGCTCCTGTTCGGGCGCGTGTACTGCTCGGTGGTCTGTCCGCTGGGCGTCATGCAGGACGGCATCTCGAACGTATCGGGCAGGCGAAAAGGTCATAAGAATCGTTTCCGTTATTCGGGGGCGGTGTCATGGCTGCGCTGGGGCGTGCTTGCGGTTTCCGCGGTCTGCCTTGTCGCAGGCGTGGGCGCGGTGGTGTCGCTGTTGGACCCTTACGCCGCTTTCGGACGCATCATGTCCAGCTTTTTCGCGCCGCTGTACGGATGGGGCAATAATCTGATGGCCTGGTTCGCCGAGAGGGCGGACAGCTACGCTTTCTATTCGACGGATGTGTTCGTCAAGAGTTGGATAGTACTTGGTGTGGCCGCCGTTACTCTGATCGCTGTGGCTGTACTCGCCTGGCGCAACGGGCGCACATATTGTAATACGATCTGTCCGGTCGGAACGCTTCTGGGATTCGTGTCGCGCTTCTCGATTTTCCGTCCGGCGTTCGACGGGGAGAAATGCACCAAATGCGGGGCGTGTGAAAAGGGGTGCAAGGCTTCGTGCATCGACTCCAAAAACCTGACGATAGACCAGAGCCGCTGTGTCACCTGCTTCAACTGCATCGACAAATGCAAATTCGGCGCGATGGAATACCGCCCGCACCGTTTCGGCGCGAAGAAAGAGACGGCATCCGCGCCAATCAGAGATGTCAGGGTGTCTCCTTCAATTGGCACAACTTCTTCCGCCGTCGGCGTTCCGACCGTTTCGCGCCGCAAATTCATCTCCATCGCCGCTCTCTTCGCATTCACCAATACGATTAAAGCGCAGCAGTTGCAGGTCGACGGAGGGTTGGCCGATATCGAGGACAAGAAACGCCCCGACCGCAAAACACCTGTGACGCCCCCCGGAGCCGAAGGTGCCGCTCATCTGAAACAACACTGTTCGGCCTGCCAGCTCTGCGTATCTGCCTGCCCGAACCACATCATGCTTCCCTCGTCGAAACTTGCGACGCTGATGCAGCCCGAACTGACGTACGAGCGCGGCTACTGCCGTCCGGAATGCACCGAATGTTCGCAGGTCTGCCCGAGCGGAGCCATAAAAAAGATTACTCCGGCCGACAAGGCGGGCATCTCGATAGGGCAGGCCTACTGGATAAAGGAGAACTGCATCGTCAACACCGACCAGCGCACCTGCACGGCCTGCCAGCGCCATTGCCCGACCGGGGCGATAACGCTCGTCGCACGCGACCCGGACGACCGCAGGTCGCTGAAAATTCCGACGGTCGACAACGCGCTCTGCATCGGATGCGGGGCGTGCGAATACGTCTGCCCGGCGCGTCCGTTCAGCGCCATCTATGTCGAGGGGAATGTTAAACACCACACGGTCTGACGCTATGGAAAAGAAGGATAAAAAAGGTATGAACCGCCGCGATTTCCTCAAGGCCGCGGGCGCGGGAACGGTCGTCACGGCGGCGGCCCTGGCTGGATGCAAACCACGCAACGCCGTCTCGGCCGAGGGCGGCGCAATCGGGGAGGTCCCGACGGATAAAATGACCTACCGCACCAATCCGCACACCGGCGACGTGGTTTCGCTGCTGGGCTACGGCTGCATGCGCTGGCCGCTGCGCAAGAACTCCGACGGGCAGGACGAAATCGACCAGGAGACGGTAAACGGACTTGTGGACTACGCCATAGCCCATGGCGTCAACTATTTCGACACAGCACCGCCGTATATCCGGGGATGGTCGGAAGCCGCCACGGGGATCGCCCTTGCGCGACATCCGCGCGAAAAATTCTTCATCGCCACCAAGGCTTCAAATCCGCGCGGGCCGTTCGATCTGCCGGGTTGTATCGCCATGTACCACAGATCCATGCGCGAGCTTCAGGTGGATTACATCGATTACTACCTGCTGCATTCGGTGGGGTCGGGCATAGATAGTTTTCACGAACGCTTTGTCGAAAACGGCTTCCTCGATTTTCTCATTGCCGAGCGCAGGGCGGGCCGCATACGCAACCTCGGCTGGTCTTTCCACGGCGACAGGGATGTTTTCGACTACGTGTTGGCGTATAACGATATACAGTGGGATTTCTGCCAGATACAGCTCAATTACCAGGATTGGCGGCATGCCGGCGGACGCAACGTGAATGCCGAGTACCTGCTGGCCGAACTGGTGAAGAAGAACGTTCCGGCCGTCATCATGGAGCCTTTGTTGGGCGGTCGCCTCGCGAGGGTCCCGGCGCAGGCTCTCACTATGATGAAAGAGGTGCATCCCGAAGACACCGCCGCGAAATGGGCGTTCCGATACGCCGGGACTCCCGAAACGGTGCTTACGGTGCTGAGTGGGATGGTCTATATGGAGCATCTGCAGGAGAATATCCGCACCTACGCTCCTCTCGTGCCGATAACCGCGGAAGAACAGACGACGCTCGACCGCGTGACCGAGGTTCTTGTGAACTCCGAATACATCCAGTGCACCACGTGCGAATACTGCATGCCGTGCCCCTACGGACTCGATATCCCGGGCGTTTTCGCGCACTATAACCGCTGCGTGAGCGCGGGGCAGCTGCTGAAAAGTTCGACCGACGAGAACTACCGCCGTGCGCGCCGCGATTTTCTGATAGGCTACGACCGCAGCGTCCCGAAATTGCGTCAGGCCAACCGCTGTACCGAATGTGCGGTTTGTCGTCCGAAGTGCCCGCAGAACATCGACATACCCAAAGAGATGCAGCGGGTCGACGAGTACGCCGAACTGCTGAAACAGCGTGAGGATTTCTAAACTAAATCACTAAGCAGGCTGCAGTGAATAAATTGTCATGTCGAGTGAAGCGTAGCGGAATCGAGACATCTGATAGAGCAAAGCAAAATTCCTCTGCGCAATCAGATCCCTCGGCGAACCGCCGTCGGCGTTCCGACCTCGGGATGACAGAGTAAACCTTTATCTGAAACGATGATCCGCGCTTTCTGCCTGCTGGCCCTTGCGGCGACCGCCTGCTCTTCACCCGAAAAGGATTTCGAGGCGGCTGTCCGCAAAGCCGTCGTGTGGCAGATGGAGACCTATCCCGCCTCGACTCTTAAAGACCTCTACAAGAACTTTTTCCAGGACCGTTTCGGCCCCGGGCATATCATTTCGGACACCACCGCTGCGGGAAATTATCTGCGCCGCGAACTCGATTCCTATACCGAAGTTTCGGGTGCGCGGGCCGAGCCGACGGGATGGGAGCATAATTTCTTCCGCGTGAATCTTTCGGTCGTGAAGGACGGGAGCATACCCTGCGATCTTTTCCTGGACGCTTTCGTCCGCAGCGTGAACGGCATAGAGCCGCCGTCTCTCGATAAGTGGAAAGAGGAGTGGACAACGATAGAGGCGATTATCAGTTCGATGGGCCTTGATCTTTCCGGATACGAAGAAGACCGCACGGAGATATTGCGGCGGCTGGACGGGGGCGATTACGTGGGCCACCACAGCGCCGCTTTCAACGCGGCCTATTCGCCCCATTACCGCATCGTGAGCCGTAAGATCTACGAGGAGGAGTTGCTTCCGCTACTGAAATAAAGAAAGGCCGTTATGAGAGTCAGTCATGGTCGGGTGATCATAACTGATTGACAAACAGTTAAACAGCGCCAATAATACGGCGCTGTTTTCTTGTTGTCATCCCGAGGGAACTGCGAGAAACGAAGCAGGACGAGGGATCTACCTTATATTTTTATCCATATTCGGTAGATTCCTCGTCGAAACATCAGTTTCTCGCTCGGAATGACAACACTAAACCCTCGTCTGTAACGAGGATTTAGTGTTGATAATGTGAATGTTAAAAATCTTCCGACCACTCGTGCTATGAGAGCGGCCTTTCTCATCTAAGGCTTCTCCGGGTTATTTAAGTGCTGTTAGCAGTTCGGGCATCATGGTCCAGATGGCGTTCTCGCTCTGGGCGGTGTAGAAATTGCCGTCGATCTCGTGCTTTTCGTCTGTGGCGATCCCCTTTTTTATCGCGGCTTTTGCCAGCGGATGCACCGCGACACGCTTTCCGTCGATAATGCCGAGACCATCATAGAACATCGCCGCGGCGCAGTGGCCGGCCATCAGTTTGCCCGCGTCGGCGAACGCTTTCATAACGGCGGACATATCCTGGTAGTACTGCGCCCCCGCGTTCTCGCCGAACTTCGGCACCGCGTCGCCGCATGCGAATACCAGCGCATCGTACTCGCTTTCATGCCCTTTCAGGTTCGCGACGACATCGTCTGCCGTCATGGCTATGCCCGAATTCGTTACGATGTGCCTGTCGTCCGCCACAGCGAACACTTTGTAAGGGATTCCGTTTTCGAAAAACGCTTCCAGATACTGGAACAGCCCCAGTCCGTTCACCGGATTTACCGCGATTACCGCCGCTTTCTTTGCCATGATCTAAAATTTTTAAGTTGGATAATTGTTATTTAATGTAAGTTGGTTACTTTTGTATAGTGCAAATGTAAAAATTCTTTTTCCGCCAAACAAGAACGCACGGCAGTGTAAGGGACTTACACTAAAGTAACTAATGCTGAACAGCAAGACTATGGAAGCAGAAAAAAATATTCAGAATTTTCACCCTGCGTGCAACTGCCCGGTGCGCAACGTGCTTGACAGGCTCGGCGACAAGTGGTCGATACTTGTGCTGCTGTCGCTGCATGCCAACGGGACGATGCGTTTCAGCGGCATCCACCGCTCGATCGAGGATATTTCGCAGCGCATGCTGACGGTTACCTTGCGGACGCTGGAGTCCGACGGGCTGGTGGCACGCAAGGTCTATGCGGAAGTACCCCCGCGCGTGGAATATACCGTCACGGCAATGGGAGAGAGCCTGATACCGCACATAAATTCCCTGGTGGGATGGGCGGTCGAGAATATGGCGTCGATAGAGAAATGCCGCCGGCCGCAACGGCGGATTTGATGATAAGAGTGGCTGCAGATCCGGCACTATCGGCACAGCGCCGCCGCCAACTGCCGCGACAGGAACCGTCTCTAATAATGCATCATGTCCATCTGGCGGACAAAGTGGTTGATGATGCGGTAGTAGAGTTCGTCGCCCAGGATGGCGTCCTCGATCTCGTGGTCGATGCTGGGGTTGTCGTTGATCTCGATGACCACCGCTTTGCCGTTCACCACCTTAAGATCGACGCCGTAGAGTCCTTTGCCTATGCATGAAGTGGCTTTAATTGCGGTTTTCAGCACTTGCGCCGGGACCTGGTAGATAGGTATCGTGTCGACTAGCCCGGGTGTGCTTTTGCCGTTGTCGCCATGTAAATATATCTGCCAGTGCCCTTTGGCCATGTAGTATTTGCAGGCGAAAAGCGGTTCGCCGTTCAGCACGCCGATGCGCCAGTCGAAATCCGTGGGGATGAACTCCTGCGCCAGAAGTATGGCCGACTTGTCGAACAGCACTTCGAAAGCATTCTGAAGCTCCTCTTCGTTCGAGATTTTCTTCATCCCGTGTGAGAACGAGCCGTCCGGAATCTTCAGGATGAACGGACTTCCGAGGCATCCGCTGATCTCCCCGAACGAATTTTCGTTGGAACGGAAGATCAGCATCGAGGCGGGCGCGGGTATCTTCTCCTTTTCGAGCAGTTCGTTGAGGTAGACCTTGTTTGTGCAGCGTATTATGGAGAGCGGGTCGTCTATCACGACGAGGTCGTTCTGCTGGGCCCGCTGCGCCATATGAAAAGTATAGTGGTTGAGCGAAGTGGTGGTGCGGATGAACAGGGCGTCGAACTCCATCAGCCTCGTCGCGTCCTCTTCGGTGATGAGTTCGGCATGGACGTTCATGCGGCGCGATATTTCCAGGAATTTATTCAGCGCCCTGCGGTCGCTGGGCGGGAATTTTTCTTCGGGATCGTACAGGATCGCAAGGCTGTAGCGCGACGATTTGGGCGAGCGCGGGGTGCGCCACACCTTCTTGTTGAAATTGTCGAGCGCCGTGGCGAACCAGTCCTGATCCTCGCCGGTCAGCTGGTTGAGCGGCAGCGCCTGCACGGTCTCGATCTGGTTCCTTTGGCGGGTGTTGAATCCCACGCGCAGGATAGGGCAGGGGTAGTTGTCGAAGATGAACCGCGCGATCTTTTCGAGTCCTTTCTCCTTGCATGTGCCGAAATAGATGTTCAGGTACCAGGTGTCGCCTTCGATATTGTTTTTCTGGATCCACTGCCAGCACAGTTTCTGCAGGCTGCGGTCCATGCGGATACCTGTACCTGTCTCGAGTTTGTTGATTATCTCGACGCCGGGAATGACCTTGTGTCCGCGGGCCTGCGCCAGGAGCGAGCAGTAGTATCCTTCGGAGTTGTAGCTGTAGTCGTTGCTGAGGTTTATGACGAGCCGGGTTTCCCTGCTGACCGATTTGTGTTTCAGGTAGTCCGATACGGTCAGTGTGCTGCCGGTCTCATAATATGGTTTCCAGTCGGCGGGATTGTCGAGAAGGATAATGACACTATTCATAGATAGCTATTAAATACGGCAGCAAATGTAATTAATAAACCTTCACAAAAACACTGCCGTAAATAATATTTTTCAGAATATCGGCCCGCGTGATAAAACAAAGAATCTGTCTCAAAACAGATTTATTTGCTCCCGAATCATTGCCGTCGGTTTTAACCGACGGATGAAAACTGCGTTCCACTTACCGGGCTTTAGTCCAACTGTCTCCGTGTCTTGGGCTAAAGCCCGATGACAAGTTTAGTCTTTTTTGAGTATAATGACCTCGGAGAAGGCCCTGACCATATTTTCATACATGTTTTTCAGCCCGGCGTATTCCTTCGGTTCGTAGAATGCCTTCATGGCGAATCCGGCTGCCAGCTTGATCTTGTTGCCCTCGACGGATGTCTTGTACGATATGTTCATTATGTTGTTGCTGCGCACGAACTCGGCCGGCAGGTATTCGGCGCTGTACCCTTCGGGTATCTCTATTTCGACCTTGTAATCGCTGAGCGTGTGGAATATCAGATTGACCGGATGTGTGCGCTCCGCCTGCTTGAAAGGCGATGTCGCAGGCGCAATGTAGAGCAGCGGGTTGAGATATATCTTGTCCGGTTCCTCTCCGGCGGGTCCCGTCGAAATGTCGTATTTCATATTGATCACGAACGGTTCCGCTGTCTTCTGGAAATTTTCGGTTGTGATCTCCACGACTTTCATCCCTTCGTTGCCTTTATACTCATCCTTCAGTTTTTCGATATCGCCGTTGTATGTACGCCGTTTCTTATAGGCGGCATTACCATCCAGGGTCTGTTTCATTTCGGCGCTTATTTTGCCTTCGGCCGGCATGATTTTCATACTGACTTCCTTGAAATCGGCAGATTCCTCATTTTGCGCGAGCACCACCCATTTCGGCTCTTTTTTCATTATAATCAAACCTTCCACGTTGGTGCATTGAGCCGGCAGTTCGTCATACCGTGCGAGGGGTGCCGTAGCGTCTGCAAAATAATCCTGACCGTCTATCCGGGCCATTGCCACAACGTTGTTCAGGAAGCGCGAGAACGGATAGTCCTTATGTATCATGCCGTTGTCCTGCGTACTCAGGGCAACCGGGTAGGCATCGAGTCCGGCGGCCTGCATAAGCCCCGTCATGAACAGGTTGATATCTGCGGAATTCCCTGTTTTGTCTTTGAGGAACGCGGTCAGTTTCTTTTCCGCATATTTCGACGTATTTTTGTTCCATATATATTTGAATTTCACATAGTCGCATATAGCCTCGAATTTCTCCAGGTCGCTTTTCCCTGCGACTCCTATCTCCGGCAGTACTGTTTTGGCCTCTTTTACCGAAGCTTCCAGGTATTTGCCGAAATCGGGGTGTTTCAGCAGGTCGCTGCACAGTTCGGGCCATGTCGACATGATCTGTGTCTTCGTTCCGGTCTGGTACGACAGATAGCTCGCCAGCTGGAAATTGATATTTGCCATATAATCGTCCGTGTTCAGCAGGAACTCTTCATCGCGGAAAGCCGGCATCCTTTTCATGACATATATATTTTCCTGCTCCTTATATGTGAATCTGCCGAAGTGGTTATCTACGTTGATGTCCACATTCCTGTGTTCGTCGAATTTGGTGAGTCCCTTTGCTATGAAAGCATAGTCATAGAACGGTAATGCGCGGTAAGAGAGCCTGCTGTAAAACACGGGCATCTTTTTCTGGAACCACCATGTCCTCATATTGAAGTAATAAACGGTTGAAATCGTGTATTTAAGCTCTATTACCGAACCGGCGCGTACGTTGGGGAAGGCTATTTTCTTTACATAATAGTCGTCATGGACTTTTTCGTCGTATATGTTCGCTTTCGACAGTTCCGTGCGCGTTACGTTTACTCCGTCGAGATTATATGTCACCCCTTCCACCCTCACCTTTTCAGGCAGCTGCGACGGGAAGTAATACGGAATTTTGAAATTTGCATAGTCGAGTCCGGCCTCATTGTAGATCTTGATTTTCGTCGTTACCGTCATATGCAGTTCCAGGCCTTTCGAAGTGCCTGTTTCATACGGTACGAACCTGTAATCGCCGATCTCGAAGATCACCGCCGCTTCCGCTTCCGGATCGAACGGATACTGCGTCTCGTTCAATTCATAAGTGTTGGCCCGCCCGTATTCGAGAGTATAATTGGGCTCTGATTGTGCCTGCATGACCGCAGGGTACAGTAATAAGATCAGGATCGGCAAGATTCTTTTCATGGCATGGGTATTTGATATTTGGAATGTTCGAGGTTTCTGACGCGCGAAACGAAGTCATAAAATTCAGGGTATTCGGCCAGGGGGATTCTGCCTGCGTATATGATAAGGTTTTTGGTCACGGTCAGTTTGCTGTCTGCGACCTCGAAAACCGCGCTGTAACTGCCGTACGGCGACTCGATCGATATATCTTTCGGGACGGCGGTAAGCTTCCTGCCGTCCAGTTCATACTCGATCACGGTCACGTCGTTTTGCGGAAAATCTATCTGCACTTCGCTTTTCCTGACTCCGGGGGCTTCGTATGCCGGTATCGCCAGCGAGATGTTGTCGATCATCATGGCCTGTCCGAAGACCCTGTAAAATCCCGGATTGGTGCCTTCGATATGCAGATTTACGAAAGCAGTATCGCGGTGCGGGCGGTCTATTTTATACCCGGTCATTTGCAGGGTCTTCCCGAAAGCGTAGTTGCGCAGATATATCTCCACATCGTTCCTGTTCGCCCTGTTCGCCAGGAATACAAAGTGTTCGAACTCCGCGCCGCGCAGTTCAGCGTCGAGGCTTATCGTCGAGGTGCGGTCGTCGGGACATTTCACATTGAAGCGGTACGTGCATTCGGTCTGTGCGGGCGTCATGGCCGGAACGTCGACCAGACAGCTTCCGGACTGTTTAGTCGCCAGAGCCTTCCGTCCCTGGTTCGACGTGCCCGGATAGCCGAACGGGCTGTTCTTGTTCGTGCACTCCAGGAACAGGGTTTCTCCGTCCAACGGGACCGTGACGATGATGTGATTGAATTCGTTGCTCGGGAAATCTTCGTCGAAGTACGGAACCTGGCTGTCCAGATATGCGAGCGTGTAATATGCCTCTATCCCTGCGTATTTAAGTATGGCCCGCATGTAATTGCACAGCGCCTTGCAGTCTCCGAAGCGGTTGGCGCAGACGTATTCTGCCGGATAGCTTTTGAATCCGCCCAGTTTTACGGATACGTTTATGTAGCGGTTCCGGTCCTGAAGGTAGTGGTAAAGGATGCGCGTTTTTTCACGGTTGTCAGTAACCCCTTTCAGCATCGCGTCTATCCGGGCCGTTTCGTCTGCGGGCAGCTTATCCAGGCCGCTGTTGAGGTCCCAGGCCCATTTGGCGAAGCTCTCCCACGAGTCGTAGCTGCCGGCCACCCCGTAAACGAAATTCTCCGGCCGGACTTCCAGATAAGGGTCGCTATCCGAGACCGGCGACTGGTTCACTTCGGGTTTTGCGTATTCGTATTTATACTTCCAGACATATCTGTCGCCGTTTGCGTCGCTCTTTATCACGGGTTCGGCCATGTTCCGCGAGGTGCGTTTCAGCTGGTATCCCGCAGGGACTTCTATCGTGTATTTCCCGTCCCTGATATCACAGCGTCCGCCCGGAGAGATATATCCGGCATTCATGAAACGCTGGTATGTATGGGTGACCGAATATGATATCCTGTACGGATAGGTATTGTGTCTCAGGTCGAAATACTTTGTGAATTCGTCGCTGTAAAGCGTCCCCGTGTCGAAGGTATACTGCGTTTCGCTTATATCGCTGTTTTTCAGTTTGCGAACGACGTTCCCCTTTGCGTCGGATATGTATGCATAGTTTACAGTGACCCTGTCGCCTTTTGAATATGGAAATCCGAACGTGGTGAAAGTTTCGCCGCGCCTGTCCAGAACGGTCATCTCCACGGAATCGGTAACCGTACGCCTGCCGCCTGCGATCTTTACATAGGTTTTTTTGCTGTCGATAATACAGCCGACGATATCTTCCTGCGCCGTCAGATATGCCGGGACAAGGAGTATGAGCGCCGTAAGGATCTTCAATATTTTCATTTGGAACGGGTTGCGCGACCTAAATTACATATAAAAAAATTATTATGCAACAGTGCCGCCGGCAGAAGTGCGGAAGTTTGCTTAAATCGTGCCGAATAATTATCTTCGCGCATATTCACGATGAGAAAACTCCTTGCCATACTGGTTTTTTTCGCCTCTGTTTCCGCACAGGCACAGCACGTTCACGTACATGTCGTAGGTGAATGCGACGAAGACTGCGAGCATATCCACGAGGGCGGAGAGGCCGTCACCCACCGTTTTGTGAATGCGGCGCCGCGTTTCGGTTTTGCGTGGCAGAAGGAATTTTTCGCCGAAGCCGGACTCTGCATCGACATCTACCGCCTGGGCTACACCGAGGCGAGCGAATTCGTCACTTTCGGCTACCACAATATCCGGCCCTACGTCTCGGGCGAGATAATGCTGCGCGGCGACAGGACCATCGGCGGTCCGAAAGCGGGGCTGGAGTTCATCATGTCATCGAATATTTTCGGGATGGCGGTAGGGGCCGAGGCCGCATGGTACACCGACGGACGCCGTGACGCCGTGGCGATCACCCCGCGCCTGCTTCTGTCATTCGTCTATGTGGAGATATACTACGGGTACAATTTCTTCCCCCGCAACGATCTGGAACCCTGGCTGGGCCATCACCGCGTGGGTGTCTCGATGGTTCTGAATCCCCGCTTCTGGAAAAACAAGAAGCGGGTCTACGAGGACTACTACAACTCCTACCTGGAGAATTGACAATTGAAAATGTCATCCCGAGCGAGTGCGATCCGATAACATACCGAGTGAGAATAGGGTCTGTCGCACGACGAGGGAACTACGAAATAATTAAGGAGTTGCGGACACCGTCATTGCGACCGCGAGTTTTACGAAGCGGAAAGCAATCCGGTATTATGGATTGCCGCACTTCATTTCATTCCGCTCGCAATGACGTTAGGCTAAAACCATTTTCAATTCTCAAGTTTCAACTTTCAATTAAAAATTGAGATCCACTCTTCGAATGCCGCAAGGAAGGTGCGCATGAACGCCGCCGAGCTTTCGGTCAGCTCGTCGCCCTTCATTCCTTCCGAGGCGTTGAAATAAACCGCGGGCTGGTTCATGACCGGCATGTCGAGGAACGAACAGATGTTGCGCAGATGCTGCTGGGCTCCGAAAGTTCCGATCGGACCGATGGAAGCTCCCATTATGGCGGTCGGCTTGTGTGCCCAGACATTTTTCCCGTAAGGTCGCGAACCCCAGTCGAGGGCGTTCTTCAGCACTCCGGGAATGGAGCGGTTGTATTCGGGGGTCACTATCAGCACGGCGTCCGACTCCATGGCGAGATTTTTCAATGCGGCAACGCTTTGCGGCGGGTCGTTTTCGAACTCCTGCGAGAAAAAAGGCAGCGAGGCGATATCGGCTACGGTAAATTCCAGCGAGGTGCCGCCGAGCCTCTCGACCGCCTCGAAAAAGCGCTTGTTAAGCGAGCCGGCACATATGCCGCCTATAATTACCATTACTTTTTTCATATCGTCGAGTTTATTAATTCTACCAGCGCCGCCCCGTCGGCGAAGCTGAATGTTTCGACCTCGAAATGTTTCACCTTGCCGTCCGTGCCGACCAGATAGATGCGCGGGACATAGCTGTTGGCGAATTTATAGAACGCGGCTCCATCCTGGCTGAGATAGTAAGGCATGGGATAGAATCCGCTTTTGTTCCAATATTTGGCGACCGCTTCGACGGTCTCTTTGCGCGATATGCATATGAATATGATCCCTTTGCTCTGCAGTTCCGCCCAGGCGGTGCGGATTTTAGGCATTTCGCGTTCGCAGTCGGGGCATTCGCTGTTGAAGAAGACGATCACCGAGCGTTTCCCCACGAACCACGACGAGGTGAATTCAGCCGCACCGGTCCCGTTCTCTCCTGTAACTGAGAACGAAGGCACGGCACTGTTGACCACCACGTAGTTCTTTATCCCTTTAGTCCCCCCGTCGTCGATGCCGCCACAAGAGGCAAGGGCCGCTATGAACACTATATAGATAAATTTTTTCATTCGTTATTTAATTACAAAATCCACGGGAAGCGGAAACATTCCTCGTTGTAGAGCGCGTAGTCGGCGTCGCCGTTGACCGCGAAGGTCTTCACCACTGCCGCCTCTTTCAGAAGTTCTTTTGCCAACCGTATCGTCGAACCGCTTTTTATCCGGTCGTCGACCAGCAGTATGCGCTTGCCGCGGAAGTCGAAGTCGATGGGTGCGAGCAGCTGCGGCGCGTCGTATCTGGGCTGCTGGCGTTCGTCGCGCAGGTTTATTTTGATAAGGTTCACCTCGATGCCGAGCCTTTGGTTGAGTATCCCTGCCGGCACTATCCCCCCGTTGGCGATGGCGGCGATCATGTCGAAACTCTCGCCGATGGGAATGGTGCGGAACCGTTCCAGAACCTCTTCAAAGCTCTTTTCGCGCACGGGTCTAAATTTTTTGCAGCGCTTTCAGCACCCCCCAGCCTCCGAAGACCTGGATCAGCATTCCCGGAACGCCGAGCCTGAAATCCTGCACCGCCGTCATGAAGCTGCCGGTCATGATCCATTCGGCGGCCGTTCCGACGATCTGGTATGCCAGCACTGCTATGACTATCGCGAGCAGCGACACCTTTCCGAAGTATTTTGCCGAGTAAGCGGCCGCAAAAGCCAGCGCGACCGACTTTATGAGTATCGGCGCGAGCATCGCGGCGGCAGGCATCCCGAACAGCAGGTGGTTGGCCACGGGCGACAGCACCGCTGTCAGAAGTCCGACTCCGAGACCGTATTTATATGCTGCTATAAGCGTGAAGAAGTATATCGGCAGCAGGATCATCCCTCCCTGGGGGATCAGATGGCACAGTTGCGGCAGGGCGATGTTGCCTGCGACAAATATCACGGCCGCGAGCCACGCTTTGGCGTCCGACAGCCGCAGCGAATATAATGTCAGGTTCTTTTCCATAAAATGCGCTTTATTATACGATGTAAAAATAGTTAAAAAATCACTGATACCAAACAGATAAACGATTCCGGACAGCCCGATAGTATTTCGGACTAAAAAATCACCATCCTTTGGAGAGCTGGAATAAAGTGACAGGGTGGTTTGTCATTCCGAGCGAGTGCGATCCGCCAGTGTTACGCAAGCAAATCGGATATATCGCACGACGAGGAAACTACAATATAATTTGTATGCCGAAACGGATTTAGCTATTAGGTAGATCCCTCGTCGTCAGATGGCAACATAGACTTTTTGTATTATTGTCTAATCTGACCCACTCGGGATGACATTAGTGATCTATTTGCTTATAGTTCCAGTGCGAGTTTCGCCATCAGCGCGGCGCCGTAGACGAGGGCGTTCTCGTTGGGGCAGAATGACGCGGTGTGGAGCCTGCCCGCTTCCTGCTCCGCGGAATACTCTTTTTTCAGGGCCCCCGCACCCACCCCCAGACGATAAAATACCGACGGGTATAGCTGCGTGTAGAATCCGAAATCCTCGGCGGTGGGGCGCATGTCGAGTTCCGCGACGGCATCCTGCCCGAAAAGCGATGCGGCGATCTGTGCGGCGCTCTCCGTCAGCCGCGGATCGTTGACGACGCTCGGAAAACCCTTGCTGATATCGACTTCGACGGTCGTGCCATACCTCGATCCGACCCCGGCGCACACTTCGCGGATGCGTTCCTTGATCTTTTCCCGCCACGACTCGTCGAAAGCGCGCAGGGTCCCTTCGAGATAGACGCTGTCGGGAATGACGTTGGTGCTGCCGTCCGCGACGACCTGCCCGATGGATATCACCGATGGGAGCGTCCTGTCGGGGTTTTCGCCGGGCAGCGCCAGCAGCGCGGTAATGAGTTCCGCCGCCGTCGCAACGGGGTCTTTCAGGTTGGCGCGCATGGCTCCGTGCCCCCCCTGTCCGCGCACCGTGAAGCGCAGCTCGTCGCTCGAGGCCATATATTTCCCCGGCCTGAAACCGAAAACACCGGCCGGCAGTTCCGGCTCGACGTGTTCGCCTATAAAGGCCCTCACGGTGTAATCTCTGAATGGATCTTCGGCCAGCACCAGCGTCGCTCCGCCCGGATTGCGCTCCTCGCCCGGCTGAAAAAGTCCCCACACCGTCCCGTCGATCAGTTTTTTGTTGTTTTTCAGCAAAAGCAGCGCGCCGTACAGCGCCGCCGCGTGCATATCGTGTCCGCAGGCGTGCATCACTCCGGGATTCTGGGACGCGAAATCGAGGCCGGTCTCTTCCGTCACCGGAAGCGCGTCGATGTCGGCCCGCAGGACCACCGCCTCGCGCAGGTCGCCGCCGCCCTCAATCCGCGCCAACACGCCCGTGCCGGCGACGGGGATGCAGGGGATGTTCTCGGCTTCGAGCGCCGCGATGATATACCCTTGGGTCGCGGCCTCGCGGAACGAAAGCTCGGGATGCGCGTGCAGATGCCTGCGAAAAGCCCGAACCTTTCCGAAAACCGCTTCCGACTGCCTGATTATCTCGTGCGTCATGGCTTAAAACACCTTTTTTACTATACTGGCGATGTTGTCCGTCCGCCCCATCGAGTAGAAATGGATCACGGGCAGCCCGGCTTTTTTCAATCCATCGGCCTGCATCGCGGCCCATTCTATACCCACTTCGCGCACTTGTGCATTATCGCGGCAGGCATCGACCGCACGCACCAGTTCCTGCGGCAGGTCGACGTGGAAGATCTGCGGCAGTGCGGTCATCTGCGCCTTCGTGGCTATCGGCTTGATGCCCGGCACGATGGGAACGGTGATCCCCGCCGCGCGGCAGGTGTCGATAAACCGCAGAATGCTGTCGTTGTCGAAACTCATCTGCGTGACGATATATTCGGCCCCTGCGTCGACCTTGCGTTTGAGGTTTGCGACGCACATATCGGGGTTGGGCGACTCGGCGTGCTTTTCGGGATACCCGGCGACGCCGATGCAGAAGTCCGTGTGATGTCCGCTCGCACCTTCGCCGTCGATATAGACGCCGCGGTTCATATCGGCGATCTGTTCGACCAGTTGGCAGGCGTAGGAGTGGCCCTGCGGGTGCGATTCGAAACGGTTTTCGCCTTTCCGGCAGTCGCCGCGAAGGGCAAGCACGTTGTCGATCCCCAGGAAATCCATATCTATGAGCGAGTCTTCGATGTCGTACTTCGAAATTCCTCCGCAGATCAGGTGGGGCACGACCTCGATCCTGTAGCGCTTCATGATGGCCGCCGAGATACCCACCGTCCCGGGCCTGTGGCGCACGAGATGCTTTTCCAGTAGGCCGCCTGCGCGTTCCTCGTACTTGACGTCCTCGCGGTGGAACGTCACGTTGATATAGGCCGGATCGAGCGGCGCGAGGGTGTCGATGGCGTCGAAAACCCCTTCCGTGCCGTCGCCCTTGAGCGGCGGCAGCAGCTCGAACGTGAAACGGCATCCGCCCGCGGCTTGAGTTTTGTTAATTATATCTATTATTTTCATATTCTGCTTATCAGCTTTTTGATCTCTTCGACCGGTTTTCCCCGGCGGCGGGCGTACTCTTCGAATTGATCTTCTCCGATGGGTCCGAGAGTGAAGTATTCTGCCTCGCGGTCGGCGATTATGAGCCCGCACAGCGCCTCGCCCGGTTCGATCATCCAGTTTTCAGTGAGGCGCATCCCGGTGGTCTGAGGCACGGCCAGCAGCGCAAAAACATCCTCTTTTAAAGAGTGGTCGGGAGTCGCCGGATATCCGAAAGCGTAACGCAGACCCCGGTACTTCCCGCGCACGGCGTCCTGTGGCGCGATATCTTCCTGCTGGTAACCCCACGCCACGCGGCGCATGAATTCGTGCACTGATTCTGCAAAAGCCTCGGTCAGGCGGTCGGCCAGCAGCTTGGCCATGATGGCGTTGTAGTCGTCGCCCTCGGCGCGTAGTTTATCGACCAACTCTTTCAGCCCGATCCCCGCGGTCACGGCGAACGCCCCTATAAAATCCTGTCCCTCGTCCGAAACATAGTCGGCTACAGAGAGGTTCAGTGTTTTTCCGGCCGCCTGGTTTCGCAGCTGCGGCAGGCGGATATCCTCGCCTTTTGTGCCTGTAACGATGATGTCGTCGCCATCCCTGTGTGCCGGGAATATCCCCGCCGTGCCGTTCAGGTGCAGCAGGTGTTCCGACTTTATCCGCGCCAGCAGGGCCTGTGCGTCGTCGAACAGTTTCCGGGCCTCGGCGCCTTTTTCGGGCGAATCGAATATCTGCGGATATGTGCCCTTGATATCCCACGCCGCGAAGAAATAGGTCCAGTCTATATACGGCTCGGCGCTTTCGATGGGGTAGTCCAAAAAAGCTATGCGCCCCAAATGTTGAGGCTCGGCGACGCTTCCGGCCGGTTTCACGTAGCGGTTTTTTCGGGCGAGTTCCAGCGGAACGGAAACGCGGGTGTGTGCGCACACATTGAATATTTCGCGTTCGGCCTGCTGCTGAGCTTTAGTTTCTGCGATAAATCTCTCTCTGTCAGTCCCTAACAACTGCGCGAGAATGCGCACATTGTCCGAAGCGTCGCGCGAGTGTATTACTGTATTAGTGTACTCAGACGCTATCTTTACCGCCGTGTGCAGCTTCGATGTGGTCGCGCCGCCGATGATGACGGGGATCTGCAGTCCGCGCCGTTCGAGTTCGCGAACCACCCGAATCATCTCGTCAAGCGAGGGGGTTATCAGCCCGCTAAGGCCGATGGCGTCCACATTGTTGCGTTCCGCCTCGTCGACGATGCGTTCGCACTCGACCATCACTCCGAGGTCGATTATTTCGTAGCCGTTGCACGACATCACCACCGCCACGATGTTCTTGCCTATGTCGTGTACGTCGCCTTTGACAGTGGCTATCAAGACCTTGCCTGCCGATTTTCCGACCGCTCCATCTCCTTTTATATAAGGGCTCAGCGCATCCACCGCCCGGCGCATCACGCGGGCGCTTTTGACCACCTGCGGCAGAAACATCTTCCCCGCGCCGAACAGCTCCCCGACAGCGCCCATCGCCGGCATCAGCATCGCGTCGATCACCGCCAGCGGAGAGCCGAGTTCGCGGTAAGCCTCCAGGGCGTCTTCGCCGATATGTTCGTCGATGCCTTTGAGCATGGCGTACGAAATACGTTCCGCAAGCGGCTGGTCGCGCCACGACTCTTTCTCTTCAGTTTTTTTAGCCTCCGCGCCGTTCGCTTTCACCTCTTCTGCATAGGCCGAAAGCCTTTCCGTTGCGTCCGGACGACGGTTAAGTACGACGTCTTCCGTCAACTCCAGCAGGCGCGGTTCGATGTCGGAATATATCTGCAGCATCCCGGCGTTGACGATGCCCATGTCGAGACCCGCCGCGATGGCGTGGTACAAAAAGACCGAATGCATCGCCTCGCGCACAGGATTGTTGCCGCGGAACGAGAACGAAAGGTTGCTCACCCCGGCGCTTACCTTGGCGTGGGGCAGGTTCTGTTTTATCCAGTGCGTCGCTTCGATAAAATCCACGCCGTAGTTGTCATGTTCCGGAATCCCCGTTGCGACGGCCAGAACGTTGGGATCGAAAATTATGTCTTCGGGCGGGAAACCATTATCCGTCAGAAGTTTATAGGCCCGTCCGGCCACTTCGATCTTACGGGCGCAGGTGTCGGCCTGGCCCTGTTCGTCGAACAGCATCACCACGGCCGCCGCGCCGTAACGCCTCACCAGTCCGGCCCTGCGCAGGAACTCCACCTCGCCCTCTTTCAGCGAGATCGAATTGACAATGCTTTTACCCTGCACGCACCTCAGACCCGCCTCCAGCACCGTCCAGTCCGACGAGTCGATCATGAAGGGCACGCGGGCCAGTTCGGGTTCGGCGGCGGCCATGTTCATAAAGCGGGTCATCGCCGCCGGGCCGTCGATCATGCCGTCGTCCATGCAGACATCCACGATCTGAGCCCCGCTGCCGACCTGGTCGCGGGCGATGCCGACGGCTTCCTCGTATTTGTCTTCGCGGATCAACCTCGCGAATTTCGCCGATCCGGCCACATTGGCCCGTTCGCCTATGTTGACGAAATTGCTTTCAGAGGTTATGGCAAGTGGCTCCAGTCCTGCCAGCGTCGTGACATGCCGTTTTTCGGGCAGGGGGCGGGGAGTGTATTTTCCCGTGACCGCCGCGACGAGCCTTATGTGTTCGGGAGTGGTGCCGCAGCACCCTCCGATGATATTGATGAAACCTTTTTTAAGGTACTCTTCCACGTCGTCGGCGAACATCTGCGGGGTTTCGTCATAGCCGCCCGTGATGTTGGGAAGCCCGGCATTGGGATGCGCCGAAATCCTGCATTCTGCGACCGCGGCCATCCTTTCGAGGTATGGGCGCATCTGCCTTGCACCAAAAGCGCAGTTCAACCCGATTGAAAGCAGGTCTCCATGTGCGAGAGAGGTGTAGAAAGCCTCGACGGTCTGTCCCGAAAGCGTCCGTCCGGAAATGTCGGCGATAGTTCCTGAAACCATCACGGGGATACGCACGCCGCGTTCATCGCGCAAACGGCCGATCGCGAAAAGCGCCGCCTTGGCGTTGAGCGTATCGAAAATGGTCTCTATCAAAAGGATATCCGCTCCGCCGTCCAGAAGTCCGCGTGCCTGTTCGTAATAGGCGTCGGCAAGCTGCGAGAAAGTCACGTCGCGCGCCGCCGGGTCGTCCACGTTGGCCGAGAGCGCCGCCGTGCGGTTGGTCGGACCCATAGAGCCTGCAACGAAACGCGGTTTCGACGGGTTGCGCAGGGTGAACCGGTCCGCTTCCGAACGTGCGATGCGTGCAGCCGCGCGGTTCATCTCGTAAACATACTCCTGCAGGCCGTAATCGGCCATCGAGACGGCGTTGGCGTTGAAACTGTCGGTCGAGACGATGTCCGCCCCGGCCGCCAGATAGGCCTCGTGTATCCCGGCGATCACATCCGGGCGCGTCAGTACCAGCAGGTCGTTGCACCCTTTGAGCGGCGTGGGCCACTGCGCGAACCGCTCACCGCGGTAATCCTCTTCTGAGAGTCCGCAGCGCTGCACCATCGTGCCCAGCCCGCCGTCGAGTACCAGGATGCGCTTCGCAGCCTCTTCGTATATCGAATATTTATGCATCTATTTCTTACCTGTTGTGTATCTATAATTTTTTCGTAACACGTTGTTTTTCATATTCATATAAGGTAGATCCCTCGTCGCCATTGGCTCCGTCGGGATGACATATTACTACTAATCAGCCTGAAAATGTCATTCCGAACGCATGTGAGGAATCTACAAAATAGTATAAATTATTGGTGGTTAATAAATTAAATAAAAATTCCAGATGCAAGACGGGTTTATTTTTTGAAAATTTCCACTTCGAACAACTTGTTCCACCTCTTGCCCGTGACGAAAATACGCCCGGTTTCGGGGTCGCAGGCGATGCCGTTCATCACGTCGGTGCCGCGCGTGATCGCGAGCTGCGACTCTATCCCCCTGAAATCGACCACCCCCTCGACCACGCCGGTCTCGGGATTTATTATGATAATGTCTTCGGTCATGTAAACGTTGGCCCAGATCCTGCCGTCGATCCACTCCAGTTCGTTAATGTTCTGCACCGGCTTGCCGCCGTTTCGCACCGCTATCGTACGTTCAGTCTTGAATGTCTGCGGGTTAATTATCTGTATGTTGGGCGTGCCGTCGCTCACATATAGTTTCGTGCCGTCGGTCGCGATGCCCCAGCCTTCGCCGGAATATTTGAATTCCTGCTCCACCTCGAAAGTGTCGAGGTCGTAGACGAAAGCCTTGTGTTCGAGCCACGTAAGTTGGTATATTTTGCCGTCGAGCAGGGCCGCGCCTTCGCCGAAAAATGCAGGATCGAGCGAGACCTGTTTAACAGGCAGTCCACTTTCCAGAACTACTTTCCGCAGCGACGAGTGGCCGTACTCGCCGGTGCTTTCGTACAGGTAGCCGTCGTGCCAGAACAACCCCTGAGTGTAGGCTCCCGTGTCGTGAGGATAGGCTTTGACTATCCTGTAACCATATGGGGCGGCTGTTTCCACTTTCGGGCTGTTCCGAGCTTGCGATTTTTTCTGCGTGGTTCCGCTGCGTCCGCCGCATGCGATCAGGCACACGGCGCAAAGGAGCGATGCTATGGCGTATTTCATAAAATTCACGTAAAATATATCATACAAAGATACGAAAACAGAATTACGAATTACGAATTACGAATTACGAATTGACCAGTGGAATGGTTTTTTCGATTTATTTTTAGAAAAAGTGTCACTTTTCACTATCTTTGGAGCCTCTATAAAACAGATAAGGTATGCTTACACTTAAACAGATAAGGGGCGAACGCGCGGAGACCATAGCGCGCCTCGCGGTCAAGGGTTTCGACGCGGTTCCGGTCATCGAAAAGATAGAACTCCTGGACGACCGGCGCAAGGCTATCCAGACCGAACTAGATAACCTGCTGGCGCAGCAGAACCAGGCCGCCAAACAGATCGGCCAACTGATGGGGCAGGGCAAACGCGACGAGGCCGAACAGGCCAAAGCCGAAGTCGCCGCTCTCAAGGAACGTTCGAAAAGCCTCGATGAAGAGCTGAAAACCGTGACTGATGAACTCAACGCCGCTATAGTCGTGCTGCCGAACCTTCCGGCGGCGATAGTTCCCGAGGGCCGCACGGCCGAGGACAACGTGGTGGTGAAGCTGCGCGAGGATTATCCCGAACCGATGGCCGATGCGCTTCCGCACTGGGGACTGGCTGCGAAATACGATATCATAGATTTCGAACTCGGCGTGAAACTGACGGGCGCGGGCTTCCCGGTATATAAAGGACAGGGTGCGGCTCTGCAGCGCGCACTGATCGCCTATTTCATCGACCGCAACACTGCCGCCGGATACACCGAGATACAGCCGCCGATCATGGTCAACGAGGCTTCGGGTTTCGGAACGGGACAGCTTCCCGACAAAGAGGGGCAGATGTACCACGCGACCGTCGATAACCTCTATCTGGTGCCGACCGCCGAAGTTCCCCTGACGAATATCTACCGCGACGTCATTCTCGAGGATAAGGATTTCCCGGTGCGCATCACGGCTTACACGCCCTGTTTCCGCCGCGAGGCCGGTTCATACGGCAAGGACGTGCGGGGCCTGAACCGCCTGCATCAGTTCGACAAGGTGGAGATAGTGCGCCTCGAAAAGCCCGAAAATTCTTACGCCGCTCTCGACGAAATGGTCGCGCACGTCGAATCGCTCGTCGCGGAACTCGGCCTGCCGTACCGCATACTGCGTCTCTGCGGCGGCGATATGAGCTTCACTTCGGCCCTGACGTATGATTTCGAAGTGTGGTCGGCGGCACAGGAGCGCTGGCTCGAGGTCTCTTCTGTCTCCAATTTCGAGTCGTTCCAGTCCAACCGCCTGAAACTGCGTTACCGCGACGCCGACAAAAAGATCCAGTTGGCCCACACGCTCAACGGAAGTTCGCTGGCCCTGCCGCGCATAGTGGCCGCGCTGCTCGAGAATTACCAGACGCCCGACGGTATCCTGATACCCGACGTCCTGCGTCCCTACACGCGGTTTGACATTATAAAGTAAGATGAGGCGGCATAAAATTTGCCGTTATTGAGGAAATATTTATATCTTTGCCGACGTTTTTAAACTAAACAAGAATAAACATGGCTTACAAAATTGATCCCGATCTGTGTACCGCATGTGGTACCTGCATCGACGAATGTCCGGTTGAGGCTATCTCGGCAGGCGACGTTTATGTTATCGACGGCTCCACCTGCATAGATTGCGGCGCATGCGCAGGAGTATGCCCCGTCGAGGCTATCAGCCCGGAATAGGGAGAATATCCCAAACAGTTCTAATACTGCACTGCGGAAGTTTACAAGGTTCGGTTGCCTTTCTGCGGTGCAGTTTTTTATTGAAGCTGTCCATTGGACAGCTTTTGTTATCTTTGGTGCATGAAACAGGATAGGATACTCGACAAGGCCCTGCGCCGCGAACCGCTTACCGAAGAGGAAGGGATGCTCCTGTGGGAGAGCGTGCCGCTGCCCGACCTTGCGATGACTGCCGACGCGGTGCGCCGTACGGTCGTTCCCGACCCGTCGGTGGTGACGTGGCAGATCGACCGCAATGTCAATATCACCAACGTCTGCATCTCGGCATGCAAATTCTGCAATTTCCACTGCCGGCTCGGCGAAACGGATAAAGCCTATATTTTGTCTCTGGACGAATATGCGCAAAGGATAGAGGAGACCCTTGCCCTGGGCGGCGACCAGTTGCTTTTACAGGGAGGACTTCATCCGCGCCTCGGGATAGATTTCTACGAGGGGTTGTTCCGGGAGCTGAAAAACCGCTGGCCGCAGATTCGCCTGCACGCTCTCGGTGCGCCCGAAGTGGCCCACATAGCGCGAATAAGCGGCCTCGGCGTGCGCGAAACGCTTGAGAGGCTTGTTGCTTCAGGGCTCGATTCCCTGCCTGGAGCCGGTGCGGAAATACTTGTCGACGAGGTGCGCCGCGCTATATCTCCCGGAAAACCTACCGTGCAGCAGTGGCTCTACGTGATGCGCGAGGCCCACCGGATTAACCTGCCGACCTCGGCCACAATGATGTACGGCCACGTCGAGACCCCGCGCCACATCGTACAGCACCTTATAAAGATACGCGGCCTGCAGGCTGAAGTTCCGGCCGGGAACCACGGGTTCATCGCTTTCATCCCGTGGATATTCCGCAGCAGCGGGACGGAGCTTGAAAAAGATGGCTTCGCGACGCGCTTTTCGCCTCTGGAATACCTGCGCGTGATCGCCATGAGCCGCCTGATTCTGAATAATATAGACAACATCCAGGCATCGTGGCTGACCGTCGGTAAACCCACAGCCCAGATCGCCCTGCACAGCGGAGCCAACGACATGGGTTCGATAATGATAGAGGAAAATGTGGTCTCGTCGGCCGGAGCGGCCAACCGTTTCGATGCCGATGGGATTCAGGCCGCTATCCGCGAGGCCGGATTTACCGCGCAGTTGAGGGACCAGCTTTACCGGCCGCGCCTGTGGCCGCAGTCCCGTTCTTAGTCACGGAATCGCCCGCCGCAGCTTTGTCGAAACGGCTTATAGCGTCGTATATCGCCTGCTGGATCTTGTAGCGCACCTGCGATTCCGAGAACACACGGCTGTTGCGCGTCGGGTTGACGCGGTTGGTCAGAAGCACGTAGATCACCTCGTTCTCGGGGTCGGCCCAGACGAAAGTCCCCGTAAATCCCGAATGGCCGAAGCTCGACGGCGAGACCGCCGGGGCGGGGTAGGCATCCTTCATCGGCAGGGTGCCGTTGTCGGGATACGGCTTGTCGAAGCCGAGTGCCCGCCGGTTGTTGTTCTTCGGATACTGCACGCGCGTCCATTCGGTTATGGTCGCAGGCCTCAGATAGCGTTTCCCGTCGTAGATGCCCCCGTTCAGTAGCATCTGCATCACCACGGCAAGGTCGTGCGCTGTCCCGAAAAGCCCGGCGTTCCCCGATACTCCGCCCATGATCGCCGCCGATTCGTCGTGAACGTAGCCGTGGATCGTCGTGTAGCGGAAACATTCGTCGTTCTCGGTCGGGACGATTTTTTCCCGGTCGGTGTTCAGGTAGGGTTTGTACCGCAGTCCTATTCCCATCGGCTTATAGAACTCATCGGTCAGGTACTCCTCGAACCCGCGGCTGGTGACCTGTTCGATGACCTCGGGAAAAAGCAGGAACGGGATATCCGAATAGCGGTATATTTTCGATTTCAGTTTCGCATCGCGTATAGAGTCGAACAGCATCTCGCGGTACTTCCGGTTGAGGTACATGTCGTAGTAGATATCGACCGGATAGCGCGTGGAATGGTTATAGCTGAAGCAATCCTCGTTGTAGGGCCAATCCTCCCATTTCGTCTTTTTGTACTTCGGATCCTCCTCTTTCTTTTTGTTTTCGGCCTCTTCGGCGTCGCTTTTCATAAACTGCAGCATGGGGATCCCCGACGGAAACCCGGACTGGTGGGTTAATACCTGTCGGAAGGTGATATCCTTTTTGTCTGTCCCGCGGAACGGCCTGTAGTATTTCGACAGCGGCTCGTCGAGGCCGATGCGGCACTCTTCGGTCAGCTTCATCAGGGCGAGGGTCGCCGACATTATCTTTGTGATCGATGCGAGGTCGTAGATATGGTCGTTCTCGACGGGCGTGAGTTCCGAGTAGTCGTGCCATCCGTAGCTCCGCTCCATGACTACCTTGCCGCCGCGCGCGACTAACACCTGGCATCCCGGGAACGCATGTTTCGCGATGGCCGCCAGGACCAGAGAATCGACCGTGTGGTAGAGATACGCGCTGTCTATCCCGGCCTCGCGCGGAGATGCGTTGACCAACACCGGCGCGGCGCACCATGTCCCGTTGTTCGGCGGCGCAAGCTGCGCGGAGACAGTGGTTAATGATAAATGGTCAATGGTTAATAGAAAAGACACAAAAAAGAATCGCGCGATTTTCCGCACGAAACTTTTCATATTTATTTTATCATTAACCATTGATATTGGTAGCGCTGTGCCAATGGCTTCAAGTTAGCTTCAGTCTTTATCATCAAATCCGCCGCCGCCGTTGTGGCTAATATCTGTAGTGTTCGGCCTTGTACGGGCCGTTTTTGTCGACGCCGATATATGCGGCCTGGTCGTCGGTCAGTTCGGTGAGGCGGACGCCGAGGTTGGCGAGGTGCAGGCGGGCGACCTCTTCGTCGAGGTGCTTGGGCAGGCGGAAGACATCGACATCGAGTTTTCCGCGGTTCTGCCAAAGTTCCATCTGCGCGAGCGTCTGGTTGGTGAACGAGTTGCTCATCACGAACGAGGGGTGTCCCGTCGCGCAGCCGAGATTCACAAGCCGTCCTTCTGCGAGAATGAAAATAGAGTGTCCGTCGGCGAAAGTGTATTTATCGACCTGCGGCTTGATATTTAGTTTCGTTACGCTCTTGTCGGCCTCCAGTTTTTCCATCTGGATCTCGTTGTCGAAGTGGCCGATGTTGCAGACGATGGTCTGGTCGCGCATCTGCTTCATGTGGTCGAGCCTGATGATATCGCGGTTGCCGGTAGTCGTGACGTAGATGTTGCCTTCGGGCAGCGCATCCTCGACCCTCATCACCTCGAAACCTTCCATCGCGGCCTGCAGGGCGCAGATCGGGTCGATCTCCGTGACGATAACCCGCGCTCCGTAAGCCTTCATGCTGCGTGCGCACCCTTTGCCCACGTCGCCGTATCCGCACACGACGACAACTTTTCCGGCGATCATAACGTCGGTCGCGCGCTTGATGCCGTCGGCCAGCGATTCGCGGCAGCCGTAGAGGTTATCGAACTTGCTTTTGGTAACCGAGTCGTTGACGTTTATGGCGGGGAAAAGCAGCTCGCCCGCATCCTTCATCTGGTAGAGGCGGTGGACCCCGGTGGTGGTCTCTTCAGAAACGCCGGTTATTTCCGGCACCATAGTATGCCATTTCTGCGGCTCCTCGGCCAGCAGGGTGCGTAGGGTTTCGAGGATCACTTTCTCCTCGTAGCTGCCCGGGGTGTATTCGAGCGTCGAGGCGTCGTTCTCGGCCTTGAATCCCTTGTGTATCAGCAGTGTGGCGTCGCCGCCGTCGTCGACTATCACGTTGGGGCCTTTCCCGCCCGGCCACGACAGCGCCATGGCCGTGCACCACCAGTATTCGGGCAGCGATTCGCCTTTCCACGCGAAGACCGGAACACCTGCTTCGGCTATCGCGGCGGCGGCGTGGTCCTGCGTCGAGAAGATGTTGCAGCTGCACCAGCGCACGTCGGCGCCCAGTTCGACGAGGGTCTCGATCAGCACCGCCGTCTGGATCGTCATGTGCAGCGAACCCATTATGCGGGCGCCTTTCAGCGGTTTCTGTGCGCCGTATTTCGCGCGCAGGGACATCAATCCCGGCATTTCGTGCTGCGCTATTTCGATCTCTTTTCGGCCCCATCCGGCCAGCGTGATGTCTGCTACCTTGTAGGGTATGGTCAGGTCTAAATACATATTTCAATTACGAATTACGAATTACGAATTACGAATCAATGATTCATTATTCGCGATTCAATATTTTAATTATCAGTTCTTTGTCCTTTTTTATCTGCGCGCGAAGCTCTTCCGGCGATGCAAATTTACGCTCGGGGCGGATGAATTCCAAAAGTTCGGCGGTGAGATTTTCGCCATACAGGTCGCCGGAGAAATCCAGCAGGTGAAGTTCGAGTACGCGCCCGGTTCCGCCCGGGAAGGTGGGTTTTACCCCTAAATTCGCCATTGCGCCGTATCTCTGTCCGCCATACTCCACCACGGCGGCATATACCCCGTCGGCGGCCGCGACGTCGTCCCCGACCGGAAGATTGGCCGTAGGATATCCCAGACCGCGTCCGATCCTGCTCCCTTCCGCCACCCGTCCGCTGATCTTCATATTTTTTCCGTGAGTTTCTGCACCACCCGGAACCGGCTGAGGAACTCTTTTGCAAAGACTCTCAATACGTTATACGCGGGTATCGCAAGCAGCATCCCCCATATTCCGCCCACGCTTCCGGCCATCAGTATCACGATGAATATTTCGAGCGGGTGGGCGTTGACGCTGTTGGAGTAGAGCACCGGCTGCAGAACGATGTTGTCGATGATCTGTGCCGTGATGACGGTGATGCCCACGATCAGCACCATCGTCAGTATCGACGCTCCGGCGATGGGCGAGATTATTCCGATTATGACGCTGATGCACCAGCTGATAATGGGGCCGACGTACGGGATCACGTTCATCACACCCACGGTGAGGCCGATGAAAAGCGCATCGCGCGGAGCGAGTCCGCAGATCATCAGCACCGAAGAAACGAAAGTGAACATGATGGTGGATTCGGTCAGGATGCCGATAAAGTAGCGTTTCAGCAGCCGCGTCACCGAGGCCATGGCGTGGCGTATCTTCTCCTCGTATTTGGCAGGGCTGACGGTGACTATGATATTTGTGAACATGTCGTTCTGCTTGAGGAAGAAAAAGCCGATGAACGTGATGGAGAAAGCGGCTATCGCGATCGCGACGCCGACCGACATCACCGATGACACGACGTTGCTCACAGTGGTCGGATCGAGCAGTCCCTTGATGAAATTCAGTATCTCGCCCCAGATCGAGAAGTCGGCCCCGAGCGAGAAAGTGTCGCGTATCCACTCCTGGATGCCGAAAACCGGGTCGAAGAAGGAGTCGGGAAACGCACCCGCGTCGGCGGACATCAGCATGTTTACCTTGCTGACTATGATCGGGATGAATGTGAAGAAGAATGCCAGCACCACGCACCACATGACGAGGACCGTCACCAGCGCAGCCATCCAGCGCGGCGGATGCCAACTCTTGATCCTGATCCTCAGGAAAAGGTTCATCAGCGGAGTACCGACTATTGCCAGCACCGCCGCAATAAGCACGTAGAAGACGATGGAGCGGAAATACCATAACAACAGGGCCAGGGCGGCGATCCCCACCGTTATCAGAATGTATTTCGGCACCTTGTTCATGTGCTATTTTGTTTTGAAACGCGCTATCGGAGTCTGCGAGCCGCGCACTTTTTGCCCGAGTTCGACCAGTATCTCGGCATCGGCCGGAAGGTACATATCCACGCGGCTGCCAAACTTGATGAATCCGCAGGGAGTGTTCTGCACGGCATCTTCGCCCGGTTTAGCGTAGGAGACGATCCTGCGCGCCACCATTCCCGCAACCTGGCGGAAGACGATCGGCCCATGGACGGTTTCGACGGCGGTCGTGGTGCGCTCGTTGTCATCCGACGATTTCGGATGCCACGCCACCATGAACCTGCCGTTGTGGTGCTTGAAATAGAAAACCCTGCCGCCGACCGGAAACCAGTTCATGTGGACATTGGTCGTCGACATGAAGATCGAAATCTGTACCCGTTTGTCGCCCAGCACCTCGTTCTCCTGCACATCTTCGGCCACCACCACCTTTCCGTCGCACGGCGCGAAGATCACCCCGTCGTCGGCCAGAAGCGGGCGTTTCGGGATGCGGAAAAAAGCGATCACGAATCCCCACGTAACGACCGCAGCCGTGATCCAGAACGCCGCGATCCAGATGTTGTACCACGGGATCAGCCTGGACAGCATGATGAACCCTGCGGCAATCGCCCCGAGTATTAACGCCGCGACGGCAATCGCCCCCCGTCCTTCTTTGCTTATCTTCATGTTTTAGAAAAGTCCTGTGAGGTTTTGTAAGAAATCGCCGCTGTTCATCAGCAGCACTATGATGAAGAATATGAATACGAAGGGCGCAGAGACCAGCACCGCGTCGAACCTGTCAAGAAGGCCGCCGTGGCCCGGCAGCAGGTCGCCTGAATCCTTGACTCCGGCCGAGCGTTTGAAATTCGATTCGACCAGGTCGCCCAGCACCGCGGTAAGCCCTATAAGCAGGCCGAGGCCCGTCCAAAGCCAGACGTCGCCTTTCACCAGGAACTTCCCGACCACCGCCCCGACCGCGACGGCGCCGATAATCCCGCCGTAGAAACCTTCCCACGACTTCTTGGGCGAAAGCCTTTCGAAGAACCTATGCCTGCCGAAAGTGATGCCTGTCAGGTATGCGAAAACGTCGTTGGCCCAGACGATGAGGATGTATGCCGGAACGATCAAACGGTTCCACGGGAAGAGCATTTTATTGCCTATGATGGGGAAAAGGGCGATCAGCGATATCGGCAGCGCCACATAGGCCACTCCGAGGAACGTCGCCCCGATGTTCCGCATGGGACTCCCTCTCTTCCGCCATATCTCCACGATAAAGACCGCCGCCGTCAGCAGGATGACCGTTACCATCGCGATGCCCATGTATTTGAGGAACACGATGTTGTTTATCACCATCTCGACCAGCGCGAGGTTGATGCCCACGATCAGCAGGCCGATCAGTGTTCCGGCGGTTTTCTGCGGCTGTGCCCCGTTCTTTTCCGAGAGTCCGTAGACCTCCCACATACATCCGGCGGTCATGACCAGCAGCAGCACGGCGAAAGTCAGCCGCCCCAGCAGCAGGGCCGCGAGCATTATGGCTGTGAAGATTATTCCCGTGGCGCTCCTGACAAGCAGATTGCGTGTCTTTTCACTCATAGATCAATATCTTTTTCAGGCCGGTGGGTCTCCGGCGGGGTATCTGTCGGTTTTTTACGCTTCGGCGATCAGGGTGGTCCCTTCGGCAGCCTCTTTGGCAGCCTCGGGATGCTCTTTTTCGAACTGCTCCTTCCGGATCTGGCGTTTGCTTTTTCCAAAAATATCCTCGAGGTCCTCGGTGAATACCACCTCTTTTTCGACCAGCCTTTCGGCCAGTTTGGTAAGCCCTTCGCGGTTTTCATCGATCACTTTCCGGCACAGTTCCTCGGCCTGGGTGAGTATTTTTTTCGCTTCGGCATCGATCTCCTGGGCAGTCTTTTCGCTGAAAGGCTTGGTGAATGCCATGTCGTTGCCGGACGAGTCATAGAAACTTATGTTGCCAAGTTTATCACTCATCCCGTAATATGTTACCATTGCGTAGGCCATTTTGGTGGCTCTTTCAAGGTCGCTGATCGCGCCTGTCTCGGTGGTCCCGAAAAACATCTCTTCGACCATCCGTCCCGCCAACAGCGATGCCATTTCGTGCAGAAACTCCTCCCGGGACTTATTGCGGCGATCTTCGTCGGGCAGATACCACGCTGCTCCCAACGCCTTTCCGCGCGGAATTATGGTTACTTTGATCAGAGGATTGGCGTATTCCAACATCCAACTGACGGTCGCATGGCCTGCTTCGTGAAATGCCGTCAGACGCTTTTCGCGCGGACTAATGACCATGCTGCGGCGTTCCAATCCACCCACGATGCGGTCTATCGCCGCAAGGAAATCTTCCTTGTCGATCGCCGCTTTGCTATTGCGTGCGGCTATCAGCGCGGCCTCGTTGCAGACGTTGGCTATGTCGGCTCCCGAGAATCCGGGGGTCTGCCTTGCAAGGAAACTGCGGTCGAGGTCGGGAACCAGTTTCAGGTTTTTGAGGTGTACGTTGAATATCTCTTCGCGCTCCTTAAGCTCGGGAAGCCCCACTTCGATCTGGCGGTCGAAACGCCCGGCGCGCATCAGCGCCTTGTCGAGGATATCCGCGCGGTTGGTGGCCGCAAGTATGATGACCCCGGCGTTGGTGCCGAAGCCGTCCATCTCGGTAAGAAGCTGGTTCAGCGTGTTTTCGCGCTCGTCATTGCCCGAGAATCCGGCGTTCTTGCCGCGGGCGCGCCCTATGGCGTCGATCTCGTCGATGAAGACTATGCACGGCGCTTTCTCCTTGGCCTGGCGGAAAAGATCGCGAACGCGCGACGCACCCACGCCTACGAACATTTCGACGAAGTCCGACCCGCTTATCGAAAGGAAAGGAACGTTCGCCTCGCCTGCGACGGCTTTGGCCAGCAGGGTCTTACCGGTTCCCGGAGGACCTACCAATAGCGCACCCTTTGGGATTTTACCCCCGAGCTCCTTGTATTTCTGCGGTTTTTTGAGGAAGTCCACGATCTCCATTATCTCGACCTTGGCCTCCTCGAGTCCCGCCACATCCTTGAACGTGATCTTTACCTGGGAATCCTTGTCGAATACCTGCGCCTTGGCCTTGCCGACGTTGAAAACGGCATTCCCGCCGCCCCCGCCGCCGCCGGCGCCCGACATGCTGCGCATCATGAATATCCAGACCCCCAGTATGAGTATCCACGGCAGGAAACTTATAAGGAAAGTGCCCCAACCGTTCTTTTCATTTTTGTACGAGAGCGGAATGTCCTGTCCGTACTGCGCTTTGGCCCGGTCGAAATCGGAGCGGAAAGAGTCCACCGAGCCGATAACGAACGTGAACTGCACATTCTCATACGGCGGAATGTTTTTATACTCTTCCTGCGACTTGTATTTCTCTATGGAGTTTTTTTTCAGATAGACCTGGGCGTTCTCGCGGTTGACCACCACTATTTTTTCAATATCGCCCTTGCTTATCATCGTCTCCACGGTGTTCCAGTCGGTAGTGACCGGGGTCTCGCGTCCGCCGAAGAGCGACCAGCCGAGAAGCATGGCGAAAATAATGATCCACCCCCACATGATGGGGTTTCGCGGATTCATCATCTTTGGAGGCTGCTGCCCTGGCCGGCGTCCCGGTCCTCCCTGGCCCCCCTGGTTCTGTCCGCCGCCTGATTGGTTTTTATTGTTGTTTTCCATTGAAATTCAAATTTATTTACTCCTCATCTTCGTACCGCGTTGCCGGAGCGTCCGCCCACAGCTCTTCGAGTTTGTAGAAACTGCGCATTTCGGTCTGGAAGATATGCACCACGATATCTATGTAGTCCATGGCGATCCATAGTGCGTTTGCCGCACCGTCGACCCTCCACACCCGCGTCTTAAGTTCTTTTTCGGTTTTTTCTTCGATCCCCGCCGCGATGGCCCCTACCTGAGTGGTGGAATCTGCGTTGCAGATAACGAAATACGAGCATATCGCTCCGTCCGTTCCCGTCATGTCGAGGGATACAATGTTCTTTCCTTTTTTGTCTTTTATTGCTTCAATTATCGTTTCGAGCAGTTTATCCATATGTTGTCCGTTGATTCTTTTCTATGCATATTTATCCATCATACAAAGGTACTAAATATAACTGAAATATATATACGAAAATTGCGCAAATCCTGTGCCGGGACTGCGCAATTACTTTTTAATGACAGAGTGTCAGGCGCGCACTGCCATACAGCCGATCACCGAGTCGCGCAGGGCGGAAATAATCGAATGTTTGACATAGGTCCGGCGGACGGCGAGCGCTATTTTTCTCGACACCGCCCCCTTCGCAAGCGGTTTCAACTGGCCGCGCTTCTCTTCCGGAACGAACTCCGTGGCCATTTCCGGAATTATTGTGATGCAGTTGGTGCAGTCCACAATGTGCATCAGAGTGTCGAGCGATCCGCATTCGAAGTTATACCGGTTTTGCCTGCCGTTCTTTCCGTGGCACAGTTCGAGCACCTGATCCCGCAGGCAGTGTCCCTGGGTCAGAAGAATGAGGTGTTTGGGGTCTATATCTTCGATGCGTACGTTCGAGCGTTCGTACAGGTCGTTGGATGGCGATACGTAGACGTGGAAACGGTCGCTGAAAAGTTCGAACTCCATGATGCCGTCGGGGGTTGTCCCGCCTGCCAGCAGCGCGGCGTCGAGGGCATCTTTTTCCAGCGCCTTGCAGATATGCATGGTCTCCATTTCACGTATCTCAAGTTCCACTTTCGGGTACCGGGCGATGAATCCGGGAATGAATTTGTGCAGCAGGTAGGGCGCTATGGTGGGTATGACCCCCAGGCGCAGGGTGCCCGAGATCTCGCCTTTCAGCTCGTTGACGGATTCCCTTATATAATTATATGCTTTGATGGCCTCGCGGGCGTTCTTGATGACTATTTCGCCTGCTTCGGTGGGGATCACGGGTTTTTTCGTGCGGTCCAGAAGCACTACGCCGAGTTCTTCTTCGAGGTTTTTGATCTGCATGCTGAGCGACGGCTGGGTTACGAAACACTGTTCGGCCGCAAGCGAGAAACTTCCGCAGTTGGCCACCGCCAGAAGGTATTCGAGTTGTACTATTGTCATGTTGGTCTTTGCTCCAGGTTTATATTCCGCAAAGATTATAAATTTTATTTATACAACCAAATTTTAGTATAGTTTTTCTGATAACAACCCGCGTAAAATCACTTCAGGAACAGCTGGTAATACACTATTATGAACAATATCGCGACGGTCAGCATGATGGTCCCGTAGAGCATTACTATGAGCAGGGTCCTGAGGATCACCGCAGTTATGCGCGGCCGGTAGACCGTTCGCAGCGACACGCCCAGGTATGCTATGGGTATCCATATCAGGAAAAACGTCCAGCCGCCCATTTCGGGGAAGATCATCCGCAGCACCAGCATGACGGAGAGCAGCAGGAATATGAACGAGTGGAAATGGAGCGAAAATACCAGGTAGTCGGCGTAATAGTAGTCTTTCTTTTTGAAGAAGACATATATCAGAAGTGCGAAGAACGGGGTCAGGAGCAGCACCAGATAGGGCGACCATGCGGAAAGAAAACCTTTGAATTCAGGCCATGATATTTTTTCGCTGATCATATCCCAGTCCACTTCCCCGCTTTCGGCGTCGGCAACGACGTCCATCGCATCGGTGGCTGACTCGGGGAGTTTGAGGTTGATATTCGCCCCATCCCTGGCCGCGGCGTTTTTCGCCCCGTCCCGGTCGAATTTCACCTGGCTCCAGAGCAGTGCGAAGAATATGATCGTCAGGAACCAGAACAGTTTGGAGGGGTGGACGTACCTTACGATCCTGCCGTTCAGGTACTCTCTGGTGAGCCGGCCGGGAAAGGCGACGAGGTACGCGAGGCTCCGCCATATTTTGTTGTCCCATGCGAAAGCGATGTCGATAGAGTGCCCGGCAAGTTCCAGCAGGCGGCGGTTGGTCCCGGCGAACAGGTCCTGTCCGCAGACGTGGCAGTAACGGCCGACGGTCTGCGTACCGCAGTTCCTGCACACCGACCGTACGGGCATGGCTTTCCGCCGCTTCCTTCTCGAGAGTTTCTTCTCCTCCATCGGGTGGGTCAGTATTTGCTTTTCCAGAGCTTTTCTATGCGCTCGGCGTATTTCTGTTCGGCGGCGTTCTGCACGTTAGGCTCGTAGAATTTGGTCCCCTCGATGCCTGCCGGAAGGAATTCCAGGTCGGTGAAGCCCCCTTCATAGTCGTGGGCGTATTTGTAGCCTTTGTGGTAATCGAGGTCTTTCATCAGCTTGGTGGGGGCGTTGCGGATATGCAGTGGCACGGCGCGGTTGGTGGTGTCGTGGTTGACGAAGCCGATAGCCCTGTCGATGGCCATGTACGCCGAATTGCTTTTGGGCGAATTGGCGAGGTAAAGGGTCGCTTCGGCGAGGGGGATACGTGCTTCGGGCATCCCTATCTTGTGGACTATGTCGAAACAGGCGTTGGCCATCAACAGGGCGTTCGGGTTTGCAAGTCCGATATCCTCGGCGGCCAGGATGGCGAGCCTGCGGGCGATGAAACGGGGTTCTTCACCCCCCGCCAGCATCCGCGCGAGGTAATATATGGCGGCGTTGGGGTCGCTCCCGCGGACGCTCTTGATGAACGCCGAAATGACGTCGTAGTGCTGTTCGCCGTTCTTGTCGTAGAGGGCGATATTCTGCTGCAGGGCGTCGGTGACGCTTTTGTCCGAAATTACCAGTTTGCCGTCTGTCGATGCCGCGATGATGTCGAGGATGTTGAGCAGTTTACGCGCGTCGCCGCCCGAGAAACGGAACAGCGCCTCGGTCTCCACAACCTCGACACCACGCTCTTTCAGTTCGGAGTCGGTCGTAATGGCGCGGTCGAGCAGCGTCTGCAGTTCCGCGTCGTTCATCGGGTTGAGCACATAGACCTGGCAGCGCGACAGCAGCGGCGAAATGACCTCGAACGATGGGTTCTCGGTGGTCGCGCCGATGAGCGTGATGGTGCCCTGTTCGACCGCCCCTAACAGAGAGTCCTGCTGGCTCTTGTTGAAGCGGTGGATTTCATCGATGAACAGGAACGGCGACGGGGTGTTGAAGAACTGCTGCTTGCGGGCGTTGTCGATCGCCTCGCGCACATCCTTCACCCCCGAAGTGACGGCCGACAGCGTGTAGAAGTGCCTTTTCAGGGTGTTCGCGACCAAGCGGGCGAGGGTGGTCTTGCCGACACCGGGCGGACCCCACAGTATGAACGACGGCACGTTGCCGGTCTCCATGAAACGCCGGAACACCCCGTCCTTGCCGACGAGGTGCGACTGTCCTATGTAATCTTCGAGCGTCTGCGGCCGCAGACGCTCAGCGAGAGGTCTGTTGCTCATTTCCTGTGTTTTCGCGTAGCGGTCAAAGATAATAAAAATAGCTTTTAAGGTTATAGGTTGGAAATATCTTTAATCGCTTCATTTATTATTGACAGCCATTTTTCAAGATAAGATTTATCACTGTTGTCTTTCTTGATTGCCAATGATAGCTCATTTCTCATAATGTTCAATATAGATAAGGCATAATCATTATTGCCTATCAATTTAGCCCTTTTTACCGCTTTCATTACCTCGTCAGGATTGTTTTCAGAAATTTTAGCAGTCTGAGGCATTGACTGTCTTATGGCGCGTAAATCACCTGCAATCTGAAAAAACTTCACGATCATTACAATTTGCAGTATTGCGAACCCAATTACTACAATCCAAAGAACTGTTTCCATAATCATCTGATTTTAATAATGGTTTATTTCTTTAAAAACACCAAATATCTATGAAATATATATGTGATGTTTTTATTTGCGATCAGGGTTCTTGGGGAACCAACCTTTTTCAACGCGCTTTTTCTGGGCGAAAAGCTCGCCGATCGACCACAAGGCCGAAAAACCGATCACGCCCAACAATGCCGAAACGATGATGCTCTTTACCAGTAGCGCCCCGGCAATTGCCGCGAGGCCTGCCAGCAGGAACAGCCACCAGCAGCGTGTCCCAAAGTAGTATTCGCCCTTGATGACCAGCGGATGGAAAAGCCCGATTATCAGGAAAGTGCAGGCTCCGATTATTATGCCCGAAAGGTTGTGCGCAGTGATAAAGTCCATTGCAATAAATCAATTACGAATTACGTTTGAAACGTATTTTACAAAGATAGCGAAAAGAAAAACGCCCCGCGTATCAGGCAGGGCGTCCTCGATGTAAATAATTGAACCTTATCAGATTATTTTTTCGAGCGTCCTGACGGTCTTGGCGATCTCCTCGTCCGACAGGTCGTAATTCTTCAACTGGCCGCTCAGGTACTGCTCGTAGGCGTAGAGGTCGATCACTCCGTGGCCCGAAAGGTTGAAGACAATGGTGCGCGCTTCACCGGCTTCCTTGGCTTTCTGCGCTTCGTTGATGGCGGCGCAGATGGCGTGGGTCGATTCGGGCGCGGGGATGATCCCCTCGGTCTTGGCGAACAGAACCCCCGCCGCGAGCGATTCCACCTGGTGGATATCCACCGCCTCGAACAGGCCGTCCTTCATCAGCTGGCTGGCGATCGTTCCGGCGCCGTGGTAGCGCAGGCCGCCCGCGTGGATGTCGGCCGGATGGAAATCGTGGCCCAGCGTGAACATCGGCAAGAGGGGAGTGAAGCCCGCGATGTCGCCGAAATCGTACTGGAACTCGCCGCGCGTCAGTTTCGGACAGCTTGCCGGTTCCACTGCGATTAGGCGCGTTTTCCGGCCTTTGGTGAGGTTCTCGCGCAGGAACGGGAAGGCGATGCCGCCGAAGTTGCTGCCGCCGCCGAAACATCCGATCACCGTGTCGGGATAGTCGCCCGCCATTTCGAGCTGGCGCATCGCCTCCTCGCCTATGATGGTCTGGTGCAGGATGACGTGGTTCAGCACGCTGCCCAGGCAGTAACGCGCGTCGGGATTCTTCATTACCATCTCGACCGCTTCCGAAATGGCCGTTCCGAGCGAGCCTCCGTCGTCGGGATTCTGCGCGAGGATGGCGCGTCCTGCCTCGGTCGTGTCGCTGGGCGATGGGAAGACGTCGGCGCCCCAGGTGTTCATCATCAGTTTGCGGTCGGGCTTCTGGTCGTAGCTGACGCGCACCATATAGACCCTCAGGTCGAGGCCGAACATTGCGGCGGCCATGGCCATGGCCGATCCCCACTGTCCGCCGCCGGTTTCGGTGGTCATGCGGTGCAGTCCCTGCTGGGCGGCGTAGTAGGCCTGCGGAACGGCGCTGTTGGGCTTATGCGAACCGGCAGGTGAAACGCTTTCGTTCTTGAAATATATCTTCGCGGGCGTGTCGAGCGCCTTTTCGAGCTGGTAGGCCCTTACGAGCGGAGTGCAGCGCCAGATCTTGTAGAGGTCCTGTACCTGGTCGGGTATGTCGATGTAACGCTCGGTGGAGAGCTCCTGCTCCACCAGTTCGTCCACAAAGATCTGCTTGAGCATCTCTTTGCTTACAGGTTCTTTTGTCTGCGGATTGAGCAGGGGCAGCGGTTTCGTGGGCATATCGGCCACGATGTTGTACCATTGCCTGGGCATTTCGTTATCCGGCAGAATGATCTTTTTCGTCTTGCTCATAATCGTAAAATGTTAATGAAAAATGTGGTTTATGTTGTTTTTTTTGTTGTGTCGTCAAATTAAAAAACCCGCTGTTCTGGTAAACAACGGGCTTCCTGTGTGGGTATTATGCACAAACCGGCAAAGCAATCATTGTTTACTTTCGTTCAATGTCTGCCACCACCAATTCTGTATGTTCATCGTCTGTTTCATGGTTGCAAATGTAAAAAGAGTTTGTTAAATTCCAAAACTTTTTTGTGAAATTTTTAATAATCCATTCCTGACAAGGGCGAAACGGTATTTTTTTACCGTTGAAAACATTTTGGAATATGTACAAATAAGGCGGAATCTTATTATCTTTGTGGTTTCGAAACGCACCTCTTACGAATGAAATGGATCGTCTTCATACTGTTTTTTGCGGCGCTGCTGGCTGATGTCTACATCTACCGCAGCGTGGTATGCAGCCGGTTCAAAAGACTTCCCGCCCGTATCGCCTATATAATCTTCGCCGCCGTTTCCGACGGCGCGGCGCTCACGGTATTTCTTCTTTACAGTTTTGCCGCCGGACGCAGTTCGGCAGCCGTGATGGCCGTCATGTGGATGGTGTGGATATTCTTCCTCACCGCACTCCCGAAACTTCTCTTCGCCTTAGGCGGATTCCTCGACGGCGTCATTTCATTGATCTTCCGCAGGCGCGTGCCGGTTTTCCGTTCCGTTGCTGTATGCCTTTCCATAGCCGCCGTGGTCACGATGATATATGGCGCGACGGCAGGGCGCACGAAAATAAAGATCAACGAGGTCGAGATATGTTCGGACCGGGTTCCAGAAGCGTTCGACGTCTACCGCATAGTACAATTTTCCGACCTGCACGTCGGCACGATGCCCCGCGCGGTAAAACGCATCGGCCGCATAGCGGAAAAGATCGGCGGATTAAAGCCCGATATGGTTGTAAATACCGGCGACCTGGTGAATATAAGCTATGCCGACCTTACGCCGGAGATCGTGTCGGCGCTGTCGGATATAAAGGCTCCCGACGGGGTATGGTCGGTATGGGGCAACCACGACCTGGGATTCTATATCAGGGATACGGTCTCGCTAACGCCGCATGAAAACATAGCCCGCCTCTCGGAAAAAGTGCGCGCTATCGGTTGGCGTACGCTTACCGACCAGTCGGTATACGTCCACCGCGGAGGCGATTCGATACTGCTTTCAGGACTGAACTACCCGGCTGACAGTATGCTGAACGGCAATAATGAGGCGCTGTGCGGCGTGGACCTATGTAAAACCTTTGCAGGGCGCTCTCCGGATGCGTTCAGCGTCGTTCTTTCGCACGCTCCGCAGATGTGGCGCGAGATCACAGCGGCCGGTTTCGGCGACCTGACGCTTTCGGGACACGTCCACGCGATGCAGATAAAACTCGGCTTTCAGGGCCGGGAATGGTCGCCTGCCAAATACCTATATAGCGAGTGGAGCGGCTATTATATTGAAAACAAAACAAAAAAAAGTTCCATATATGTCAATGATGGCATGGGATGTGTGGGGTATCCTATGCGTATAGGCACACCCCCGGAGTTAACTCTATTTAAACTGACGCGATGCGAATAATTCTTTCAGCCGCCATATCTGCCGACGGCTACCTCGACGATGCAGTGGAGGGGGAAAGGCTGATACTTTCCTCTCCGGAAGACTGGAGGGCTATTTACGCCCTCAGGGCAGAGTGCGATGCAATACTTGTGGGCGCCGGTACGCTGAGGGAAGACAATCCTTCGCTCGTTATCCGTGATCCCGCGCTGCGCAAGAAACGCGAGGCGGAGGGGCGGTCTCCCGATATTATGAAAGTCGCCGTAAGCGGCAGCGGCAGGCTCGACTCCAATCTGAGGTTCTTTACCGACGGCGACGGCGAGAAGGTGCTGTTCACTATGGGGGCGGTTTCGAACGAGATTTCCGAACTTGCTACCGTCATAAGCCGTCCCGAACTTACGGCTACAATCATACTCAACCAACTACGCAAGATGGGCGTCAGGTCGCTCATGGTCGAAGGCGGCAGCGCGGTCCTGTCGATGTTCCTCAAGGAAAAAAGCTGGGACGAGTTCCGTCTCGGCATAGCTCCGATATTCGTGGGCGACGAAAAGGCGCCGCGGCTGGTGCTCGACGGCGAATACCCGCCGATGACGCTTATAAAGACGGAACAGTTGGGCCAGACGGCGGTTCTCCACTTCATCAACCGCTCGCAGTACCGTAATGACTGCACTTATATTTCCCGGGCGATGCATAACAGCCGGATGAGCGAATCGTGCGATACCTGCTACAGGGTCGGTGCGGTTATTTTGACGCGCGACGGGCAGGAGTTCGACGGATACACTCATGAGACAGCTCCTGATAACCATGCAGAAGAAGAGGCCATTGCAAAAGCGCTCGAAGCGGGGGCCGATCTGAAAGGCGCTACGATATACACCACGATAGAACCGTGTTCGAGACGCAGTTCGAAACCCGAACCCTGTGCCGACATTATCATAAGGCATGGTTTCGGGCGTGTGGTCTATGCGCTGAGGGAGCCCGACCGGTTCGTCAGGTGCGAAGCCACCAAAAGGCTTATGGAAGCAGGAATAGAGGTGGTCGAAGTCGACGCATTCTCCGCCGACGTCATCCGCATCAACAACCATCTGTTACAATAGCGCCGGGACTATGAACATGGCGACTGTCCCGACAGAGCAGGCTCCGAAGGAGAGGCTCTGGACGAAAAGCTACGTGCTTATATGTGTAGCTAACTTCCTGATTTGTTTTGCTTTCTACATGCTGGTCCCGACGCTCCCGTTCTATCTGGGAGAGGTTTTCGGCGCAGGCAAAACCACGATAGGCATCATACTTTCGATCTACACCGTGGCGGTGCTGGTCGTACGTCCCTTCTCGGGGTGGCTGGCCGACACTTTCGCGCGCAAGCCGATATTCCTCATAGCCTACTTCTTTTTCGTTGCGTTCTTCGTGGGCTACCTTGCCGCCGGGACGCTGCTGATGTTCGGCATCCTGAGGGTGCTGCACGGGCTTGCGTTCGGCACTGTCAGCACGACGGGGAACACCCTGGCGGTCGACATCATGCCTTCGTCGCGAAGGGGTGAAGGGCTGGGGTATTACGGCGTTATGAACAACCTTGCGATGAGCGTGGGGCCGATGACCGGGCTTTTCATTGCGACGACCGGAAATTACGATCTGATATTCTATGCCGCGCTCGCAACGGGCGGACTGGGCCTGCTCTTCGCTGCCCTTATAAAAGTGGAAAAGAAGATCCCCAGAACCAGCAACAGGGGGATGTCGCTCGACCGTTTCTTCCTGAAAGCGGGTCTGCCTGCGTGCGGTTCTCTGCTTCTGTTAGCCATTCCGTGGGGCATGACGATGACCTTTATCGCCATGTACGCGGGGGAGCTGGGCATGGTCGAGAACACGGGTTATTTCTTTACGGTGATGGCCGCGGGACTGATCATTTCGCGTATCGGATCGGGCAAACGGGTCGACCGCGGGGAGATAACCCAGGTCATCTTTCAGGGGATGTGCATAGTCTTTGTCGGGATCCTCTGCGAGGCGTTTCTGGGTATGGTCGCAGGCCACAGCCTGCATGCCGGATACGCGCTCTATTTTGCCGCGGCGTTCTTCATAGGTTTCGGCTACGGGACGATATTCCCTGCCTACAACACGATGATCATAAACCTCGCCCCGAACGACCGCCGCGCGACGGCAAACGCCACCTACCTTACGGGTTGGGACGTCGGGATCGGACTGGGAATGTTCTTCGGCGGCCGCATCGCCGAGAGGTGGGGCTTCGGGACCGTCTATTACGTCAATATAGCGCTTGCCGCGGTGTCGATCGCCTGGTTTGCGGCTTACGTTACCCCGCACTTCGTGCGCCACCGCTTACGGTGAATTGAAAATTGAAAAAGAACGAGAGCACAAAGGCTCTCGTTCTTTTTTACATCGGTCCGAAACCTCCGCCACCGCCGCCGCGGAACCCGCCTCCACCACGGTAGCCGCCTCCGCCGCCCATTCCACCGGGAGGCGGTCCGTCGTACCTGCGTTCACCGTCGGTGTTCTGATACATGTCCGGATTCTGCGAGCCGTTCTTACCGAACTTCCGGATGTTCCATGTGAATCTCACCCCGAAATACCGTCCTATGGTGGAACTGGTCTGGCTCTGGATATACTGGGCCGCCCACACCCTGCGGAAACTGGTGTTTTGGTTGAACATGTCGTTGCAGAAGAGGTTGATCTCGCCCCGCTTGTTGCGGAATATCTTTTTGCCGATGCTTGCGTTCGCTATCAGGAAACTCCGGTCGAAGTCCTGCCCCTTGAGCGAATTGTAGGTGTCGAAATTGACGCTTCCGTCTATGGTGAAGTCGAGCGGCAGTACGAATTTGAAGCTGGCGTTAAGTATATGCCTCAGGTAATCGCTGTTGCTCATCGAGGAGTAAGTGTTGCGGACATTGACGTACCTGATGCTGTATCCTATGCGGAAGTCCACCTTCTCGCTGATATTGCTCCCAAGTGTGACTCCGCCGGTTGTCTCCATATTGCGCGAAAAATTGTCAATGAGCGACAGGATTTGAGTGGTGCTGTTCCATTGCCCCATCTGCGACGGCGCTTCGCTGTACTGCCAGCCGGCGCTGAGGTTCAGGTTCGATTTCATGAAGGTGAGCGGGAATCCGTAATCCACGCCCACGCGCGCCGACCACTCCCCGTCCATGTTTATCGGCTGCGTGTACCGGCCCACGGCGTCGAGATACTCAACCTCGTTGCCTTCCGAGTCCTTGACGGGATAACCCGGGCTGTCGCGGATCGTCAGGGCGGTTATGGAGTTGAACGTGTAAGAGCCGCCCAGATTAAAGGCCAGGGTGCGCCCTTTCTCCGTATTCGGAAGTATGAGGCGGGTGTAGAGGCGGTTTTCATACGACGGCTTGAGGAAACGGTCGCCCTTGGTTATGTTCTGGACGTTGGAAATATCCACTACGTCCTGCAGGTCGCCGACCGACGGGTTCCGCGTGTTCGAGTTGAGGAATACCCTCAGCGAGGCGCTCTTGTTGAACTTCGAGGTGACCATCAGCGAATAGGTCACGTTGTTGAAATCTGTCTTGAGGTCGAACGCCTGCGGCAGTACGCGGGTGCTCTGGAGCGTCGAATACTGGTAGAAGACACCCGCCGAAAGAGTTGTCTCTTTTTTCTGCATGCGGTATCCGGGCCCGACCCTGTGTGTCAGATAGCCGCTGTTGTATACGCCGGAATATGATTCGTCATAATCCGGATCGTATTCGTGGTTCCCGAAATTGTACAGATAGGACTTTTTGTCGTTATCTGAGTACCTGTAGCTTACGCTGTAATCGAGGTTCACGAGCGAACTTTTGCTGACAGGTTCCGTGTACGTCATGCCGCCCATCAGGTTGTAACCGTAGTTATATGTCGGGGTTCTCTGTTGTACCGGGTCCCTGTTCTGTTTTTCCGAATACGATTCGCCGTTGCGGTCGTTGGTGTTGTATCTGCCGTTGAAAAACAGCGATATCGTCCGTCCCGGTTTGCCGAGCCTGACCCTGTAGTTGACGTTTATACCTGTCTGCCAGCCGTAGTTGTCGCTGTTGTTCCAGTTGTTGAGCGGAACGATGGGTGAGAGCGGGTCGCGCGGATAATATATGGAGTTGGTGTATCCATCCCGGCCGCTGTCCTGGTAGCTCACCGAGGGACGTATGCGCAGTTCCTGGAATGTGTTGGGCTTATAGTCTATCCTTGCGTCGAAATTATGGCTCTGGTTGGTCCCGTGCGAGTATGAATAGGAGTCGTAGTTGGAATAATTCGAGGTGGCCGTTTCGTAATACTCCCTCTCCACCGACTGGTAGTTTTTCGCGTTGGTGTTGTTGTACCCGTAGGTTGCATCTATTTTCCAATGGTCTTTTTTGCCCCATGTGTCGATGTAGTTCAACTGGAACATGCCAACTTTGGCTATCCCGTCGTTTGAACCCGCGCCCAGAAAGTCGTTCTGCCTGAAATTGCGTTCGTTGATATTGTTCAGGGTTCCGCCCACGGTTATTTTGGCGTCGCCCTGGAAAATGTTGACGTTTCCGGAGACCATTCCGTAATGGTGCCATGAACTGTCCTGGTCGTCGGGCGGTTCGACCCCGTAGAGTGCCGACAACTTACCCATGACGCCCTGGCGCATCGATTCGCGCGTGCGGATATTTATGGCCTTGTATCCTTCGCCGTCGTCTATGCCGGTGAATTCGGCATTGTCGCTCAGCTTGTCGAACACCTCGATCGATTTGACAACCTCGGCCGGCAGCGAAGTGATGGCGGCGTTGACGTCTTCGCCGAAGAATTCGCGGCCGTCTATAAGGACTTTCTTGACAGTCTCGCCCTGGGCTTCGACAGTTCCGTTCTCGACCTTGATGCCCGGCATCTTCTGCAGCAGGCCCGAAACGTCGGCATCGGCCGCCACCTTATATGCGTCGGCATTGTATATCAGCGTGTCGCCCGACAGCGAAGTGCGCAGTGCGACCCCTTTCAGAACGACTTCGTCCATAACTATTCCGGGACGCAGGAAAACGGTGTCGAGCGACATCCTCGACGAAACGACCTCTATGCGCCGGCGGAGGGTTTCATATCCCACCAGCGAGACATCGAAATTATATTCCCCCTGATTAAGCCCGGTCGAAAAAGTGCCTCCCGCGCCGGTGACGATCTGTGTCGTTTTTATTGAGTCCGCCAGGGGAGTCATCCCGACGACCGCCCCGATAAGCGTCTGTTTGGTGTCGGCATCGGCCACGACTCCGCTCACCGTCGACCGGCGCTGTGCATTTGCGGTGGAGACTGCCGCCGCCAGCAGTATAAATGTAAAAAGTCTCTTCATAATCCTCTTTTCGATTGTCGCACGCGAAAGTAATCATAAATCGGATGCTGGTGCGCGTCTTGGGGGTAAAACGGAAAAACAGGGACGTCAACCGCATTCAGGGCATGTTAACACAAACCAGGACGCCTGTCTTCCGGCCTCTATGCCATCCTGCGTCGTTGGATCCTCTTGTCAATGGAACCACATTTTCTTCGATGATCCGCCTTGCAGGCCGCCATACAGGCTGAGGAATCCAGACATCCCGGTTTGTGTTAACATGCCCTCGGCCGTCCCTGTTCTTCACTAACCCAAACATACTAACCTAAAACTACCTAACCTTGAAACCCTGTAACCTTGATATCGTTTAATTGCTGCCCTGCGGCCTGTCGCCGCCGGGTCCTCCCTGTGGCCTCTGTCCGGGCTGGCCGCCGCGGGGCATGTTCTTCATGTTTTCCTCATATTTCGAGTACTGTTCGGGGGTGAGTATACCTTTTAGTTTCGCGTTGTACTCTTCGCGCGATTTCCTCATCTCTTCGCGGCGGGCATCCCTCTGTTCGTCGGTCATATTCTGCATCTGTTCGCGCGAAGGCATATTGTTGTTATTCGCCTTGTTCAGTTCGAGAACTTTTGCATACTGGTCGTCGGTCAGCGAGAGCTGTTCTTTCATCCGGTCCGCACGTTGTTTGGCCCAATCTTCGTTCGAAGGCTGCTGACGGTCGGGCCTCTGCTGTCCGGGTTTTTGTTCGGGCTTCTTCTGGCCGTCCTTTTGTTCCGGCTTCTGCTTGTCGCTTTTTTGTTCCGTTTTCTGTTTATCCTTTCCTTTGTTCTTGTCCTGTGCCGACAACTGTGCGGCTCCCGCCAGCATCACGATGCACATTGCGATACCGATGATCTTTTTCATAATTTTTTGGTTTTTACTGTTTGCGATCAGTTTCCGGATACAAATATAAAACCCCGCTCCGAGATGTGAGCAGGGTATTCTGCGAACCGCCCGAATCTCCCGGCGAACCGGCGTTTCGGTTGGTTTAGCCGAACGGCGAATCGGCTAAACGCCCATGAACCATCTCTTAAATTCCGGTACGCGGTCCTTGCTGATGACGATGCGTTCGGGCGCCTTGACTTTCAGGTTGAGCGAGAGCCTGCTGCCGAACCATACCGAGATGTCGTTGATGGCGTTGCGGGCGACGATGAACTGGCGGTTGGCGCGGAAAAAATCGACATCCGAAAGTATCTTGATGAGCTTGTCGAGGCTGCGGTCCATCGGGAACGAATTACCCTCGTAATCGAAGGCCCTGACTTTCTCGTCCGTAGTGTAGAAGAACGCCACGTTCTCGATCTTCAGCGGAACGATCTTGTCGCGGACGGGTATAAGGAAGACTTTCTGTTCGTCGCGGTTGCGCGCCATTTCCGCTATGCCCTCTTTGCGTTCGGCGAGTTCGGTCTTCGACAGCCTCTGCAGTTTTTCGACGGCGCGTTCCAGTTCCGTCTCCTTGATCGGCTTGAGCAGGTAGTCGATGCTGTTGACCTTGAACGCCTCGAGCGCGTACTCGTCGTATGCCGTGGTGAAGATGATGGGGCAGGGGATATCCACGCGGTCGAATATGCGGAACGCCTCGCCGTCGGCAAGGTGGATATCCATAAAGAGCAGGTCGGGACACGGATGCGCGCCGAACCACTCCACGGTCTCCTCTATACTTTCCAGAGTGGCCAAAAATTGGGCAGTCGGAATGACTTTCCTGACGAGGGCTTGCAGGTTGCGTGCGGCGGCGGTTTCGTCTTCGATTATTACGATTTTCATACGAGGGGGCGTATTTATGCGTTGGTAGTATTTATGAACGGCAGGCGGACGGTGAATGTTTCGCCGTCGTTCGAAACATCTATGGTTTTCCCCGTCAGCAGCAGCCAGCGGTTCGACAGGTTCTCGAGCCCGATGCCGGTGCCTTTTTCCGGGTCGATCTTCGGGTTTATGGGGTTCGACACCACGAGGTAGTCCCCCTCAGTGCGTATCGAGATGTGTAGCGGCTTCGACCGCGTGATGCTGTTGTGTTTCACGGCATTTTCGATGAGCGGCTGTATCGAGAACGTGGGCAGCGTCCAGTCGAGTTTGTCCTGCTCGACGTCGATGTCGATGAAAAGCTTCTCGTCGTAGCGTATCTCGAGCAGGTATTTGTATGCGTTCACGAACTCCAGTTCGTCGTGCAGCGTGGTGGTCGTGTGCGGTTCGTTCTGGATGGTGTAGCGGAAAGTGTCAGACAGCCGGTCGATATAGGTGACCGCGGCCTCGTTATCACCTTCGCGCACCAGCGACGAGAGCGAATTGAGCGAATTGAAGAGGAAATGGGGGTTTATCTGGTTGATGAGCGTGTTGTAGCGCGCCTTCAGGTTCTCGTTCTTGAGCTGTTCGTTCTCCAGCATAATATCCTCGCGTTGGTAAATTAGCTGGTACATGCGGCCGTAGAGCACGGCGAACACAAGTACGAACGAACATTTCATCACGTCTATCGGGTCGGCCACGAGAGTTCCCTTGTAAACGTTCATGGCTTCGATGACCAGCTCTCCGGTGCGATGTTTCATAACGGGAAGCAGGAAATAGAGTCCGCCGGCGATCACTATGCAGTAAGCGGCCCGCTTCATGTAGAATTTCAGGTCGTTCCTTCCCCCGACGGTCATAATGCACAGCAGTATGAGCGCGAACAGGAAATAGTATCCGAACTGGAGCGCCATGACCAGGTTGTTGCTCGGGCGGTTGTAGAGAGCCCCGTAATCGAACGGCTCGCCATTCACTTCCAGCACTTTCCACAGGAACCTGTTGGCTCCCGGCGTCTGCGAGTCGCGCGCCGTTACGGTCAGCATGCTGCCGTCCATGAGATTGAGGCGGCGTATTACACCTGCGTTCACGTAGATGCTGTCGCCGTGCCCTTCGTCGTGGTAGCCTTCGCAGATAACATAACCGTATCCGTCTTTCGCAACGTGCAGAGTGCCTTTATGAGGGGTCTCCTGACCTCCTTCGGGCAGCCAGTGCGGCGTTCCGAAATCGCGCTTGTCCTGTTCGCGGATGGCGAGCAGGTACGAGAAGTTTATCACGAGGCTGATGACCAGCGCCAGCAGGACGTTTATCGCAACGGCGTTATATTTCTTCGGGAGGGGCATATGTCATTTGGTTGAATTCCACACAAATATATATCAGCGTTGTTAAAAAAGCCTTCAAAAAAGGGGCGAAACGGGAAAAAAGGCGTGTAAAACGGAGAAAAGTGAAAAGTGAAAAGTGAAAAGTGAAAAGTGAAAAGTGAAAGAATCCGCTAACGTCATTGCGATGAGCTGCGAGGCACGAAGCAGGACGAAGCAATCTATGTTATGGCTGGATTGCTTCCCGCTTCGTTCCGCCGTCGGCGTTCCGACCTCGCGGTCGCAATGACGGAACAAACAACCCCACCATCAACAAAAAAGCCCCCGTAAAGGAGGCTTGAATATTATCACAAAACAGAGGGACTATTTGCGGTGGCGTTGTGCCGGGAGATTCAGGCCTGCGATGCCTTTATCATCAAATTCGCAGCCGGCGTTCCGACCCGCTGCGGCCGCTATTCTTCTTCGCGGCAGAGCTGTGCCGATGGTTTCGGATCTATAGCGACCTTTATCATCAAATCCGCCGTCGGCGTTCCGGCCTATTCTTCTTCGCGGTGCAGCTGCTCTACATACACAGCGTGCTGCATCTGTACGCGCTTTGCGATAGAGGGTTTTGTGAAGTACTGGCGGCGGCGCAGTTCTTTCAGAACGCCGGTGCGCTCGTATTTCCTTTTAAATTTTTTGAGAGCCCTTTCGATGTTTTCGCCCTCTTTGATCGGCATTATGATCATCCTGGTAAATTTTTTATGTTTTTATTCGTAAAATTCGGTTTTAAGTCGGTCTAAATTTTATTGGATAAAAAATATTATGAGATATTTTAAGATGATTTTTCCGCGTCGGACGAGGCGCAATGTGGTTCCATTGTAACGAGGACGAGGTGAAAAAAGCGCTTAAAAATAGCCATAAATAGCTTTATTAAATAAATTTTAGACCGGCTTTCATTGCGGGATTTTCCCGAACAACAGATACGGGGCCGCTTTTTCGGCCTCCTCCGGTGTGAATATTTTATCTTCTATCAATTCTCCGGTGTTGTTCCAACCTCCCTTCAACTGCCTCAGCTTCAGTAGTCTCCTTAGTTGTTCCGCGTTTATGTAAGGATGCCGTCCGAGGGTTTTAGCGGATGCAAAGTTAATATCAATTTTTTGAATTTCGCAACTGTCGACAAAAATTTGTCTGCAGATGCGTTCGTAGTTTTGTTCGGTCATCCCGCGCACCTCGGCGAGTTGTTCCATGCGGACGAACCCTCCCAGCCTTTCGCGGTAATCCATTATGCTGACGACGGTCTTTTCGCCGATACCCGAAACGGAGCGCAGGGTGGTGGAATCGGCGGTGTTGAGGTTGACGAGCGTTGGGGCTGCGGAAATTTTTGCCGCCTGCTCCGGAAAAACGAGGTACGGCTTCAGCCGCGCAAACATTTCGTCGGAAACCACGTAACATTCGGCGAACTCTTCCGCCGAGCGAAGGCCGCCCTTCATATCGCGGTAATTGATGACTACCTCGGCCTGCCGCACCGAAAAGCCGAGTTCGCGCAATCCGGCGGCGGTTATGGTGTCGAGCGAAAAGGGCCGGAGTTCTGCTTCCTGTTTCACAGGTTTTTCTTTGTACCCGCCGCCGTAACTGTCGTTTTGGGTGTTTCGTTCGTTCCGCACATATGCTTTGATACGGTACTTCTCACCAATATTGATATAAGGCCGCAGCCGGCGGTACATCTGCTCGCTGACCTGGTAGCACGATGCGAAATCTTCGGGAATTTCGAAAACCTTTCCCCGTTCGCGGTACTTCACGATGCCGAGCGCTTCGTTGCGCGTGAAACCCAGGCGGCAGAGGTCGTGGTATTCGACGGTGTTGGGATCGAACGTGAAAAGCGAATCCGCCGCGGCTTCTGCGTCAGGCGTCCGCGTCTCCCCGGCTGAATTGACAAGGTCGGCGTATTGGGGCAGTGTGTCGTCGAAACGCGGCCGGGCTATCTCCCACACCAGCCACGAAACTACCCCCAGGACCGGCAGCAGCCACAACAGCGCACGCATTTCCCGTGATGAAAACTTCCACCACGCCTTGTCGCCGCCGTGCCGCTCTTTTTTGCCCATTATATTATCAAACTTGCAATTTCTTTGTGTGTCATCCCGAGCTTGTCGAGGGATCTGATCGGGGGTGGAAAATTATTACCTGTGCTCGATCAGATTCCTCGATTCCACTTCGTTTCACTCGGAATGACAGTCTGCTCAGTTTATCGGCACTATATATCTGCTTTATCTGAGAGCAACAGTCGGCGGTAACGCGCTGACGGCGACTCTATCCGTTCGCCCAGGCCGTATTCATCCCAGCGGCGGTCGACCAGAGCGATGGTTTCGGGGTCCATCGTGACGACGTTGGGGAAGCGGGCAGGCATATCCGCGCTTTTCGATATCTTGCTCCGGCAATCCGCGACTGCTATGCCGTCGATTATCGTGATGTCGCGCACGGGGTCGGTATTGGCCGTTCCCAGCCACAGCAGTTCGTAAGGAGTAAGCCCCTCGGTCGCGCTGTCGAAAACAGCTATAAGGTTGATCCCGGCAATTTTATTCCTGGCAATAAATCCGGCAATATCAGGTTTCGCGTCCGGCTTGCTCCTTAATATAATGGTGCGCCATTTTTCCGCCAGCGAAACGTCTGCGGAATCTATCCCGGCCGCCAGCATGAACTCTGCCGGAAGTTTCAACGGGCATCCCGGTTCCGGTGCGGTCGCATCTATAAGCAGTTTTCCGCCGTAGCCGGGAGTGGCGGTAGCGTGGTCGAGAACGTCGAGGATGCCGCGCCCGAAGAAAAGATCGCGGGAAACATCGACGCCGCGCAGAAGTCCGGCCAGCGTATCCTCGTTGCGTATGTCGGCGTCGGCAGGCGCGGCGATCAGGTATTTGTTGAACGCCATCTGCCCGGCACCCCACAGAGCGCTGGCGACCTTTTCGGGCTGTCCGGCGTATGAGGTCTCCATCGAAACGACGGCAAGGTTGTGCGACACACCCGGTTCGGGCATATAGAGGTCGCGTATTTCGGGCTGCAAAGCGAGCCTTATTGGAGCGAGAAATATTTTTTCGGTGGCGCGGGCGAGGTATGCATCCTCCTGGGGCGGTACGCCGACTATGGTCGCCGGGTAAACTGCATCGCGCCTGTGCGTGATGGCCTCGACGTGGAAAACGGGGTAGGGGTCATCCAGTGAATAGAACCCCGTGTGGTCGCCGAACGGCCCCTCGGTGACTTTCGCCTCGGTGGTGTCGACCCAGCCCTCTATCACGAAATCGCAGTCGGCCGGAACGTACAGGCCGTTGGTCACACATTTCACAAGCCTGACCGGTTTTCCGCGCAGGAATCCTGCCAGCAGGTATTCGTCCAGACCCTCGGGCATTGGCGCGGTGGCGGCGTAGGTGTATGCCGGGTCGCCGCCTAAGCAGACGCTCACGGGCATACGCGCGATTCCGGCTTTGCGGTATGCGTCCCAGTGGCGCGCGCCTGTCTTATGGATATGCCAGTGCATGCCGGTCGCATGGTCATCGAAGACCTGCATGCGGTACATCCCCACGTTGCGCACCCCGGTTTCGGGATGGACCGTGTGCACCAGCGGCAGAGTCACGAAGCGCCCCCCGTCGGCATTATGACTTCCCCCACTTCGTTTCGTTCCGGTTCGTGACGACATTCCTGCTAAACCGCCGTCGGCGTTCAGACCGTCGCACGGCCAGCATTTCAGGATGGGCAGCAGCGACAGACGGGCGTCTTCGCCCTGAAACACAACCTGCTGGCACTCGCCGCGTCCGGCGGCGGTTTTCGGGAACCATCGGGCGGCCTGGGCGAGCAGCGGCACGACTTTCATCTTTTCGGCGAGCGAACCCCTGGGCGAAAGGGCACTGTGGATGAGGCCGTCCAATTTTTCGGCGATCGCGTTGAGCGACGGAGCGCCCAGGGCCAGGGCCATGCGCCTGTCCGATCCGAAAAGATTGGTAACGACGGGAAAAGCCGTGCCGGTGTTTTCGAAAAGCAGGGCTTTTCCGCCCGCTTTCGACACACGGTCGGTTATCTCGGCGATCTCCAGGACGGGGTCGGCCGGAGCGGCGATCCGCACCAGTTCGCCCTCATTTTCGAGGAGTTCTAAAAATTTGGTCAGATTTTTGTACATGGCGAAACAAAGATATTCATTTTCGCGTTATAACATAAGCGATTTTTGCTAAATTTGTGCGGCAAAACACGATGAAGAAACATCTGCTCATATTTTTCCTGGCGGCGCTGCTTGCGGTGGGGCTGAACGAACGGAACAATTCGGTTTCGGTCGTTTCGGCTGATTTTCCCGCGTCGGCGCAGGCGACTCTCTCCCAGAAGGACGATACCGGCCGGGTCGAGGTTGCACGCGAGGCGAATTCGCTTTTCACGCCTCCGGCCTCGCATAATGCGGCGGCAGGCGACCACAGCCAGCAGAATTTCCGTGTCAGCCACTCTGAAACCACAGTATTCACATCATCTGCGCCGGGGGAAATCTCCGTTCCGGCCGCGACATCTTATATAATAGCCCGCAACGGCGCATTCCACAGGCCGTCGGACTACTATGTCTACACCCTGCGGCACATAGTCGTTTAGTTTTCCGGTTTTTTAATTCGAGCTATTTTTACCGTATTTCGTGCACGCAGCATGAAAACAGCGGTGCGTATACATGCAATTATTAATTAAAAAAAACCGAAAACAATCATGGAAAACAACATAAAACATATCGACGACGCTATCTACGAACTCGGCCCCGACAAAGTGATAAAAAAGAAAAGAAGCCTGATGCCCGGCCTGCTCACCCTGATCGTGGGTGCTGCTATGGTAGCGGTTGCGCTGATGCCCGAAATAAAAAACACCGAAAACCTCTCGTTCGGATTACTCTTCATGGGAGCTGTATTCGCGATCATAGGGATGATACTGCTCGTGCTCGTGCTTGCGGGTTCCGGCGGCCGCCCCTACTACGTTCCCACCAGGGAATTCCTCAAGCGCACGGAGATGTACTATGACAATCAACATCTCTCAAAGGTACGCGATTGTGTCGGCAAGGGCGATTTCGACCGCCTTTCACAAATAGACGGCGGCATGGGTACCGGGGTTATGGTCGTCATATACCGCGGCAAAAAGACGGGTATGACCTTCTGCCAGGCGTTTACCTACATTCCGCACAACTACGAACCGGCCGACGCGATGCTGGTTTTCGAAAAATCGGGGGAAGATTTCGTGCTGGTATAGCCGGATTCCCGCCGGTAGCCGGTAAAAATTCGAGTCCGCTGTTTTTTTAATAACAGCGGACTCGTTTTCTTTATAAATAATTGCTAACTTTGGCGCGTTTCATAAAGAACATCCAAATTCTTAAAATAATTCTTTCAAATCGTTATGGCAGATAACAAAAAAGAGAAGCTGTTCTCCGAATTTCCGCCCGTTACGACGGAGCAGTGGGAAGAGGTGATAACAGCCGACCTCAAAGGTGCCGACTATGACAAAAAACTCGTATGGCGCACCGGAGAAGGTTTCTCAGTCAGGCCTTATTACAGGGCCGAAGATCTCCGCCGCATCCCTTTTCTAGAGAGCCGTCCGGGATGTTTCCCGTTCGTTAGAGGCACGGGCAGATGCAACCAATGGATGGTACACCAGACCATCGGCGTAAAAGATGCGGAAAAGGCCAATTCCGAGGCGCTCGCCGCGCTGAACGCAGGCTGCGACTCGATCGGTTTCTGTTTCTATGAAGCGCCGACCGAGGCCGAACTCGACCAACTGCTGAGCCAGATCATCCTGGGTGCCGTCGAAGTCGTGTTCCAGGGCAAGGGTGCATGCAGGGTTGCCGAGATGATGTTTGCAAGGCTCGAAAAGTCGGCGATCGATCCGGCTGAGGTGCGTATGTCGTTTGTGCTGGACCCCATTGTCAAAAAACTGTCGCTGCAGGGCGAATTCGGCTGCTGCGGCAACGGGGGGCAGTGCTGCGAATGTATCGCCGGGTTTGTGAAAAAGTACGAAAAGTACCCGAAAGTCAGGTTTGCCGGAGTGAGCGGGCACTATTTTCACAACAGCGGTTCCACCATCGTTCAGGAGCTTGCTTTCACGCTCGCCGCCGGACATGAATATCTGGTGATGCTGATGGACGCGGGTCTCACCGCCGACCAGGCTGCCCGGACCATCCGTTTCAGCATGGCCGTCAGCTCCAACTATTTCATGGAGATCGCCAAGTTCCGCGCCGCACGCCTGCTGTGGGCCAATATCGTGAAACAGTACGGTCCCGAAAAAGGATGCTCCGAAAAAATGTTCGCGCACGCAGTCACTTCGCGCTGGAACCAGACCGTTTACGACCCATACGTGAATATGCTGCGCGGCACGACCGAGGCCATGAGCGCCGCCATCGCCGGGGTTCATTCGCTGGAAGTGGTTCCGTTCGACGAGGTTTTCGAAACGCCGACCGACTTTTCGAGCCGCATTGCACGCAACGTGCAGTTGCTTCTGAAATACGAATCGCACTTCGACCAGGTTTCCGATGCGTCGGGCGGTTCATACTATATCGAAACTCTTACACAAAGCATAGCCGAAGAGGCGTGGAAACTTTTCCGCGAGGTCGAGGATAAGGGGGGCTATATCGCCGCTTTCAAGGCCGGTTTCGTCACTTCGGCGATCGAGGCCTCGGCTGCCGCGAAGGACAAGGCCGTCTCGACGCGCCGCACCATCCTGCTGGGCGCCAACCAGTACCCCAACTTCACCGAGACGGCCGACAAGGCCGTGACCGGCAAGGCAGTAAAGCCCGCCGGATGCGACCCCGACTGCAAATGCGCCGAAGGGGGCGAGTGCACCTGCGACGACGACTGCGACTGCAAAAAAGGCGGCCCGTGCACCTGCGGAAAGATCGTGTTGCATCCCTACCGCGGCGCGATGCCTTTCGAGCAGATCCGTCTGAAAACAGACCGCAGCGGCAAGGCTCCGCTGGCGTTTATGCTCACCTGCGGATCGCTTTCGATGGCCCGCGCCCGCGCCCAGTTCGCCTGCAACTTCTTCGCCTGCGCCGGTATCCGCGTCCAGGACAACACGTTCTTCAAGAGCGTCGAAGAGGGCGTGAAAGCCGCCCTGGCCGCAAAAGCCGACATCGTGGTGATGTGCTCTTCGGACGACGATTACGCAACGGTAGCACCCGAAGCCGCCAAACTTTTAGGCGGCAAGGGTATCCTGGTGGTTGCCGGAGCGCCCGCTTCGCAGCCCGAACTCGAAGCGCAGGGCATAACACACTTCATTTCGGTGAAGAGCAATGTCCTGGAAACGCTGAAATCGTATCTTAAAGAACTCGGAATCGAATAAAGCACGGAAAATAATATGAGAAAGAAATTTTCAGATCTGACTTATAAGGGCGACGGTGGCAAAGAGTGCTGCGGCGCCTCGAAGCCGTGCGAAACCAACGTGTGGCTCACTTCCGAACGCATACCCGTCAAGACGGAGTACACTGCGGAAGACCTCGAAGGTATGGAACACCTGAATTACGCGGCCGGTATCGCGCCGTTCCTCAGGGGGCCGTACTCGACCATGTACGTGATGCGTCCCTGGACCATCCGCCAGTATGCCGGTTTCTCGACCGCCGAGGAATCCAACGCCTTCTACCGCCGCAACCTCGCGTCGGGGCAGAAGGGCCTTTCCGTGGCCTTCGACCTCGCAACCCACCGCGGCTACGACGCCGACCATCCCCGTGTGGTGGGCGACGTGGGCAAGGCCGGGGTGTCGATATGCTCGGTCGAGGATATGAAGGTGCTGTTCGACGGCATTCCGCTCAACCAGATGTCGGTTTCGATGACCATGAACGGCGCGGTACTTCCCGTGCTTGCGTTCTACATCGTGGCCGGGATGGAGCAGGGAGCGACGCTCGACCAGCTCTCCGGGACCATCCAGAACGATATCCTCAAGGAGTTCATGGTGCGCAACACCTACATCTACCCGCCCGAATTCTCGATGAAGATCATCGCCGACATCTTCGAATACACGTCGAAGAATATGCCGAAATTCAACTCGATCTCGATCTCGGGCTACCATATGCAGGAGGCGGGCGCTACGGCCGACATAGAGCTGGCCTACACGCTGGCCGACGGCCTGGAGTACCTGCGCGCCGGTATCAACGCCGGTATGAGCGTCGACAGCTTCGCGCCGCGCCTCTCGTTCTTCTGGGGCCTCGGGATGAACCACTTCATGGAGATCGCCAAGATGAGGGCCGCGCGCCTTCTGTGGGCCAAGATCGTGAAGCAGTTCAACCCGAAGAATCCCAAGTCGCTGGCCCTGCGAACACACACCCAGACTTCGGGGTGGTCGCTCACCGAGCAGGACCCGTTCAACAACGTTGCCCGCACGGCCATCGAGGCTATGGGCGCGGCCCTGGGGCACACCCAGTCGCTGCACACCAACGCACTGGACGAAGCCATCGCACTTCCGACCGACTTCTCGGCCCGCATCGCACGCAACACGCAGATCTACATACAGGAGGAGACCGACATCTGCCGCGGGGTGGACCCGTGGGCAGGTTCCTACTATGTCGAGTCGCTGACCGCCGCGATCGCCGAAAAGGCGTGGGCGCATATTCAGGAGATCGAAGGTCTGGGCGGTATGGCCAAGGCCATCGAGACCGGGATTCCCAAAATGCGCATCGAGGAGGCCGCCGCGCGCAAGCAGGCGCGCATCGACTCGGGCGAGGAGATCATAGTCGGCCTGAACCGTTTCCGTCTGGAAAAGGAGGACCCGATCGACATCCTTGCGGTGGACAACACCGCCGTCCGCGAGTCGCAGGTCAAACGCCTCGACGAACTCCGCGCGGGACGCGACAACGAGGCCGTCCGTAAGGCCCTCGCCGCCATCACCGAGTGCGCACGCACGGGTAAGGGCAACCTTCTGGAACTCGCCGTCGAGGCCGCAAGACTGCGCGCGTCGCTGGGCGAGATTTCCGACGCCTGCGAAGAGATCGCGGGTCGCTATAAGGCAATAATACGTTCAATTTCAGGTGTATATTCTTCGGAAGTGAAATCAGATCAGTCATTCCAGAACGCCCGCGGCCTCGCC
>JAVBRO010000012.1:0-17859 GCA_031547885.1 Rikenellaceae bacterium
ACAAAGTTGTTGAAGCTCCCGGTTCAAAAATTAAACAGGAAATAGCCAAGATCCTCTACGATCAAGGTTATATTCTTGCTTATAAGTTCGAGCAGGCCGAAAAGGGCCATCCTGTAATCAAGATCGCCCTCAAGTACCACCCACAGACCAAAATCAACGCTATCAAAGACCTCAAACGCATCAGCCGTCCCGGTCTGCGCCGCTATGTCGGAGCAGAGGAGATGCCCCGCGTTATGAACGGTCTGGGTATAGCCATCGTCTCCACATCCAAAGGCATCATGACCGATAAAAAGGCACGCCAGGAGAACGTCGGAGGCGAAGTTTTATGCTACGTTTATTAATCGAAAAGTTCTCAAGAAATGTCAAGGATTGGTAAATTACCTGTAAACCTGCCCGCCGGAGTCACCGTCACGGTATCTTCGGACAACGTGGTTAGCGTGAAAGGACCTCTCGGACAGCTGTCGCAGCAAGTTGACCGCGACATCACCGTCAAAGTAGAGGGAGACGTATTGACAGTGACTCGTCCTACGGATCAACCCCGCCACCGCTCTATGCACGGGCTTTATCGCGCGCTCATCAACAACATGGTGACAGGCGTCTCCAAAGGATACGAGATCAAACAGGAACTCGTAGGCGTAGGCTTCAAGGCCGAAGCACAAGGCCAGGTTCTCCAGTTGAGCCTGGGATACTCTCACGACATCTGGATCATGCTCCCCGACGCGGTGAAGGTCGAAGCCCTCACCGAACGTAAAGCGAATCCGATCGTTACTCTGAAAAGCATCGACAAACAACTCATAGGCCAGGTTGCAGCCAAAATACGCTCGCTGCGTAAGCCGGAACCGTATAAGGGCAAGGGTATCAAGTTCGTCGGCGAACAACTCCGCCGCAAGGCCGGTAAATCTGCTGGTAAATAATAAATTCCTGAGAAAGTTATGGCACTGACAAAAACCGAAAGAAGGGCAAGGATCAAAATGCGTATCCGCAAGATCGTGAACGGCACAGCCGAACAGCCCCGCATGACTGTATACAGGAGCAACAAGCAGATCTATGTACAGTTCGTAGACGATATAAAAGGCGTTACGCTCGCAGCGGCTTCGTCGCTCGACAAAGAGGTCGCAGAAGCAGCAAAAGGCAAGAACAAATCCGAAGTGGCCGCCATGGTGGGCAAGCTCGCCGCACAGCGTGCCTCGGAGAAAGGTATCGCCAGCGTTGCTTTCGACCGTAACGGTTACCTGTATCACGGCAGAGTTAAAACATTGGCCGATGCTGCCCGTGAAGGCGGCCTTAAATTCTAATCAGGCAAAGAAATGGCAAAAAGTAACATACAGAAAGTAAGGACCAGCGACCTTGAGCTTAAAGACAGGCTCGTGAGCATCCAGCGCGTTACGAAAGTAACCAAAGGGGGTCGTACATTCAGCTTCTCGGCGATCGTCGTTGTCGGAAACGAGAACGGCATCGTGGGTTACGGCCTCGGTAAAGCGAGCGAAGTGACCTCGGCCATCGCCAAAGGGGTTGAAGATGCTAAAAAGAATCTGGTGAAGATCCCGGTTCTGCACGGAACCATCCCGCACAAACAGGAGATGCGCTACAGCGGTTCGCTCGTTATGATCCGCCCGGCCGCTCCCGGTACCGGTATCATCGCCGGCGGTGCCATGCGCGCCGTGCTGGAGAGTGCAGGCGTGAAGAACGTGCTTGCCAAGAGCAAGGGATCGTCGAACCCGCACAACCTTGTAAAGGCTACTGTTGCAGCTCTCCTCGAACTGAGGGATGCCTACAGCGTGGCCCAGGTGCGCGGCATATCGATGGAAAAGGTGTTTAACGGTTAATTGCAGGGGAAATCATGGCAAAAATCAAGATCACTCAGGTAATCAGCCGCATCGGCAGCACCGAGAAACAGAGAAGGAACCTTGACGCGCTGGGCATCAAAAAGATGAACCAGTCGGTAGTTCACGAGGACTCCCCCATCATCATGGGCATGGTCGAAAAAGTGAAACACCTCGTTAAGGTCGAACCTGCAACAGCAGCAAAGAAGTAACCCTTAACACAGAATGACTATGAATCTCAATAACTTAAAACCCGCAAAAGGCGCAACGCACAGCGAACGCCGCATAGGCAGGGGCGAAGGCTCGGGCAAAGGTGGTACGTCTACACGCGGTCACAAGGGAGCGCAGTCCCGTTCGGGTTACTCGCAGAAACTCGGCTTCGAAGGCGGCCAGATGCCCCTTCAGAGGCGCCTGCCCAAGTTCGGTTTTACCAACAAGGAGCGCGTGGAGTTCAAGCCTATCAACCTGTCGGTCCTCGAAGACCTTGCAACGAAGAAGAATCTCAAGGAGATCTCGGTCGAAACCCTCATCGAAGCCGGTTTCGTATCGAAGAATGACCGCGTAAAGATTCTCGGCAACGGCAAACTGACCAAGGCGCTCACCGTAACGGCTCACGCTTTCTCGAAAAGCGCAGAAGCCGCTATCGAAGGCCTGCAGGGTAAAGCAGTGAAACTCTAATCATCTAACCCAACGGTAAAATGAAACTAGTAGAAACTATAAAGAACATATTCAAGATCGAGGAACTTCGCAAGAAGATCGTCTATACGGTGCTTCTCGTTCTTGTTTATAGGTTCGGTAGTTTTGTGGTGATCCCGGGCGTAAATCCCGTGGCACTGGGCGAACTCAGCAACCAGGTCTCCGGAAACGGACTCCTCAGCCTTCTCGATATCTTCTCGGGCGGCGCGTTCTCCAATGCATCGGTCTTCGCTCTCGGCATCATGCCCTATATCTCGGCCTCTATCGTTATCCAGCTTCTCGGTATAATCGTACCGTATTTCCAGAAGATGCAGAAAGAGGGCGAAAGCGGGCGCCGCAAAATGAACCAGTGGACAAGGTACCTGACCATCATCGTGCTGTGTCTCCAGGGACCGGCTTATCTGGCCAACCTTCATGCCAAGCTGCCTGCTGCAGCTTTCGTGCTGAACGGAACGCTGTTTACGGCCGTGGCGCTGATGTGCCTCATCGCAGGTACGATGTTCACGATGTGGCTGGGTGAAAAGATCACCGACAAGGGGATCGGCAACGGCGTTTCGCTCATCATCATGGTGGGTATCGTCGCCCGTCTGCCCCACGCATTCCTCGCTGAAATCAACACCCGTTTCACGGATGTTACCGGCGGCGTTGTGATGCTCGTCGTGGAACTTGTCCTGCTCTACCTTATATTTATGGCTGCGATCGCTCTGGTGCAGGCTGTCCGGAAAATTCCGGTCCAGTACGCCAAGCGTATCGTGGGCAATAAACAGTACGGAGGAGTACGCCAGTATATACCTCTGAAGATCAACGCCGCGGGTGTGATGCCTATCATCTTCGCGCAGGCGCTGATGTTCATCCCGATGCTGTTCTCGAATATCGGCGGCGGCGGTTTCGCTGCGGCCTTTTCGTACCACAGCGTCTGGTATAACGTGACGTTCTTCCTCATGGTGGTCGCATTTACATATTTCTACACCGCGATCACGGTCAATCCAAACATGATGGCCGACGATATGAAACGCAACGGCGGATTTATCCCCGGCGTGAAACCCGGTAAGAAAACTGCCGAGTATATCGACAACATCATGACGCGGATCACCCTTCCGGGCTCGATCTTCCTCGCAACCATCGCTATTTTGCCGACGTTTGCAGCGATGCTCGGGATCAACCAGCAGTTCTCGTATTTCTTCGGAGGTACTTCGCTGCTGATCCTCGTGGGTGTGATCCTCGACACTCTGAAGCAGATAGAGAGCTATCTCCTTATGCGCCACTACGACGGCCTTATGAAAACGGGTCGTATAAAAGGTAGAGGTGGAGCTTAAGCAGAAAGCTGATTGACGATGATAAGTCTGAAAAACAGGGAAGAAATAGAACTGCTCCGTGAGAACAATCTCCTGGTGAGTGAGACGCTCGCGGAAGTGGCTAAATACATCAGGCCGGGGGTTACGACCAACGAGCTTGACCGGGTGGCGGAAGAATTTATCCGCTCGCACGGAGCAGTTCCAGGCTTCCTTGGGTACGGCGGTTTCCCGAAAACGCTCTGCGTTTCGGTCAACGAAAACGTCGTGCACGGCATACCGTCGGACTACGTTCTTCAGGAAGGCGATATAGTTTCGGTCGACTGCGGCACGATTATGAAGGGGTTTTACGGTGATTCCGCCTATACATTTGCGGTCGGGAACATACATCCGGAAACACAGAGGTTACTGGATGTTACCAAAGAAGCTCTTTATAAAGGTGTCGCACAGGCTAAGGCAGGTAACCGCGTAGGCGATATATCTGCGGCTGTGCAAGAGCATGCCGAAACTAACGGATTCTCGGTCGTGAGGGAACTTGTAGGGCACGGACTCGGGCGGAAAATGCACGAGGAACCCGAAGTTCCAAATTACGGCGCGAAAGGCAGGGGGCCGGTTCTCAAAGAGGGAATGGTCATCTGCATCGAGCCGATGATAAACATGGGCGAGAAATACGTTGTCTTTGAAAGGGACGGTTGGACGGTGCGTACAAGGGACCGCAAGCCATCGGCGCACTTCGAGTTCGCGGTGGCCGTCGGTAAGGAACCCGACGTACTGACCGATTTCGATGTTATCGAGAAGGCGATACAAAAAAGTCGATCGTAAATTAAATCGCTGCCGCCCGCTGTCGGCGTTCCGACCGTTGCGGCAAAAAGCTGAGTTCTATGGCAAAACAAAATGCTATTGAAAAAGACGGAACGATAATTGAGGCTCTGTCGAACGCGATGTTCCGCGTCGAACTCGACAACGGCCACGTTATCACTGCCCATATCTCGGGTAAGATGCGCATGCACTACATCAAGATCCTGCCCGGAGATAAAGTTAAAGTGGAGATGTCGCCCTACGATCTGTCGAAAGGACGTATCTCGTTCAGGTACAAATGACACGCTCCAGTGTCTTTTATTATTAGACTAACAGAAAAGATCCTTTCAAATGAAAGTAAGAGCATCGATCAAAAAAAGAAGCGAAGACTGCAAGATCGTGAAGCGTAAAGGCAAACTCTACGTGATCTGCAAAAAAACTCCCAAATATAAAATGCGCCAGGGTTGATCCCCAAGGCGCCAGAGGGATTTTTCTTTGCTTCAAAACGTAGCATCAAGTTACTTAAAGAAAACAGAAAAACGAATTTATGGCACGTATAGTAGGTGTAGATTTACCAAAAAACAAAAGAGGCGAAATCGGCCTGACCTATATATATGGTATAGGCCGCAGCACGGCTCGCAAAATTCTCGATATGGCAGGCATCAGCTACGATCTGAAAGTCCAGGAGTGGACCGACGATCAGGTTGGAGCCATCCGTAGCGCTATCGCCGACAGTGGCATCAAAGTCGAAGGCGAAAACCGCTCTGTTGTTCAGATGAACATCAAGCGTCTCATGGACATCGGTTGCTATCGCGGCATCCGCCACCGTATCGGTCTCCCGCTCCGCGGTCAGAGCACCAAGAACAACGCCCGTACACGCAAGGGCAAGAAGAAGACGGTCGCTAACAAGAAGAAAGCAACTAAGTAATCAGAGCGAGAGTTATGGCAAAAAAAACAACAGCAGTAAAGAAGAAAGTCGTTAAGGTCGGCGCAATGGGCGCCGCCCACGTACACTCGACCTTCAACAACGTGATAGTTACGATCACCAACGACAACGGTGACGTCATCAGCTGGAGCTCCGCCGGTAAGATGGGCTTCCGCGGTTCCAAGAAGAACACTCCCTATGCAGCGCAGACCGCTGCCTCGGATTGCGCCAAGGTCGCTTACGACATGGGCCTGCGCAAGGTGAAAGTCTATGTGAAAGGACCCGGTTCGGGCCGTGAATCCGCCATCCGCACCATCAACGGCGCAGGCATCGAGGTGGTCGAGATTGTCGACGTCACGCCGCTGCCCCACAACGGATGCCGTCCTCCCAACCGCCGCCGCGTGTAATTCAATTACGAATTACGAATTACGAATTACGATTTTTTTTCTTGAAACGATTAGAACAATGGGAAAATTCATAGGACCAAAGACAAAGATCGCCCGCAAATTCGGAGAGCCTATTTTCGGCGCTGACAAAGCGTTCGAAAAGAAGAACTACCCTCCCGGAATGCACGGGCAGAACCGTAAACGCAAAAAAGTTTCGGAATACGGTACCCAGCTTACGGAAAAGCAGAAGGCTAAAGCCATCTACGGCCTGCTCGAAAAACAGTTCAACAATACCTACGTGAGGGCTGCCCGTATCGGCGGCATCACCGGTGAAAACCTGCTGAAACTGCTCGAATGCCGTCTCGACAACGTGGTTTACCGCCTCGGTATCGCTCCGACCCGCGCCGCCGCACGCCAGCTCGTGTCGCACCGCCACATCACCGTTAACGGAGCTGTTGTTAATATTCCGTCGTACAGTTTGAAGAACGGCGACGTCGTTGCTGTCAGGGAAAAATCCAAGAGCATGGAAGTGATCACGGAAGCCCTCTCGGGCGGACGTAGCCGCTACTCATGGCTCGAGTGGGACCCCGCTTCGATGTCGGGTAAGTTCCTCCAGAGACCGGACCGCGAGGATATTCCGGAAAACATCAAGGAGCAGCTCATCGTCGAACTCTACTCGAAATAGTAACTAATTAAAAAATAATATATGGCAATATTAGCATTCCAGAAGCCTGAAAAGGTCATTATGCTCGAATCCAATTCGACGTTCGGAAAATTCGAATTCCGCCCGCTCGAACCCGGTTTCGGCATGACCATCGGCAATGCCTTGCGCCGGATCCTGCTCTCGTCCTTAGAGGGTTATGCGATCACCACGGTCAAGGTCGCCGGTGTAGATCACGAGTTTGCCGCCATTCCCGGAGTGATGGAAGGGATGATCGATATCATCCTGAACCTCAAGAAGGTTCGCTTCGTCCGCACCGTTGAGAATGTCGACAGCGAGAAAGTGACGCTGAACGTTGCCGGTGTCTCGGAACTGACGGCCGGGTATATCTCGAATTTCCTCTCCAGTTTCAAGGTGCTCAATCCTGACATGGTTATCTGCCGCCTCACTCCCGATACCAAACTGACGATAGACCTTACTATTGCTAAGGGTCGCGGGTATGTTCCGGCCGAAGAAAACCAGCCTGCGGAAGCCGAATTCGGTCTGCTGGCGATCGACTCGATACATTCGCCCATCGTGAATGTCAAGTACTCGATCGACAACTACCGCGTGGAGCAGCGCACGGACTACGAAAAACTGAACCTCGAGATCACCACCGACGGTTCGATCCACCCGAAGGAGGCTCTCAAGGAGGCTGCCAAGATACTTATCCATCACTTCATGCTCTTCTCCGATGAGAAGATCACGGTCAACATCGACGAAGCCGGTTCGGCCGAAGAGTTCGACGAAGACGTTCTGCACATGCGCCAGCTTTTGAAGACCAAGCTGTCGGACCAGGACCTCTCCGTCAGGGCGCTCAACTGCCTGAAGGCCGCCGAAGTGGATACGGTTGGCGACCTGGTGCGTTTCAATCGCAACGACCTGCTGAAGTTCCGCAACTTTGGTAAGAAGTCGCTGTCGGAGCTGGACGACCTGCTGGCATCGCTGAACCTGCACTTCGGAATGGACGTTTCTCCTTACAAACTTGACAAAGACTAAGCGCCTCTGTGCCAGGTCATTAACTTTTTAAGCACTTAACAATGAGACATAATAAAAATTTCAACCACCTCGGCAGGACCAGCGCGCACCGCAAAGCCACGCTTGCGAATATGGCGACGTCGCTCGTCATGCACAAGAGGATCGAAACGACTGTGGCGAAAGCCAGGGCGCTGAAAATGTATGTGGAGCCGCTTGTTACCAAGTCGAAGGAAGACACTACACATTCGCGCCGCGTGGTTTTCAGCTACCTGAAAGATAAACACGCTACCGCTGAGATGTTCCGCACGATAGCTCCCGCCGTGGGCGACCGTCCCGGAGGTTACACCCGTATCCTCAAGACTGGTTTCCGCCTGGGCGACGCAGCCGACATGTGCATCATCGAATTCGTGGACTTCAACGACACCTACAAGGCCGGCGTGACCGGTTCGGGCGCTGTCAAGTCGCGCACCCGCCGCGGAAGCAAGTCCGTTGCTAAAGAGGCCCACGTTCCTGCTGCCGATGATTCGGCGATACTGGGTGGCGAAGGCGAAGCAGTTGCCGAAGCACTCGAAACTCCGGTAAAGACCGTTAAGCCTGCCGCTGCCAAGAAACCCGCAGCCGCTAAGAAGCCCGCAGGTCCGAAACCCGTCGCTCCCAAAGGCGGAAAGGTTTCCGGCTCGAAAGCATCCGCAGGCCGCAGCGTAGCTACCAAGAAAGGCTGATCGACAGATCTACAATATTCAAAAAGAAGCGATTTCGAAAGAGATCGCTTCTTTTTTTGTGCTGTCCCGGAAAATATTTTTCAGGCGCCACCCCATCCAGACACTACTACGGCGCACATACTATATTATTTTTCTAAAAATCTATCCAAAAAATAGTATTATGTATTGCATAGTATTATTTTTATTTCTATATTTGTACCAGAATATAGGATGCGCCTCGGACATCTTAGCGAGTAAACTCGCACGACGCCTCTCGGCTTTCTCTATATTTGCATTGTGATAGAAGATGTAATTCATAAAATCTAATATAATACTGCTATGAAACAGACATTCAACGTAAACATTGGAGGGCGGGGATACAACATCGACAACGATGCCTACGAACTCCTCGACAAGTATCTCAACGATATTTCGTCGCGCCTGAGCGAGTCAGACGTCGAGTCGATGGACGATATCGAATCGCGGATCGCCGACATTTTCGACGAACGCATCTCTTCGACCATGCAGGTCGTGACCATCGACATGGTGCGCCGCGCGATGGCGGTCATCGGACGTCCCGATATGTTCGGCGGACAGAAGCGCGGATTTTCGTACCAGGAAACCACTTACCCACATGAGCCGAAGCGTCTTTACCGCTCGACGGACAACAAGGTAATCGCCGGTGTGTGCGGCGGAATGGGCGATTATTTCAATGTGGACCCCAACCTGATCAGGGTGATCGCTGCTATTCTGCTCTTCGTAACTGTCTTCACAGCTTCGATAGTGTACATCATCATGTGGATAGTGATTCCTCAGGCGCCTAATTATGTTAAGTACGAAGAGAGCCGCAGGAGGAGATGACGCTGGGTGCGCAAACCGCGCGACCCGAAAAACGATAACTAAAAGTCAGCAATCATGACAGCAGAAAATTTAAAGAATGTGGACAATGTGAAGGCGCAGATGCGGAAGGGAATTTTGGAGTATTGCATTCTTTCCATCCTGTCGCGCGGCGATTCATACGCTCCGCAGATCATCTCGGAACTCAAGGAAGCCGACATGATCGTAGTCGAGGGGACGTTGTATCCCCTGCTGGCCCGGCAGAAGAACCAGGGCTTGCTCTCTTACCGCTGGGAAGAGTCGCCCCAGGGCCCCCCGCGCAAATATTACATGATAACGGACCGGGGACGCGAAGTTTTGGCGCAGTTGGATGAAGTGTGGGAAGAGATGGTGGCGCAGATCAAAATAATACGTTACGGGAAGTAACTTTTGTGACAAATTTAAACAATATCTAAAAAACACCACTTACACTTGTAATGTAATTTACGACCATGAAAAAGATAGAAAAAGTAAGTATTGCAGACATATCTTTTACTTTAGATAACGATGCCTATGTCTCTTTAAGGCAGTATCTTGATTCACTGCATAGTTATTATGATAAAGACCCGGACGGAAGCGAGATTATCGCCGATATCGAGGCGCGCATCGCCGAACTTATCCTTAACGAGCAGGTCTATACCAAGATCGTCAGCAAGCAATTGATCGACTCGATAATCGCCCAGTTGGGGACACCTGAAGAGATCGAGGAACAGGCCGACGAACGCACCGACGGATACGCTCCCCTGCCCGACCCGTCGATACCGCGCAGGCTCTACCGCAACCGCGAAGGACGCATCCTGGGCGGCGTGTGTAGCGGTATGGCCCATTTCTGGGATATCAGCGTGGCTTGGATCAGGCTCGCGTTCCTAGCTCCGATGATACTTTTCATACTGGCCGCGCCGTTCCATTGGCATTGGGTGAAGGATTTCGCGCTGGGATGGTCGTGGGTTTTCATAGTGATATACGTGGTGCTGTGGTTCGCCATACCGATGGCTAAAACACCGAGGCAGAAACTTGAGTCGCGTGGCGAAAAGATAACCCCGTCGTCCATCCGCCAGAACCTTCAGGAGGGGGCCAGAACCCCCAGCGGCAAGAAAGCCGCGTCGGTTGTCGCTGAAATCCTGGCAGTTGTGGGGCGCGTGCTGCTGTTCTTTATAAAGCTGGTGGTGGCCGTGATCGGTTTCTCGTTCGTAATAGCCGCGTTCTCGATCCTGATAGGAATAATAGTGGGCGCATTCAATCCGGCGACCATCGGCATCGTAACCGCCACGTCGCTGGCAGGACTCACGATACTCACTCCGCTGGTGTTCGCGCTGCTCCTCATGTTCTGCATCATGATCCCGTTGTTTGTGGTGGGTGTCGCCCTGCTCAGCATGGTGTTCAGCTGGAAACCCGGCAAGGTGTTCTACGGAGTGTTGCTGGGGATATGGCTGCTCGCGATGATATTCTGTTCGGTCGTGATCGCCAACAACGCCCGCTACCTGCGCGACGAACTGCGCCACGGGGATATCACCATCGGCTGGACACCTGACAGGCACCGCAACCATATCCAGATCAAACAGCACCGCACGGGCGACGGCCGCAAGACCATCCGCGTAATCCGCGACGGGTCCGATGCGGAGGAGATCAGGAGTGTGGATATAGACGTCGCCGAGGATTCCCTGGTAGTCATTGTGAAGAAGCTGAAGGATGGAAGTGTTGAGAGCGATACACTGACAATCGGGGAATCCGACAGCGGCGCCGGGCGGATAACGATAAGACGGACTGATAATTAAGTGCCGTAATGACGAAGTCGTGATGACTTTAATTCCTCATGTATTAGTTAAAAAATTGGTTAGTGAAAAAGCCTGATCCGTCCGGGGTCAGGCTTTTTTTGTGGCAACGGCCACGGCGGGTCGGAACGCCGACGGCGGATTTGATGATAAAGGTGGCCGATGGCCTGATCTCCCGGCACAGCGCAGCCGTCATTTTGCTTGCAATATGTACTGCTAAATCTTTGTTGCAAAGTTTTTCAGCGCCGCGATCTCGGCGGGCCATTTCGATTCGTCGGGTGTTTCGAGAACGAGAGGCATGCCGTCGAAACGGCTGTCCTGCATGATGTAGCGGTAACATTCCCAACCCAATTCGCCTTCGCCCAGATTGGCATGGCGGTCTACATGGCTGCCAAATGACTTCAAGGTATCGTTGAAGTGCATACCTTTAAGATATTCAAAACCAATTATTTCTTCGAACCATGCGAATGTCGAATCGCACGCTTCTGCGGTGCGCAGATCGTAGCCCGCGGCGTAGGCGTGGCAGGTGTCGATACAGACCCCGACACGGGTTTTGTCTTCTACGCGATCGATGATGCGGGCCAGCTCCTCGAACCTCGAACCGACGTTACTCCCCTGCCCCGCCGTGTTCTCGATGACGGCGATGACGTCCCGCGTCCGGTCGAGCGCAATGTTTATCGACTCGGCGATCCGGTCAAGGCACTCGTCCAGGGAACTTTGCAGGTGGCTGCCGGGGTGGAAATTCAGTCGGTCGATGCCCAACTGTTCGCACCTCTGCATCTCGTCGAGGAAGGCCGCGCGGGATTTTTCAAGTTCGTCCGCGCCCGGGTGCCCGAGATTTATGAGATAGCTGTCGTGGGGAAGTATCTGCCCGGGGCCGTACCCGAATTTGCGACAGTTCTCTTTAAAGGCTTGGATAGAGACCGCCGAAAGCGGCGCAGCCTGCCACTGGCGTTGGTTTTTCGTAAAAAGGGCGAAGGCTGTGGCCCCTATTGCCTGGGCGTTCAGGGGGGCATTCTCCACCCCTCCCGCCGCGCTTACATGTGCTCCTATGTATTTCATATTTTTTCCTATCCGTTAGCTGTTTATATTATGTAAATATATGAAAAATTCCCTGAAAGTCTGACAAAAACGGCCTTTTATTGCAATATAAACAGACATCTTTCGTATCTTTGCTGAATAGCAGACGAAAGAGAAATGAGGATCAGATATATATTGATGCTTGCAGTTGCGCTCCTGACAGTTACCGGAGCAAAGGCGCAATTTTCCCTTAATACGGTGGAAGAGAGCGCAAAACTCGCGGTGCCGATGAAAGTGTACCATGTTCCGATGAAGGTGGATGTCATTAATGACGCCAAGGCCGAGATGATGCGCAAGGCCCTGTGGCGCCAGCGGAATCTCGTCGATACCAAGATCAATTTTACCGGCTCCACTACGCAGTATAACGACGCATGGAACAACGGCGGCGGCCAGAATGTCGTTTCGGGCCTGTTGCTGGCCTACTATTACCATACTTACGAGCGCAACCGTTTCATCACGACCTTTAAGTTCGATGCCCAGTACGGGATGAATTTCATCGACGATATCTGGTTCAAAAATCAGGATTATTTCAAACTGTACTACCTCACTTCATGGAAACTCAAGAAAGAAGGGCTGCTGAAGAACTGGGCATACAGCTTCTCGGCGACATTCGCGTCGCAGTTTGCAACGGGGTATGAGTCCAGGGCTAAGCAGGTGGATGTGTGGAGTAGTTTTATGGCGCCGGCGACGCTCAACGGCGGGGTCGGGCTTACCTACACCTCGCCTAATAAGAAGCTGCCCTTCATTATCACAATAGAGCCTATTTCGGGAAATGTGCTTTTTGTCACGGACGACCGCATCCTTCCGGCCAGAAGGCAGAAACTCGGTATACCGGTGACGCCGGTATACGGCGTCAACCCTGACGACCCTACCGGACCGGAGATTATCGTGGGTTATGATTACAAGAATTTCAAGGCCGAGGGCGGTTCCAATTTCAAGCTTTCGTTTAACCGGACGTTCAAATTCGGTAAGAAACAGGGTATTTCGCTGCAGTACAACACCAACCTTTCGTCGTTCTACGGCTGGATAACGCAGGTTGCTAAACACGACTCTCCGGCCGCTACCCCTCCGGCGAATGCTCCGCGGGCGATCGTTCCCACCGTGGACTGGACCAATGCGATAAACTTCGACCCCATAAAGTTCCTCACGCTCCAGTTCTCCACCCGCACCGTGTACGACCGCAGTCAGGTCGATAAGGTCCAGATGCAGTATTTCCTGAGCGTGGGACTAACGTACAAATACAAAAACAAGTAAATACAAAGTGGCTAATAATTCAAAAAAAACTGTCGCAGCGCCGCTGCTCATAGGCGGCGGTATTATTATAGGTATTCTGGCCGGATATATGCTGGCCCCCGGCAAAACGGTCAACTCCGCCCGGCCGATTTCTATTAATACGAAGGCAGACAAGATTTCCTACACCATGTCGCTCATCGAGCAGTATTATGTGGACCCTGTGAGTCCCGATTCGCTGGCCGACATTGCCATACCCGTCATTCTCGGGGACCTGGACCCGCATTCGATCTATATTCCCGCGAAGGATCTTGCCGCAGTGAGCGAGCCGCTGGTGGGTGAATTCGACGGTATCGGCGTGATGTTCAATATGCTGACCGATACGGTGGTGGTGCTCAACGTCATACCGTCGGGGCCGAGCGACAAGGCCGGCATACAGAACGGCGACCGCATCATAAAGATCAACGACACGCTTGTAGCTGGACAGAAAATTCCGCAGGACAAGATAGTCAAGAAACTGCGCGGCCCGCGAGGAACGCTTGTCAACCTCTCGATCGAACGCCAGGGTGCACCCGACCTGGTGCCTATTACGGTCGAACGCGGGATCATTCCGGTAAAGAGCCTCGACGCCGCTTTTATGATAAAACCAGGGATCGGTTTTGTGAAGCTTTCGGCCTTCTCGAAAGTCTCAAATGTCGAACTGGCCAAGGCGCTGCTGGAGTTGCAGGGGCAGGGAATGCAGAAACTGATCTTCGATCTGCGCGACAATTCGGGAGGTTATTTCGACCAGGCTATCTCCATTGCCAACATGTTCCTGCCCGAGGGCGACCTGATAGTTTACACCGAAGACCGCAACAAAGTTCAGGACAAGAACTACAGCAACGGAAAGGGCGGATTCACCAATCTGCCGCTGGTGATGCTGATAGACGAAGGCAGCGCGTCGTCGAGCGAGATTCTCGCAGGCGCCGTCCAGGACAATGACCGCGGATGGATTATCGGACGACGTTCGTTTGGTAAGGGGCTGGTACAAAGGCAGATGACATATCATGATGGTGCTGAACTGAGGCTTACCACGGCGCGTTACTATACCCCTTCGGGGCGTTCTATACAGAAATCTTACGGCCACGGATCGGACGAATACCGCATGGATATCGCCAACCGCTTCTACCACAACGAGATGTTCTCGGCCGACAGCATACATCAGGATACTCTGAAATATTACACCAAGTCCGGCCGCGTGGTCTATGGCGGAGGAGGTATCATGCCCGACACCTTTGTTCCGATGGATACGATCAGATATACGCCTTATTTTATGGCTGTTAACGGCCGTAACCTCATCTATCGCTATACCCTCGAGTATGGCGACCGCCACCGCGCGCAGATGAACGCCGTGCAGACAGTCGAACAGCTTAATGAGATGCTCGACGCCGAGAAAAACCTTGTGAACGATTTTGTGGCTTATGCGGCGCGCAACGGGGTGAAGCCCAATTACCGCCAGATCGAGATATCGCGTCCCGTGATCGAAGCCCAATTGAGGGCGCTGATCGGACGCAACACGGCGCTCGATTACACGGGATTCTATGCCAATATATACACGATCGACGATGCGCTGCTGAAAGCGATCGAGTGGTTCGAGGAAGGAGATAAATAAAATCGGTATGTTTCAGAAAATTATAGGAATAGCAGGCGTTGTTGCGGTCCTTGGAGTGATCGTGATGGTCGCTCTGTCGCCCCGGACGGAAGGCTTCTTACCAGATATGTTCGATTTCCTGAAGCGCAGGCCGGCAGTCGAAACAGCGGCCCCGCAGTCGACCGCTCCTGTGACGCTTCCGCCTGCCGACACGATTCCTGTGAACGCCGACACCCTTTCGGCGGGCATTCCGGAAGGACCGCTTACAGATACTGTTATAACTGAATAATTCACTTCCGAACATTTCAGTAAATCATTACATTCCTGCTAAATCGCCGCCGTCGTTACGGCTTTGTCACGATTATTGCGTACTTTTGTCGCGTATAAATTAAAGATAACAAAATGACAGGACGCAAAAAAGGCGCAAACGGCGCCCCCGGTCATGAGAACCGGAAAAACGGAAAACAACCACACGACCGCAGTGCAATGATACTCCATCTGCTGCGCTCGATGCCCGAGAAGAAATTCACACTCAAGGCCCTGGCCGCTGCAAGCGGAGGTGCTGATCCCCGTGGACGGCAGCAGACCTTCGACATTCTCTCAGACCTTGTGGTCCAGGGAGTTGTGGACTTCTCGGAACCAAGCAAATACCGCCTCTCGCAGGCCCATCAGCCCCATTACACCGGCACGGTCGATATGCTGGCGTCGGGTTCGATGTATATAAAAGTTGACGGGCTCGATTCCGATATATACGTGGACGCCCGCAACGGCAGCCGCGCTCTCGACGGCGACAAGGTCGAAGTGGTCATCACGCGCCACAACAAACGACCCGGCGGACACAATGAGGGCGAAATCATAAATGTTTTGGAGCGCAACCAGCGCAACTATATCGCGGTGCTGGACGTGACGGAGCACGCCGTTTTCGCCAGGCCCGACACCCGCAAGATCCCGGTCGATATATATGTCCGCCGCAGCGGCGACGAAGAGTTCAAAACCGGGCAGAAGGTGGTAGTGAAGATACAGGACTGGGCCGAGGGGAGTAAGAGCCCGGTCGGCGAAGTGGTCGATATCCTTGGAACCGCAGGCGAGAACGACACCGAAATGCACGCCATAATGGCCGAGTTCGACCTGCCTTACTACTTCGAGAAAAAGGTAGAAGAGGCCGCAGACGCCATTCCCGACAGGATCACGGCCGCCGAAATTTCGAGCCGCCGCGATTTCCGGGGCGTGACGACCTTCACCATAGACCCCGACGACGCCAAGGACTTCGACGACGCGCTGTCGATCCGTAAACTGCGTGACGGACTGTGGGAAATAGGCGTGCATATCGCCGACGTGACGCACTATGTGCAGCCTGGTTCGGTGGTCGACGTCGAGGGCGAAGAGCGCGCAACGTCGGTCTATCTTGTCGACCGCACCATCCCGATGCTGCCCGAAAAGCTCTCAAACGACCTTTGCTCGCTCCGGCCGAACGAGGAAAAACTTTGTTTTTCAGCCGTTTTCGAGATCGACGACGAACTCGATATCCATAAGGAGTGGTTCGGCCGGACGGTTATTCTCTCCGACCGCCGCTTCACATACGAGGAAGCCCAGAATATCATCGAAACCGGCGAGGGGGACTATAAAGAAGAGGTTCTGAAGCTCAACGAACTGGCCCAAAAAATGCGTCAGAGGCGTTTTGCAAAGGGGGCCATCACCTTCGAGCGCGAAGAATTCAAATTTCGGCTCGATGACAAGGGCAAGCCGCTGAGCGTCTACCACAAGGTGATGAAGGAGTCGAACCAGCTGATCGAGGAGTTCATGCTGCTGGCCAACAAAAAAGTGGCGGAATTCGTCGGCAAGAACCGCGAGACCGGCAAAAAGTCGGGCCGGACGTTCGTCTACCGCGTCCACGACAAACCGGACGAGGATAAGTTGCTGAAATTCTCGGACTTCGTGATCCGTTTCGGCTACTATTTCCGCCCCGACCGCATCAAGGACGTATCGAAGCAGATGAACAAGCTGATGGACAAGATCAAGGGCCGGAGCGAGGAGAATGTCATCTCGACGCTGGCGATCCGCACCATGGCCAAGGCCTTCTATTCGACCGACAATATCGGCCACTACGGGCTGGCATTCCCGTATTACACCCATTTCACCTCGCCTATCCGCCGCTATCCCGATATGATGGTGCACCGCCTGCTGGCACACTACCTCGACAACGGGAAGAGCGCCGACAAGGATAAGTACGAGAAATTGTGCGAGCATTCGTCCGAGATGGAGGTCCGCGCGGCCGAGGCAGAACGCGCGTCGGTGAAGTACAAGATGGCCGAATTCATGCTTGACAAGGTTGGGCAAGAGTTCAACGGACACATTTCGGGTATCACTGACTGGGGGATCTACGTCGAATTGGACGAAAGCCTGATCGAAGGGATGGTCTCGATGCGCGACGTGGCGGATGATTTTTACCGCTTCGACCAGAATATCTATGCCGCCGTCGGACAGGCCAGCGGGCGTAAATTCACGCTCGGAGATAAAGTGATAGTTAAGGTCAAAGGGGCTGATCTCGCTCACCGCCAGATAGATTTCACACTGACTGCGACTATCGACTTCGAAACCGGGAAGGCCATTCCCCTGCCCCAGCTGCGACGGTCGGAGTACCCCGCCAGGAACGGTAAGGACGGAAAGCGTGAAAGCCGTAACGGCGGGCGGCAACGGCCGCGGCGGAATTGATGATAAAGGTGGTTGCAGGTCTGAATCTCTCGGCACAGCGCAGCCATCATTACAAAACGGTCGCAATGGGAGATCGAATAGCCGGAATGGCGGCAGAAAACGCAGATAATAAGAAAACGCGGCTTAATACGCAAAAGGGATGGTGAGATGGTGTGTAAATAATTATATTTCATATATTTATCGCATTTGAAAATATATGAACAAAAAACTGCTTTTATTGCGGATCGCGTGCCACAATTCATTACGGGGTTAAGCGTCAT
>JAVBRO010000040.1:0-28205 GCA_031547885.1 Rikenellaceae bacterium
TTCCTCACATACGTTCGGAATGACATTTTTAGACTGATTTGTAATAATATGTCATCCCGACGGAGCCGAAGGCGACGAGGGATCTACCTTATATGAATAGAAAAAACAACGTCTTACGAAAAAGTTTCTAAATGCACAACGAGTTGCTTCCGAATCATTGCCGTCGGTTAAAACCGACGGATGAAAACTGCGTTCCACCTTCCGGGCTTTAGCCCAACTGTCTATGTATCTTGGGCTAAAGCCCGAGAACAAGTATCCTTCATAATCCGTCAGCTAAAGCAGACGGCAATTAAATTAGTTGTATTTCTTTTTTTGTCTCAACTCATTTTCAATTTTCAAAGCGAAGAATATACCCGGATGAGATTTTTTGCGATCACAGGCTCCGCGAATTTTTCGGCGTGGGCAACTCCTTTGGCAATCATGCTCTTGCGGAGAACGCCGCTCCGGAATATCCGGCGCAGCGCCTCGGCCATCTCTTCGACCGAAAAAGGGTCGATGTAGATGCAGGCGTTGCCGCCCGTCTCGGGGAAGACGCCGCCCGCAGAAGTTATCACCGGAACGCGCGAATTCAGCGCCTCGAGAATCGGGATGCCGAAACCCTCGAAAAGCGAGGCGTAGACAAAGACGCGGGCCATCTGGTAGATCGCGGGAAGTTCGTCGAAAGCGACGTCGTGGTGCATCCGGACGCGGTCGGCGATGCCGTTGCAAACGGCGTACTCCATGACCGTGTCGGCGTAAGAGGTATGCCTGCCGCACACCACAAGATTTGTATCGATGCGCCCCTCGGCCATCGCCCTGACGGTCAGCATCAGGTTCTTGCGCGCCTCGATGCTGCCCACGCTCAATATGTAACTGTCGGGCAGGCCGTATTTTGCGCGCACCTCGTCCTTCTTTTCGGACGCCGCCTCGACCGCGAACTGCGGGTCGCAACCCTGGTAAACAACATCGATCTTTCCCGGGTCGATGTTCCATTCATTTATGAGGTCGGCCCTGGTCTGTTCGCTGATGGCGATGATGCGGTCGGCGGCGTTGCAGCTGCGGCGGTATTTCTTAGTGTAGAGGTAGCGGTCGGCCGTACTGTAAAGTTCGGGGTGGTGGACGAAGATGATGTCGTGCATCGTCACGACCGTTTTTACGCCCGCCCGGTGGATGTCCGACGGAAGTTCGTGGCTCAGGCCGTGGTAGATCTGCACGCCGCTTTCGCGGATCGAACCGCCCATCCCGAAACTGCGCCACAGCGACGGCGCGTGTGCGGCCAACCCCTCGGGGTAAATGGTTTCGACACCCGGCGGAACGTCGAATCCCGCCGGATTTCCGGGTTTGGGAGAGAAAACTGTATACTCGTTTTCAGGCGCGTATTTCGCCAGCAGGCCGATCGTGCTGCGGCTGTAGACGCCCAGCCCCGAACGGTTGAAAAAAGCCCTCTTTGCATCGAATCCTATCTTCATAACCCGTCGTATAGTTTGGTCATTTCACCCAAAAACCGTTCGTAAGTGAGGTGTGCGAGGAACGCTTTACGCGCCTCGCGTCCCATTTGTCCGCGTCTTGCCGGATCTTCCAGCAATGCTTTAAGCGCCTCAGCAAGCCGCTCGCTGTCCCCGGCCGGAACAAGGAAAGAATCCTTCCCGCCGGTCAGGCATTCGGCCTGTCCGCCGTTGTCCGAAGCAACCACCGCCAGCCCCGAACGCATGTATTCGAGCACCGAGATGGGAAAGCCTTCGCGCACTACGCTCGGAAGTACGCCGATCTCAGCCTCCTGCAGCGCCTGGTTGACGTCGCCGGTAAATCCCGCGAAAACCACCTTTTGGGCCAGTCCCCCGCGCGTAGCGATGTGTTTCAGTTCGTCGATATATTCCTGTTCTCCGGCGCCTGTGATCTTCAGACGGAAATTGAGGTGCGCGAGCCCGGAGAGCGCTTCCAGAAGTACGTCCAGTCCCTTTTCCGGGACAACACGCCCCACGAAAGCTATCGTGACGCTGCCGCAGCTTCGGGCCGAAGGGTCCTGCGGGGCGTCGGGAATGCCGTTGTGTATCACACGCACCTTCGACGGATCGACCTCTGCGCCGCGGCTCCGGAATTCGTTCAGGGCCAGCTCCGACACGAAAACCATCCGGTCGAGCCGGCGGTAGAGATACCGGTAGAGGCTTCCGGTCTTACCTTTTCGTATCAGATGGCGCGTCATCACTATCCGTACGCTGCGTCCGCTCATTTTGCGTGCCCACACGGCCAAAAACGCATCCGAGAATTTGTTAACGTGGACGATATCTATCCCCTTGTCTTTTATTATAGAGGCCACTCTGCGTGCGGACCCGATGTCGAACAGCGAACCCATCCGAAGTTCGAAAACGCGGCCGGGGCCGACGACCTCCAGCATCTTCCGCATGTTTACCTCGCTTTTCGGGGTCACGGCCCAGCATTCGTACTCCACGCGCGGCAGGTTCCGGACAAGGTCGTAAACATACTGCTCGCCGCCGCCCCACGTAGGGGAAGCCAGCACATAGAGTATGTTACGGCGGTCTGCCATTATTTTTTAGTTTTGGATTCCAACTCCCACAACTTGGTCAGCGTGATGAATTTGTAGATGCAGGCGTAGGCCGCGTGTGCAAGCCCGGCACGCCCGTCGCGCCACCCCCCGCGCACGAAATAGAGGCTGAAAAAGCGCGCGAACATGCTCAGAGACGTCAGCGGCAGCGAATAGTTCTTGCGCTTGCGGCTGCGCCTTACAACCTCGTTGTCGGTGTAGAGGTTAAGCTTCGAAATGTGGGCGGCGAGCGGCGGATCGTTGAGGTGGATGAATGCCAACTCCTTGCGCCGCTTCGGCAGATACACGACTTTGCCCTCGACTACCGGCATCGAATGTATCGTCGTAGGCCAGTAGGAGAGGCTTTTGCGAAAAAAACGCAGTATATAGTCGGGATACGAGGCGTGCATGAAACGGCCCATGAAGAAATTCTTGCGGGGAATCCAGGCCCCGTTCACATCGCTGCTGAGAGCCAGTTCGTAAAGATATTCCCGCAGTTCGGGAGTCACCACCTCGTCGGCATCCACAACGAAAACCCACTCGTTGGCCGTCCGGCGGATCGCCCAGTCGCGCGCGGGCTCGGGAACGCCGCCCGTATATTCGTGGAAAACAACCTTGCAGGGGTAGCGGCCGAGGATGTCGAGCGTACCGTCCGTACTGTACATGTCGCACACCAGCACCTCGTCGAAACCTTCCAACGAACGCATAGTCTCTTCGACAGTCGCGGCCGCGTTGTAGGTGTGCACCACCACCGATATTTTGGGTTTTTCCATATATTCCGTATGTCAGAAATGCGTGAATCCTTCGTATTTGAGTTCGGTAGGGCAGCCGTCCTGCATCCACACTATCGAGGGGCCGCCGCCGGTTATCACACCGACGGGATAAAGCTCCGTGCCGAACTGTTTGAAATAGTCATCCTTCAGTTTTCCGAAACTTTTCGGCGCCACGGTGAAGAGCAGTTTGTAATCCTCGCCGCCAGAGACCGCAAGTTTCAGCGGGACAAGCGTCGGGATGCTCGCAACGTCGACTTCCGCGCCCGCCTTCGACTCTTCCAGGATATGTTCCAGATCCGAAGCGAGACCGTCGGAAATGTCGATCATCGCATGGACCTCCCTGCGCCCGCCCAGCCAGATGCCCTCTTCGACCTGGGGCACGGGGTTGCGGTGGATCGCCGCGCGCTCGGTATCGAGGTTGGATTCGAGGATGTCCTCCAGTCCCGCCGCCGACTCGCCAAGCATGCCGTTCACAACGATTATGTCGCCCGGTTTGGCGCCGCGGCGGTATTTCAGGTGGCTCCGTTTCGCCCTGCCGATTACCCCCACGTTGATGATCACGCCGTTCTTCGACGCCGTGGTGTCGCCGCCCGCCAGCTTCACGCCGTAGCGCTCCGAAACCTCGCGGTAACCGGCGATGAACTCCTCGGCCCATCCGTTGCGGCATGCCTTGGGCAGTGCCAGCGAAAGGAACGAAGCCACCGGTCTCGCTCCCATTGCAGCTATGTCGCTGAGGTTAACCGCCAAAGCCTTTGCCCCCAACTCGCGGGCCGTAGTGGCGTCGCGCAGAAAATGGACCTCTTCGTTGAGCATGTCGGTCGTTATCACCAGAGACTCGTCGCCGCCGATCGGCATCACAGCGCAGTCGTCGCCGATGCCGACGATCCGTTTGTCGCCGATGCCGTCGAAACTGCGGCGCAGCATATCTATAAAGCCGAATTCACTTGAAAAAGCCATTGTATGTCGATATATTCAGACAAAAATAGGCTTTTTTCGCGAAAGCGTTGTATTTTTGCCCATATATAAGAATTCGTAATTCGTAATTCGTAATTCGTAATTGATGAAAGTACTGATAATCAACGGCCCTAACCTCAATCTGCTGGGCAAACGCGAGCCGGGCATATACGGCAGCACCGATTTCGAAACATATCTGGACGGACTCCGCAAGGCGTTCCCCGGGGTGGAGATAGACTATTTCCAGTCCAATGTCGAAGGCGAAATTATCAATGCCATACACGGGGCCGAAGGCTTGTACGACGGGATAGTGATAAACGCCGGGGGTTATACGCACACCTCGGTCTCGATCGCCGACGCAATAGGGGCCGTCGCGGTTCCGGTGGTCGAGGTGCATATATCATGTATCCTCGCACGCGAAAGTTTCCGCCATATCTCGCTTATCGCTCCCGTCTGCAGGGGGTCCATAATGGGTTTCGGGCTCGATTCGTACAGGCTCGGGGTGCTCTCGTTCCTTAAATAGCCCGGCTTGGCTGCGGAACTGAAATCCAAAGTCGTCCGGGGTTTTGCCTGGAATGCCGCCGAGAAGATCGCCTCGGCGCTGATCGCGTTCTATGTCAGCATAAAGATATTGAACCGCGTCTCGCCGGACGATTATGCGATCTACGCCATCCTGGTCGCGTTCGTGGCGGTGTTCAACACATTCGTCGACAGCGGGTTCTCGCAGGCGCTCATCCGTAAAAAAGAACCCACGCAGGGCGATTTCGCGTCGGCGTTCTGGTTCAACATAGCCATATCCGCCGTGATATACGGTCTGCTGGTCGGACTGTCGTATCCGGCCGCCTCGCTGTTCGGTATGCCCGAACTCGTGAAGCTCGCGCCGGTATATTACATCGTCGTGCCGCTGTGGGCGCTCAGCATCATACAGAATACGGTCCTGGCGCGCAGGTTTGATTTCCGGCGAATCTCGGCCATAACTTTCATCTCGATAGTCGTGGCGGGCGCGGTCGCGGTCGTGCTCGCAGTCAAAGGGTACGGGGTGTGGGCGCTCGTCTGGCAGAGGATCGTCCAGTTGGGACTCAAGGCCGTCCTGCTGTGGCTCTTCGGGCGGTGGAAACCATCAGCGCGATTCTCGGGCGCGTCGATCAGGGAGATGGGGGGATACAGTTCGCGCATACTCGCTACCGACCTCATAAACAACATTTACAGCAAGATACCGCAGTTCGCGATAGGCGGGCGCGTGGACGACACCACGCTCGGATATTACGACAACGCTTCGAAACTGCGCGACCTGCCTGTCACCTCGACCATGAACGCAATGCAGGCCGTCACTTTTCCGGCCCTCGCAAACCTGAAGGAAGACGACTGTAAATTCGCCGCGGGAGTCGGAAAGGTGGTCTCGTCGATAGTCTTCATAATGTTCCCGATGATGGCGGGGCTGATCCTCGTCGTCGCCGATTTCTTCAAACTGTTCCTCGATCCCGAATGGCAGGGGTCGGTGCCGTTCTTCCAGATACTTGCCCTGACAGGCATGATGACACCCGTGGCGGTCATATCCAACAATATAATGAAGGCACGGAGCGACGGGCGCGCGGTCGTGAAGGCTGAGATCGTTAAAAAGATATTCGCCACCGCCATACTTGCCGGCACCATTCCTTTCGGCGCGATACCCATCGCCTGGGGCATGGTCGGAATCGCGTTCGCCGATATGGCCGTGAGTTTCTCGATAGGGAAGCGGTACTGCGATTACGGCGCAGGAAGGCTCTTGCGCGACGTATTTCCCGTTCTTGGGCTGACCGCCGTTATGGCCGCCGCCGTGTGGGGGCTTGGAGCGCTTATCGCCGCGTGGCCCCTGTGGCTGGTGCTGGCGGTTAAGATCCTGGCCGGTGCCGTGGTCTATTTTGCGGGTGCGGCGCTGCTGCGTTTAGAGGGGTTCCGGGAATTCATGGAGGTCCTGAAGAAGATAACCGGAAAAATAAAAGCATAAAGTGTCATTCCGAGGGAAGCCCAACGGCGAGGGACATACCGAATAAAAAAAAGAGAGAATTATTCTCTCCTTTTAATTTGAAGTATAATGTAGATTCCTCACATACGTTCGGAATGACATATTGATATGACTTGTTATTTCAGGCGCTTTTTGATCTCGGCGGTCTGGGCCTCGTAGCCCGGTTTTTCGAGAAGCGCGAACATGTTCTTCTTGTAGGCCTCAACGCCCGGCTGGTCGAACGGATTAACACCCAGCAGGTAGCCGCTGATGCCGCACGCCTTTTCGAAGAAATACATCAACTCGCCCAGGCACCCGGCGTCGATCCTCTGCATCTCGATGCGGATGTTGGGAACGCCGCCGTCGACATGCGCCAGCATCGTACCCAGTTCGGCCATCCTGTTCACCTCGCCCAGGCATTTGCCCGCAAGGAAATTCAGGCCGTCGCCGTCGTTCGCCGCCTTTTCGATCACTACTTTATGGCTCGATTCGCTGACGCTTATGACAGTTTCGAAAAGGATGCGTTCGCCCTCCTGGATGTACTGGCCCATCGAGTGCAGGTCGGTCGAAAAGATCACCGAAGCGGGGAAGATGCCCTTGCCTTCCTTGCCCTCGCTCTCGCCGTAGAGCTGTTTCCACCACTCGGCGAAGTACTGCATGGCCGGTTCGTAGGCCGCGAGTATCTCGACCTTGTAGCCTTTCGTGTAGAGTGCGTAGCGTGCGGCGGCGTAGATGGCGGCGGGGTTCTTGTCGAAAGGAACTCCGGCCGCGGTGGCGGCTTCCATCCTCTGAGCTCCGGCCACCAGGGCTTCGATATCGACACCTGCCACGGCCAGCGGAAGAAGTCCCACGGGGGTCAGAACCGAGTAGCGGCCGCCGACGTTGTCGGGTATAACGTAGCTCTTGTATCCGGCCTGGTCGGCGACGCTTTTCAGCGCACCGCGCGACTTGTCGGTGATGGCCACGATGCGCGAGGCGGCATCTTTCGCGCCGTAGCGACGCTCGATCTCCTGCTTCACGATGCGGAAGGCGATGGCCGGTTCGGTCGTCGTACCCGATTTCGAAATGACGATCGTCGCGATCGAGTAATCTTTCACGGCGTCCATCATTTCGGCCATGTAATCCTCGCTGATGGTGTGGCCGGCGAAGACGATATAGGGGTCTTTGCGCCCTTTTACGAGTTGCGGGAACGGGTTCTGAAGCGCCTCGAGGACGGCTTTCGTGCCGAGGTACGAGCCGCCTATGCCTATCACGATCACAACCTCGGCCTTTTCGCGCAGGCCTTTGGCGCACGCTTTCACGTCGGCAAGGAATTCGGGGGTTATCGACGAGGGAAGGTCCACCCAGCCGAGGAAGTCGCTGCCTTTGCCCTCGCCCGTGTGGAGAAGGGCGTTGCTGTACTCGGCCCCGCTTTTGAGTTTTTCGATCTCGGACTGCGGCACGAAGCCGAAGATTTTTGTGATGTCAGGATTGTTCATTGCTTATATTAATTTGTTAGTTAAACTTCTCATGGTCTTGGCGGGTGAGGCGCCGCTGTAGAGGATGTCGTAGACAGCCTGGGCGATCGGCAGGTCGATTTTATACTTTTCGTTCACGTGGCGGATCGTCTCGGTGGCGTAGTAACCCTCGGCAACCCCGCCGAGCTCCATCTGCGCAACCTTGACATGCAGCCCCTTGCCGATCATCATACCGAAACGGCGGTTGCGGCTGAAAGGCGAATAGGCCGTCACCAGAAGGTCGCCCAAAAAAGCCGAAGCGTCGGTGTCACGCTCGAACGGGTAGCTCTCGGCGAGGAAACGGTCCATCTCCCGCGCGCCGTTGGATATCAGCACCGCAAGGAAGTTGTCGCCGTAGCCCAGACCCACCGCGATGCCCACGCACAGGGCGTAGATGTTCTTCAGGATCGCGGCGTACTCCACCCCGTAGATGTCGTTGGAGATGATGACACGGGTGTATTTCGTCGCGAGTTTGGCGGACATCATCCGCGCGTTGTCGAGATCCTTGCAGGCGACGGTCAGGTAGGAAAGCCGCTCCAGCGCAATCTCCTCGGCGTGGCTCGGGCCCCCGATGACGCCGATCTGCGAGAACGGAAGGCCGTATTCGCGGTTGATGTACTCGGCGACTGTGAGATAGTTCCCCTGGACGATACCTTTGATGGCCGAGATAACGAATTTGTCGGTCAGCGGAACGGTCAGCCCCTCGAGGAAAACTTTCAGGAATGCCGACGGAACCGCCAGGATCACCACGTCGGCCTCCTCGACCGTGCGGTTTATATCGCCCGAAAGGTCGAGCAGCGCAGGGTCGAAATCTACGTCGCTCAGGTAGCGGGGATTACGCCCCTCGCGGCGCAGCGACTCCAGAACTTCAGGATTGCGGACGTACCATCCGACACGGGACCCGGCGTCGGTGAGTATCTTGACGATACCCGTCGCCCAGCCTCCGTAGCCTATAACGGCGCACCTCGATTCCTTTCCGATCACCATTTCATCAGCGTTTAGCATTAAAACAGGATGCAAATTTAATAAAATTTAATATCCCACGGTTATCTATTGGGTTATTCGACCTTTTTTATTAACTTTGTGGGTTACTAATTCTCTGTTAAAAATCATGGAACAAAAGAAGATAAAAAGTGCACTGATCTCGGTGTTCTACAAGGACGGTCTGGACGGTATCGTCCGCGAACTCGCCGCAAACGGAGTCAAATTATACTCTACCGGAGGAACGCTCAAATTCATAGAAGAACTCGGCCTCGAAGCCACGGCGGTAGAGTCGCTTACGGGTTATCCGTCGATACTCGGCGGGCGCGTCAAAACACTCCACCCGGGAGTTTTCGGGGGAATACTCGCACGGCGCGAGAACGGAGGCGACCTGGCTCAGTTAGTCGAATATAAAATTCCCGAAATAGACCTCGTCATCGTGGACCTATATCCGTTCGAAGAGACGGTCGCGTCGGGGGCGGAAGAGCAGTCGATCATCGAAAAGATAGACATAGGCGGCATCTCGCTTATCCGCGCCGGGGCGAAGAACCACAAGGACGTCGTCATAATCGGTTCGCAGGCGCAGTACGCCGAACTTTACGGACTGCTCAAAGAACAGGGTTGCGCAACCACCCTCGAACAACGCAGGCGTTTCGCGGCGCTCGCTTTCGGCGTCAGCTCGCACTACGACAGCGCAATCTTCAACTGGTTCAACCAAAAGGAAGGCATCGCCGCTTTCCGCGCATCGTACGACGGCGGGCAGAAACTCCGCTACGGCGAAAATCCACACCAGAAAGGGGCCTTCTACGGCAAACTGGAAGATGTGTTCGAACAGTTGCACGGTAAGGAGATATCCTACAACAACCTGTTGGATATCGACGCCGCCGTAAATCTGATCGCCGAGTTTGGCGACGGTAAACCCACTTTCGCGATCCTGAAACACAACAACGCATGCGGGGTGGCCTCGGGCGAGACGCTGCTCGATGCCTGGAACACAGCGCTCGCGTGCGACCCCGTGTCGGCTTTCGGGGGCGTGCTCATCTGCAACCGTCCGGTCGACGCAGCGGCGGCAGATAAGATAAACGAACTTTTCTTTGAAGTTATCCTTGCGCCCGCATACGAACCTGCCGCTCTCGAAACGTTATATTCGAAGAAGAACCGGATAGTCCTTGTCCTGAAAAAAATCGTCCGCCCGGCGGAACAGTTCCGCTCGCTGCTGAACGGTGTGGCGGTGCAGGACCGCGACCTGGTCGTCGGTGGAGTCGACGGTGAAACCACCGCGGTTACAAAACGCGCGGCTTCGGCGCAGGAGACTGAGGATATGATATTCGCCAACAAGATAGTGAAGCAGTCGAAGAGCAACGCCATCGTGCTTGCGAAAAACGGGCAGCTCCTGGCCAGCGGAATAGGCCAGACCTCGCGTGTAGACGCGCTGAAGCAGGCGGTCGAAAAGGCCCGCAGCTTCGGGTTCGACCTCAAAGGCGCGGTCATGGCGTCGGATGCGTTCTTCCCCTTCGCCGACTGCGTCGAAATGGCGCACAACGAGGGTATTACGGCAATTATACAGCCCGGCGGCTCGGTGCGAGACGCAGACAGCATAGAGTACTGCGATGCGAACGGGATGGCGATGGTCTTCACCGGCCTCAGGCACTTCAAGCACTGATTTTTAATCAGTTTGATTCGTAATTTTTAATTCGTAATTCGTAATTGAAATATATGGGACTATTCTCGCTTACACAGGAACTGGCGATCGACCTCGGGACGGCCAATACGCTGATAATACATAACGACAAGGTGGTCGTAGACGAGCCTTCGATCGTCGCGCTCGACGCGCATACCGGAAAGGTCGTCGCGATCGGCGAACAGGCCCGCCAGATGCACGGGCGCACACACCAGAACATCCGCACGATACGGCCTTTGAAGGACGGCGTGATCGCGGACTTCACCGCCACGGAACTGATGCTCCGCGGGATGATCAAAAAAGTGGCCACGAGCAAGCTCTTCACACCGTCGCTCAAGATGGTGATATGTATCCCGTCGGGCTCGACAAACGTCGAGATACGCGCCGTGCGCGACTCGGCCGAGCATGCCGGGGGACGTGAAGTCTATATGATATATGAACCGATGGCCGCGGCTCTCGGCGCGGGTCTCGACGTCGAAGCGCCCGAAGGCCACATGATAATCGACATAGGCGGGGGGACCACTGAAATAGCGTGCATCTCGCTCGGGGGTATCGTCTGCAGCGAAAGCATCAACACTGCGGGCGACGTCTTCACCGAGGATATCCGCAACTACATGCGCCAGGAGCACGAGATCAGGGTGGGGGAACGCACCGCCGAAGATATAAAGATCGCTATCGGCGCGGCCATACCCCAACTTCCGCTCGACGAGCAGCCCGAAGACTATATCCTTACCGGACCGAATATTGTGACGGCTCTTCCGAGGACTATTTCACTCTCTTATAGTGAAATAGCATACGCACTCGACAAATCGCTGGTGAAGATCGACGCAGCGATAATGAAGGTGCTGGAGTCGATCCCGCCCGAACTCTACTCGGATATCTACCGCAAGGGCGTCTACCTCGCGGGGGGCGGCGCGCTGATCCGCGGACTGGCGAAACGTTTCAGCGACAAGTGCAAGATACCGTTTGTCGTAGCCGAAGACCCGCTCAGGGCCGTCGCGCGCGGTACCGGGATCGCCCTTAAAAATATACACCGATTCTCATTCTTAACGCGGTAGGGTTGCGGTCCGGCAACCGCAGATTGCAAAAGCCGGAGGCTTTTGCGTAAGTGGAAATTAGCCTTTTTGCCACGCTATGTACAGGCTGCTTCTGTTTATACGCAGGATATACGTGCTGCTTATCTTTCTGATCCTGGAAGGGTTTGCAGTGCATTTCTATGCCAACTCCACCACCTACACCAAGGCGCGAATGCTGACGGCGTCGAATAAGGCCGTCGGCGGGGTCTACAAGGGTATCGCCGGGGTCCAGCACTTCTGGAGCCTGAAAAAGACCAACCGCCTGCTCGAAACGCGCGTCGAGGAGCTCGAGAACGAACTTGCCGCATACCGCGAACACTACTCCGACGAGCAGCTCGCAGCGATCACGGCGTCGGCGGAATTCCCGTACGAATACGTTGCCGCGCGGGTGGTGCGCAACTCGACCGGCCGCCGCGAAAACTATATCATGGTAAACAAGGGGGCGCGCGACGGAGTCGAAAAAGGGATGGCCGTCGTCTCGCTCGATGGATGCATGGTCGGCTACGTCGAAAGCGCCTCGGAAAGGAACGCCGTATGCGTTTCGGCACTCAATACCGGGTTCCGGGCAAGCGGGAGCCTGAAGGGAACCGACCACTTCGGCTCGATCACCTGGCCCGCCCGAAGCACGCGCTACGTGAAGCTGAGCGAAGTCCCGAAATATGCCGAAATAGCGCAGGGAGACACGATAGTCACCACAAGCTACTCGTTCTATTTTCCCGAGGGGATACTCATAGGGACGGTGGATGATTTCACGGTGGACGAATCGACCGCTTCATATGTGATAGACGTGCGCCTCGGGGCCGACATATCCGCACTGCGCGACGTGCTGCTGATCAAAAACCCCGAAGCCTACGAACGCATAAGGCTCGAAGAAGATGTGCTGGGCACGGTTAATCCATAGGAGACGATGAGAAAGGCAATGATATATGCGGCTCTTTTTCTGACGGCGGTGATGCTGCAGTTGTTCGTGTTCAATCCCATGCACGTGTGGATGTACATGAGCCCGCTGGTATATGCCGCGTTCATCATACTGCTACCCATGAACACGCGGCCAGTGGTAGTGCTGCTGCTGCTGGGGTTGCTGCTGGGTGTAACGATGGACTTCTTCTCGGGAACGGGCGGACTCCACACCGTGGTGACGCTCTTCACCGCATACATACGGCAGTTCGTTATGAGGTTCACGCTGGGCGGAGAATATACGGAAGAGGGCGCGATGCCGTCGGTGAAGTCGCTCGGTGCGGAAAAATTTATGCGCTACGTCTCGGTCATGGTGGCTGTCCACTGCCTGCTCTACTTCACGCTCGAAGCGCTTACATGGAAATATTTCTATATAGTCATACTGAAAACAGTCGTCAGCGGGGCGGTGACCCTGCTCTTCGTCTGGCTCATATCGCTCCTTTTCACAATCAGAACCCGTAAAAAAGCCTGACGCACATGAACCCGTTCGCCCGGCTTAAAATCCTGCAGGTATTCGTCATCGTGGTCTTCGTAGTGCTGGCCGCGAGGCTTTTTCAGATACAGGTGGTGGATAAATCCTACAAGGAGATGTCGGCGAACAACGTCCTGCGACACGAGGTGTTGTACCCACCGCGCGGCGAAGTCTTCGACCGCAACGGCGAATACATAATCCAGAGCAGGGAATCCTACGACCTGATGGTGGTGCCGCGCGATCTCAAGGCGTTCGACACGCTGCTGCTGTGCCGCATAGTCGACGTAACCCTGCCCCGCATGCGCGCCCAGATACAAAAGGCAACAAACTATTCGTGGCGTAAGCCCTCGGTGGTCGTCCCGCAGCTCTCCAAAGAGGTCAAACTGATGCTCGACGAACTCAACGTCCCCGGTCTCTACACCGTTTACCGTACCGTGCGCTCGTATCCGCGCAAGATCGCCGGCAACCTGCTGGGTTACGTCAGCGAGGTCAGCCAGTCGGACCTGGATAACGACTGGTATTACCGCAGCGGCGACTATATCGGCAAAACCGGCATCGAGGCGGAGTATGAAAAATACCTGCGTGGCGAAAAAGGAGTGCGCATAAACCTCGTCGACGTCCACGGCATCGTGAAAGGGTCGTACCGCGACGGGATGTACGACACGCTGCCCGTCGCCGGGAAATCGCTCGTCAGTTCGCTCGACGCCGCGCTGCAGGCTTTAGGCGAGGAGCTCCTGCGCGGCAAGGTCGGCGCCATCGTCGCAATAGAACCTTCGACCGGCGAAATACTCATAATGGCGAGCAGCCCCACCTACGATCCCGACGAACTGATAGGACGCCAGCGCAACAACAACATCGCCAAGCTGTTCAACGACAACCGCCGGCCGATGTTCAACCGCGCGGTGATGTCGCCTTATCCCCCGGGGTCGACCTTCAAAATGGTCAATGGGTTGATCGGACTCGAGGAAGGGGTGCTGAAACCGAGCTACAGGTACGAATGCCACATGGGCTACAAGGTCGGACGCGGGGTGGCGTGCCACTCGCACTTTTCTCCGGTAGACCTGAGACAGGCCATCATGACGTCGTGCAACGCGTACTTCTGCTACGTGATCCGCAATGTCATGGACAATCCCAAGAACGGCGGGATAACCAAAGGCGGATACGACGTATGGGAAGAGTATGTGCGCAGTTTCGGATTCGGGCGGAAACTCGGCTCCGACTTCACGTCCGAATACAAGGGCAACGTCCCCACTTCGGAATTTTACAGCAAATTATACCGCGGAAGCTGGAACTCGCTCACTGTCATTTCGCTGGCGATAGGGCAGGGTGAACTCGGCGTAAGCCCGCTGCAGATGGCCAACCTGGCCGCCACGATAGCCAACCGCGGACATTACTACATCCCGCACGTCATCAAGCAGATAGAGGATGCAGAGATGGACCCGAAATTCTACGAGCCGCATTACACCAAGGTCAGCCGTGAACATTTCACGCCGATCGTGGAAGGTATGTACATGGCCGCCCATCAGGAGGGAGGTACGGTGTACCGCAACGGCTATGTGCCGGGGCTCGATATCTGCGGCAAGACCGGGACGGCGCAGAACCGCTACAAAGACCACTCGATATTCCTCGGATTCGCGCCGAAGGACGATCCGAAAATAGCGATCGCCGTCTATATCGAGAACGCCGGGTTCGGTTCGACAGCAGCCGTGCCCATCGGGTCGCTCATCATGGAAAAGTACCTCACCGACACCATCACGCGCCCGTATCTGGTCGAGTACGTGAAGAATATGCAAATCTCGTATCCGCACTATGACAACAGGCGTTAACAAAGGGACGTCGATCCTGCACGGGAAGATAGACTGGGGGACCGTAGGGGTCTACCTCGCCCTCGTCGTGCTGGGATGGTTGAACCTATATGCCGCGCTCAATGACGATACACATACCCAGATGTTCGATATGAGCCTCAATTACGGCAAGCAGATGGTGTGGATCGGGGTGTCGATGGTCGTCGCGCTGGTGATAATGCTCGTCGACGATAAGTATTACCATATTCTGGCATATCCGATCTACGCGGCGGTGCTGGTGCTGATGCTCTCGACGCTGGTGTTCAGTCCGGAGATAAAGGGAGCCAGGGCGTGGCTGGTGTTCGGACCCGTCGCGATCCAGCCGACCGAGTTCATGAAGTTCGCAGTGTCGCTCGCGCTGGCCCGATACATGAGCAATTTCACATTCTCGATACACCGTTTCAAAAACCTTTTCCGGGTCGGGATCATCATGGCGCTGCCGATCGGGGTGATGGTGCTGCAGCACGACGTTGGATCGGCCGTGGTCTACGCCTCGTTCCTGTTCATGCTCTACCGCGAGGGGCTGAACCGGTGGATATTTATCGTTCTCGGAATTATCCTCGTGCTCTTCTTCGGGTCGTTCTGGATCACGGATATAGGTTTGCTTATAATGATACTCGCGGGGTGCGCCGCCGGATTCGCCCTGCAGTACAGGGCGTGGAGAGGGGCGGCCGTATGGCTGGCCTCGGTAGCGCTGGTCTCGATACTCGCATGGTTCGGGATTAAATATCTACTGGAGAGAGAGGCGGGTTATTACTACATACTGCTCGGTACGTCGCTGCTGTCGCTGCCCGTGGCAGGGATGATCGCTTTCGGCAAACGGCTGCGCGGGTTCTGGATATACCTATGCCTGTTCGTAGCATCTCTGGCCTTCGTGTCGGCCGCCGACGTCGTCTTCGACAATCTCGACCTGCACCAGCAGAAACGGATCCTCGACACGCTCGGCATAGAGTCCGACAGCCAGGGATGGGGCTACAACGTCAACCAGTCGAAGATCGCCATCGGTTCGGGCGGATTCTTCGGAAAGGGTTTCCTCGAGGGGACGCAGACAAAGTTCAATTTCGTACCCGAGCAGAGCACAGACTTCATATTCTGCACAGTGGGCGAGGAGTGGGGATTCGTGGGATCGATCGTGGTGCTGGCCCTCTTCTGCGTGCTGATAATGCGGCTCATCAGGATGGGCGAACGGCAGTCGGAACCGTTCGGGCGCATATACTGCTACTGCGTGGCGGGGATATTCTTCCTGCACGTCCTCATAAACGTAGGCATGACCATCGGACTGGTCCCAGTCATCGGAATACCGCTGCCTTTCTTCAGTTACGGGGGGTCGTCGTTCCTGGCGTTCACCATCCTGCTGTTCGTAGCAATAAGGCTCGACCTCGGGTCGGGCGAGATCGAAGCGTCGAAAATCTAAAAAGCGGACTATTCAGTTCTGATATGTGACAACCATCCGGTGTGCGTTTGAGGCTCCGTACATTATATATATATTTGTGTATATAATCTCAAAACTACCGCTGCGATGAAAAAATCATTTGCTTATGCCATGCTGGCCGTTTTGGCGCTCTCCGCGCTGGCTTGCGCTCCGAAGAAAAAACTCACGGGTTACGTCAACCCCCTGCTTGGTACAGCCACGCTGTGGGATCCTGCAGACCTCCAATATGAACCTACCCACCGCGCATGGGGCGCCGAAGTCTATCCCGGTTCTTCGCTGCCCAACGCAATGGTCCAGGTCAGCCCCGTCACACTGTTCGGGAGCGGAGCCGGATACCAGTACGAAGATACCGTGATATACGCCTTTTCGCATACCAACATGGGGCACTGGAACCTTAACCATGTTCCCATCATCGCGTTCACCGGCGAAGTGACACCCGACGATTACGCCACTCCGTTCAGCCACGACAAAGAAACGGCCGCGCCGGGGTATTATAAGGTATATCTGGAGCGTTCGGGCATCGACGCCGAAGTGACCTCGACGCTGCGCTGCGCGTTCCATAAATACACCTTCCCGAAAGGCGCCGCGCTGCGCATCCTTGCCGACCTGCAGAAAGCCAACGACCGCATCCGCGAATGGGATATCGAAAAAGTGGGCGGCAATGTTTTTTCGGGATTCCAGCAGGGCGGCGACAGGATCCATTTCTACGCCGTGGTCAACCATAATATAAGCGGTATCGAACGCATGGGCGAAGAGGGCGGAAGGCAGCTATCCATAATCAGTTTCGAGGATGGTCGCGGACCGCTCGAACTTCAGATCGGCTTTTCGTTCGTCAGCATCGAAAATGCGAAAGCGAACCTCGAGGCCGAAATGCTCGGCAAGAGTTTCGCACAGGTGCGCCGCGAGGCCGATTATACCTGGGAAACCCATCTCTCCAAGATCAGGGTGACGGGCGGCACCGAACGGCAGAAAGGGCTGTTCTATTCGACGCTTTACCGGGCGTTTCTGTGGCCTGCGCTGCGCAGCGATGTGAACGGCGATTTCGCCTCCGCACGCCGAGGCGAACCCGGCCCCGACGGACGCCCGACCTGGGAGCGCGTTACCGAAAACACCGGTTTCCGCTTCTATGCAGGCCCCGCGTTCTGGGACGACCACCGCAACAAGCTGATACTCCTCGGGATGCTTGCCCCGGATGTGACGGTGGACGTGATAAATTCGATAACCTACCGCGGCGAGCAGACCGGCTTCATGCCGTCGTACTTCCACGGAGACCACGCATCGGTATTCGTCGCAGGGACTTACCTGCGCGGACTCACTGAAGGCTACGATATCGATCGAGCCTACAAACTGCTGATGAACAATGCGACGATAGACGGCACGCGCCGGGGCGGAAGGGCCTACCTCGACGAATACATCGAGCGCGGATGGATATGGGAAGAGGTGATGGATCCCCCGTTCGTGCTAAACGACGAACGCAAGGCCGCCGTCACCAAGACGCAGGAGTACTCGTACGACGACTACGCAACGGCCATTCTCGCCAAGGCACTCGGCCACACAGCCGACCACGATATGCTGATGGCACGCACGTCGAACTACAAGAACCTGTTCAACCCGGCCAACGGATTCATGCAGGGGCGGTTCGAGGACGGCAGCTGGGTGGAGCCGTTCGACCCCTATTTCCCCTATTACGCCTATATGTACCGCGAAGCCAACGCATGGCAGTCTATTTTCTATGCTCCGCACGACCCGGAAGGGATGATCGCGCTCTATCCGAACAAAGAGGCCGCCGAAGCCAAGCTCGACTCGCTCTTCACCGAGCCGTGGAGAGGCTACGAGGCGCACAATCTGACCGGGTTCATCGGGCAGTACTGCCACGGAAACCAGCCCGACCACGGATTCCCCTACATGTATTACTATGTAGGCAAACAGGAAAAGGGGCAGAAAGTCATCGATTACATTCTGGAAAACTTCTACGACATGGGACGGGAAAATCTCTCATACTGCGGTATGGACGATGCTGGCGAAATGTCGTCGTGGTATGTTTTCAACGCCCTGGGGCTCTATACCCTGTCGCCCGCCGATCCCGAATACATAGTTACCGTGCCGATATTCGACAAGGTCGAGTTCGACCTGCCGGAAGCCACTTTCACAATACGGCGCGAGGGGTCGGGACCGAAGATCGCCTCGATAACCTACGGCGGCGAGAAGATCGACGGGTACCATGTAACGCATGAGGCCCTGAAAAAAGGGAAGGAACTTGTGATTACCGCAGTTGAAAATTAAAAATTGAAAATGAGACAGCCCGCCGAAAAGCGGGCTGTCTGTTATATGTGTCATTCCGAGTGAGCCGAAATTTTCGGAATGCAAAGTTATAAGGAGTTTACATTCGGCGACGAGGAAACTATCATATTATAATAAAGGATGATTTTCCTTAATTTCTTTTTGGCCGGCAAAAAGAAACAAAAACCGGCCCACCTTCCAAAAATCTACTCCGGCTTGTCTAAAATGGTACAACCTTGAGCTAACGCGGAGCTATCGCACATGGTTGAATCCCATTTTAGTCTGCGCCTGCGCCCACGATTTTTGAAAAGTGGAAATTTTTTATTATCAATTGTCCTCCATTGTCAATTTATATGAAGGGGGGCTTGACGATGACGGCCTTTACGGGCTTTTCACGTATAATGACGGCGATCTCGGTGCCGGGGGCGGCGAATCCGGGCTTCACGTAGCCCATCCCAATGCCCTCTTTAAGCATCGGCGACATCGTGCCCGAAGTCACTTTACCTATAATATTACCGGAGGCGTCGGCCAAAGGGTAGTCGTGGCGCGGAATGCCCCGTTCGGTCAGTTTGAAGCCGACCAGCTTGCGCTCCACTCCCTCGTTCTTCTGCTTCTCGAAAAGCGCGCGGTCGATGAAGTCGCCCTTCTCTTCGTTGAATTTAGTAATCCAGCCCAAGCCGGCCTCCATCGGCGAAGTCGTGTCGTCAATGTCGTTGCCGTAGAGCGAGAATCCTTTTTCGAGACGCAGGGTGTCGCGCGCGCCCAGGCCGATGTTCTTCAGCCCGTACTCTTCGCCCGCTTCCCAAAGCGCTTTCCACAGCCGGTCGGCGTCCGTGTTCGCCACATAGATCTCGCAGCCGCCCGAGCCGGTGTAGCCCGTCGCCGAAAGTATCGCGCCCTTTATTCCCGCCACCTCGGTCTTGACGAATGTGTAGTAGGGCATATCCTCGACGGGTTCCGGGCACATTTTCTGAACTATCTTCATCGCCAGGGGGCCCTGGACCGCCAGCTGGCAGATCTCGTCCGAGGCGTTGTAAAGCTCGAACTTTTTGCACGGCGTGGCACTGAACTTTTCACTCTCGCGGCAGAGGTGCGCCCAATCCTTTTCTATATTGGAGGCGTTGACCACCATAAGGTATGTCTCGTCGTTTATTTTGTAGATCAGGATGTCGTCCACAAGGCCCCCTTTGCCGTTCGGGAGAGCCGAGTACTGCGCCTTGCCGTCGGTCAGTTTCGAGGCGTCGTTGGTCGTGACCTGCTGCAGGAACGACAGCGCACCCGGCCCCTTGACCCAGATCTCGCCCATGTGGCTGACGTCGAAAACGCCCGCGCCGCTGCGCACCGCCATGTGTTCGTCGTTGATGCCCGAGAACTCGATGGGCATGTTGTAACCGGCGAATTCGGCCATCCGGGCGCCGTTCGCAATATGATATTTTGTAAAAGGAGTGATTTTCATAGGAATAAGTTTATATGACTGGAAGTAGGTTATTATGACTGGATTGCTTCGCTGCGCTCGCAATGACGGTGAGAGGAAGCCGGTTTAATTATAAGGTAGTTCCCTCGTCGGCAGATAGTAACTTTCAATTAATTACAGCCTTATTTGATCTGCCTCGCTCGGGATGACGGTGGCGCTGTGCCGGAAGTTTGAGATTTATGGCCACCTTTATCATCAAATCCGCTGCGGCCGTTGCCGCCTGCCGGCGTTCCGGCTAATTCTGTTTTTTGACTCCGATGCGGGGGGCGCGCTTGAACTCTTTCGTGCGGTCGAAAAGATAACGGTAGGTCACGTGGGTCTTGTGCTTGGTGGCGCAGACGTAGTTCTCGACCATGCGCATCATGATGGGGTTGAAATCGCCCACCCACGCCAACTCGAGGCTCTTGTAGTGCATCCCCTTGTCGACCTCGTTCTCGAACTCGTGGATGATGCCCGACTCGATACCCTTGCCGTGCATCTCGGGGGTCACGCCGAAAATGATGGCGAAAATGCGGTCGGCCTTGTGGGTCAGTTTGAGCATGCCCCAAAGGCGTATTTTGTTGATGAGGTTCAATTTTCCGTGGAAACGGCCGATGACGCGGTTGAGGTCGGGAACCATGATGAAGAAACCCACCGGCTCGTCGTTGAAATATGCCATGTAGATCAGCCGCTCGTCGATGATAGGCTTCATGTTCTGCATCATCTTCTGGGCGTCCTCTTTCTCCATCGGCTTGACGCCCGAATGGTGGGCCCACGCCTTGTTGTAGATCATGCGGAAATCCTCGGCGACCTGGGGAAGGTTCTTGATGTCGATGTGCTCGAAACGGTACCCCGGCGACTCTTCAAGCCTTTTCACGCGGTCGTAAACCGACTGGTTGAAGATACCCGCCTTCATCTTGCGGTTATAGGTGTACTGGTTGAAGTAATTTTTGAACCCGTAATTCTCGAACAGCGGAATATAATAGGACGGGTTGTAAGGATTCTCGTAAAGAGGCTGGAACTCGAAACCTTCCGTAAGCAGGCCCCACCACGATTCGCGGGAGCCGAAGTTTATCGGGCCGTCCATAGCCTCCATCCCCTTGCCCCGGAGCCATTCGCGCGAGGCGTCGAAAAGCATGTCGGCAAGTTCCTGGTCGTCGACGGCTTCGAAAAAACCACAGCCCCCGGTGGGCTGTTCCTCGATCGCCGCGTCCTCGCGGTTGTAGAAAGCCGCGATGCGTCCGACAACTTTGCCGTCCCCGTCGCGGGCGATCCAGCGGATGGCCTCGCCGTCGAGGAACTTCTTATTTTTTGCGGTGTCGAAAACCTTCTCTATGTCGCCGTCGAAAGGGCAGACCCAGTTGCGGTTATTGCGGTAGAGCCGCCTGGGCAGGTCTATGAACTCCTTCTGCTGGGCTTTCGAGATAACTTCCTCAAGAGTGTATTTCATGTTTTGTGTCGTGAGAGTCGTGTGTTGAAGTAACAAAGATAGCGAAACATTTCTTATTTTTGTGCAACTTTGGTTGCACAATATTAGGATGCGCCTCGGCATAGCTCAGGTAAACCCGGCTTTGCGCTCGGCTTTCGCTATATTTGCATAAGAATAAATACTTAAAATGATACGATGAAGAGGCAGTGCTTACCGTCCGAACAATTCTCGGTGACTGATTACCAGCACCTGATGCAGAAACGCATCAAAAAAATATTGCTCGTGTGCAGCAGCTACGACGGTTTTATTCTGGAAGAGGACGGACGAATCGATACGCGAATAAACCAGGAATACACCGACCTCAACCTGAGCAATCCGCCTTCGTTTACCCGCGTCAACTCGGCGCCGGAAGCTCTCGAAATGCTCCGGAAAGAGAAGGGATTCGACCTTATAATCGCGATGTACAACATCGGAGAACTCGACGTTTTCAGTTTTGCCAAAATACTCAAAAGCAAACACCCGGATATCCCCGTGGTACTGCTGGCCAACTTCTCGAAGGATATGAAAAAACGGATCGAGAGCCACGACCGCACCGGCATCGACTATATTTTTTACTGGCAGGGGAACGCCGACCTTATCATAGCCATCATAAAGACCATCGAGGACCGCATGAATGTCGACAACGACGTGCTGGACGTCGGCGTGCAGTCGATACTGCTCGTCGAGGACTCGATACGCTACTATTCGACGTACCTGCCCGCCCTCTATAAACTCGTAATCCAGCAGAACAGCGAATTCCTCAACGACGCGCTCAACGAACAGCAGGAGATAATGCGCAAAAGGGCGCGGCCAAAGATCCTTTTCGCCACCAATTACACCGAAGCGGTCGAGTATTATGAAAAGTACAAGGACAATATGCTCGGGGTCATCTCCGACATCGGGTTCGTGATAAACAAGTATGACAAGGCCGAGGACGAAAAGCTCGACGCAGGAGTCGATCTGTGCAAGCTGATCCGGAAGGACAAACCCCAGATGCCGTTCCTGTTCCAGTCGTCGCAGCAGAGCATGAAGGCCGTCGCCGAAGAACTCGGCGTGGGGTTCCTGCTGAAATATTCGAAAACGCTGCTCATAGACCTGGCCGAATATATCAGCGAGGAGTTCGTTTTCGGCGATTTCGTATTCAAGGACCTCAAAACGGGCATCGTGCTGGCGAAAGTCAAGGACCTGCGCGAAATGCAGTACGCCGTGATGGAGATACCCGAGGATGTGCTGCTGTTCCATACGGGCAGGGACCGCATCTCGAAATGGATGTTCTCGCGGGGACTTTTCCCCATCGCCAACGCCCTGCGCGTAGTAAATGCCGAACAGTTCGACTCCACGGACGCCATGAGAAAATGCGTCTACGACATTATCCACGAATACCGGATGCAGATGGGGCAGGGGATAGTCGCCAATTTCGAGGCCGGATCGTACGACGAAACGCTGTGGTTCGCCCGCATCGGCGAAGGGTCGCTCGGCGGGAAGGCGCGCGGACTTGCCTTCGCGAACCACATGCTGCGCAAATACAAGCTCTACAACAAATATCCGGGGGTGCGCATCACAATCCCCCGCACCGTGGTCGTCGCGACCGACTATTTCGACGAATTTATCAAGATAAACGGGTTGCAGCACGTCATAAACTCCGACTTCTCGGACGAGGATCTGCTGGCCGAATTCGTAGCCTCGTCGCTGCCGCAAAGCCTCGTCGAAAACCTCCGGGCATACCTGAAATACACGAAAGCGCCTCTTGCCGTGCGGTCGAGCTCCAAACTCGAGGACTCATACTTCCAGCCATTCGCGGGGGTATATTCGACCTACATGATACCGCTGGTCGAGAACCGCGACTACATGCTGCGCCTCCTCTCGAAGGCGATCAAAAGCGTCTACGCCTCGATCTATTTCGCCTCGAGCCGTTCGTACATAGCCACAACGCAGAACCTTTTCAGCGACGAACGGATGGCCGTCGTGATCCAGGAAGTGTGCGGCTCGGAAGACAGCGGATGGTTCTTTCCGACCATGTCGGGCACCGCCAATTCGCTGAATTTCTATCCCATAGGCGACGAAAAACCGGAAGAAGGGATAGTCAAAATGGCCACAGGGTTGGGAAAGATCGTGGTCGAAGGGGGGCAGGTGCTGCGCTTCTCGCCGCAATATCCCAAGAAGATATTGCAGCTTTCGACGCCGGAACTCGCACTGCGCGACACGCAGCGCGAGATGTACGCGCTCGACCTGCGGCCCGAGTCCTTCAAGACATCGACCGACGACGCGATAAACCTCCGGAAATTCGATCTCGGGCAGATGGCGAAGTTCCGCGATATGGACATGGTGGCCTCGACATGGGACCCGCAGAACGGCATAATCGTCGACAGCAACGAGGAACAGGGGCGCAAGATCATAACGTTCTCGCACATACTGAAATACGACACGTTCCCAATAGCCGACATCATCCGCGACCTGCTCGAAATGGGCGAAAAGGAGATGCGCAACCCCGTGGAGATGGAGTTCGCGGTCAACCTCGACGTTCCAGCCGATGAACAGAAAATATTCAATTTCCTGCAGATCAGGCCGATAATCGAGGCCGAGAAGAACCGCTCGATCGACTGGGACCTGGTGGACAAAACAGACGCGATCATATATGCCCAAAGCGCGCTCGGGGTCGGGGCGATGCAGGGGATCACCGATATTATCTACGTTAAACTCGGCGAATTCGACAAGCGCAACACCGAACGCATCGCCGAGGAGCTGCTCGTACTAAACCTCGATATGCAGAAAAAGGGGCGCGGGTACATTCTCATCGGACCCGGACGCTGGGGGTCGAGCGACCCGTGGCTCGGCATTCCCGTCAAATGGAACCATATTTCCGAGGCCAAGGTCATAGTCGAATGCGGCCTGGAGAACTTCCGCGTCGAACCGAGCCAGGGGACCCACTTCTTTCAGAACCTCACTTCGCTGGGGGTGGGATACCTCACCATCAATCCTTTCATGGGCGACGGCGCCTTCGATATAGAAGCCCTCGACGCCATGGAAGCCGCGTACGAAGGGGAATTCCTGCGCGTGGTGCGGTTCGCCGAACCTCTCTACGTGTTCATCGACGGGCAGAACAGCAAGGGCATCGTGAAAAAACAATCATAAATTTAGGAATTTAAGAATTTAAGAATTTGAAAGTGATACCTGTGCTTAACTCGTTAAGTTGTGCGAAAATCAGGATTTGGTAGAAATAATGTGGAACCGGCGAAGTTAAAAACAAGAAATAGTGTAAGATGCCAGAGGCGCGCAGAACATTGGCAGGCAGAAAAAAACGACCAAAATGTAGTAGTTTTTAAAATATTTTAAATAATTTTGACAATTCGTTTGAATGCCAATTAACTTAAAAGTCCCTATCTTATTATGAACGTATCGCAATTAATGGCCGACCTCGAAATGAGGCATCCCGGCGAAAGTGAATACCTGCAGGCGGTGAAAGAGGTTCTCGTGACCGTCCAGGACGTGTATAACCGCTACCCGCAATTCGAAATCAACAAGATCGCCGAACGCATCGTCGAGCCCGACCGCATTTTTACTTTCAAAGTGGTGTGGATGGACGATAAGGGCATGCCGCAGGTCAATATCGGCTACCGAATACAGTTCAACAACGCCATAGGGCCGTACAAGGGCGGACTCCGTTTCCACCCCAGCGTCAACCTCTCCATACTGAAATTCCTCGGTTTCGAACAGACCTTTAAGAACGCCCTCACGACGCTCCCCATGGGCGGTGCGAAAGGCGGTTCCGACTTCGACCCCAAAGGGAAATCCGACCGCGAGATAATGCGCTTCTGCCAGGCTTTCATGGTCGAACTGTGGAGGCACATAGGGCCCGAAACCGACGTCCCCGCAGGCGATATCGGAGTGGGCGGCCGCGAAATAGGCTACCTCTACGGCATGTACCGCAAGCTGGCGCTCGAAAATACCGGCGTGCTGACCGGAAAGGGAATGACCTACGGCGGTTCGCTGATACGTCCCGAAGCCACAGGTTTCGGAGCCGTATACTTCCTCGTGAGGATGCTCGCCGATATGGGCCAGGAGATAAAAGGAAAGGTCGTCGGTATATCCGGTTTCGGCAACGTGGCATGGGGCACCGCATCCAAAGCTACCGAACTCGGCGCCAAAGTGGTGACGATCTCGGGCCCCGACGGTTATATCCATGATCCCGCCGGGCTGAACAAAGAAAAGATCGACTACATGCTCGAACTGCGTGCCTCGAACAACGACGTCGTGGCTCCCTACGCCGAACGTTTCCCCGGTTCGACATTCCACGCCGGAAAGAAACCGTGGGAAGTCAAGGTCGATATCGCAATGCCATGCGCAACGCAGAACGAACTTAACGGCAGCGATGCGAAACAACTGATAGACAATAAAGTATCGGTGGTGGCCGAGGTGTCTAATATGGGCTGTACTCCCGAAGCCATCGAAGCCCTGATCCATGCGAAGATACCATACGGACCGGGCAAGGCAGTCAATGCGGGCGGCGTCGCCACATCGGGCCTCGAAATGACGCAGAACTCGATGAAGATGAACTGGACCGCAGCCGAAGTCGATGCCAAACTGCACCAGATCATGACTTCGATCCATGCCGCATGTGTAGAATACGGAAAGGAACCCGGCTACATCAACTATATGAAAGGCGCAAATGTCGCCGGCTTCATGAAGGTCGCAAAAAGCATGGTCGAACAGGGGATTATCTGATCCCCGGGGATATATGAAACGGAAAAGGGATGGCCGCTGCGGTCATCCCTTTCTTATTTTGTAATGATGCAAAAAGATGTTGGTGGCATATGGTGTAACTAACAAAATATTTGCATATTACAGCGATAAAACAGAGATTGGTAGAAACCGGTTTCTACTAATGCAGGAAATGTCATCCCGAACCTCATGTGAGGGATCTGCCAAATAGTTTGAATATAAGGTAGATTCCTCGTCCTGCTTCGTTCCTTGCAGTTCCCTCGGAATGACTGATTACCAACCACTTTTTGCACCATTACCCTTATTTTCGGGGTCTGTCCGGGATGTCCCGGCGCTTAAAGGTTCTCTTTGAAGAAGCGGGCCACGTATATCAGATCGTCCTCGTGTGTCGCTACATTGGTGGAAAAAAGGGAGTGCGGGACGTAAGGCAGCGTGCGCAGTTCGGCTTTAGCAGCCCCCTTCCCGAGCAGCGCGTTCAGGAAAATGACGCTCTGGCCGTATACCACCATGTTGTCGAATGTGCCGTGGAGAAGCAGTACCGCCGGGATATCCTTCGCCGCCGGAATGTTATTGACGGGCGAGAACTTTACAAAATTGAGGGAATCGGTACCCAGGATAAAGTAATCCTGCAGCATGGCCTGTTTGTCCGCCGGACGCTTGCCGTCGAGACGCGCAAAATGGGTGCGCATTTCATAGCCCCCGCAAAGGCTCGCTACGGCTTTGGTGCCCGGGTAGGTCATCGCCATATAGGCGCACAGGGTGCCCCCCGCCGAGTTGCCCGTGAAGCCCAGGCGGTCGGGATCGATGTTGAATTCCCAGGCGCGGTCCTTGACGAATGCCACTGCATCGCGTATGTCGGCCACCGTGTCGGGGAACGTGCCGTAGGGCGCCAGAGAATAGGCCACCCTCACCGTCGCGATACCCTGGCCGGCCAGATAAGCGCCGATACGGCTGTTGTTGGCGCTTGAGGGCGAGCCGCTGATCCAGCCGCCGCCGTGGATAAGCACCACGTAGGGCGTCGGTTCGTCGGCGGGTTCCGAGGGAATGTCTATGTATAGCTTCAGATCGTAGCCCGGATAGCTCTTGTAGATAAATTCGCGGGTGACGCATTTCCCGTAGTCGCGGGGTTGTATCTTGTCGTTCACGTACTTCCACGGGGCGTTGAATCCGGGGATCGTGTCCGGGCGTGAGGTGAAATCATCCAGGCTGGACGGATCTGCAACCTGCCAGACGTCACCGGTTTTGACGATCCTGTGGCCGTAGCGGTTGAAAGTGTCGGGCGTCTGCTGGGCCCCGAGATGCACGAACGCCAGAAGCGCCGCTGCCGTAAATAAAAATTTCTTCATATTTAGGGTAGTGTTTCGTAAAAAAGTGTTCTACAAAGATACGAAAAATAGATGATTTGGGGATGATCGATTTGGACAATTAAAATTTCTTTCATACTTTTGCACGACCTGAAAAAAGGGTATGCTGTTTTAGCTCAGTGGTAGAGCACTTCCTTGGTAAGGAAGAGGTCCCGGGTTCAAGTCCCGGAAACAGCTCAAAAGAACAACAAACAATGCTGCCTCGGCAGTTGAAAATTTTAAAAGGGTGCTCAAGTTTACTTGAAAGCACCCTTTTGATTTTCAAGTAATCGCGTAGCGATATTGTTTGTTGTTCTTTTGACAGCGCCCCCGCGGAGCGGCAGGGACTGCCCAAACGAATGTGAGGGAACTCCCGGAAACAGTCCGCCCGGAATCATTCTGGATTGCTTCACCCCTTCAGGGTTCGCAATGACGTTGCAGCGGGAGCGCGAACAGCGGATTCATGCCGTATGTCGCCGCGGCGATCGCCGCCAGCGTATATCCTTTGGTCCTGTCGTTCATAAGTTGAAATGTACCGGCCGCAAATATAACACCATATTATGTCGCGGAAGATATTGCCGCAAAAAATCCGCCTGTAAAGGTACGAGTGGTCGTAAAATTTGTAACATTCGGCTTAATACGCAAAAGGGATGGTGAGATGGTGTGTAAATAATTATATTTCATATATTTATCGCATTTGAAAATATATGAACAAAAAACTGCTTTTATTGCGGATCGCGTGCCACAATTCATTACGGGGTTAAGCGTCAT